>JBGAJM010000022.1:0-16537 GCA_044224925.1 Kapaibacterium sp. (SeqCode)
ACGTGTTCTTGCACGTCATCCGGTCGTGATCAGTAAATGAGGATTCGACAAAGGACATTCTATGCAACGGATCGTGAAGTGGTTGTTCGTTGGTGTGCTTCTCACCGCAAGTGGGCAAGACCTCGTGTGCCAGACCGTGAAGTTGCTGGCGGATGTGGACGTGAGCTATCCGTTCATCCTTTTGTATACGAAGGTGTCGGTCGACGGACAGTATGTTGCATGTGCGAAGGATGATAGCATCGGAGTTCTACGACTTCGTACATATCCGACAGAACGCCGTGACACAATAGCCATTCCAGATTCTGTTACATCGGTGCGATGTGTTGGCTTCATGATGGATCGCCTACTCCTCGCATATAGATCGCGTACTACAGGGTTAACACACTTCGCCACGATCGACAACGATGGGTACGCGTGGAAAAGCGTTCCAGATGTTCTTCCTTCGACCCATCCAAGCTTCGGAGCTCTTGAGCCCGCTATGTCGTGTACGATAGCACCAGGGCAGTCCACAGCAGTGCTTGGAAGCTACTACAGATCGACGGAAGCGCCAGCCACGTGGATGTATGTCACAACGATCATCAACACTCAAACGCTTGCAGTCTTGCAGACCTATGACTCAGTGGGAACGATGAAGGTGAGTCCTGGAGGCTATGAGTACTACTACACAAGAATGGCACCTGACTCAACAGCATGGCTCTGCACGTACTTTAGTGCATCCTCAGGAGAATGGTTGAGAACCGTACGCTGCAAGGGGAGGTACTACGCCTATTCAACCGGGATCGATCACATCATGTACACTGGCCGTGAAATCGGCAACATTGATGGTGATCCCTTCCGGGTAGCGACCGAAGACCAGTTGTTGATTGGTTGCCTTGCAGCGCCGAACGTCTTCTGTCGACAACAGAGTGTTGGCTATCGTCAGTGGATCGAGGCATATGATGTACTCAATGGTACTTCAGTGGTCATTGATTCGCTTGGTGGCGGTGCATATGTGGGCGTGAACGATGTCGATCGACTGATCATCGTTCAGGGGACAAGTCCATTCCGATTCCGTGTCTACAAGTATGAAGGGTTTGAAGGACGCGAGGGCATTGCCTGTCTCCGAAGTGTCGATACCACATTGGTCTTTTCAGAAGTGGACTACAGTGCCGTCCATGTATCGCGGACGCGGAATGCGACCATCACCTGCACGATCGATGGCAAGCAGTATGCGATAAATGGTCGCACAACTCCATTGAGTCTTCGCGAAGATCGACACGGAGTGGTTCCATTCTCAGCAACGGCGCGGAATGCGCAAGGTGTGGTGATCGACTCAATGGTACGGGCGCCACTCGTTGTACGGCGACCAAGCGCATACACGGACGCTGTGAAGGTTCCGCAGGCGGCCATGGAGTTGGCGTTGAGCGAGAACGAAGAGAGTCTTTCCGTCGTCTCGGACTCAATGATGACCGTGATCCCGATCATCAGCGGCGCTATGCCCATGCTCGATACAACGCATGCACGCATCGTACGTGATGGATCGCTCCATGCCACCCAATCCGCCTTGCTTCCTTCCACATCGTATGTGAAGATCGTGCTGCGAGATGACGATCCCGGCAATCAGGAATATCGTCGCTCGCTCGACCAACTTGTCGTTGGACTCAATGGCGATACGTCGCTCATTCGTTCGGCAGTGATAACGCCGGAGATGATCGTTCGGAAGGTGCAAACGGTGTATCCGTACGAGCAAGTACATCTTTACCCGCTGACGACGTGATCGTAGGTTCGCACCACACAACATAACGAGGTGCGCATGAAGAAGTCCGAAGAAATGTTCCGCGTGGTTGAGGCCTACGCTGCGAGCGGCCTGAGTCGAGACAAATACGCCGACAGCATGGGGATCAGTCGCAGCAAGATGCAGTATTGGTGCAAGCGCTACGCCGAGCGGACGGCGGCGGTGACGACGTCACCGTTGTCAGCGTTTGTGGAGATGTCAGCAGAGGAACACGCAACGTCGACATCGCGGATCGTGATCATCCTGCCGAGCGGCACGCGCATCGAAGTGTCGTAATGCTGCTGCCGTATCACGGACGGCTTCGTTACTGGCTCTACACAGCACCGGCGGACATGCGCAAGGGATTCGACGGCTTGAGTGGCTTGGTGCGCGATCAGTTGAAGCAAGACCCGTTGGCTGGCGATGTCTTCATCTTCATCAGCCGATCGCGTGCCAACATCAAGATCCTCTACTGGGACGGCGATGGCTTTGCGTTATACTGCAAGCGTCTTGAACGAGGCCGCTTCGATCATCCGTCGAGTACCGCTGCAGGACGTGAACTGCGCCGCGATGAATTGGCGATGCTGCTTGAGGGCGTACGGCTTGTAGAGGTGCGGCGCAAGGTGCGCTACAGAGCGCAGCTACAACACGCAACATACTAGGAACATTGTTGAGCATTTCAACAAAGATGGTGCGAAGTTCGCACCATGAGTTCAGCGCTGCAACACCTCTCACATGAAGAGCTTGTCGAGCTCCTGGAGCAGCGTGAGAACAAGATCGCAAAACAAGAAGCTCGCATCTTCGATCTCGAGTTCCACAACGAGCAATTGCGGCGCCTGATCTTTGGCGCCACGCGCGAGCGCTTCATCAGCGACACACCTGTCAATCAGTTGCCGCTGCCACTGCACGTCGACGAAGACGCCGTAGCGGCGACGGTCGCAGAAGCCACCGAGAAGATCGCCTACGAGCGCCGCGTAGCCAAGCAGAAGAATCATCCAGGTCGCAATGAATTGCCATCGCACTTGCCGGTCGAAGTGACCGTGATCGAGCCGTCGGAAGATGTCTCGGCGATGAAGCGGATCGGCGAAGAGGTGAGCGACGTACTTGAACTCACGCCGGCCTCACTGTTCATCAAGCGTACGGTTCGTCCGAAGTATGCCCCTGTGTCGACGGATGATGACCGTGTGCGTATCGTTATCGCAGACGCACCACGGGGACCGTTTGAGAAGTGCAAGGCCGGACCGAACCTGATCGTCACGATCATCATCAACAAATACATTGATCATCTTCCGATCGACCGCCAACTAAAGAGTCTGTCGAAGCTGGGCGCTGAGATCGCGCCGTCGACGGTGACCTCCTGGCTGGACCTGGCTTCCGAGAACCTGCGGCCGCTCTATGCCGTCATGCGGCAGCTGATCGTCAATGCCGGTTATCTCCAGGTTGACGAGACGGGCTTGGCTGTACAAGACCGCACCAAGAGCGGCACCACGCACAAGGGTTTCTTGTGGGGATATCATGCGCTGATACAGCGGCTCGTGTACTTTGAATATCAACGAGGCCGTGGGCATTTGCACTGTCGCGCCATGCTCTCCGACTTCAAGGGCTATTTGCAGACCGATGACTATCACGTTTACCATCGCCACAAGGCTCGCGACGGTGTGACCGGTGTGGCGTGCATGGCCCATGCACGGCGAAAGTTCGACCAGGCACGTACGACCGACCGCGACCGCGCCGATTTGGCGCTGACCTTCATTCAGCAGATCTATGCCGTCGAGCGCGAAGCGCGCGACGGTGGACTCTCGTATGCGGCTCGCAAGGAACTGCGCCTTGAGAAGGCATTGCCACTTCTTAATGCGTTAGGAGCGTGGCTCGCACGCGAAGTACAGAAGACCCTGCCGAAGTCTCCCATTGGCAACGCCATTCGCTATGCCATGCGTTTGTGGGACGAACTGTTGGCCTATCTCTACGATGGACAGCTCGAGATCGACAACAACCTCATGGAGAATGCCATCCGGCCCATCGCCCTTGGCCGCAAGAACTGGCTCTTCGCCGGATCACACGATGCTGCCGAGAACATTGCCATGTACCGGTCGTTCTTCGCAACGTGCGTCCTGAACAACATCGATCCGCACAAATGGCTGCGCTACGTCCTCGACCACATCAATACCACCGCTCCAGCACAGTACCATACTTTGCTGCCGAACTTCATCGATCCTGAGCTGGTTCGATAGTCCGCGATACGCTCTCTTTCATCTGTCACTATGCCAGTGCTATGTTGCAAGGTGTACTTGCTCGTACGCATACCAAACGGTGTGGAATTCTGCCGATAGCCTCCTCGGGATTGCTGTGTTCACAACGAACCCGGGTCCTGGAAGACTGTATCTGAGCAAACGCATCAACGGTGCATGGGTGCCGGTTGGCGACACGAATGGGATCAAGATCCTGAATGGCGATCGCGTCGATATCAGTGTTCCCGGTCTGATCATGTCAACCAGCACAGGTGGCGCGTTGTATTTGTCGAACATGTCGGACGGATCATCGATCTTCGACACAACCGATGGTCGTGCACATGCCCTGTTGGTCGACGATTCAACATTCATCACCACAGAGCGTGTTTGGAAACTTCGCGACGGAGCATGGCAGGCGCAGCCGATACTCAGTCGTAATACCTATAACAACGCCGACGCCGTCCGACTATCAGCATCGACATCACTCCTCTTCCGTCAAGATCGTGACATGTTCGGATACATCGTCGATCATTCCTCGGCGGCCGTTGTGGATTCGATCATCCACGGATTCCCGTATCCGGGAGTCGCCGTTTACTCGAAACGCTATCGTGGACTCTTCATCGGGAACTACGGTGGGATCGTTGGCTTCGTCCCGATCGACCCGAAGTATCTCGATCCCACATCCGTTTCCTTCGAGCAACCTTCGAATGCGAACTCGTGCATCACATCGTGCACGCTCTACACGGTACAGGGAAGCAGGGTGGCAGGTGTGACATGCACCTCATTGCTGTCGACTACTGATGTGGAGTCGCTCGCCATATCCAACGGACTCTACATCGCCGTCTACACGCAAGAGCATGGTAAGCCCATCACGCAGTTGATCGTTGTTGGGAGGTAGGGTGGCAGGGCGAGGATCGGATCCCCGTGACCCCCTAAAACGACAAAAGCCGCTCTGCGATATGCAAAGCGGCTTCTGTTGTGTGAGCCAACTGCCGGACTTGAACCGGCGACCTGCTGATTGAAATCTCAGTGACATTAGTACTGGAGGGGCCTACGAGGCAAAGTGGTACCAATATGGAACCAAACACGATAGTAGACTAGTTAGTTGCCCCACTTGTGAGTCACAGATGCGTGTCGTATCATTGTAGGAGATTATGGGTATCCAAATCGGCGGCGCTTGGAGAATTGCTCTCTCGGCGCCGTTTTTTATGGGAATACCTTCAGCCCCCATCCCATAAAATTGCCCCGCGCATCACATTTTAGCTTCGTCTTAACTGCATCAAAGTCACGACCGGAGTAGCCTCGATTCTCGACAAACTTTCGAATTGGTGCAGCACAAATATCCGCGACCTCGAGACCCGGAACATTATCTGATTTTCCTTTGAAAAGGAGAACAGGGTTAATGCTTTGAAAGCTCGATTTGTCGACATATTCTGTACCGGTCTTGTGCACAAGATCATGGAAATATTGCCGCAACTCGTGGTTTTTGTCTTTATTTCGCTCCTCAAAAATTGCCGTTAGTCGAACCCCTGGAGTCTTCTGAATGTTGTAAACGCATCTTTCGAAAAGATTCTTGAATGCTTGATGGTATAGGTCTGCATTGGGTTGTCGTTCCTTAGTCTTGTCAATGGCTCCACAAAGTAACGTGAAGTTTGTACTTCGAATGACGTTAAAAATGCTCTCGATAAAGGATTCGTGAACCGCTTGATTTGCACGAATCTTTGCGAAGCTGCCATTGCCTTTCTTTATGTCGTAAGAGTGAAAGTGAATAGTTTCAGGATGAGTCCAATGCTTCGCCTTTAGATTGTAGAATTCCTCTGAAAGGCGCACGTATGTTGGACGATTGATCAATACACCTGCAAGAACTAGTGCCTTGCACTGCTTCGTTGGCTTCAGGTCACCCGTGCCGCTTTCGTCTAGAAACAAGTAGTAGTGATTGCTATGCATTAGCGCAATATCTGATATATGATCGTACTGTCAATTGAGGCATAATTCCTCAGCGTCACATCGGCCGAGCTTTGCCGCATCAGGTACATCTGGACCTCGAAGGAGAAACCCTTCTCCATCATTCGGCGTTTGAAGGTAGACCGTAGGTGCTTGAGACTGCGATCGCTCGCCTCCACTTTCACACTAGCACATGGCGCCTTGAAACGCTTCGTAAGCGGTGAGAGCGATGCATGTGTCCAATGGAAAACCATACTCGTATCGCGAAGCCTTCGACTGAGTGCATCGATCGCCGCCTTGCTGTTCGGACGCGGCTCTTCGCGCTTCTTGATCCTGTTGAGCCATGTTACCACACCTGTCTTGAGATTCACCTGGTCCCACTTTAGAGTGAGGACGTCAACCGGTCGGGCACCTGTCTCAATCATGACGATCAGCATGTCGCTGAACTCATGGTTCTCTTTGTCGGTCAGTATTACTTCGATCTCTCCATCAGTAAAGTCCTTGACGTTCGTGCGGACGGTGTGGCCATGCCGACTCAATACCTTGTTCGGAACTTTGGTGTCACGTTCGTCACGCAGCCACGTTAGAAAAGCTTTGAATTGCCTGAGATACGTGTTGACGGATGTCTTGCAGACCTTCGATGTCAAAACGAAGTGCAGAATATCCTTCTTCAGCCGAGCTTGGTCGGGTGGATAGTCACCGCGAACGATCGTCTTGTGCGCAAGCCGATAGCCCCGCTCCGTTGCGGCCATGCGTCTCTTGCTCAGCATGGACTCTTCGAAGAGCGTCGACATCATCTCGTTCTTGCTGGCGAGTGACTTGCCAACGTTGAGGTACATGTCGAGGTACATCTGCTCGTGCATCTGCCCTGCAAGCACGCGCCTACGTGCCGTGTCAAGTAGCCCGGTCGACTTCACCAAGGAATGAGACCTACCGGCACGATCGACCGCATTGGGCACACCGATCTTGATATGCAGCTTGCCGCGGTACGCGTAGATCAATCCCTTCTGTATGGTGCGTTTACGGGGCATCTATACCTCAGGAGCCCACATATTCAATTGTTCTTCTGTCAGCTTCTCGTTCAGTAGAAGTTCTATGAACTCAAGCCCACCAACACCATCATTGTGACCACAATCTACTCTGATTCTTTGAGCAAATGTGGCATAGAGCTTCATAACCATTTCCTTGTCGCCGGCACCATGGCGAAACATCTTGTACGCGCGAATGGCATCAGCAGAAGCGTATAAAAACAATCCTTTCGCAATCCGTGCATGATTCAGGAAGTCCTCTCGGTCGTTCCCCACCTTCTCACCCGCCAACATTTCGATCAGCAAATCAAGCTGTTGGTTGTACACATCGAATTTTCTTGGAGTTAGATTGTTGATGTGGTTGGTAAGTTCGGCTTTGATGCTCTCCAGTTCCTTGTGAAAAGGGTGCTTGACGCGAGACTGCACCCATGCAGTGATAGCCGCGGCAGCCACGCCGACGACGACGGTGAGTATGTATGAAACAGTATTCTCCATGTAATTATACTCCAATGAATGAAAGTGTCATCACATCACTTCAGAACGTCAAAATTGGTGAGTACGCTGCCATTGTCGCGTTCTTCGTAATTGTAGCTTACGTCCTGGTCTGGTGATTCTCGCCGAGTGGTCCTAAAAGGCGAAGACGTAAGTAGTGCAATTGCATCTAAACACCAAACCCAGTTGACAGCTCTATCGGTATCATTGAAGTTCTTGCCTTCCAGCTTCTCTCAACTTCGCGTTGATTACATCTTTGCGATCCAATCGCTCTGCGGGCTTCACAAAGAAGAAGTCGAAGAGATCCTTGAATACTCCAAGTAGCGCTTCTGCCTCGCCAGGCTCAACGTCGAATACGATACCAGTCTCCTTTGACTTAATCTGGTGTGCGCCAAAATTGCCAACGATGCGAACGTAATTGAGCTCTTCAAGAACGTATGAGGGTAGAACTCTAGCGGATTCGGCGGCAGCAATCTGATCAGCCAGTTCTCGCTGAGAATACCCACCCACATCTTGAAGTAGAACCTGTAGTAGCCTGCGACTCATGATGGCTGATGCCCTTGGACTGATAGGAAGCAGCTTTTCCGCCTCTCTAAAATCAGTACGGTACTTTTCTGGAACTTCACTTGGCAGGATTGTTACGGGCAACTTTGAAGGATAGATGAGAATTGATGAAAGTTCTTCAATCAGTTTCGTTCCCATCTCATCATAGCCCATGGTTCGAAAATCCACTAGCCTTATCACGAGCCCTTTGCAATTGACATTCGGACACGACATGTAGTCTATTCTTCTATGAACATCAAACAACGGAGTCTCAAACGGCGGGATCTCCAAATACTGTTGCTTCCAAACGTCCGCGACGTGATGGTTGCAATGTGGGCAAAGTGATGAATGTACTTCCATAGCGTTCTATATACCCCTCTCTCCTCAGTCTAAAAACAGAACGAATGACTTTCGGCTCGGCATGTAGAGCGCGAGCGGGCATGTCTTCGCGTAGACCTATGCGAGCTCTCGCATCTGATCTCTTGCATCTGCAACGTCAGTGGTTATCTCCGGTGTTCACGTGAGTTCGATCCATTGCCACGAGCTTGGCAATTAAAAAAATGGCCGCGATTGGCAACTTCGAAAAGTGGACTGTCTATGGACAAGGCACTCATTCCATTGTGGACAAAGCATGTTTGCATATGAATCCGGTAAAGTCCCCACCCACATAGCTGCTTTTGAAATTCTCAGCCTTTCCAGTGATCACTCCCTCAAACCCAGTCAACTGGGATACGACTCACACTAGATGCAAAACAAGTCCATCAATTAGAAAACACCAAATCGGCTAAGACACGATCCTAATATACAAAAGCCGCTCTGCGATGTGCAAAGCGGCTTCTGTTGTGTGAGCCAACTGCCGGACTTGAACCGGCGACCTGCTGATTACAAATCAGCTGCTCTACCAGCTGAGCTAAGTTGGCGGTAGAGCTACAAATATACTAACGCGGACGAATTATGCCATTCCACAAATGCAAACAGGCATGAGAAAGTACGGCCAGGTGCTCTGTGGAAATGTCCTTGCCGGCCATGCAGGCCACCGTCCGAGCGTTCTGGAGGTACTTGAGGTTGATGTTCGAGCCGACGCTGCGCGAGAGCGTGTTGGTGAGCATGGTGCAGACCACAGCGAGGGCCTTGGCGCGCACTTCTTCGTATCCCGCAACGGCACGTTGGTCGTGCATCTTCTGCCAGGGGAGGAGGCCAAGGTGGAGGAAGAGGGAGAGCTGACGCCATGCATCGGGCGAGGTGGGTTCGATGACGAAGGTGGAGAAGGCCGTGCGGACCTCGTCGAGGGACCATGCGGGTGCGGGGATGGACATCTTCACATCGCGCTCCAGGCCACGCGTGCGCACCATCACCACATGCACGAAACAGTTCTGCTTGTCCACGATGTAGCTGGCCGAGACCTCGTCCTTTTTCGCATCGGTTGGACGTACCACGCACTGCAAGGCAACGAACGGTGCCGCCCCGCCCCCTGCCACCGGACCTTGCGTGATGCGTGCATTCTTTGACGTGTTCTTCGAGACGTCCTTGGCATCCATGCGGACGATGCTGCCCATGGCCGACGTGAGTTCAAAGGCCGAGCCGGTGGAGAACATGGCGGCAAGATCGACGCCGGGGACGCGCAATTGCATGTCGTGTCCGGCCATGCCCACGCGGATCGTGGCCGTGTCGAGCGCGAACACATCATTGCCGATGCGGATCTGATAACTGCCCTTCACGCGGCGAACCTGCGTGAGACAGTCGTTGGTCCCGTTGAAGGACGGAGGAGCTTTGAGGTCGATGTTCAAGCGGTCCGATGGTTTGGGGACCGGAAGTTGTGCCAGCAGCGTGAAAGGAAGCAGCAGGCCAACGATCACCAGCGCGATGCGCATGTTCGATCTCCTTAGAACATGTCGGGAAAGAGTCGCTCTTCGATCATCTCACACCAAATGTGTCCGATCAAAATATGTGATTCCTGAATACGCGCCGTGACCGATGAAGGAACGATCACACTGGCATCGCAGAGCTCGGCAAGGGTGCCGCCGGTGCCGCCCAACAAGCCAACGGAGCGTACGCCGCGCTTCTTGCATTCGAGCACGGCGTTCACGACGTTGGCCGAGGTGCCGCTGGTGGAGATGGCCACGAGCACGTCGCCGGGACGACCGTAGGCTTCGACCCCGCGCGCGAACACGTTCTCGAATCCGATGTCGTTCCCGCCCGCCGTCATAATGGAAGGATCAACGGTAAGGGCAAGGGCAGGAATGGCGGCACGGTTGATGTTGCCGCGCAGACGGATGACGAGTTCGGCAGCGAGGTGCTGACTGTCCGCCGCGCTCCCGCCATTGCCGCAGAACATGATCAGGTTGCGCGTTGCGGCCGCATCGCAAAGGACGGTGCCGGTGGCAACGATGCTGTTCGCACAGTTCGTGGCAAGAAGTTGCTTGGTGGCAATGGAGTCGCCGATGATGTCGGCAACACGTGTCGGATCGAAGGGTTGTGGCATCTGCAAAAATAGTCAGCAATGGTCAGCGCCGTGCCACCACGATCCCTCGCACCACCACGCTGCCCAAGACAATGGCACCGCCGATGGTGGCATAGATGGACGGGACCTCGCCAATGGTGAGCATCACCCACAGGGGATTGAGCAGTGGCTCGAGCATGGTGATGAGAACGGCCTCGATGGCCGTTACGTAGCGCATGGCATAGGAGTAGAGGATGTAGGAGATGCCAAGCTGCACCACACCCATGAGGACGAGGTTGAGCACGATGGTCGACGACATCGGAATGGCATCGATGAAGGGCAGACAGACCACGGCCGTGATGATGTTGCCGAAGAGGATGCTCTCCGGCAGACTCACGCCGCGCTGCGCCCGCATGCAGAGCGCCACAAAGGCAAAGGCCACGCCGCTAAGGATGGCGATCACGTCGCCCGCAAGATGATCGGCACTCACTTGTTCGATGAAGAAGACGCCCATACCGAGCATCACGGCGGCCACGGCGATCCCGTCAACAAGACGCAGTTTCTCCTTCGCAACAAGGGCACTGAAGACGGCCACCCAGATGGGTGCCGTGTATTGCAGGAGAATGGCGTTGGCCGCCGTGGTGAGCTTCGTGGCGGTGACAAAGAGGACGACGGTGGCAACGTAGGCAAGGATGCTGCCCCATTGTGCCATCGACCACGTGGGCTTGGGCGATCGGATGTACAACAGCAGCACGATGGCGGCAATGGCACTCCGTCCGCCGGCAATGGTCAGCGCCGACAAGGGGATCGATTTGATGAAGAAGCCTCCCGTGCTCCAAAGGAGCGAGGCACCGATAAGGGCGGCAAGGCCTTTGCCGTGATGGGCCGACCTCACCGCTCGAACGTCGAGACCTGCGTGCGCGCGAAGTTCCAGGCATAGATGGCGGGCTTGCCATCGGGACCCGGAACCTTGGCATCAAAGCCCATCATCACGTACGACGAATTGCCCGTTTCAGGGTAGCGCTTGTCGAGCGGCATGTTCACGCTGACGATCATGTCGAGAACGGCATGGTCGAGCTTGACGCCCTTCATGGCGGGGAACTTGAGCTTCTCTGCACGAGCAGAGCCGATGACGAAGGCATTGGGTCGACCTTCGACGGTGTCGAGACGGTGGAAGGTAACGGATCCCTTCAAACTTTTCGGATCGATGATGACGACGGATCGATCGACAAGGCTGAGCAGACTCTTCGTGTTCATCGTCCACGAATCCTGCAGCTTCTTCGGACTGCCGGGATCGAGGATGCGCTTGGTCTTGTCTCCGCCTTCGGCGCGGATCGATGCACCGATGTAGCGCGAAATGGAATCGGGCATGGGCTTGCCGTTCAACATGAGCTGCGTGCCCTTCTGGGTGAAGATGGCGCGAATGAGCGAGCCCGTGGGCACAAGGTCGATGAGCCGATCGTTATGCTTCACCGAGCAATTGCGAATGGTGAGCAACTTCTCGTGCTCTTCGCCTTCGGCCGTTACCGAAGCCACCTCGACCATAGCGCTGATGTTCAAGCGCAGGTGCATGATGGAGTCGGACGGTGGACCTGTTTGAATGCGCACGAGATGTTGCTCGCGCGTGTCGACCGTGGTGGTCCAAAGGTATTTGTCGCCCGGTAGGATGCGACGTCCAACATTCAGTTCATAGGTCGAGTCGGCCGCCGAGACCATCAGCGCCAGGATCAGCATTGGTATCATAACGTGCAATGTAGGTCTTGACGTTGAATTTTGAAGCGCATCCGTTCGCATTCATGTAGCGGATCTTGCCATAGACGGGTCGTTCGAACCACGCCCGGTCGTGCACGCCGCCAATGCTCCATGCAATGCCGGCATAGCCGTTGGGATCCCGTCCGTCGAGCTCATACGTGTCGTTCAGGGCAATGGCAATGGCCTGGGCCTCTTCGGGCGAGGCCGTCCATTCGAGGATCTTCTTTGCCCAGTACATGCGCATGTAGCCGTGCATCTTGCCGGTGCGCACGAGCTGTCGCTGCGCCGCATTCCACAACGGATCGTGCGTTCGCGCCGCCTCCCACACATCGAGCTCGTACACATGATCGCGCACATCGGCCCGATGCTCGTTCAAACTGTTCTGTGCCCACGCCGGAAATCCGTCGAACCGATCGTAGGCATCGTTGTAGTGCGTGTAGTTGTCGGACAGTTCACGTCGGATGATGAGCTCTTCGAGGAAGGACGCGGCCGATGCGGCAACAGTAGGATCGTCGGCAAGCATGCGGTTGACGTCGAGCGCCATGCGCAGGGGAGCGAGCTGACCGAAATGGAAGTAGGGCGAGAGGTCGGACTGTGCCTGCAACGTTGGATCGTTGCGCTCCGTGCCGTAGCGATGCAGTCGCTGCAAGAACGCTGCGCCATGCCTCCGTGCCGCCTTCTCACCCGGCACAAGCCAGTCAACAGGTGCAACATCTGTGCGCACACGCACGGTGCGCAGCAGTGCATTGGCATCTACGTGCGCAGCAGCAGGCGTTGCGCGAAACGGGTGCGCAACGATGGCAGGCACCTCGTGCAAGAACGTTGGCAAGAGTTTCGTGAGTTTCGGTCGCAGTGTATACGCACCGAATTCCTGCTTGGGCGATGCATGCCAGCAGGGAACGATGTTGTGCGCGTCGACGAGATGCATGGATGTGTGGGTTGCGGCAAGCACGTCGGCAAGCCATGCGCGTTTGATCTTCAACGGTTCGAAGTCCGTGACGAGCAACGATGCATCGTGCTGGGCAACGTAGGCGGGGAGGACGTCGACGGGAGTGCCCAACAACACATCGCAAGGGATATGCAAGGCGGCAAGGTCGCGCGCGAACTCTTCGATGCCATGCAGCATGAAGTGATATTGGCGCAGCGATGCTTGTTCGAAGGTGGGCACCAGACAGAACACCACGCGCAGCGGGACGTTGCGCTCAAGTGCTTGCTGTTGTGCATGGGCAAGTGCCCAGTTGTCGTGCACACGACGGTCGCGGTTGACCCAATACAGAACGGGACCACTTTCCGTGGTCCCGTGTGATGTGCGAAGGATGCGAAGACGTTCGGGATGGATCATCAATTCCTGATCTCGAGGTTACCAAAGACCACATTGGTGCGAACAACAAGTGTCGGTCCCAGAACGTTCGTGTCGACGTCGGTATTCGCAAGATTCTCGATGTTGCCCAGCACCGGGGAGCCTTGCGTGATCACGTGCCAATGCGGTGGAACGCGAAACTCTGTGCTGCCAAAGACCACGTTCACCGTAAGGTCTGCGCTCTGTCCGTCGATCTCGGCACTGCGAAGGTCCACTTCCATGTTGCCGAAGATCGTGGTCGTGCGACCGCCGCGAAACGTGCGCGAACTGGATCGCAGTTCGTGACTACTGAAGATGCTGGTCTGATCGATGGTGTGCATCGAGGGATCATCGCCACTCGCCGTCCGTTGGTCTTCGAACAGCTCTACTTTTTTTTTATTGTTCAGGTTGAGCAACATCGATACGCCGATGATGATCAGGACGATGGGCCAGAAGGCCGACCAGAAGTGATCGATCCATCCGAGCTTGTTGGCTTGCAACAATGCTCCCACGGTGAAGAGGATGCCGGCGCTTGTGAACGATGCACTGCGTGTGGCCAACTGGATCAAGGCCACGAGCATGAGCAGCGATGGCCAGTACATTCCGATGAGATCACCGAAGGGAAAGATGTCGAACACGTTCAGTAAGAAACCCGTGCCGAGCAGGACGAGCAGGATGCCCATCCAAAAACGAAACGGCAGACCGCGACGGTTGCCGAATTCGAAGTGCACGTTGTGTTGAAACTGCTGATGCTCGTTCATGGCTCCATCCTCGGTGATGTTCGTTAGGCCGGCGTGGTACGCAGGTACTCAGCGATGGTTGCAACAACTTCTTCGAGTTGTTCCGGTTGCAGTTCCGGAAAAATAGGAAGCGAGAGAACACGGGCGGCGAGGTGGTCGGAGACCGGGAAGGCATTGCGCGACGAGGGAATATCGCGGAAGCACTCTTGACGGTGGAAGGGCACCGGATAGTAGACCTCGGTACCGATGCCCGCAGATTGCAAGTGTGCGCGCAGGGCATCACGTCCGTCGACCACGATGGTGTACTGATTGTAGATGTGCACGTCGGGGAAGCCGGAAGCTGCATAGGCATTGATCGGCGTGACCACGGGCAGATCTGCTTCTGCAAAGAGGCGGTCGTAGATGGCCGCATTCCGTCGACGTCCTTCATGCCACGATGCAAGGTGGGGGAGCTTCACATTGAGCACGGCCGCCTGAATGGCGTCGATGCGGAAGTTGCCGCCCACGAAGGAATGATAGTAGCGCGGCTCCATGCCGTGATTGCGGAGTTGCTTCAACTTGACGGCCAAGGCATCATCGTTCGTCGTCATCAGACCGGCATCACCAAAGGCACCAAGGTTCTTCGTCGGATAGAAGGAGAAGCATCCCATCAGTCCGATCGAGCCAACGCGACGTCCGTCCTTGTACTGTGTGCCGATGGCCTGGGCCGCATCTTCGACCACGGGAATGCCGTGTTCGTTCGCAATGGCCATGATGGCATCCATGTCGGCACTCTGACCGAACAAATGCACAGGAACAATGGCCTTCGTGCGCGGCGTGATGGCTGCGGCAATGGCGTCGGGACTCACGTTCATCGTGATCGGGTCCACATCCACGAACACCGGCGTTGCCCCCACGCGCACCACGGCGCCGGCCGTTGCGAAGAAGGAGAACGTTGGGGTGATCACTTCGTCGCCCGGACCGATGTTCAGGGCCATCATGGCCATCACGAGGGCGTCGGTGCCGCTCGATACGCCGATGGCATGCTTCACGCCAAGGTAGGCGGCACAGTCGCGCTCCAGCGCGTCGACGTCCGGACCGAGGATCAGGGCCTGCGACGAGGCAACGCGGATGAGTGCTGCATCAAGTTCCGTTTTGAGAGCACGGTACTGTAATTTGAGGTCAAGCAAGGGAACGGGCATAGGACTCTAACGAATGGCAATGGAATGAGTGTGGAACACAAAACTACTGAACCTGGAGCGGACAGGCGACGCTGGCTGATCGGCATCGTGTCCGCGCTCGGTGGAACATCGATGCTTGCCCTTGCCGCCTCGTACCTTCGCGGACCTTCGCGGCGCTTTGGAACAACGGTGCGCATCGGCCATGTGGACGAGGTGTTCCGCGACGGTGCCGCACGCATGATCACCATTGGCGACGAGACCATTGCCGTTGTGCGCGATCCCGCCACGGCCTCCATCTCGGCCATGCGCATGCATTGCACGCATGCCGGATGTCCGCTCGAACTTCACGCCAACACCTTCCGCTGTCATTGTCATGGTGGGGCATTCGACCTTCACGGCAAGGTCATCGCCGGTCCGCCCAAGCACCCGCTCCGTCACATCGACGTGGTGATGGACGGGGCAACGATCTACGTGCGACTCGGAGCCGCATCATGATGCCCGTGCTGCTGTGGTGGAAGCGCGTTGCACCGTGGCTTCTTGCTGTGGTGCTCGCAGTGCAAGTGGTGACGGGCGTTCTGCTCTCCATGCTCTTCGTCCCAAGCGAACAGCCCGTGCATGACGAGCGCGGACGTGTGCGGGCCTTGGCCTATGCTACCGGTCTGGTGCGCATACAGCCTACGTCTCGTGCCGATGTGCTGGATACGGTGACGGTTTCTCCGCGACCGATCCTGGTGGCCCTCGACTCTTCCGGACGTGTGGCCGATCTCTACGAAGCCGATGCACGCCATTGTTCGCTGATACGCGATGCCTCAGGTGCGCCACTCGTCCCCAGTGCGGCGGCCGCCAGTGTGGTGTTGACCATCGGACGTGATGCACCGGGAGGTGACGTGGTGCGATGGCTCCATCATGTGAACACCCTCGTCCTCTTGCTCATGCTGGCCTTCACCGGCGCGGCCTATCTCCATGCCGTGGATGGACGATTGGCATGGGGCACGGTTGCCGTGGGTGTGGCGCTGTGTGCGGCCTATACGGGTCGGCTCTTGCCCGACGATGTCTTTGCCTTGGTTTCGCGGAGCATCACGTCCGACATTCTCGACCACGACGCGCCCTTCGGTTGG
>JBGAJM010000023.1:0-15813 GCA_044224925.1 Kapaibacterium sp. (SeqCode)
ATGTGCGGTCGGCCTATGCCGACTCGGCGCTGTATTGGTATCGTCTGGCCGTGCAGACGAATCCGCTCGACTACATGGCGCAGTGGTTCTATGCCTCATCACTGGCAGGAGTGGATTCGTCGGAAGCAGCCGTGCAGCACATGCTCACGGCCATGGTGTTGAACAGAACGAATCCGCGCATGTTCGCAGAGCTGGACGAGTTCTTCACGCGTGCCGGGTATCGCTACGATGCATGGTCGTTCCAACCGCGCATGGAAGTGAAGCAGACGGATCCGACAACGATATCGATCCGCGTGGATAGTGCCGAAGGCACCTTCCTCTCCTACTGCATGTGTCAGGCCGCGTGGAAGTTCGAGCCCGATGTGGCAACGTCGGTGGTGGATACGAGCGACAAGTATGCCGTGCTGGACCGACGGGAGCGCGAGTGCTTGGTGACGTGTCTGGAAGCGTTTCTTGATGACGATCTCCTGCCGACCACGGCACATCCGGCCATTATCCAGGCAGCGCGCGCGATCAAGGAGCGTGACTTCGAATCGTATCTGTACTATGAGGTGATCTTGCCTCGCACGCCGATCTTGGCCTACTACCTTACGGCGAGCTCACGCGAAGGACTGGAGAAGTACATCCGGAAGTATCACGTGAAGAAGATCGCGCAGCGCTAGATGTAGCGCGGACGTTCGACGTAGTCGATGGGATCTTCCACGCCGGCCTGCTGAAAACCGCGCAAGCGCAATGCACACGAATCACACGTACCGCATGCCGTATCGGAGTTGCGATAGCAACTCCATGTGAGATGGAGCGGGGCGGCAAGGCGCATGCTCTCTTCGACGATCTGTTGTTTGCTGTGATGGATCACAGGACGCATGATCTTGATGTGCGTGTCGGGTCCGGTCCCCTCTTCGATCACGCGCTCGAACGCATCGAAGAACGAATCCCTACAGTCGGGATATCCACTCGAGTCCTCCTCCACCGCACCAATGTAGATGGCCTCGGCCTTCAGCACCTCTGCCCACGATGTTGCAATGGCAAGGATGTTGGCGTTGCGGAACGGAACGTAGGAAGACGGTAGTGACGAGGGATGAGTGACAAGTGACGAGTGACGAGTGACAAGTGACGAGTGGGGGGCAACGTCGATGCGGGAGTCGGTAAGGCTGGAGCCTCCGATGGCGGCAAGGTGGGAGATGTCCACCACCAGACGTTGTGCGATACCGTAGTGATCGCAGATGGCGTGAAAGCTAGCAAGCTCGCGGTCTTGCGTGCGTTGGCCATAGTTCACATGCAAAGCGGCGACATCGAATCCCGCATCGAGTGCATATGCACACGTCAGACAGGAGTCCATGCCGCCGCTTAAGAGAACGACAGCGGTCATTCTTCCATGACCTCTTTTTCTTTGGCCACCAAGATCACATCGATCTCCTTGATGTACTTGTCGGTGGCCTTCTGTACATCGTCTTCGCCACGCTTGCGATCGTCTTCGCTGTAGTGTTCCTTCTTCTCGGCCACTTTGAGTTCTTCGTTGGCATCGCGACGGATGTTGCGGACAACGAGCTTTCCGTCTTCGGCGATCTTCTTGCACTGCTTCACGATGTCCTTGCGACGCTCTTCGGTAAGCGGCGGAACATTGATGCGGATCACCTGTCCGTCGTTCTGTGGCGTCACGCCAAGATTCGCGGCAAGGATGGCCTTTTCCATGGCGCCGAGGACCGAACGATCCCACGGCTGGATCATGATGCTTCGTGCATCGGGTGTGCTCACGCTGCCCACTTGCGAGACCGGTGTTGGCTCGCCATAGTATTCCACTTTCACGTTGTCGAGAATGGCGGCGCTTGCGCGTCCGGTGCGCACCTTGGCGAGTTGCGATCCGACATGTTCAACAGCCTTTTTCATGGAGTCTGCTGCAGCGTCGACGATATTCTTGACCGGCATGATGCTTCTCCTTAGTCTGTGACAACAGTTCCAATATTCTCGCCCATCATCAGGCGCTTCAGATTGCCGCGCTGATTCATGTCGAAGACAAGGATGGGGATGTTGTTCTCTTGCGCCATGGTGATGGCCGTGAGGTCCATCACACGCAGTCCGCGGTCGAGCACTTCCTTATACGTCATCGACGAGAAGCGCGACGCACCGGCGACCTTCTCGGGATCGGCATCGTAGATCCCGTCTACGCGCGTTCCCTTGATCACGACCTCTGCTTCCACTTCGATGGCACGCAGAACGGCGGCCGTGTCGGTGGTGAAGTACGGATTCCCGGTACCGGCACCGAACAGGACAACGCGATTCTTCTCGAGGTGGCGCATGGCGCGGCGGCGGATGAAGGCCTCGGCCACTTGTTCCATGCGAATGGCGGTCTGGAGTCGCGTGGGGACACCCAGCGACTCCAGAGCGTTCTGAAATGCGATACAATTGATGACCGTGGCAAGCATGCCCATTTGGTCGCCGGACACCTTGTGAATGCCCGCAGCTTCGGCCTGCATGCCGCGGAAGATGTTGCCGCCGCCAAAGACCACACCGATCTGGACTCCCATATCGAAGGCCTCTTTGACGTCTTCAGCAAAGGCGCGAAGGGCGGCAGGGTCGATCCCATACTGCCGTTCTCCCATGAGCGACTCCCCGCTGAGCTTCAGGAGGATGCGTCGAAACCGAGCTGCCATGCGGTCTCCTATGCGTTGGTCTTACTTTTCGCCGAGGAAGTACCGACGGAAGGTCGTGACCTTCACATCGCCACCGGCGAGCGTTCCGATCTCTTTGAGCACGTCGGCGATCGTCTTGCTCGGATCCTTGACGAAGGTCTGCTCTACCAAGCATTGTTCTTGATAGAACTTCTCGAGCTTGCCCTTGGCGATACGCTCGGCGATGTCTTCCTTCTTGCCTTCTTGGATCGCGGCTTGCTTGTAGATCTCGATCTCCTTTTCGATCGCTTCTGTGTTCACAGAGTCGCGATCGACGAACAACGGCTGCATGGCGGCCACTTGCATGGCAACGTCGCGTGTGAGCGGCTTTGCTGCGTCGACGCCATTCGTGAAGTCCACGACCACGGCAAGACGGTTTCCTGCGTGCACGTAGTCGGAGATGAAGCCATTGGTCGAGATGCGCTCGAAGCGACGAAGACCGATCTTCTCGCTGAACTTGGCAAGGATCTCGTCCTTGAGATTTCCGAGCGTCTTTCCGTCGACCGGAAGTGCCCAGATCTCTTCTTCTGTTGTGACGTTGTTGTTGAGGACGCCATCGGCGATAGCGTTGGCAAAGGCGACGAATTCTTCGTTCCGTGCAACGAAGTCGGTTTCGCAATTCACTTCGATGAGCACGGCCGTCTTGTTGTCCGGCGTGGTCTTGGCGATCACGATCCCTTCGTTCGCATCACGGTCCGCACGCTTTGCCACCGAAGCAGCACCGCGCTTGCGAAGCGCATCGATCGCGGCTTCCATATCGCCGGATGCTTCGTCGAGGGCCTTCTTACAGTCGGCCATTCCTGCGCCCGTCTTGTCGCGCAGTTCCTTTACCATGAGTGCGGTTACAGCTGCCATAGGATTGAGTTCTGAGTTGTTGAAGTGTTGGGTGTGTTAGCGTGATTCAGGCTTGCGACCGCGCATCTGGCGACGCACTTGTCCTTGATCCGTGCCTTCTTGTTCCTTGCTGACAGCTTCGCCGGCGGCGACCAGCTCTGCGTTCTTCGCACGAGCGATCTCACGACCTTCGAGGGCAGCATCGGCAAGGACCTTCGTGATGAGGTCGATCGTCTTGATCGAATCATCGTTGGCCGGGATCGGGAAGTCCACTTCCGTTGGATCGCTGTTCGTGTCCACAATGCCGATCACCGGAATACCAAGGATCTTGGCTTCCTTGATGGCAAGGTGTTCCTTCTTGATGTCCACCACGAAGATCATACCCGGCAGACGGGTCATGTCCTCGATACCGCCGAACACCTTGCGCAGACGATCGCGTTCGCGACCGAGCATGAGGCGCTCTTTCTTGGTGAGCTTTTCAAATGTTCCGTCCACTTCCATCTTGTCGATGGTACCGAGGCGCTTGATGGACTTGCGAATGGTCGAGAAGTTCGTGAGCATGCCGCCCAACCAACGCTCGCAGACATAGTTGCTGTGCGAACGCTTGGATTCTGCCTCGATCACGCCCTTGGCTTGGTTCTTCGTTCCAACGAAGAGAATGCCGCGGCCTTGCGTGGCAACATCCAGCGCGGCTTCGCGTGCGATGTCCACCAGCAGTTGCGTCTTGCGGAGGTCGATGATGTGGATACCATTGCGTTCCATGAAGATGAAGTTTCTCATCTTCGGATTCCAACGGCGAGTAAGGTGTCCGAAGTGCGCTCCGGACTCGAGCAGTGCCTCTACAGTGAGTACTGGCATGGGGTGACCCTTGATACGATGTGGTTGAAACTTCTGCGACCGTCTACCCGCCGATCACTCCCTGCCGAAACAGTGAGACCAAGATCCTTGGTCGGGTCGCATGCTTGTTGTAAAACTGCCATGCCCACCAGAAAAGGTAGGCATGGCATTGTCGTCTGAACGTCGAGTTTATCGCTTGGAGAACTGGAAGCGCTTACGGGCCTTCTTCTGACCGTACTTCTTGCGCTCGACCATGCGTGGGTCACGCGTCATCAGTCCGGCAGGACGAAGTTGAGCACGAAGCTCTTCGTTGTATTGGACCAAGGCACGTGCGATACCAAGGCGAACAGCTCCGGCCTGTCCGGCCTTGCCACCACCCGATACCGTGACATTCACATCGAACGACTCCATCATCTTGGCAACATCCAAGGCAAGGAGTGCATCTCTGCGATAATCTTCGATCGGGAAGTATTCTGTGATCGGAAGCTTGTTCACGATCACGGTGCCCTTGCCATTCAACAGGCGAACCTGTGCAACCGATGTCTTGCGTCGGCCGGTGCCGCTATAGACTTTCATCTGTTCTCCGATTTCGATGCGTTGTTAGGATTTCTTAGGGTACGGAAGCTCATAGGGCTTCGGCTGCTGCGCGGCGTGCGGATGCTCTGTGCCCGCATAGATCTTGACCTTCTTGCCGATGGCACGACCCAGTGGCGTCTTTGGCAACATGCCCTTGACGGCCAGATCGAGAACGTCGGTCGGCTTCGTACGGATCACGGCCTTGAAGCTGCGTGTACGACCACCACCCGGATAGCCCGTGTAGTGGAAATATTCTTTTTGATCGGCGCGCTTGCCTTCCATCACCACCTGCTCGGCGTTGATGATGACAACGAAGTCACCACCATCTACGTGCGGCGTGAACGAGGGCTTGTGCTTGCCGCGAAGGAGCGTTGCCACCTGCGTTGCAATGCGGCCTACGGTCTGGCCTGCAGCGTCGACGATCCACCAGTCGTGCTGGGCATCTTCCTTGCGGAGCGACTGTGTGATTTTTTGGTTCTGTTGCATAATCTTCTTGCGTTGGGTTTGTCAGAGCTTGCTAAGATAAGGTTCGTGGGGATAAAAACCAAGAATGTTCGGCTGTGGGGTGGATCAGTGGAAGGCGATGGCGGAAAAACTGACGGCACTGTCCGTCTCGGTCTCGTCCCACACGTCGTAGCCGAGCACCGAGGCCGAACTGACGCGGGCGGCCTTGAGGGCCAGGTAGGTGGGCGACAGACCGCAGATGCGGTGGGCATCGTCGGTGGCACGCACGGCATCCATATAGGCATCCACGTCCATGCGCGAGAGATGGTCCACCAGCACGCGGTCCGATTCGCGTACATCGGCCATCATGGCCGAAGCCGGCAGTTCGTCGCCGAACTTCTGTCCGACGTGCGCCATATCGCCGCTCACAAGCCATACCGCCTTGCGCCCTGACCCTTCCACCACCTCGCGCAGACCGGAGATCATGGCCTCCACGTCGGTCTGGGTCGAGAGCGGACCGTCGTGGTCGAAGTGCTCGTGCAGACCTGTGACGAGCACCGGAAGGATGGTGAACGGACGGTCACCCATGATGTGTCGCAGGAAGAGGGCGTGGAATTCGATGGAATGCTCGGGCTTGTGCGCCAGATCGGTGGGCGCCAGGTAGGCTCCCAATCGGTCGCGCAGGGCCTGGACAAGCGGCTTGTCCGTTTGCACGATGCCCAGCGGCGTCTCGTGGTCCTTGACGGTGACAATGAGCGGATGTCCGTGCCAGTAGTGCGACGTGCCGAGGATCACCACAAGGTCGGCATCCGTGTCGCGCAACACGTTGAACGCCCCATAGATGTGCGGCGCCACGCGAAGGTCGATGTGAGGGATCAAGGCGGCACGGACCGGAGCCGTGACGGCCACGGGGTGGTTGTTGAGGATGATGGACAGGAAGGCGGCGCATTCGGCAGGGTCTTCGGGATAGGACGAGCCGGCACAGACGGCCGGACGGGCGGAGAGCCCGAGAAACTCTTGTTCAAGGGCGCGCTTGCGGGCCTCGAGCAAGGGCGACTCGAAGTAGCCCATCGTGTCGAGCTCATGGAAGAAGGCCCGAATGTGCTCGGCCTGCTCGCCCTCGATACCGTCGAAGGTGGTCTCGCCATCGCACGACTCCAGCACCGGGATCATTTCCGTGCTCAGAAGGATGGGACCGTCGGCATAACCGAACGGATCGTGCAGCAAGAGCATGTCCTGATCGCCTTCGCGATAGAGACGAACGTTCACATCGGCGCGGAAGAGCGGAAATCTCTCAGACATTGAATTTGTTCCGTACATGTCGCATGAAGAAGATCATTCCCACACCGGCGGCGATGAGCAGACCCGCGGCGACGAGATACCACACATTATCGGCCAGGAAATAGGCCACGATCATGAGCACGGCACCAAGGAAGTTGGCGCCGATCGTGACGCCCATTCCGCCCGTGGGTGAGGCTTGTCGTTTTGCTGTCATACGGTCTCCGTTCGATACATGGCCACATAGTTCACATAGTTCTGAGCGCTTTGCTCGAGGAAGGCATGTTCCGATGCCGTGAGGTCGCGCACGATCTTTCCGGGCACACCCGCAACGAGTGTACCGGTGGGCACTTCGAAGCCTTCGCGCACCACCGTGCCGGCGGCGATCATCGAGTAATGTCGGACCACGGCACGATCGAGGATCTTCGCTCCCATGCCCACCAACACATGGTCTTCCACGGTACAGCCGTGCAACACGGCGCTGTGTCCGATGGTGACGTTGTTGCCGATGCTGAGCGGATGCTTCTTGTACGTGCAGTGCAACATGGTGAGGTCTTGGATGTTGGTGCGTTCACCAATGCGGATCCAGTGCACATCGCCGCGGATCACCACGTTGTACCACACCGAAGAATCCTTGCCGATCTTCACATCACCAAGGATGATGGATCCGTGACAGTGGAAGACGCTCTCATCGAGTTCCGGCGTGATGCCACCGTAGGTGATGATGCGACCGTTCGTTCCTGTTTCGATCATTTACCGTCCAAGCAGATCTGTGAGCGATTTGTGTTCGATGCGAAGAAGGGCCGCCGTGTCGGCACATGCAAAGACCAGTGCACCGTCGGCGTCCACGTCGGGCAGGTCCGTTGTGAGCGGCTCGTTGCCGAGATCGACCAGTCGACGGATCCGACCATTTCGATAGAGCATGAGAACGTTCGTCCACTCTGCTTTCTGTGTTGGCGACGAACACACGGCCATGCATTCGGACGAAACATAACACGGCGAGCGCAGACCTTGGTCGTACCAGACATTCCAGAGTTCCTTGCCACTTCCATGCACGGCATAGATATGCGAACTGGGTCGGTCGAGCATGCCTCGCTCCATGGCAACGATGTAGAGCGTATCGCCACTGCTCGAGCCATACTGTGGAATGGCGGAGAGGTCCTTTGTCCATGCCACCGTACCATCCGTTCGAACGGCGATGGCGGCACCACGTCCACTCGTCGACGTGCCACCAACGATCACATGGCCGGATGCGATCAAGGGATGCATGCGAATGGCGGCAAGGTCGAGTGGAGTTGTCCATCGCACCGTTCCGCGTGCATCGATGCAGGAGATGGCGGGTGCCTCGTCTGCACGAACGATGTACACATTGCCGACAGCGTCGGCACAGCATCCGTTGCGTAGTGGCGACGATGTTGACGTGTAGTACGTGACGACGCCCGTCGCACACGTCAGGGCGATCACGTGGTTGGATGCCGACACGCCCACGATGCGATCGTTCGTGAGCAGCAGATCGCTCACGATGGCCGCACCATCAGGAGTACGCATGCGCCATACGATCTGTCCAGCCGTGTTCACGGCCAACACCTCTCCGTTCGTGAGCGCTGCATAGACCGTCGACGCTGCATCGGCCACCATGCCGGAGCGCACATAGGTTCCCGCACCACAGGCAACAGACCAGATGTGTGCACCATGGTCGTAGCGTTCAAGTGTGTTGCGCGTTGTGGCAATGGCATACGTGCGCGACCCAAGCACCAACGGCGATGCAACTGGAGCCGCCGTGTCAAGCGGCATCATCGTGGCGGCATTGATGGATCCATCGAGCCGATCGCCATAGGCGTAAGAGCGTTGCGCAGAGCCGCCCCTTTGAGGATTTGCAACATCGTGCTCTGTTGAGCAAGATGTGGATGCAATGAGAAGAGGAATACAGAATACACAATACAGAATACAATCTGTGAATGCAGAATGTACTCTGAATGTTCGATTCCGAGATTGGATTCTGTGTTCTGTATTCTGTATTCCTCTTCCCATTCTCTTCTCACCCTCCTCTTCTACCAAACTGCGCATGCTTCGCATCTTCCGTCCACTGGGCCATGTTGGCAAGCAGGTAGGCCTTGGCCTCGTCGCGATCGTTATGCAGATGTCCTTCGAGGATGGCCTCTTCGATCATGAACTTCAGATAGCCGACGGTGCGTGAGGGAGGGAGACCGGTGATCTCCATGATCTCTTCGCCGCGTATGGGTGACTGAAACGCGCGGAGCTGATCGCGCTCGCGAACGTCGATCACCTTTTGACGGACGATGTCGTAGTTGCGAACGTACTTCTCGGCAAGACGTGGATTCTTCGTCGTCACATCGGCCTTGCACAACAGGAAGAGATCATCCAACCACTCCCCTGCCTGCACGGCAAGTCTGCGGATCGCAGAGTCGGTCACGCCATCGTCGACAAGTTTCATCGGCCTCTGATGCAGTCGTACCAACGTTTGCACGTAGTCGAGATGTTGCAGCGGAAGCTTGAGTCGACGGAAGATCTTCTCTTGCCACCGTGCGCCGATCTCTTCATGTCCGTGGAACGTCCACCCCGTGCCCTCGATAAATCGCTTCGTGCGCGGTTTTGCGATGTCGTGCATCAACGTTGCGAATCGCAACCACACATTGTCGCTCACAGCACTCACATTGTCCACTACTTGCAGTGTATGCAGGAACACATCCTTGTGCTTGTACTCGCGAGCGCCCACGGCCACAAGGTCCACACCGGCAAGTCGTTCCACTTCGGGAAAGACGTAGGCCAAGAGTCCTGTGTCGTACAGCACCTTCATGCCGATGCTCGGCATGGGCGAGGCAAGGATCTTCATGAACTCGTCGGTGATCCGTTCTTGCGAGATGATGGAAATGCGGTCGGCCATCGACGTGATGGCCGTGCGCACCGACGGGTCGATGACGAATTGCAATTGCGAGGCGAATCGCGCTGCGCGCATCATGCGTAGCGGATCGTCGTTCATCGTCACAATGGGATCGAGTGGCGTGCGCAGCACGCGACGTTCGATATCGGCAATGCCGTCGAACATATCGGTCACCTCACCAAGTCGGTCGGGATGGAGCGAGGCGGCAAGGGCATTCACCGTGAAGTCACGTCGGCGGAGATCATCGTCGAGTGTTCCTTCGCGAACGATGGGATTGCGCGAGCCTTCTTCATAGGTTTCGACGCGTGTTCCAACGAATTCGATGTGATGATCGCCGATCGGCACCATGGCCGTTCGGAATCGTTCGTAGATGACGGGATGTGAATGGAAGAGCGTTGCAACATCTTGTGCAAAGGCAAGCGGATCGCCGACCACTGTGATGTCGATGTCGGTGCGTGGTCGACCCATGATCGAATCGCGAACGAAGCCGCCAACAACGTATGACTCCACCTTGAGATCGGCAGCAAGTGCTGCGATCCGTAAGAGGATCGGATCTGTAATGGAGATCGTTGTCATCTGCCGTGCACCTCCGACGCAGAGGTCTTAGGCATACGTGGCAACATCCTTGATCGCGCGGACTCCCGTGCTGCCCTTTTCCTTGCGTTCCATGGCAACAAGTGCCGATGCATAGATCTCGCGCCACGTCAGACCGAACTTCACCATCAGCTCTTCGGGTTCACCCGAGCCGCCAAAGGAGTCCTTGACGCCAACGAATTCGATCGGCACCGGAGCGTTCTTTCCGCAGCATTCAGCGACGGCGCCACCAAGGCCACCGTGGACTTGATGCTCTTCGGCCGTGACCACGCATCCGCACTCACGTGCAGCATTCGTGACGGTCTCGAAGTCGAAAGGCTTCACGGTATGCACGTTGATCACGCGGGCCTTGATGCCCTTCTTGCCGAGTTCTTCTGCGGCCAGCACGGCTTCCCACAGCATCGCACCGTTGGCGATGATGGCAACGTCGTTCCCGTCCGTGATCTGATTGGCCTTGCCAAGGATGAACGGAGTGTCGGCAGTGGTGAACATCGGAACCGGTGAACGACCGAAACGGATGTAGGCCGGACCGACCATTTCGCCCATGGCGATGGTGGCCTTGCGTGCCTCTTCGTAGTCGGCAGGAACGATCATCGTCATGTGCGGAAGGGTGCGCAGGAAGGCCACTTCTTCAAGCACCTGGTGCGTTGCACCGTCAGGACCGACGCTGATACCGGCATGTCCTCCGCCGATCTTCACGTTGGCCTCGTTATAGGCCACGGAGATGCGTAGTTGGTCGGCGTTGCGCAGTGCACAGAACGCGCCATAGGAAGCGAAGAACGGGATCTTGCCCGAGAGGGCCAGACCTGCGGCGATCGTGGTGGCGTTCTGTTCGGCGATACCGATGGAGAAGAATCGATCCGGGAATTTGTCGCGGAAAAGCGATGTCATCACCGAGCCGGTGATGTCGCCGCCGAGAACGACAACGTTGCTGTGGCGTTCGCCAAGGTCGACGAGTCCGTCGCCAAATCCGAACCGTGTGGGCTTCGAACCCAAGAGAGTTGGTGTCATAGGTAGTAGTTCGCTTAGGGGTGAGCAGACAGTTCTTCAAGGGCGGCAACAGCTTGGTCGTGTGTTGGTGGCTTGCCGTGCCACTCGAACTTGTCGTTCATGAACGACACGCCATGACCCATGTAGGTGCGAGCAACGATGCACGTCGGACGTCCGGTCTTGTTCGCCTGATTCGCAAGGAACAGATCGAAGCCACGTTGCAGGTCGGCATGGTCATGTCCGTCCACCACAATGGTATCGAATCCGAACGCTTCGCACTTTTCCTTGATCGGATAGACGTTCATCACGTCGGGGACACGGCCGTCGATCTGGCAATCGTTGTTATCGATGATCCAGCAGAAGTTATCGAGCTTGAAATGTGCGGCGGCCATGGCGGCCTCCCACACGGATCCTTCTTGCAATTCTCCGTCGCCCGTGAGCGTGAAGACGCGGTGGTCGTTCTTGTCCAGCAGGTGGTCGGACATGGCCATGCCAACGGCAATGCTGATGCCCTGACCGAGCGAACCGCTCGACGTCTCGATGCCCGGGAGGTGCATGTCACGTCCTGGATGTCCTTGCAACCGTGTCCCATACTTGCGCAACGTGGCGAGCTCCGACTTCGGATACATGCCGGCATTGGCCATGGTGGCGTATTGCACGGGAACCATGTGTCCGGCCGAAAGGACGAACCGATCACGTCCGCTCCACTGCATATCGTCGCTCCGATAGCGCATATAGCCACCAAAGTAGAGCACGGCGAAAATGTCGGCAGAGCCCAGCGGACCGCCACTGTGGCCCGACCCGGCGCGTACCAGGGCCCGCACGATATCGCGGCGGATCTCATTGGCGATCGGTGGGAAATCCTCGGGGGCACGTCGTTCATTCGAGAACGTTGTGGTATTGAAGTCGAGCGATCGTTTGGTTTCGACGTCCATCATCGGAGTGGATCCAGAAGAGAGAATAGAGCGGCAAAACTACGAAAAGCGCCGCGCCCAACATCGGTCGGCTTGGTATCGATTCGTCTTTCGGTTGTAGTTGAAGGACGACCTCCAGTGAGACTCTAAATGCAATCCAAGAGAACCACCAAGGCAAGCAAGGCCCGCTCTGGTGACCAGCCCTTCACCCTTGCCGCCTTCCCCCACCCTGCGCTCGGCGTGGCCACGCTCCGGTGGACGCCCGTGGGCACGTCGGCCGTCGGCACCATTCGCGTCACGGATCTCCAAGGTCGGCAGGTTTGGGAGGGAAGCACGGCGGAAGGGGCCACGCCGCCGGCACGACCCTTCACCTGCTGCGCTGACGCTGTAACGAAAGTGCCTCAGCGGGCTTTTGTCCTTCCTCAAAGGACTCGAACGGTCGGGACCGTCGGAGGCGCTCACTCGTGGATAATTCACTATTGCGCCCCCTGCACGATTCCCGTAACTTTTTGAGTGACTTTTTGTTAAACTAGCACTACTGTACTGCAGTGTACGCTGTGGTCACTTTGGGACTGCGAGAATCCGTATTCGGAGGTTTGTATGAAGGGTCGGTACACATTGTTAACACTCCTTGTCTGCCTTCTGGGCGTAGCAGGCGTTTTCAACGCATCCGCACAGCGGAAGATGCCTACGTTCGAAGAAATGCAGGACGTGAATGGTGCGCAAGGCACGGAGTTCTGGATCACAGTTCCTCCAAACGAAGTCCCCGGCTATCCGGTCGTTGGTCTCGAGATCTATGTTGCATCCGCCTTTGACACGGAAGTGAACGTGTTCGAGGCAGAGACAGGCAAGCGATACAAGAAGACCATCAAGAAGGGCGAGATCCGGACGTTGTCCGATACGCGTGGTGAGACCAACTGGGCATGGGAGATCCGCAATGCGGAGCAACCTGAGCTCAAGGGGATCCAGCTGACGGCAAAGAAGCCGATCAGCGTGTACGTGGTCAGCTCCAAGGTCTTTACATCCGATGGATATCTGGCCCTTCCGACCTCGGTTTGGGGTCGCGACTATATCGTAACGAGCTACTACGACTTCAAAGAGGCGCGGGACTGGCCCGGCGGCTTTGTGATCGTCGCAAAAGAGGACGGCACGATCGTCGATATCAACCTGAAAGGTCAGGGAGAAGCAGACGGGAAGACGTCCGGTGGTCGCAGGATCAATACCGGCCAGCCATTCTCCGTGACCCTTGAAAAAGGCGGCACGTACATGGTGCATGGAGACGGTCTCACGCGTGCGGTCTTCGACCTGACCGGTACGAGCATCAAATCCAACAAGCCCATCGGCCTGTTCTCCTTCCACATGCGTACGACAATGCCGAACCTTCTCTATAACGGGAACGGTCGGAACTACCTTATCGAGATGACCCCGCCGGTCGCGGCATGGGGTAAGCGCTACGTCACGGTCGAGTATTCGCGGAATCACTTGTTGAATGGACGTGGAGATATGTTCCGCGTGGTCGCCTCGCAGGCCCAGACCCGTGTCACCATGGAGTACTTCGACAAGAACAACAAGAAGAAACTGGGTGGAAGCGGTTTTGTACTGAACAAGCCGGGCGATTTCATCGACCTTTCCCAGTCGGCCGATCCAACGGCCTTGCCCGAAGGTGTTTCCATCTGGACGGCTGACAAGCCGATCTTCGTGATGCAATACTCGTGCTCTTCCTCGTGGGACGGAGACATCACGCTCGATCCGTTCATGATCAACGTCACGCCGGTGGAGCAATTCATTGCGACGACGATCTTCCAGTCACCAACGATGACGTCGTTCAGCGCCCATAAGCTGAACCTGATCGTCCAAGCAGATACGTCAAGTCCGACACTGATCGACGACCTGAAGTCCCTGAACATCGACGGCAAACCAACGTGGAACGACAACCGTGCGATCTCGCCGACGCTGTTGTTCAATCGCATCACGGGAACAGATCTCTACTGGACGACGATCGACTTCCAGACCGATGGCAAGTCGCACACGATCGCCAGCAATGGCAATGTCAAGTTCGGTGGCTACATCTACGGTTTCGGCCAGACAGATGCGTACGGATGGCCAGCTGCGGCGGCGTTCAAGCCAACAGGCATTCAAGACACGATGCCGCCAGTGTTGAAGAAAGTGGTGGATTGTGGTGACTGGACCGTTGACATCACGGAGATCCGCAACATTCCCGATCCCCCACTTCCGGTTCCAAAGGACTCCGACCAAGTGGAAACGGGTGTGTCCGAGATCGACTTCCGGGAAGATTCCATTGGTCGCGTGAGCACGAACTACGAGATCGTCCAAGTGACCGATCCGAATATCCCATTGCCTCGTGACCCCTCGTACAAGAAGTTCCAATTCAAGTTGAATGTGATCGATAAGAGCAAGGACGCATCCGCCTACTTCTACGTGAAGGACTGGGCGAACAACGTCACGTATGACTCGGCGTTCTACTTTGCCGACAAGGTCACGTTCAACCCCACACCCCTCGATTTCGGCAGGGTCCGCGTTGGACGGAAGGTTCAGCTCAACGTGACGATCTCGAACGCAAGTTCTGTCGACGTGACCATTGAGTATGATGCCAAGGAAGAGACCACCGATCCGGCCACCGATTTCGATGTCGACACGATGGTCGTCAAGACGCTCTGTTCCGAGTTCAAGGTCCCGATCACCGGTATCGCAGTGCAGCCACGCATCCGGATCGACGACTTCCGCGCCGGTATCCTTGGTATCGGAGAGCAACGCTGTAAAACGGGTGGTCTCTTCATCGAGAACCCGGGTACGGACGCACTCGTGATCACGTCGTTCCGCAACGTCGGATCGAACTTCACGATGTCGACGCCGACCACTCCTCCGCTTCCCATCACGGTCGCTCCGCGTGGCAGCGTGTATGTGACGGAAGTCTGTTATTCACGCCCGGACATCGGCAAGGACTCGATCGACGTGTCGTGCGAGACCAACGGTGCCATTGGTGACAGCGTGTCTACATGGGACGGTGAAGTACAAGCACCTGGTCCATTGATCACGAATCACGACTGGCTCAAGCGTCGCGTGAACACCGTGAAGGCCGCATCGATCGTCCTGACGAACAGCGGTCAGCAAGTGATCACGGTCACCGATATCAACTTCGTCACGGGTGGCAAGTACTTCCCGAACGGCACGAACGACAACAACTACGTCTTCAAGATCACTGGCTATTCGCTCAATGGCACACCGGTCACGGGAGACGTCGACATCAAGGGCGACGGAGCAAAGGCGATCGACACGATCGTCATCAACCTCGAGTTCCGCCCTGAAGCCGAGCAGACCTATGCTGCTCTCGTGGTCCCAACATTCAAGGACGGTACCGTCACAGCTCCGAATGGCCGCTTGGACGGGGTGGGTATCCTACCGAAGATCCAGACAACCGGTAACTCCTGGACGTGCGCCGAGACGCCCGAAGGCACGCCTGTGGTCAAGGACATCGTGATCGTGAACCCAAGCACGACAGAAGATCTGATCATTACGAATATGGCCTTTGCGGCCGGTACCGATCCGGCCTTTGCCTTCGCAGGCGGACCGCCGAACACGCCGATCACGGTTCCAATGAACAATGGTCGTCAAACGATCGGCATCCAATTCACTCGCCCTGCAGGTGGACAAGGCACGTACAATGCCAGCATCAACATCACGCACAATGGCAAGCAAGGCAACTTCCCAACGGTGAAGGCCGAAGCTCCAGTACCGCCGGACACACTGTCGGTGG
>JBGAJM010000007.1:0-98766 GCA_044224925.1 Kapaibacterium sp. (SeqCode)
GAGAACCGGCGCTCAAACACCATGTGGATATCTTCTCCACTCACGGACAAGGCGGCGCTGATAAAGTAGAGGGCAGGGTTATCACGATAGTCGATTCTCGTCCAGTGTTGACCGTTGTTGCGTGAGACCCACATTTGGGAGCCCAAGGTTGCATAGACCAATTCGTGCCCGCGGTCATAGGCAAGCATCCGAAGTGGCATCGGGCTGCTTGTTGAGGGGTAATCGAACAACGGGATCCTACGAACATCCTCTGTTGCAACAGCGCGCTGCACTGTCTGGCACACGAGGCTATGCCCACCTGCAGCGAGGAGAACACCAACCAACAACCACTTCATGATTCGTTGCATCGTAGAGCCCTAAAAATGATACGCAACCGCAACGGTTGCAGAGAAGATGGCCTCGTCCTTGAACACGTCGCTGAAGAGGCCGGGGACGATGGCCCAGCGATTTGTACTGTCGAGAAAGATGTTCATTTCCGTGCCGAGGCGAAGGAGCGGACGTGTCGATGCTTGTTCGAACTCGTGTTCGAAACCGAGGCCACCGAGGACGTACCAGCGCTCCGGAACAAGTGCGAACGTGCCGATGGCGACGCCAATGAATCGACTGCCCATCTCGGGCTCACGGTAGAAGAGCATGTCCGCCATCACGCCGATCTCCCATCGATGATCGAGTCGACGGAAGTAGTCGATACCCACGGCACGTGGCGCTTCTTCGACGGCCTTTGTGATGTCGAAGCCACGACCATAGGCGATGGAGAGGTTGTTGTCACGCATGGCCGACATGGCGGGTTCTTGTGCAACCACGCGGTACGTACACAGGAGCACGATGACGGTGACGAGTGACATGCGCATCACGAACACCTCCATGTTGGAGAAATGTCGTACGTTTCTTGTCTCAATACACAAGGCATGTCCGTGGATTCACAAGTGAACATCAAGTCTCCCGATGTGGGGACGGCAACCATCAATATCACGCTGAACGAACTGGGCGGACCCGACGAAGAAGGCACGATGTACTTCGAGGTCGATGCAGAGGTCTATGCATCGTCGATCAAGGACGCCAGCGGACTCACCTTCGACTTCCGCTTCGAACATACGCAACCAAGTCGAAGCGCCGCCTTTCAGAACGACCTTCGAGAAACGCTGACGTTTGAATACATGAAGGCACTTCGGAGTTTGTGAGATGATCCATGCCATGCGCCTTGCCGCCTTGCTCCTACTCTCTCTTCCCATTGCCGCTGCGGCACAGTATACCGGAACGGCATCGGTGACGCAGGGCTTGGCCACCACCACCGTGACGGATCTGTATTCGTGCACGGGTGGACGGGTGACGAACCTTGGTACCATTGGAGCAACGGATGCGACGACGTGGACGGTGCCGGCCGCCGTGATGTTCAAGGACGCCTCGGTTCCGTTCGCGTCGGACCTGCATAACGTGTGCGCGGGCGCCGCATACGCTAACGCCGCTGCCGCCCTTGCCGCCCTTGACGGTTCGGATATCGTGACGGTCGATGTTGATGGCGAGGTGATCACGGGTTTCATCTTTGCTGACAATTACTTCGAGATGTATGTGAACGGCGTTGCTGTTGGAAAAGACAAAGTTCCGTTCACTCCGTTCAATTCGAGCATCGTTCGATTCCGCGTCCGACGTCCGTTCACCATTGCCATGCTGCTCGTGGATTGGGAGGAACATCTTGGTGTTGGATGCGAGGCGAATGGAGGCAAGGCCTATCATGCCGGAGATGGTGGCATGGTGGCAGTGTTCAAGGATGCGGCGAACACAACGGTGGCCATCACGAACAGTGCATGGAAGGCGCAGACGTTCTATACGGCGCCGATCAAGGACCTTACCTGTCCGCGCGAAGAAGGTATGCGTCGCCTCTCGAATGCATGCAACACACAAGACGCTGCCGACGGATCGCAGTACTATGCGCTGCATTGGTCGCGTCCCGCAACGTGGCGCGAACCAACGTTCGACGATGCCAACTGGCCTGCGGCCACCACGTATACGAATGCCGAGATCGGCGTCGACAACAAACCCGCCTACACGAACTTCACCAACGTGTTCGACGATCCCGCCAATGATGCACAGTTCATCTGGAGCACGAACGTGATCCTGGATAATGAAGTGATCGTTCGATACACCGTACCAACGACAACGTCGGTGGATGATGAGAGCATGGCACCGTCCCCTGCCATGGGCGATGTAACGGTGTATTCGTTGCTGGGTGTTGCCGTGTATCAGGGACGGGCGATCGACCTTGCGTCGATACCCGGTCTTGCATCCGGTATCTACATCGTGGATGAGATGCGAGGCGGTACGCACTTCATTACGAAGCGACTCATCCCCTAGTCGCCGCACCAATGCGCGGCGGCCGCATGGCCTCGAGCGCCGTCTGCACGCCAAGCAAGGCCGTGCGGAGTGCGTCCTTCGTAGCATGCACTTTTGCAATGCCCCAGGCTCCTTCGACGGATGCAATGATCCACGTTGCCACGGCATCCACGTCAATGTCGGCAGGTAGTTCGCCGTGCTCGATGCCGCGACGGATGAGCGTTCGACAGACGTCGATCATGGCATCGATGATCAGCTGCAAGCGTTCGCGATAGATGGTGTTCGTTGCAGAGAGTTCGTGGAGCAGACCGAAGAGCGGACATCCGAAACGGATCTCGTCTTCACGCACACTGTCGATCATGCGCACGAAGAAACGTCGGAACACATCCTGAAATGTCCCCTGCTCCGAGAGAATGGAGTGCCAGTAGGCGATGAAGCGCGGACCGATGCGCTCATCAAGGATGGCGAGCACCACGTCGTCCACCGACGTGAAGAAGGCGTCGGAAGGATCGAGCACGAGTCCGCTCGCACCATGTCGATGCACGTCCTCTTCGTAGAACGTGAGCAGTTCCGCGCGATGCATCATTGCAGGACGGCGATCGTGGTCGCAATGCCGTTTGGCGAAGTGAGGCGGACGACGTAGACGCCCGCGGACAGATCGTACATGGCCAATGGCACGGTGCCGGTGTGCAGACGTCCGTCCGTTTGCTGCCACGTTGACGTGACCAACACATCACCCACGGTGTTCACGATCTCCAGGCGATGCTCTCCGAGCAATGACGATGTCCATGCCACCTTGCCATCCCTGCCAACAGGATTGGGAAGCACATCCACAGAGATCTGCGCACGCGCACCAAGTGCGACCACACGAAGTTTGTCGGCACAGTTGGTCATGTTCACACGACCGCCTTCGTCGCAGACCATGGAGCCACAGATGGCGGCAGGGAAGGTCATGGAGAGCGGGACGGTTTCAAGTCCGTTCAAGAACGTATCGAACGTGAGCACCGTCAACACACCCACGTCACTCCCACTCGTGATGAGCAGTTCAACATCGTCGCGTACACCATCGGTGGTGGTTCCAACGATCACGGCATCGCGAGCTTGACGCAGGTCGAGCGTACCGCGTTGATAGAAGAGATGCGCTCGGAGCGGATACTCCACGTTCTCATCTTGCTGACGCAAGACGGTGATCACAGCGGGAGCGCCGGACGGGACCGTGTCCGACGTCATGGAACAGCGTAACGTTTGCGCAGGGATCACCGTGATGCTCACGGTGGCTTCGGCCCAACAACCGTTGCTGGTGCCGCGCACGCGATAGGAGATGGACGATGGTGGACGTGATGTGGGTGTTGCCGAGCGATCATCATCGAGCCACGTGGACGGCGTCCACTGATACGTGTCGGCCCCGCTTGCCACCATGCGCACCGATCCGCCTTCGCAAATGGTGGTGTCGGACGAGACGGTAACGGTGATCGACGGAGAGATCGTGACGAGCACGGAGGTACTGTCGATGCAGGCACCCGATGTTCCTACCACCACATAGCGCGTTGTTTGCGTTGGTGTGACGTTGATCGTGTTGCCCGTGTAGGATTCGTTCGTGATGGTGTTGCGCCACGCATACGATTCCGCACCGGAGGCAGTGAGGGTTGCCGTTCCGCCGGCGCACATCGACGTGTCGCCCGCGGCCGAGATCTTGATCGAGCCAAAGCCCACGAAGACGCTTGCTGTGTCCACACATCCAAACTCCGTGGTCACGGTCACATGATAGCGAGTTGGTGCTGTTGGTCGTGCGATCGGTGTTGGGCTCTTCGCGTCATCGAGTCCGGTGGTTGGCGACCATTGATAGGTGGTCCCGCCGCTTGCCCACAATTGCACGGGAGATCCGGCACAGACGGACGTGTCCGGTCGGATCTTCACCGATGGTGGCGGATTCACGGTCACCGTAAGCGTTGCCGAGTCGACGCACACACCCGTCGAGATGATCACGCGATAGTTCACCGATGTGGTCGGTGCATCGCGCAGGATCGAATCCTTCGTGGTGATATCGGGTCCATCGCTCCGCGTCCACCGATACGACTCTCCGCCGCCCTTTGCGCGCAAGATGATCGTGTCGCCGCTGCAGATCTCACGCGGTCCATCGAGCGTTGCTTTGAACGATGTGACGAAGACCGTCACCGTATCCTCATCCGAACATCCGAATTCGTTGTAGCCCGTTGCGATGAACGTGGTGGTGGTGAGGATGTTGGCCAGCGGACTGGCCTTGGTGGAATCGTCGAGCACGTTGCCGGGTGACCAGCGATACGTGACAGCACCTCGTGCCTGGAGCTTCACGCTGCCGCCGGCGCAGATGGTGACATCGAATCCTGCATTCACATTCGGATTCGCATTCACCACCACTTGCATGGAAAGCGTCTTGGTAAAGCCCTGTGCATCGTAGATCACCGTCACCGTATACGTGCCGGCACGAGCATACACATGTTGCACACGTGTGCCCGTGGCACGATTGTTCGCACCACTTGCGGGATCGCCAAAGTTCCATGTTGCATTCGTGATGCCGGAGTCGGGAATGAAGCGCATGGACGTGGGACGTCCCACACAAGCCGTGTCGGCCGTGATATCATATGTCACCTCGTTCAAGAAAATGGCGGGCATGAAGTTCGGAAGGCCGAGCTCACATACGCGTCCTTGCAGGTCGACGGCCTTATCACGATACCCGCAAGCAAGTCCGCGCGAATCCGGCGACGCGATCTCGGCCAAGAACGGGATCCCATCCGTGGCCATATAGATCTTCCCATTCGGTGCCAGTTGCAGTGCGCCGGCGAGACGTCCCGTGGTGGACCCCACGATGAACACCAGTGGTGGAAGTGGCTGACTCAGATCGAACTGCATCACCACGTTCGAATCCGTGCGCGTTGCATACAAGAACCGTCCGCTCGGCGAGAACTCCACGCCATACAAGGCGAAGTTGCTTCCGTCCGCACGTTGCGCCACGATACGCGCATTCGACACCACACCCGTTGTCTTGTTGAAATCGAAGAGCCACAACTGTTTCGCATTCGAGCTTGCAAAGGCGATGCGTGATCCTTGTTGGTTCGCCTTCATGTAGCCGATGTCGCCGAACATGAGCATCGGTCCCGATTGATACGTGGTTGGCGTTGCCGCGATCCCGGCCGCCGTCACCGACCACACATAGAACAGATTCGTATCGAGTGCATGAGCCACCAACCATACATCCGTACCATTGGCATGTCGGATGGCCGTGAGCTTCTCCGTGGCCGGCGCCAGCAGTGGCGTGTTCTTCTGCACGACGGTGCCCATGCCGCCACTCCCGCCCATGTCGACAATGGAATACGTCACACCGGCCTTGTACGCATTCTCATTCGCATCCGTGGTCACGATGTAGTAGCGTTGAACATCGCCCGGTGCGGGGATCACGATGCTCGATTGCGTCGACGACCACGAACCGCCCAACATCACACCTCCCGACATCACCTGATGGGCCTTGTTGTAGACGGTGCCCCCATCGGTATAGAACAGCAGGTTGCCGGCCTTGTCGCTTTGCGATGCACAGCCCTCGCGCGAGTCAAGCGCGCCATTCGTGAGCGCCACCGGCGTGCCCGTGGTGAAATTCACACCGCAGCGCTTGCCGAAATACCAATTATCGCCCTCATGTGCAGAGAGCATCGACGCAGAAAGGACCAACAAGGTCAGAAGGAGGCATGGACGCATGCGGAAAAATAGCGTTCACAGCGATACGGCCATGCGGCCGCACCCTATCTTTGTACGATGATCACCGTCCGCCTCCGACCAAACGAAGAACATCGCATACGTGCCGGACACCTTTGGGTGTTCAAGGACGAGATCAGCAAGGTCCCCGCTGTCGAGCCCGGAACATTGGTGCGGGTGGTGGACCGACATGAGACGTCGTACGGCATCGGCTTCTGCAATCCCCTCTCCAAGATCACCGTGCGCCTGCTCGGCACCGAGCGGGAGAACATCGACGCGGACTTCTTCACCGAACGTGTGCGTGCGGCACAACGGTTGCGCGAGCAACTCCTGCCGGGAGAGACCGCGTATCGATTGCTCTTCGGCGAAAGCGATCTGATGAGCGGCCTTATCATCGATCGGTATGGCGATCACTTCGTGATCCAGATGCTGGCCGCCGGAATGGACCAGCATCGCGACGACATCGTTCACGCCATCCGCACCGTCTTCCCCGCGGCCAAAAGCGTTGTCGAGAAGAACATGGCGCAAACGCGACTCAAGGAAGGTCTCGAGTTGCGCGAAGGCCTGGTGTGGGGCACCGTTCCGGAGACCGTGGACATCACGGAGAACGGACTCACACTGCGCATCGATCTGGTGGGCGGACAAAAGACGGGATACTTCCTCGATCAAAAGATCAATCGCGCCATGGTGGCACGGTTCTGTGCGAACAGGTCCGTGCTCGACTGTTTCTGCAACGTTGGTGGCTTTGCCTTGAATGCCGCTGCGGCCGGAGCACGCGAGGCCGTTGGCGTCGACAGTAGCGCCGTGGCCATAGCGGCCGCGCAGCGCAATGCCGAGATCAACAACCTCACGAACGTGCGCTTCGAAGATGCCAACGTCTTCGAACTCCTGCGTGCGCATGTGGAAGAAGGTCGCACGTGGGACGTCATCATCCTCGATCCTCCGTCCTTCGCCAAGAGCCGGACCGTGCTGCGCAAGGCCCACGCCGGCTATGCAGAACTCAACCGTCTGGCCATCAAGGCACTTGCACCGGGCGGCATCCTTGTGAGCGCCAGTTGCACGCAATTGGTGCCGGAGGCAGACCTGCTCGATATTATTTACACCGAAGGCTCACGATTGCAGAAACGTTTACGTCTTTTGTATCGAGGCACACAAGCACCGGATCACCCCGTCCTCCTCGCAATGCCGGAGACACAGTATCTGAAACTGTTCATCTTCGATATTGTCAATGAATAACGACCCTGGAGTGAACTGATGTTCGAATTTGAATTTGACGACGATGCCGATGAATTCGATCGGCGTGAGTTGGACGAAACACTGAAACGATTTCGAGAATCGTATCGGAGCGGTGAGTGGCAACAAGGTGCACCATCGGCCGAGGCGCTCGAGATGATCGTTCACTATTGCCTCGAAACACAGAAGTTCGACGATGCCCTGATCTTTTCGCAAATGTGGAAGGATGCAGCGCCCTATTCTGCCGATGCCTGGCATAAGTACGGCATTGCGTTGAGCAGCGTTGGACAGTGGTCTGAAGCACTCGACGCCTACACCAAGGCGGCCGATCTCGACCCTGTTGACGTGGAGATCCTTGTCAACCGCGGCATTGCTCTGGAGCAGACCGGCAAGCTGGAAGAGGCCATGCATCTGATCGAGCGGGCATTGGAGTCCGAGCCCGACAATGCAGACGCTCTCTACAGCAAGGCCATGGTCTTCCAGAAACTGGAACGGTACGACGAGGCCATCAAGCTCTTCACGTATCTCTCGAAGAACGAGCAGTTCACGCGCGATGCGTTGTATGAACTGGCGTTCTGTTTGGAGAGCACCGACCGAAATGCAGAAGCGCTCGACATCTATGAGCGACTCATCGATACCGACCCCTTCGATTCCAATGCATGGTTCAACAAGGGCGTGATCTACGGTCGCAAAGGCTCGCATCGTCGCTCCATCGAAGCCTACGAAATGGCCGTGGCCATCAAGCCCGACTTCGTGTCGGCGCTCTACAACATGGGCAACACGTATGCGCTCATCGGCAAGCTCGACGAGAGCATCGAATCGTATCGCGAGGCCATGAAGCACGACGCCAACGATGTTGCCGTCCTTCACAACCTTGCCACCTCCCTCGAAGAGCGCGGGAACTTTCAAGAGGCCATTGAATTGTTCTCCAAGGTATTGGAGATCGACAACCGACATGTTCAGTCGCTCTACGGCAGAGGCACTTGTTACGACGCCCTCGAGCAATACACGGCTGCCGTGGTCGACTACGATACGGCCCTGGCCGTGTCGCCCGACTATGCCGATCTCTGGTATGCCAAGGGCGATGCCGAGTACAACCTGCACCATGTTGACGATGCGCTGGAATGCTATCGCAAGGCACTCACCATCGAGGCCACCGACGTGGAATGCTGGTTCGACTATGGAGCGACGCTCTTGGAGAAGGGCGACCTGATCGAATCCGCCAAGGCCTTTTCCGAAGTGGTCCGTCTCTCGCCCGAGTGGTCGGACGGCTACTATGCGCTGGCAAAAGTGCTCACGGCCCTCAACGAACTCAACACGGCGGCCACGTATCTGGCGCGTGCCATTTCGCTGGACTCGGCCAAGGGCCGCGACATTGAACGCGAATTCGGCTCGTTTGCCACCGAGGCCGGTATCGAGTACCTGAAATCCGTAATTTCGAATTCCAATAAAGGATAAGACCCATGCCCTACGATCCAATGCTCGTACAACCGATGCGCGAAGAACTCACACGCCACGGAGTACGTGAACTCAGAACTGCCGCCGACGTCGACGAGGCAATGAAGCAACCCGGCACAACGCTCGTTGTGGTGAATTCCGTGTGCGGCTGTGCCGCCGGTGGCGCCCGTCCGGGCGTGGCCTTGGCGCTCAAGCACACGACGTTGCCCGACAATCTGGTGACCGTGTTCGCCGGACAGGACCTTGAAGCAACGGAGCGCGTGCGCACCTACTTCACCGGCATGGCACCATCGTCACCGAGCATCGCCCTCTTGCAGGACGGAGAGCTCGTGGCCTTCATGCCACGCCATCAGATCGAAGGTCGCACGCCCGAAATGATCGCCTCGGCGCTCACCTCGGCATTCGACAAGCTGGGTGCCAACGCCTCGGCCTGACGGATCGTGAGCGTTCGCATCTCACCGACAGTATCTTGATGAACGGGGCTCCTGGCCCCGTTCGTCGTTTCAGGCGGATCGGAGAGCACACTCGTCCACGCATCCAGCAAGGCATCGGCCTCGCGATGCCACGGCATCAACGTTAGGTTGAGCTCGCGGAACGTGGGTCCGTGATGCAGGTGCACCAGGTGACAGAGCTCGTGCACCACCACGCTCTCGATGCAGGCATCGGGGGTGCGGATCAGGTATTCGTTCAGGGTGATCGTGCCGGACGAACTGCAACTGCCCCAGCGGCGCGACATTTTGCGCATGCGAAGGCCGGCATAGCGAAGTCCGGGAAGACCAATGGCCGGCAAATGGCGGGCGATCAGCTCTTCGAACAGCCCTTCCGCCTCGCGCCGTTGCCACCGTGCCACAGCTTTCTGTGCATGGAGCGGAGTGGCGGTAAGGGAGGCAGGGAGGAGAAGGGTATCGGCATGGCGACGTGGGGTTCGCAGCGGCTCGGAACTCGGTTCCCAGCGGAGGAGCCCACCACGGTGATAGAATTCGTTTGCATGGCTTCGCATCGGGATCACGGAACGGGCCGTGGCGGCCTGGGCCACCTTGCCGGCGATCCAGTCGAAGCGCGATCGGAGAAAGTGTTCAATGTCGGCAACGGACGTGCGCATCGGCGAGCGGACCACGACGGTCCCGGCAGCATGGATCTCGACGGAAAGCGTGCGACGACGCGAGCGGACCAGACGGTAGATCAATGTAACCTTCAGTTCTGACCATTGTTAATGACAACGCAATGAAGCGGCGGCTGGGCGAATATAGTGATGGCGATCTCTACGCCATGTTACGTGGGGACGATCGGGAAGAAGCGTTTCGTGAACTGTACGCGCGTTTTTCTCCCAACGTCTTCGCCTATTGCATGCGCGTACTGGGAAGTCAGGACCGAGCCTACGACATCTATCAGGAAACGTTCATGCGCTTCTTTCAAAGCGCCGAACGACACCCCCAGCTGGACAACGTCCGGGCCTACGTGCTCACTATCTGCCGGAACCTGTGCCTGAACGAGAAAAAGCGCAGTGCACAGACCGCCGCCCTTGAATTCGACGACACACTGTACAATCCCGGTGAAGGTCGCGAGGCGGAACGGAGCGAAATGATGGGACTGATCACCATGGCCATGGAGCTCCTCCCCCACGACATGAAAGAGGCATTTGTGCTGCGCGAGTACGACGGGCTGTCGTACAACGAGATCAGCGACATGCTTCAGATCAAACTGGAAACGGCCAAGGTTCGGGTGTTCCGCGCCCGACAGAAGATCAAGGAGATCTTGGAGCCGTATCTGAACGAACTGCAAAAGTGAGATGACCATGGACCCGAATCATAGCGACCTCATTCAGATGCTCCTCGACGGAGAGCTGGACTCGATGTACGATGCACGGCTGTTCGGCGAACTCTCGACGAACGGAGACCTGCGCAACGAACTAAAACAACAGCTCGCCATCCGGAACGAAGTATCGCACGACCGCATGGCCCTGATCCCACCGGCCTCCCTCACGGGTGCCGTGTTCAGCGGACTGGGCTTCACCGCACCAATGGCCGGCGCCGCTGCCGGTGCTGCCGGCGGATTCGTGGCCACCTGGCTGGGACGCATCGGCGTTCCGATCGCGGCCGCGGTGTTGGCGACGGGGGCGATGCAATACGCTGCGCGGGACACTGAGAGTGCGACGCTGGCGCGGGACACGAAGAGTGCGACGCTGGCGCGGGACGCGAAGACGCGGGACACTGAAGTGGGACGCTCGGAAGCCTCGCGGGACACTAGGAGTGGGACGCTTGCGCGGGACGAGTACGCGAAGACGCGGGACACTGAGAGTGGGACGCTAACGCGGGACACTAGGAGTGGGACGCTGGCGCGGGACGAGTACGCGAAGACGCGGGACACTGAGAGTGCGACGCTTGCGCGGGACACTAGGAGTGGGACGCTGGCGCGGGACACTGAGAGTGTGACGCTAGTGCGCGACGCGGAGCGTGAGACGATGGCGGAGGCGCCGGTATCGCGGGTGATGATGTCGAATTCCATTGACCTGCAGCGGCAGGAAGAGCCGAAGACGTTGCAGTCCATGCAATTGCAGAACACGCGGGCGGCATGGGACGAATACCCTGCCTTTACTCTGCAGGCGCGTGGGTTCTCGCTGAAGCCGATGACGGAAACGTCCGTGGATGCGCAAACGCAGTGGTATCAGAACCTTGGTCTGGCCATGATCTACAAGCTCTCCGACCACCACTCCGTTGGTGTGGAATTCGGCAGCGAGGTCTTCCCGCAGGTGTTCGATGGAACGCGGCCGAACGGACAGGTCGTGCGCTATGAACAGCAGCCGTCGAGCATGTGGGCTGCCGCCGTCTACCGGTACAGCTTCGATGGTATTGGCGAGACGAGTTTCCGTCCCATCCTGCAGGGTTCGTTCGGTGGCACGAAATACGGTCCGCTTGGTCGGGCCATGCTCGGCATGTCCTACTCCCCTGTCGGTCCGCTCAGCTTCATCCTTGGCATTGAAGGGGCCACCATGGCCTATCAGTATCAGCAGAATTGGTTCACATCGTCCAAGATCGGACTCACGTACGGCATGGCCGTGCGCTTCTAACTGTCAATAACTTCAGGTTCACGTATGTTCTCTCGTTCTTGTTCAACTATCCTGGCCCTTGGCCTTGCCGCCTTACTGGCGAGTTGCGCCTCCCCGCTCGACTCGGACGCGCCTCGAAAAGAGACCGCGGTGACGGCGGCTCCCAAGGTCGTCCCCTCGGCCGTCACGTTCGAGGTATCGAGCGCCAAAGGACAGTATGCCTCGTTCGGCACGCCGACCATCCGTGTGGACACGACCACGGAACCCTGCACTGTCTGGATTGGCAACATGCAGATGACGGTGACGGCAGATCCGGGTCAAGTGCCTTTGCTGCAAAGCTTTACGCTGAACGTCGACTCCATTTCGGCCGACTCGCAGCTCGAAAACCTCCTAGGTCCGCAAATGGTGCTGGCCCTGAACATCGACTCGTCCCAGCCCCCGCTGATCGTGAATGCCGATGCCACGAACAACACGGCCAGCCTGGTGATCTCCGAGCTGGAACGCAAGCCCGGAGAGCCATTGCAAATGGTGGTGAGTATCTATATCATTGCCAACAAAGCCCTGCTGATCCCGGGTCAAAAGCAGGAAACGCTCTTCGGCGAGATCCATATCACGATGTAGCACTTTTCACTGTAACGTAGTTCCACCGAGTGGATTCTTCGACCCGATTGATCAACGCATCTTTCGGGTTGAATTTTTTTTGAGGAGGTTTTCAATGAGAACTCAGTTCTCCTTCATTCGCACACTGGCCATGGCCGTTGTCGTTCTTTCGGCAAGCGTCGTGGCAGCATTCGCAGGCACTCCGTTGCCACCACGCGAATACGGCGCCTACGTGATGGGCGATCAGAACAATCAGGTCGTTCTTTTGAAGTGGTATGCCACGCAAGATGGACCCACGGCAACGTCGTTCAACATCTATCAGGCAGCAGGAGAGACCGAAGACGTGTCGAAGTTCGACAAGATCGGATCCGTCGAGGCAAAGCCCCAAGAGCCGAACGCTCCGGCGAACAAGTACACATTCGAAGTACGCGATCTGAAAGAAGGAACGTATTCGTTCTTCATTCGCGCCGTGAATGACGAAGGTGAAGGCGAGCGCTCGGTGATCCGCGTGGCCGTGATCAAGATCAAAGTGGTAAAAGAAGGCATCTGGTTCGTATCGCAGCCGATCTCGTATGCCTACGCCGGAAAGCCATACTCCTACAAGGCACGCGCAGAAGCAAATCCTGCCGGCACCATCACGTATGTGCTGGTACAAGGTCCGGACGGCATGACGATCAATGCTGAAACGGGAGAGATCTCGTGGACACCAACGGCAGAGCAAGCCGGCAAGGGTTACTTGATCATCGTCAAGGCCTTCATCGATGGCACGGACCGTTCCGTACAGCAGAAGTTCGAGATCGCAGTGAAGACAGAAGGCGGCGGCGACAAGCCACGCTTCTGCTCCCTCATCAAGGGTCGTGTGACGATCGAGGGCACCACCACGGTTGTGTCGAATGGTATCGTGACCGCATGGATGCTGAAGAAGAGCGAGAAGGACCCATCCAAGGAAGTTTTGGTCCCCGTCTACAAGGCAGAGATCAAGCAAGGCGTTTACACTCTCAACCTTCCTGCCGGAACGTATAAGATCCGCGTCGAAGGCGCCGGCTTCTATGCTGAGTGGAACGAGAACGTAGAAGAGCCAGCCGATGCCACGGAAGTGGTCACGGAATGCGACAAGACCATCGAACTGAACTTCGTCGTCACAGAAAAGCCTGAGCCGGTGAAGTATGTTGTTTCGGGTCGCGTGACCGACGAAGCAACGGGCGAAGGCATCAAGGCCATCGTGATCTTCGAAGCAAAGAAGAAGGACGGCAATGTTGTGGATGCCAAGTACCTCCGCATTGTTGTTGAAACGAATGCCAATGGCGAATATGAAGTGAAGCTTCCTTCTGGTGTGGACTTCATCGCCCACGCAGAAGCAGCCGGTGGCAAGAACGACCGTCCTGTCTATCTCGTAGAATTCTACAACGAAGTGGCAACGGCGAACGAAGCCACGGTGATCAACCTTACCGAAGCAATGACAGGTGTGAACTTCACACTTGCAAAGCGTCCGGTGTTCGCGAACTCGATCTCGGGTACGCTTACCGACAGCAATGGCGCAGCCGTCCGCGGTCGTGTATCGGTCTATCAAGTGATCACCAAGGGCAATGAGACCGGCAAGCGCTTTGCAACAACGGTCGAAACCGACACCAACGGCAACTACACCATCACGAATCTCGAGCCTGGCACCTACATCGTCTTCGCATCGGCCGGTGAGAAGTCCAACTTCGTACCAGGCTGGTATGTGAGCGGTGACTTCGCAGCGAACGAGTGGAAGAACGCAACCGAGATCACGGTTGGCGAAGACACGAACACCGACGGTGTCGTGATCAAGCTCAAGCAAGTTCAAGGCAAGCGCGGCAAGGGTCGCGTACGCGGTGTGGTCTTCGGTCGTGGCGGCGAGATCAAGGTTGGCGGCGAAGCCCCACAAGGCAGCACGGGCATCATTGGCGCCTTCGTGGTGGCCAAGGATGATCAAGGCAACGTGGTCGACTACATGATCAGCGAGAACGATGGTGCCTATCAGCTCGACGAACTGGGTATCGGCACCATGACGATCACCGCCGATCGCCTGGACTACAATGCAGCAACGACAACGTTGGCTGTCGACGACAAGTCGAACTCCGATCAGCAAGCCACCCTGGAACTGCTGAAGACGGTCACGAGTGTCGAGATGCCAACAACGAGCGTTTCCTCCTTCAACGTCTATCCAAACCCGGCATCGGCCGAGGCAACGATTCAGTTCCCGGCTACAACGGGCACGGCATCGGTCTCCATCCTCACCATGACCGGCGTTGTTGTCGCAACACAGTCGGTTGACGTGCAGGACGGACTCACCACGGCGATCATGAACACAACGTCGCTCACAAGCGGACGCTACCTCGTTCAGGTCTCCAACAACGGTCGCCTCTTCGCACTGCCGATGACGATCGTTCGCTAAGCGCACGAACGCAGCACTCTCAACGCCCGGGCGATCCATTCGCTCGGGCGTTTTTTTTTCTATGTTGGGGTCCTATGAGATCTCACCTTGCCGCCCTCGCAACGATCGTCCTTGCCCTTGCACCCTGCATGCTGCGCGCACAAGGGCCATCGCTTCCCACCGAATTCATCCAGCAGCCCTTCGATGTGCAGCGCTACGACGTGGCCGCCTATGTGAATGACCTTCCGTCGAAGTTCATTCTCGGTCAATGCGTGATCACCGTGAACTGGATCGCCGACCAACCGAATGCCACGTTCCCCTTCCACCTTCGATCGCTGACGATCGACTCCGTGGTCGTGCGCAAAACGCAGCTCACCGTGACCACCATCGGCAAACCAAGCGATGCGTCGTATCACCACGAGATCGGCTTGGGCGCACGCAATGCAGGGCAGGCCGATACCATTCGCATCCACTATCATGGAACGATGACGCAAGAGCTCGGCACAGGACAGTGGGGCGGCGTGCAGTATCAAGACTCCGTGCTGTATGCCATGGGCGTTGGCTTTCAAAACAACTACGTGAGCGCCACGCAGCACTGGATGCCGTGCTACGATCATCCGAGTGACAAGGCCACCCTGCACACCACGTTCTTCTCGCCCGTGAACGTGCGCGTGGCATCGAACGGTGCGTTGCAGCGCGATACCATTCTGAAGGGCACACCATCGAACGTGCGCATGACGCAATGGGAAGAGTCGCACGATTGCGCCACGTACCTGATGACGTTCGTGGCCGCGCCCTATACGATCCTCGACCTTGGCACAGAGCCTGTTCCGATGCAGGTGTATTCGTTGCGACGTGACTCGGTGGCAACGAGCAAGAGTTTCTCATTGCTCCCCAACATGGTCACTCTCTTGCAACAGCGCTTCACACCGTATCCATTCGACAAGGTGGGCTATGCCAACACCACGCGCGGATCGATGGAACATCAAACGATGATCTGCTTTGCCCTGAGCATCTCGCAAAGCGGCGACACGGTGAACGCCACGGCCGCACATGAGCTCGCCCATCAGTGGTTCGGCGATCTCGTCACCCCCATCGACTTCCGTCATGCCTGGCTGACCGAAGGCTTTGCAACGTATTGCGAATCGTTGTGGCACGAGCATCTCTTTGGCAACACGGGCTATCTCAAGATGGAAGGTAGCAAGGCGAGTGACTACATGCTGCGCATTGCTCGCACATCGGGCATTGGTACGCGCGAAGGTGTGTTCGCTATCTACGACTTCCCGCGTGCCACCACATCGAACTATCCCGAGACCATCTACAAGAAGGGCGACGTGGTGCTTGGCATGTTGCGCGCGCTCATGGGCGACGAGGCCTTCTTTGGTGGACTCCGTCGGTACTTGAACGACCATGCCTATGGCAATGCGTCGACGTCGGATCTTGTTACCGCACTCGACGTGAACACTTCTGTCGACGTGACGTCCTACATCACCGAATGGATCTATGGCAAGGGATGGGCAAAGCTTCGCGTGGAGTTGCAGCCGGGCACTACGTCCACCCGCATTCGCATCACGCAAGTGCAACGCGATCTCGACACATCGTGGACGCTGTACTCACAACTGCCATTGAACTGTACGTATACCGATGTAAGCGGCGCACAGCGCGATACGGTCTTCGTCTTCAGTGGCACATCGCCCTTGGAGTTCGACGTGGCATCGGCCGCCTCGCTCAAGATCAACGACGGCTCGCACTGTCGGTCGCTCGTCCAAGTGGTCCAGACCACCAGCGTCGCCGTAGGTCCGTCGCCCACATCCTACGACATCACCCTCGCCCCGAATCCGGCCTCCACACACGTAAAGCTCACGCGCACGGATGCAACGCATGCGAGTACGGTGGATGTGGTAGATGTGGGTGGTGCATCGTGCTATCATGCCACATGGGAGGCGGGAAGCGCATCCATGCTTGTTCCCACGTCGGCTTGCGCAAATGGCGCCTACACTGTTGCGATCCGCACGGATGGTCGCCTTGCCACCCTTCCGCTCTTGCTCACACCTTCATGGTGATCCACTTGGCAATGTCCTTGAACGACGGCTTGCGACCGTAGGACAGAATGCCGATGCGATAGATGCGCGATGCAAGCCACACGGCTCCGAAGAAGAAGCCGATACAGAGTGACATCGACGTGACCACTTGCCACCACGGCACATCGGTGGCAGCGAGGCGCACCGTCATCAGGATCGGTGCGAACAGCGGGATCAGCGAGAGGACAACGGCCAACGTTCCGTTCGGTGCGGCGATCACGTTGCCAATGAACATGATCGTCAACACCACCGGCAGTGTGATCGGCAAGGTGAGCTGATTTGCGTCGGCCTCTTGATCCACGGCCGAACCCACGGCCGCATACAACGTTGCATAGATGAAGTAGCCTGCAAGGAAGAAGAAGATGAAGAGCAGGATGGTGCCAAGGGAGATGGAGGGAAGGGCAAAGGGAAGGGCGCTTGCCGCACCACCGCTCATCTGCAGTTGCGCCTGTGCTTGCGGCATGTTCTTCACCATGTCCATGGCCTGATCCGGCTGCATTTGCGAGCTCAGAACGGCTCCCAGAGCCAAGACCACGCCAAGGCCCAATACGCCCCATGCGGCCAGTTGCGTGAGGCCCACGAGGCCGATGCCGATCACCTTGCCCATCATGATATGGAATGGTCGGGCTGACGAGGCCAGCACTTCGATGATGCGATTGGCCTTTTCATCGACCACGCCGCGCATCACCATGGAGCCATAGAGGAAGATCAGCATGTAGATCATGAATCCGGCGAAGTAGCCCACCATGGCCGAGGCCTTGGAGGCATCTTCTTCCACGCCTTGTTCGGAGATCTTCAGCGATTGCATCACGATGCCCTCTTCGACCAGGCGGATCACCGATGTGTCGGTACCGACGCGACGGAGACGACCGTTCACTACAAGCGGTTCGATGGCATCCTGCACGCTCGACTCAAAGGCAATGCCCGAGCCGCCGCGCGAGAACAACGTCACCGCGCCGGAATCCAGCACGTCGGGCGGGATCACCACGTAGGCCTGGAGTCGTTCGTCGAGGACGGCCTGCTTCAGGTCGGCATCTGTCATCGTTCCGGCCGACGTGAACTGCGCCGTATCCGAGGCGATCACCTGTGCCCCGATCTGTCCACTCCTGTCCACCACGGCAACCTTCCCTTCCGCCCCGTCCCCTGCCAACATGGCCGCTACCACCGGAATGGCGATCAGAAGGGCCATGACAACGGGTCCGAGCAGCGTGAAAAGGACGAACCATTTACTCTTCACACGTGTTCTGTACTCGTGTGCAATGATGACGCGGATCTTCGATGGAGAGCTCATGGCGTAAAGCTACGAGTTACGCGGATTTTCCCCATCGTAGAAGCAGAACCCTTCGTATTTTCGCATGCTATACTGAAACCGACGGAGCCCCAGATGATCTCGATCCTACACGACAAACTTCAGAAGACCGCAGAAGCACTTCGTGCTGCGCGCACATCGCTCGTGAAAGAGCATGGCGAAACGGTCCTCAGCAGCGTTACCATCGAACAAGTGTTCGGTGGCATGCGCGGGGTGCCGGCCCTGGTCTGCGACACATCCAGTGTGTCTGCCGACGAGGGTCTGCGCATACGCAACATCCCCATCCTGGAACTCACGGACGCCACGCCCGAAGAGATCTTCTGGCTGCTTGTGAGCGGTGAACGTCCCAACGCCGAAGAGCTTGCGGCCTTGAAGGACCTCTTCGCTCCGCACTATCAGATCCCGTCGTATGTGGTGGACACGCTGAAGGCCATGCCCAAGGATGCCCATCCGATGGCCATGCTCAGCGCCGGTCTGATGGCCATGGAGCGCGAGTCCGCATTCCGCAAGGCCTACGATGCAGGTGCCGGCAAGGACGAGTTGTGGAAGGCCATGTTCGAAGACAGTGTGCGCCTGATCGCCTCGATGGCAGGTCTGGCCGCGGCTGTGTATCGCGTGCGCTTCCATGGCGGTTCGGTGATCGATGCACCGGCGGGCGAGAAGGACATGTCGAATGCCTTTGCGCACATGCTCGGCATCAGCAACGATCCGGCATGGAAGGACCTCGTACGGTTGTACCTCGTGTTGCACAGCGACCATGAAGGCGGCAACGTGAGCGCCATGACGTCGTACGTGGTGAGTTCTGCGCTCAGCGACGCGTACTACAGCGTATCGGCCGCCATGTGCGGTCTGGCAGGTCCGCTCCACGGTCTTGCCAACCAAGAATGTCTGCGCTTCATCATCGATCTCGAGAAGCAATTCGGCGGCGTGCCGACCGAAGAGCAGCTCCGCGAGTATGCGTGGAACCGTTTGAACAGCGGACAAGTGATCCCGGGCTACGGACATGCCGTGCTTCGCGTCACCGATCCTCGCTTCACGGCCTTCTACGACTTCGCCGAGAAGCACAACATCAACGACGACAACGTGAAGCTCGTGCAGATGATCTACAACATTGTCCCGGGCATCCTCAAGGAGCAAGGCAAGGCAAAGAATCCTTGGCCAAATGTTGATGCGGCATCGGGTTCGTTGCTCTATGCGTACGGCATGACGGAGTTCGACTTCTACACCGTGATGTTCGGCGTATCGCGCGCCATGGGCCTCTGTGCGCAGATGCTCGTGAACCGCATGATGATGTCGCCCATCGTTCGTCCGAAGTCGCTCACCATTGCAGAGATGCAATCCAAGGCATAACACGCCTGCACACATCCGAACACAAAAAAAGGGCGCACGTGAGTGCGCCCTTTTTCTTTCCTGTTTCCTCTCGTCCCTGTATCTTTGCCCCTTGCTACGGGGGACGAGAATGGGGACGTTCGATGTGGACCCTACTGGATTCGAACCAGCGACCTTTACGATGTCAACGTAACGCTCTAACCAACTGAGCTAAGAGTCCATCGTTCCGAGTGAGCTACAAAGTTAGCACCTCTTCGGTCTCCCGTCCAAATTGTTCGCGATACATTCCAATGTCACACTTACGGACTGCTGTATGATCCTAACCATTCTTGCTCTCGGCGTACTCTCGCTGATCGTGGCCGTGTTCTATCGTTCCCGTGTCATGGGCGTGAAGATCGAAGACGGAGCCGCGTCGGCTGAAGAGGTCACACGTCTCAAAGAGATCTCCACTGCTATTGCCGAAGGCGCAATGGCCTTCTTGAGTCGCGAGTACCGCGTGCTCGGCCTCTTCATGGTCATTTTCGCCATCATCATTGGCTTCACGGTAGCAGAGGGATGGTATACAGCAGGTGCCTTCATCATCGGTGCGGGCATTTCGGTGCTTGCCGGCTTCATCGGCATGAAGATCGCCACCATCGGCAACGTCCGTACGGCCTCGGCCGCACGTCAGTCGCTCGATAAGGCCTTCCAGGTAGCATTCCAGTCGGGCATCGTGATGGGCTTCGGCCTCACGGGTCTTGCCGTGATCGGTCTGGCCCTCGTCTGGCTTGGCATCGGCTCGCTCATCCCCGGCGTTGAGGCCCACGTTCAAATGGAGATCCTCTCCGGCTTCGGTCTGGGCGGCTCGGCCGTGGCCTTGTTCGGTCGTGTTGGTGGCGGTATCTACACCAAGGCCGCCGATGTGGGCGCTGACCTTGTCGGCAAGGTAGAAGCAGGCATTCCTGAGGACGATCCGCGCAATCCTGCCGTGATCGCCGACAACGTGGGCGACAATGTGGGTGATATTGCGGGCATGGGCGCCGACCTCTTCGGCTCCGTGGCCGAGTCCACCTGCGCCGCCCTTGTGATCGGTGCCGTCTCGTTCGCGGCCTTGCCCGAAGAGACCCGCCTTTCCGCCCTTCTCTTCCCTATGCTCGTGAATGGTGTGGGCATTGTTGCCTCGATCGTGTCGATCTTCTTCGTCCGTCCAAAGACGGAGGAAAAGGTGGAAGGGGCATTGAAGACGGCGCTCATCGTGTCGACGTTGCTCATGCTGGCCGCCCTGTATCCGGTGACCATGCAGATGATCCCTGCCACGTTCATCGTGGGCCTCACGCAGTACACCAACATGGGTGTGTTCGTGGCGCTGGCATCTGGTCTGATCGCCGGTCTGGCCATTGGCTTGATCACAGAGTTCTTCACGTCGCACCGCTACTCTCCCGTCCGTCAGGTTGCCGACGCATCCAAGACAGGCGCCGCCACGAACATCATCTACGGTCTGGCCCTTGGCTATAACTCGGCCGTCATTCCGATGTTGCTCATCGCCGTGTCTGTGGTGTTGGGTTATTCCTTTGCCGGCATGTACGGCATTGCGCTTACGGCCATCGGTATGTTGGGTACGATCGCCGTTGGTCTGACGATCGACGCGTATGGTCCTGTTTCCGACAACGCCGGCGGTATCGCCGAAATGTCACACATGGGCAAGGACATCCGCAAGCGCACCGATGCACTCGATGCAGCCGGTAACACCACAGCTGCCATCGGAAAGGGCTTTGCCATTGGTTCTGCGGCACTCACGTCGTTGGCGCTCACGAGTGCCTTCATCACGCGTGCACGCAGCGTCGATCCGTCCTTCACCACCATCGACCTCCTCTCGCCATCGGTGCTTGCAGGATTGCTGGTTGGTGGAGCATTGCCATTCGCCTTCTCGGCCATGACGATGAAGAGCGTGGGCAAGGCAGCCTTCGACATGATCGAGGAAGTACGCCGTCAGTTCCGCACCATTCCCGGCATCATGGAGGGAACGGGACGTCCGGACTATGCAAAGTGCGTCGACATTTCCACGAAGGCCTCCATTCGCGAGATGATCGCGCCCGGTATGTTGGTGATCCTCACACCGCTTGTGGTCGGCTTCCTCTTTGGCGTGCACATGCTTGCCGGTCTGCTCATCGGCGCTCTTGTCGTCGGCGTGATGTTGGCCGTCTCCATGGCCAACTCCGGTGGTGCCTGGGACAATGCCAAGAAGTACATCGAGACAGGGATGCTGGGCGGCAAGGGCTCGGACACGCACAAGGCGGCCGTGGTGGGCGATACGGTGGGTGATCCCTTCAAGGACACATCCGGTCCATCCCTGAACATCCTCATCAAGCTCATGGCCATCATCTCGCTCGTCTTCGCAGGTGCCTTTGCCACGAACGGCGGCATTCTGCTCAAGATGTTTGCGCATTGATCTGCGGAGCGGTTCGAACGTTGCACTAGAAACAGAAACGGGACACAGCGATGTGTCCCGTTTTTTTTTGCGTCGATCGTGTGCGGATCTGTCTGCTACAGCGCCGTGGTCACGCGCATCGTCACCAGCATCTTCTCGGCACGTCCGTTCTCCATGCCCGGATTCACGACGGCCACGAAGTAGCGCGTGGGTCCGCCCAGGGCCGACGTCTCGACCACCAGGATCCGCGCGGCCGGGAGTTTGGTGGTGAACGGGTAGATCATCACGAAGCCACCCGGATACGTCTTCTTGATCGGGGTGCCCGGCTTCTTCGTGCCCGGCCAAATGGCATCGGCAGCGGCGGTGATAGCGGCATCGCCCTTGTGTTTGCCCTGCAAGTCGACCACGGACACCTTGAACTCATCCGAGCGCGAGCCCACGTTCCGTTTCCAGTAGAACGTTGGCCAGCCGTTCGTGGACTCGACCTGTTTCAACGTCTCCTGACATTTGAATCGGATGCCCGAGGCACTGTAATAGGGATAGTCGGCACGGAAACCCGTCACGACCGAGGCAAGCAAGACCAAGACGAGCAATGTTTTCATGCTGCGAAGCTACGAGAGGTTTGCCATTTTTTAAAAATTCCGTAAGTTGCCTCGCTTCCTTAGCTCAGCTGGTTAGAGCATCTGACTCTTAATCAGAGGGTCCGGGGTTCGAGTCCCCGAGGGAGCACAGATAAACAAGAAGACCCCGCTATGCGGGGTCTTCTTGTTTCATGCCGAATCTGCGGAGAGAATCAAGGATCAAGAATGGATGGGTGCGGGGGTGTGCTTCTCGATTCGACTCACGAGAATGCCCATACAATCTCGACAGGCTCATACATCATAGATCGCTCATCGTGTGCTCCACTTTAGCACGTATCGATTTCCGTGGCGAAGCTCGCACGACTCCAACCGCCCAATTGTTGAAGTCTTCTCGCCCCACACTTGGATCGTCAACGTTCCACTTGGCAGCGTGAGATCATACGGCGCTTTGTCGTACTCTTCAATGATCGGAAGTCGCTCGTCTGACTTGAACGCATACACGACGAGTACGCCTGTTTCGATTGTCGGCTCGACCACGATCTCTACATGAACGGATCGATTCGATTTTGACAACGATGAATCTGGAGTAACAGATAGGACCTCAAGTGTCCCATACTGCATTCCAATAGTGTCCGCATTCATGGTGCGATGGCTTAGTTGATATGATTGCTGACGGCGAGGTATCTCAGGTCTCCCGCTTCCAACATGAGCATTCAGGTTGGTCACCGTTCCCGCTGGGAATGCGTAGTCCTCGAGACATGCAACATTGCTAAAGTGACTACTATAGGCACATAACGTGTACGTCCCGGCAGGAACAACGAGTGATACGGAATCTCCGACGACCACGTGTCGAGCGAGGCCACGCATATCAGAACCGAACAACCAAACATTGGAGATAACGACACGGCGTGTCTGAAGGTCCTCCAATCTACATGTGATCACTGCCATACCATCCGCTATTGATGGGTCTATACGAGTCTGCACAACGCTGATTGAACTATTCTCGGATGGATCCGCGAACGCCGCAAAGAGCTTCGTATAGGTGAAGACAACAACGAAGACCGCTGAGGATACATGACGTGCAGATAATTGGAAGTGGGTCTTCATGGTGTTGCAACGAAATCCAAGCCAGTTACAACAGTGAGTTCGTAATGGGAATCAGGATCAATCACGACACTGTCCACATATGCGCTGCTGAAGGTTTCCGGGGAGTAGATGATGACATTCCACTTCCCTGCCGACATCGGTACATGGATCCTTGGACCACCGCACCATTGTTCATAAGAAGTATCAACTCCGATACGTTGGAACCTCAGAAGCACACGAGTACAAGCACGGCCGGTGACACCGTCAAGAACGTTGAGATCCAGCACCGACTCCCCGTCTGCTTGAGCTACTCTGCTTGAACGTGCGATCGACATGCGGACGGAGGGTCTATAGGAGATCAGCTGCCCGTCTGAGGTGCAACTCCAGCATGACGCCGCTGTAACGAGCATTGCGAAACAGAGTGCGCTCTGACCAATGGATCCAATACATCTCATTTCATTACCTGACCGTCGGTTGGACGTCATAGCGACGTTTCCATGTTGCGAGACCACTTCATTCAGCCACACAGAAAATCACCGCGTGATGTGCGCTCCCTCCATCACTCCTCCACCACAAGCATGCGCATATCTGTGTGGCCGTTCTCTGAAGAGAGGCGAATGATGTACCATCCTGTCGGGAAAGCGTCTGTTGGGAGCGAGAGTGTTGCGTCGTCGATGGTGACGTTCGTTCTCTGTCGGGTGCGGTGACCGATCACGGAGATGAGGTCGATGTTGATCGAGGTGCCGATGTATTCCGTGACGTCGCATAGCACCTGCTCACCACGACGGATGACGAAGGACGATGCCATGTTCCGGATCGCTCCATCATGAACGCTGGTGACCGTATCGAAGATCATCGGTCGATTGACGTCGATGTTCTCCGGATGCTGCCGGTCTCGCTCACCGCATGGCAGCGGATCGTTGCGGTAGTATTGTGTGAGCACAGCGTAGCACCCGGTGTTGCACCGACCGGTATCGTTGTACACCACGAGATCACCATCGATCTCGACATCGCCGCCGAGGTGGTAGTTGCTGACCATGGCGCTTCCTCCAAGACGTGCTCGACCGGTGAGCACATTGTTCTCTGCGAAGCAGCGTTCTGTTACCACGGCGCTGTCCTGCATCGTCCCGCCCCTGACCACGGCGTTCTCCATAACCACGGCACGATCGCCAATGACGGCGTTCTCGACAATGGCACATCCGTCAATGCGCGCCGAGCCGGTGATCCGCGATGCACCAAGCACTGTGGCGCGTACACCGACGTAGGCACTTGCGTCGACTACGGCGACATCATCCACCCATCCGCCGCCATTCGCATGGCGGTGTCCGGGCGCCGTGCGCAATGTCGTGTGCACAAGCTCGGGCGCCTGATATCCCTCGGGTCGCGCATTGCGAACGGTGAATTCATACGGATATCGGAATCGCTTCGGATTGCCATGCCATGTGTTATGCACGTCAGGGTCGGCATGCATACTGTCGACCGGCGCTCCCATCACCACCAAGTACACACGTGCTTCATCCGCACGCAACGTGATCGAGAGTGTTGATCGTTCTGCGGAATCCGTGCCGCCCTTCCGCCCTACTGTTCCGTCTGCATGTTCAGTAACGAAGCCATAGCGCCAACCCGCATGATCGTTCACTTCGGGATGTCCGCGAAACGCAACAGTAATGGGCTGCGTGCGATCGTCGGGATAGAGCGGGATCACATTGTACCCATAATCCTGCGGCGCCATGTGCGCCGGCGAGTAGTATCGACGTGCTGCCGTGTCGATGGCTCGCACCACATCATACGTGCGCTGTGCGAAATGCCGTCCCCATACAGCCGTCACACGCTCGCGTCGCGAAGCCCGGAGATACGTTCCCCAATCATGCAGCCGATAGTCCCACGTTACGTTCCGACATGCGTACTCGAACATGTAGGTATTGAAGGCCGACTGCGTCATGCCCGACAACCGTCGCAAGGTCTGCAACGGATACTCCAGAGGTCGCCACTCCGTCCACAACCGCGACACCATTGCGCCGCCCAGCGTGTGGTGGATGTGGAGCAAAAACGCATAGCCCTCATAGTTGAACTTCCAATCCGGCTCCAACATCAGATTGTGATGCGCATCGATGTCGGAGGTCACGAATCGCGGGTAGATCACATTGCGGACGTAGTTCGCATGCGTCTCATAGAACAATCCGTCATTGGTATAGATGGCATTGCCTCCACGCCATGTATTTCGACCATCAAGGTGGTACATCGCCTGCAAGGAGTGCGTGAACTCATGCGCCATCACACCGCCATCGCGTGTTGCATTCGGATGCACCCAAAAGGCACCGATGGAATCGTCGACGGCCCATCCGTTCGCCCAACCTTGCGGTCCGCGCGCGCCGAACGTACCATACATGATCACCACGTACTTGTACCGCTGCGCCAACGACGTGGGCGCATGGTCGATCATGCCGATCTCATCACATCGCGCATGGATGTATTCAAGGGTGTCCAACACCAACTGCGGGTCGAAACGAAGATCAGGGTTTGGGAAGGCGGCAGGGTTCGTGCCAACGGTATCGCCCCAGATCAACAAGAAGTGCGCACTCTGGGCTGTTTTCGTCCACGTGAACTGCTTGCCTTCTACCGTCGTGGTGTTGCGGTACGACAGGGGCACATAGGCACGCGGCTGTGCCATGGCTGGAGCGACGCTGCAGAGGAGCATCACCGTGATGGTCAGAACGGGTAGGGATCTCATGCCACAAACATATCGAACGGCGACGCATGATCACCATCACTAGTTCTCAATGATCACCATTCTGACGATGCGACCGGATCGCAGGTAGTACACACCTCGCGGAAGTCCATCTGTAGAGAGGCTGAGGCCGGGCTCGTTCTGTTGGATGATGGTTTGACCGTAGATGTTGATCAGCTCGCAATGATCCAATGTCGACGAGAATCGAAGGATACCACGCGCTGGATTCGGATACAAGACGAATGCTCGATCCGACTCGTCGGAGGGCACGCCGGTAAAGGTCACGCGGAGTGTATTTGAGGTATCAGAAGTGCAGCCTCGCTCCGTCACGATCACGAAGTAGGTGTCCTCTACCGTTGGCGTGTACGTTTGTGCCGTTGCGCTCGGGATCGCTCCCTTGGATGAATACCACTGGTTGCCAATGACGGAATTGGAACGAAGCACGGCACCATCGAACGTGATGACGGGTGTGATGGGTCGCGGCACAACCGTGATCTCCAGCGCCGCCTCGCCACCTTCACCATAGGCATTCACACCTTGTACGACAATGCGACCGGATACAGCGTTGTTTGCGACCTGCACCGTGATACTGTCGGCGGTACTCGTGCCCTGCATGCCTTCGGGGAGGATCCATGCATACGACGTCGCACCTGCGATGCGAGGCGTTCGATACGTGATCGGTCCTTGTCCCTGACATACCGTCGAGGCGCCTTCTACGGGTGATGCACATGCAGGCAGAAGCGTAGCAAGCACGTTGTAGAGAAGGAGCGTCACTCCTTCGACACCCGACGGCCATGAATTCGAAAGACCGCATACTGCTGCACCCATGCAGGGATCGTACACCATTCTGCTGCGATAGCCCCACGTGGAACCACCGTGCCCCCACACGACGTGACCGAAGAAGGACTGGTTCTCGATCCCGAGACCGTAGGTGTAGGGCGGACCACCCGTTGCGACGAACGATGTGAGCTCTCGGTACGACGCCGAATCCAGAAGTCCTCCTCCGAGAACACCGCTGTACCAGCGCACCATATCCGAGGATGTCGCGAACAGCGCTCCCGCACTCGCACCCGCCGTGTTCAAACCGACACGTGATGAGTCGTGCATATCCACGCTGTTGTACCATCGATGCGCAATGGGTCCGGGCGAGGATTCCTTGACGTCAAAGAAGGTGTTGCTCAAACCCAGCGGCGTGAGGATGAGCTCGCGGATGAGGACAGAGATGTGCTTCGATGTTGCTTTCTCGGCGATCAAGCCGGCGATCACATAGTTCATGTTCGAGTATCCCCACCCCTTCCCGCGCACAAACAACGGCGCGCCTACCCATCCCATCACTTCCTCCGGCGTGAACACGCGCGTCGGATTGTTGCGAATGGTATCCATCCACGGTGCTACGAACAACGGGTCCGAGATCCCGCTTGTGTGTTGCAGCAACTGACGAATGGTGATGGCGGGATCGATGTTCCGATACGTGCCGATCCACCTGCCGATCGGGTCATCGAGGCTCAGCGCCTTGCTCTCGGCAAGCTTCAGGATCGTTGCCGCGACGAAGAGCTTTGTGTTACTGGCGATCCCGAACAGCATCGTAGGCCGGATCGGGTTGTCGGCATACGACACGCCGCCCGTCCCCGTCCACACTCCATGACCGGGAAGACTCACGCTTGCCGACATCCCCTTGATGTTCGTCAACGCTGCCACGTAGTGATCGAGCGTGTCTTGCAACGCGCGAGCAAGCAGCGGGTTGAAGGTTTGCGCCTTCGCCGATGTACTTGCTAGCACGAGAACCACGACAAGAAGGAACGTCTTCATTGACGAGCCCTTACGGTCAGTTCACAAAAAGTCCGTCAACGTGTACGACAGGACAGACTCGATCGGATTTCACGAATATCGCCAGAATTCACTTCGATGGGTACAGGCTTCGAAAGGGTGGCAAGGACAAGATTCTCATCGGCGTCGCACAGCGCCTACGTCATCGACGTACTCTTCCGCTGCCTTGTCGTGCATGCTCCAAACACTCCATCACCAACGTGTTCCTGGAAGCCTCGCCGGCCTCATGGACATTCCGGGAAGGCACGAGCGAGAGGTCGTTAATATTTGGCTCGTATATGAGCTATAGCTCACAATTTTGTGAGCTGTTGCTCACAATGCAGCGTTTCAGACACATCAGTGGTGCTCCCTCGTTGTGAGATCGCATCATTCCGAGCACTCGTGAACGGATCGTGAATGTAGAGTACGCATTCGCTGATCCGATCATAGGGGGAGATACATCACGTCCCATCCTTCGTGACTATTACTTGGTTTCCATAATCGCACACTCGCCACTTCTGATCCACCTCCTCTCCACCATGTAACGTCAAGGGGATCTGTTGCTACGATTCTACCTTCCGGAATGAAATAGATCCCGCAGTTCATCCATGATCCATCGAGAATATCATTCATGCTTTGTTCTACATAACGTTTTTTGGCAACATACTGAGTTGTCTGCATTCCACTTTTAAGCGTGATCTGGCTACGAACTCTTACGCAGATCGCTTCACTACTCGCCACAATGACTGTTCCAACAAGAAATGCCTCTAAGATTTCAGTTGGAGCGAGTTCAACAACTCTATTCACGAGTTCGTGCTGTTGATCATACATGAGTATTCCTCGTTGAGAAATGGATCCTAATTGGATCTGGCATACGGCACACCCTGACGCTGCCTGCCGTCGCGTGGCTCGCAACCGACTCACTCAGCGTATAATAATATAGCCATACACAAAAAGTGAGCATGCATTAAAAAGCATACAACCGATACTCATAGAATTTCTTGATAGTTCGTGACATCTGGCATATTAGCAGGACTGCTTTCCACATGATCAATCACGGGCTTGGTATTTAGTCCCGGAATGATCTGGGGCCAGCCCTTGATGTCAATTTCGAATGTTCGTTTTGACAGCTGATTCTCTGCGTGCTTTTCCAGCAAGTACTTACACAATGCCCTGTTGATGATTGTCCAATCAACAGGAAGACTTGCGTTCATTCCGGAACTACTGTCACTAAAGTGTGCTTTCCATGAATTGATGATCATAATCAGATAACGATCGTCCCTCTGTGCAATGTACATCAATATCACTTCCTGGACCCCACGAGCAGCCGGATGCCTGTCTTTGTCGTTTCCCAACCACCTGAACAACTCTCCAAACACTAGTAAATGGTTATGAGCTAAATCATATGAGTTGATATGCTCGAACCCATCACGGCCAGATAGCACTCGACTGTACTCACCACGCTCAAACATTTCGGTCATGACTTGATGATAATTATATGGGTTGTACATGGTCTACGTCGCTCCGGTAACTACATGAAGTCGAACAGCTTCCAATGAACTAGTGTCTGTCGCCATTTCAATGGTCTTGACCCTATCAGATGTGCTTTGCCCTGCTTGGATGAAAATACGAAAGTTGATCGAGCACTACCTGATCTCCGATGCTCCGTTGCACGTAGGAGTTACCATGCTGTGAGTGCACTTCTTCTCGCGATCTCATGACCACGTCGTGACACCCGTTCACATGCAGCATCGCCGATCTTCGCATTACAGTTACTTCTCTGGAAGTGCCGCGGTCGGCTTTCTCAATTGCCACGATAAGACGTGGTCATTTGGCACGGTATCCTTACAAATGAACACATCAGATGTAGCAACTTCACTTCTACAGTATCTCACGATAGTTCGTCGACTCGGGCATGCCTTCAGGGCTAGCGTCGACTTCTCGCAATAATGATTGGAAGCGCAACTCGGGGAAGACCTGCAACCAGATCATGACACACCAAGTGAACGTGTAAATGGAAAGCTCTCTCTTCTTATGCTTCCGAAGAAGATAATCACTCATTTCACGGTCAATTCTCTTCCAATCAACAGGCAGTTCCCTTGATACAACTAAAGACGTATTTCTAAAAAAGAACTTCCAAGAATTCATAAACAGTATCAGGTATCTACCGTCATCCTGCGCGATGTACAATTCAATAACCTGTTCAAAAGCACGAGCAACTGGGCATCTGTCTTTATCGCCACCTAACCAACGGAACAATTCTCCAAGTACTAAGAGGTGGTCATGAACCATGTACTCACCATCAATATGCACGTAACCATCTCTGCCTGAAAGTGCCTTTCGATACTCTCCGCTTACAAACATCTCCTTTAGGACGCGCTTGTAATCATTCGGGTTGTACACAGCTAACTTTTCCCTGTTGTTTTCGTATTGCAAGACCACTTCACTCCGTGCATGTAAAACCACAATGTGCAACTGGCGCGTGTGCAGCATCATCAGCCTTCGCACAGCAGTTACTCCAATGGAAGCACCGCAGTCAGATGGCTCATCTACCGTGAACTTACTTTGCTCGGTACGTATCAAGAAATTACCTAAAGTCAGGATGCTCCCAGCTACTAATGATGTCTGTCGGATCAAGTACTATCGAGGGACCATCATGGCGTTTCAAGATCTTCTGGAGAGCTCCACATGTCTCAGATATCATTGCATGATCATCCCACGATTCAAGATCCCAATAATCGACTATGCCACCCGACCAATCATCCAGATCGACGTAGTCACTTGATACTCCTCTCGTATCATTGAATTCTTCATGGGTTTGCGATCGGGAGATGACAGTACGTGCATAATCCAACGACCTCGACATCAACAGCATACTTCGTTGACTATGCACACTAGTATAACACTCCATTGTCTGGACTTCGAGTTCGTAGTGGCACTCCATCCAGTTGGACATCCAGGAAGAAGTCAATTGGCCGACTTCCTAGCAGTTCATAGGATACCTTCAGATCCCTTTCGACCACGTGCATTGTGTCAATGACAATGTCGGGAAACATCTTGCTGCATGTCGTGGAGTCCATATTCGACCACACGGTCGTTCTGGGAGGTGCATCCGACAAGCCGGTCTTCGTTATTAGCACATAGCGACACGGATGCGAAGAATCACTGTCTCTAGGTCCGAAGGGCCAGATCGCGAGGAAATGGAGCTTGCCCGCGAGGCCGTCCCTATAGTACTCAAGGACGGCGTGTGGTTTCGGCATCTCATCTCCAGTCCAGACCGTGTCATACACGCCGCGTTCGACTTCAGTGGTCCCGCGATAGATCGTTGTGAAGTTCTGATTCAATGCAAACTCATGAACAGTTCGATACGACTCGTGTATTCTTGAACCATCCACTCTGCTTGTCAGTGCCGTCTGCACTTCGCGTCGCAGATCTGCCTTCGGGTCTTGCTTGGTAGGTTCTTGCACGCAGGGTCTGCATCCACAAAAGAGGAATGCGATACATACTGATCCGATCAATTGGGATGCCGACCACATAATTGTGTCCTCTTGAGTTCATACACAAGGCGATGGCAGTACTCCACATCATTACCATCGCGCTGGAGTTCTTGCGCCGTGCGATGAGTGGTCTCGTTGTGTGGCATCACTGTTGGGAACGAAGATATTGCTCGATATCCCGAATTCCCACCTTCACATATTCCTCCAATCGCGCATCGTCAAAGTACGATGGGTCATGTCGTCTCCATTCAGGATTCGGCTCGTAGTAGTCCATATTCACAGCCAGATCAACCAAGATCCCCTCCGCTTCAGCATCTAACACTAGATCCGTATCATTCAGAATGACCTTTTGTACTCTAGAAACGAGCTCCTTTCTTTCCGAACCCGTCGCCCGAAGAATATCTCTCAGCGACTCCACTACTTCTGCAATCGACGCCATTGGCCCTCCTTTTGATGGAATATGCCATAGTTGGCTGACAAATCCTCCACGTGGTCATACCGCGCAGGAAGACCGCCTCATTACCCACATCCCCGACCATGCGAGCGCTGCAACTGCACCGATATGTCGCTTCGCTTACCAGCGATATCTCTTGCACAATCTTTTCTGAATGCCTTCGTGTAGACGCCCTTCGACAGCGATAGCATCATCATACACGTAGTACGAACAGCATGGAGTTCAACTCGATGGATTCAACTGGTCCGGAGCAACCGACGCACCAGCCGACACCCTCCCCTTCCGAAGATCGTGTGAAGTGGGGCGTGTACGTGAAAGCGACCATTCTGGTCACGATGATCATGCTCCTTTTCGTACCAACCCTTGTCATCCATTCGCTGATACGCGAACGCCAGAATCGACGCACTGAGGCGATCGCAGAGATCAGTAGTACATGGGGCAAGGGACAGACGGTCACCGGACCGATCCTGACGATCCCCTATAAAGTGATCTCGACAGACTCCCTCGGCAGATCCACCATGTTGCGCCAACATCTGTATGTGCTGCCCGAGGTGTTGAATTCAACGGCGGACATCGCACCGGAAATGCGCTATCGGTCCATCTATGAAGTCGCCGTGTACTCTGCCCGCATCTCCCTGCAGGGCACATTCGATCTCCTAGGCGTGAGTGATCTCGGCGTCCCGTTCAACGACATTCTTTGGGACGAAGCCACCGTCTCCATCGGCGTTTCGGATCTTCGAGGCATTAGCGAACGAGTGCTCATGAACTGGAATGGGAGCGAGCGATCGTTCAACTCCGGTCTGCCAACGAACGATCTTCTCGCACATGGGATCACGACGGCGGTACAGGTGTCGCGCGTGGATACAGGCGCCACCAGGTACAGCTTTGCCATGGATCTTCAACTTCGCGGCTCCGAGTACATTCGGTTCACGCCGGTTGGCAAGGTCACTGAATCGCAGGCACATTCTTCTTGGACAAGTCCAAGTTTTGATGGTGCCTTCCTGCCGACGAAGCGAACTGTGTCGGCAAGCGGCTTCGATGCGAACTGGAAGGTCCTCCACTTGAACCGTAGCTATCCGCAAATGTGGCTGAACGCCGCACATTCCCTTGATGGTTCCGATTATGGGCTGAGTCTCTTGGTGCCGGTCGATCAATACCAGAAAGCCGACAGGAGCATCAAGTATGCGCTGCTCTTCATCGGTCTGACGTTCCTGATGTTCTTCTTCCTTGAGCTCATCAACGGCAAGTTCGTCCACCCCTTCCAGTACCTGCTCATCGGGCTTGCGTTGTGCCTGTTCTACACGCTGCTCATTAGCATTTCCGAACACCTGGACTACAATGTTGCCTACCTCATTGCCTCGTGTATGACGATCTCGCTTATCACAGCGTACTCCGCAAGTGTGCTTCGCGAACGTCATCTGGCCATCATGATCGGTTCTACGCTCGTCCTCCTCTACGGCTTCATCTTCTGCATCATCCAGTTGGAAGACTATGCGCTGCTCATTGGTAGCCTTGGACTCTTCTGTATCTTGGCCGTAACAATGTACTACAGTCGCAAGATCGACTGGGTGAAGATCTCTTCGAAGGGTTCATAGCTTGACAGGTTGATCCTTGTAGGTGTAGTGTTCGCCAGCAATGGCACAATCAAGGAGTGATGTGTGTACACCCGCCTCGTGGTCTCCCGAACGGTCCATTTCTTGCTGATGACGATCATGCCGATGGTCGTTGCCGCGCATGGTTTGCATTTGATGGTCTTTACAAAGACGGCGGGGTTTCGACATGACGTGATCCCGGACGGGATCGCCATGTTCCAAAAGCTTGCCATTGAGCGTGGTGCCGAGATCGTGTTCACGGAAGATGATGCAATGTTCAACGACGACACGCTACGGGCTTTCCATGCCGTGGTCTTTCTCAATAGCACCGGCGATCTTCTGACACCCACAGAGCAAGCATCGTTCGAACGCTACATTCGTGCCGGCGGTGGGTATGTGGGCATCCATGCGGCTTCGGACGCAGAGTATGCGTGGACGTGGTATGGTGGGCTTGTGGGGAGCTACTTTCAGTCTCATCCACAGATGCAAACGGCAGAGATATTGGTGGAGGACCACGTCCATAGCAGTACCAAGTTCCTGCCGCGTCGGTGGTCACATTGGGATGAGTGGTATGACTTCCGATCCAATCCTCGCGGGAACGTGCACGTACTTTTGTCGGTGAACACGAAGAGCTACTCCGGATCGACCATGGGCTACGACCATCCGGTGTCGTGGTGTCACGCCTACGACGGCGGACGATCGTGGTACACGGCCCTCGGTCATAGTCGCGAGAGCTATACAGAGCAGAATTTCATCGATCACGTGTGGAATGGTATCCTTTGGGCTGCAGGCCGCGACTCGTCGGATGCAACAGCCTCGATCCCTTCCACCTTTGTGCGCAACATTGTTGCCAATGAGCTTCGACAACCGATGCAAGTAGTAGCGGTTGACGACACAACATTGCTCGTCCTCGAGCGGAATGGCGTGATCTTTCGGTTCGATGTGAACACCGGGGCGACGACCTTGGTGGGCGACTATCGTATGAAGCTTGACGGAGAGTATGGTGCACTGGGCATGGAACTGGCGAAGGACTTTGCAACGTCGCGGCGGTTCTTCATTTACTTGGCCGACATCGAGCGGTCGCAACTGCGATTGCTCTCTTCGGTGATGACGCCGACGGGAGTCGATCGTGCGTTCGACGATGTGATTCTGGAATATCCATTCAATGCCGATGAATGCTGTCATGCGGCCGGCGACATTGCCCATGGTACCGATGGTTCGATCTTCCTGTCGCTGGGTGATAACACCAATCCGTTCGAGAGCAGTGGCTACGCTCCCGTTGATACGGCGATCGGCAGGGCGTATTACGATGCGCAACGCACCTCGGGGAACACCAACGACCTGCGAGGGAAGATCCTGCATATCATTCCGAAGCGCGGCGGTGGGTACGACATTCCACCCGGCAACCTGTTCCCTGTTGGCACCGATAGTACACGACCCGAGATCTTTTGCATGGGAGTGCGCAATCCGTTTCGCATTTCGTACGACACGATCACGAAGACGTTGTACTGGGGCGATGTTGGACCCGATGCCTTTGGGTCGAGCTCCGTCTATGGCTCGCGCGGATACGACGAGCTGAATCGTACCACTACGGCCGGTAACTTCGGTTGGCCGTTTCTCATTGGGAACAACCAGCCCTACTCGGTGAATGGTGTGTGGTCGGACCCCATGCGTTGCGTGAATCGCTCACCCAACAACAAGGGCAAACGCATCCTTCCGCCAGCGATGTCGCCGATCATATGGTACGGCTATGCAACGGCATCCGGCTCGGACGATGTTGGCGAAGGCGGACGCTGTGTGTTGGCAGGACCCGTCATCCATACGGATCCAACGAAATGGGCCAGTCCGTTCACATCGTACTTCGAGAACACGATCCTTGTGTACGACTACGTGCGATGCTGGATCAAGGCCGTCCATCTGGACGAAGAAGGCCGCGTGCTCAAGGTCGTGCCCGTCTTTCACGACCCCGACAGTACCGGGATGATCGACATGTGCACCACGCCAAATGGAACGGTCTACATCCTCGGCTGGCGCGAACGTACAGGATCGTTGCGAAACGCCGTGCTCTTTGCATTGCAGCGGTCATCCACGGGGTTGGCGGTTCAAGCAACGATCAAGGCGTCGGCGGTGGACGGACCTGCACCACTCACGGTCGAGGTGGACGGTCGCGCGTCGACGGGTGACTCACTTACCTATGCATGGGACCTGAACGATGACGGCATGGATGATGCGACGACGCCGACGTGCACGCAGACCTTCACAGAGCCCGGCATACATCGAGTGACGTTGACGGTTACGTCGGGCGTACGAACCTCGCGCGCAAGTATTCGCATCAACGTTGGCAATACGCATCCGACGGTCACCATCATCCGACCACGCAACGGCTCGGTCGTTGATCTTGACGCCCCCGTTCCCTACCAAGCATCGGTGACAGACCCGGAAGACGGCACCCTTTCGGGATCGAATGTGGTGGCACAGATCTCGTTGGGACATGACGATCATGCCCATCCAATGTCGACGACCACCGGCGCAGTGGGCATGCTCATTCCTGAACAGGTATCCGGACATGGCAATGATGCCAACGTCTACGGTCTGCTCACCGTGAGCGCCACAGATCACGGCGCGCCGCTGACAGCATCCATCGAGACCACAGCATCGGTCATCTTGCAACCACGACGCAAGCAGGCGGAGTTCACGACCTTTGACCCTGCGGCGATCGATGTGATCCTTTGCGATGACGTCGGCGGAGGTCGCGCCATCTCATCATTACAGAACCTGGACGCATTCTCGATCTCACCACTCTCGCTTGAGAACGTCGCGTCGATCACCATCCGGTACACGGCCGATTGGGGCGGCATCCTTGCCGTGCGCAAGGACGGACCCTTCGGTCCCGAAGCAGCATTCATCTACCTGCCTAAAACGACCGACGGTGTGAAGTGGCGCTCCGTCACGGCCGACGTCACGAATGCCGAAGCATGCTCGACGTACTACTTCGTCGCGCTCAGGTCCGATACCCCCACCGGCCTCTTCACGATCAACTGGATCGAATTCGAAATGGCAGGCTCCAATGTGCCACAATCCGTGTCACATGATGCCGCGCTGACGCTCGCTCCGAATCCGGCAACATCGAACGTACGCGTATCGACATCGCAGGAGAGCTCGATCACCCACGTGTCCATCTACTCTATGATCGGCGAACGTGTGCTCTCCATGGACGGATCGCAACGATCGCTCCAGGATGTATCCACCGCAGCGCTCATGTCCGGCACCTACATTGTTGTTATCGATACAGAAACAGGTCGACACAGCTCCCTCCTTTCCGTCACGAGGTAGGATCGAGGCTTTACTTGTTGTTATAGGTCTAGTTCCAGTAGAGTGGGTTGATCAACTTAGCTGGGTGATGTCATTACAGTCGTTCGAACACCGCCGCGATCAGGATACATCGCTTTCTGTTGGAGCTTGCTACGAGAGCACTTCTTAGGCGCGCTCATGAACGTGTCTATTCACGGATGGCATTAACGACTTCATGATCTGTTTTCATCTTGAATTGGTCGGTTTACGATTCGATGCGGGCTCATCGTGACTGCCAACGCCAGGTAGCACTAGAAGCACAACATGATCACACTTCATTGATCTGACTTCGAATACAGCTTACGTATCCATTCGACCAGAGCGGTTATGCATACTGCGTCAAGTATAAGGTTCACCAGCAAGAGCTCGTAGAACCCTACGTCGAACCCTTTGAACCATGATTCTATCGGCTCATACGTGAGCAAGGGAAACTGGAACACAATAAACACTACTGTGGCTGTCTGTGACAGAAACGATTCTTCAATCATACCTTCATCGTAAGCACCAGCAATAATGAACGATAATGAACAAACAACTAGCAAGACAAGAAATACAAGACAAAGTGTGATCCAATGTTTCATGGCCGACCTCTTGAGGCAGTGTTATCAAGGGCTTTGACGGTAGCCGAGAGTTTCATATTGCTAGACTCTTCCGTTGGAGCACGAAGAGACCCAATGTGATTCACACGTTTCGTGGAACCTCTACTCTCCCCAGACATGGTACACGGCCATTTCGTCACCGGCTGCGCTTACGACCACGAAGCCATTGACGTTACTCCCCTCATCTGTCCCGGGTTCGATCATCACCCACTTTGTTCTAAACATGTACACATTCTGTTCCGATTCAATCCATACGGGCAGCTTAGCATGGCTGGCATCATTTGTCGCACGAGTCACAGATCTCAATGTCGACCATGGGAACATGGGCTTGCCGTTGTAACTCCATGCAGATAGATCATCCTTCGTAACACGAACACTATCAACCAATACCCAACCATTCATCTTGGCATACTGGATCACGTCAGTACGTGCGAATGTTGCAGAGGTAGTTGACTTCCAGTACATCGCCCTATGTCCGCCCCAAAGACCTTGATCGTTGACATCCGCAACCAGATTCTCCGCGCGATAGTCCGACCAAAAGCCGGAGACCGATAGCTCATGAGAACACGACAGAATACACGACAGACATACTATATAAGCTGCCCTCAAGAGTATATGTGCACATCTGTTCCGTCGATTCATCGTGAGGTCTACATGTGTGTTCAAACCGAATCGGATCTCCCCTACCTGCCATGCTGCTTCTGATGCGCCCTCCAGAACCTGATCGTCAGGTACACGAAGAGTGCGGTCATGAGGAGACTATATGCAGCGAGCGACGAGTGCTCGCCGGATGAGGCGATACTGAGTGTCTCCTGCACACCTCCGTAGGTCAATGCCCCAAAGAGGATGGCAAGCCACTTGTTCTTGTTTGATCGCTGCATTGTCGTTCACTGATCGATTGGATGTTGAAATGCGCTACTTATACCCGTCTTGGATCCACAATGGTGGCTCGGGTTCATTGCGGGTGATGCTGGGGAGCTTCATGGAGAGACGCCAGCGGTGGAGCCACGACAGACCCGACTTCCCTATGTAGAGGTCGGGGGTCTGATAGGCCGTATCGGAGACGGCCTTGCGGAATGGGACGAAGGTGTAGCCGCGATCGCGCAGACGTTGGAGCATGTCGGGCAGACAGTCGGCATTCAACGTGTTGGCGTGGATGAGGAAGACCTGCGGGATCTGCCGTGTGAACATCTCTTGCGATGTTTCCTCGGCAAAGGCAAAGGCCTGATCGAGAAAGTCCAGATACTCACGACGGACGCGTGCAGCGCGCGCCGTGTCGTTCGCAGCAAGAGCCTTGCGATAGACCACATTGAAGATGTAGTCGGAATGCTCAACGGTGAACGGCGCAAGACGCACGCCGTCCTTCGTGAGCAATGTCATCAACGAGTCTCGCTTGCCTTGCGATCCGCCAAGGTCGTTGTAGGGAGCACGGAAGTAGGGCGGCATGGTATCCTTGCGTCGCTCGCTGCGGAAGGCAGAGACGAGGACCTCACCTCGGTGCACATCGGCAAGATAGTCCTCGGTCGGAACGGCACTGTAGCGGAGATGCGAAAACGAATGATTGTGCAGGCCATGACCTGCATCGCGCCATGCACGCACCAATTGCTGCCGTGCCGCCTTCTCGCCTTCCACCTCGACGTGTGTGCCGACCACAAAGACATCGGCCCGTACACTATCGGCAGCAAGGGCTCGGAGGATCTTCTTCGTTGCAGACTGTGCATCGGCAAGAGCACCCTCACCGGCATAGGGAAGATCGTCGATGGTGATGGCAACGGAGCGGCGGTACAGGTTGCGGAGTTGACGGGCACGCTCGGATCTGAAATACTGCTCCGCTTCTGCCACATACGCTGCGTATCCTGCCGGATCCACAAATGCCTTGACCCCTTGCTTGATCGATGCCTTGGCCTTGCGTTCGAGATCGAAGAAACCGCCGTGGGCACCAAGGAAGATGTCGCATGGCAGCGAGCGCAGTGTGGCGAACGCGCGCTCGTAGTCCGCTTCGATGGTTGGATATGACGGTGTGCCCACCAACCGATAACCGGGATTCACGCCCATGCTTCCAACGATGACAACGTTGTAGTTCACACCCTTGTCGGCGATGGTCATCGTCCACGTCGTACAGCCCTTGGTATGTCCGCCCGTACGATGGGCCACGAGCCGCGTGGTTCCAAGCTGGACGACGTCTCCGTCTTCGAGCACATGGTCCACGCGTGTTGGCGGATACAGGGCATCCGTCATGCCGCCATAGTGGAAGTCCTTCTTGCCGCCGGAGGCCACCACGAGAGAATCTTCGCGCATGACCATGTAGAGCGCGCCGCTGATCTTCTTGAACGCCGCTGCGCCGGAACAGTGGTCGTTATGCGCATGACTGATCAACAGGTACCGCACGTCGGTGATGTTGAAGCCAAGCTTCTTGATGCTGGCCTGGATCATGGGGACGTTGGTCTCGAACCCGCTGTTGATCACGATATGTCCGTCCGGCGTCGTGATCAAGTAGCTCGCCAGATCCTTGCTTCCCACGTAGTAGAGGTTGCCAACGATACGAAACGGCGTCATGGGCTCGGTCCACGCCGGGTTCGGTTGCGCAACGAGTTGAGAACAGGCACAGACGCAGAGCGTCACGAAGAGAATGATATTTTGGCGGACTCTCATCATCTGCAATCTAACATGGAATTCGAATGCTCCACCGTGCCGCCCTCTGCCTCGTTCTTGCTGCCCTTGTCTTCACCGCATGCACCAAGGAAAGCGATACGACCACGCCAACAACGGGCTCGGGTGATGTGCCGATGACGCGACTGACGTCTCTACCATCCGCCGGTGGCGAGGCGACGAGCGTCGACTTCCTCGATGCAACGACCATCGTGGCCGTGATCGATGGCAAGATCTATACGATGCCCATTGGTGGCGGCACGCCAACGCTTCGGTACGACAATGCGATCTACACCCAACTCGTGGTGGGTGGTGGCGGTGTGGTGTATGCACGCACCGACGATGCACTGTGGGTGATCCCGTCCATGGGTGCCACGCCGTTGAAGACATCGTTGCAGATCAAGACGGCGCAGACGTTGAACGTGTATCTCTCGGTGGGACCCAACGGACAGTGTTATGTGCGGGTTCTCTCGTATCCGTCGGCGATCACCATCTACACAAGCGCCGACAATGGACAGACGTGGACGACGATGCCGTTGCCCAAGGGCTTGGCCTATGGTGGCGGACTCTGCTTCGGTCCAACGGCCAACGAGATCTACGTCTGCGGTCCATCGAGCTTCCACGCCACCACCGATGCCGGTGCCACGTGGACGTCGGCACCCGCACCCATTCCCAACTACGGTGGCGAGTTGCTGCGGCGCGCCAATGGCGACATCATCTGCTATGTGCCCGGTGGTGGTGGCCTTCGCGTGTCGCGCACGAATGGCGCATCGTTCACCGACGTACTCCCCTTCAACCGTGCACCCTACATCTGGAAACTCATCGAAGGTACCGATGGCATGCTCTATGCAGCACTTGCCATGTCCGTGGTCACGGCCGGAGAGAAGCCGCTTGAGATCATGCGCTCCAATGATGGTGGTGCAACGTGGGAGCATCTGTACTTTTCGCTGGGGCACGACATGGCGCTTCGCGGACAGAACCTGCTCGTTGCGCAAAGTGGAAGGGCGGCAGGGGGCGTGGCCATTTCGAACGACAATGGAAGTTCGTTCACTGTCAGCGGCCTTTCCACCGTTTCCTCCATCACCTCCTTCGGATTCGATGGGAATGGTGCATTGATCATCGCTGCAGACAATGCGCTCTTCCAACAGACCACGTCAGGATGGCGATCGCTTGGCCCGCCCGCGACAGTCACATCGATCGCCACTACGCCGCAAGGCACCATCTATGTTGCAACCACTGCCACAACCTATGTCTCGACGAACAACGGACGCACGTGGCAGGCAGCAGCGATGCCCTCATATACGTATTCCGGCGTTGGTCGTATTGGTATGCCCGTGGTGTTCGGTATGAAGAACGGCAACGCTTTGGTGTCGATCACAACGTATCGGTCGGACCTTGTGCCGGCCGTGCATACGAATGGATCGCTCGTGATCATCACACCTGCTGGTGTGGCCACGAGAGCAAGCGTGAACGGCAACTTCGTCAAGATGCTGCAGGATGCGGACGGAGTGCTGTACGGTAGCACGAACAACTTCACATCGGCACAACGTTCTGTTGATGGTGGCACGACGTGGACAGAAGTGCCCAAGGGTCCGCTCGGCTTTGCGGTCGATAGCCGCAACAAGTTCATCGCCTATGGAGATCTCTCGTCGTACAAGATGGGCACCATTGGAAGCGATGCCCTTTCCACCCTTACCCTCTCCGGCTTTCCACTCACGAGTAACACCATCGTGCAGGCGCGGTTCGACAAGAACGACCGACTTTGGTTGTTGTGCAATGGAAGTGAACTCTACATGGCAACGAAACCACTGCCGAATTGAGTGACAAGTGACAAGTGACGAGTGACAAGTCTCCTCATGTAACCTTTCGTTCGTGCATGGATTCTTCCCTTTTCCTTGCCATTCCGAAGAGATCTCATGACGTTGATCCGGACCCTGTTGCTGGTATGTGTGACGTGTGTATCCGTTGCGGCGCAGCCGTATACGATCATCCTGGGGCGCCCCACCGATGTGTCGATGACGGCCAGCGTGCGGTTCTCGATGGACGTGGCGCAATGTCGACTCGAATATGGTGCCATACCGGGCACCTACAGCAATGCTACGTCGGCACTGACATATGCGAAGAATACACCCCAGGTTGTCGTGATGGACGGACTTTCACCGAACACGCGCTATTTCTATCGCCTCGCCTATACGGTTACGTCGGGATCGGCCACCGTGTACGGTCCAGAATACACCTTTCACACACAGCGTGCACCGGGTTCGACGTTTCGATTCCTTGTCGAGGCAGATGAGCATCTGTACGACAAGAAGGGCGTTCGCTCCATGTATCAGGTCACGCTGGCCAATGAAGCGGCCGACAGTGCGGATCTCCTGCTTTCGTTGGGAGATATCTTCGGCGACGATCATACGCCGTCCACGACGACGAGTGCCGACATGGATGCACTGCATGCCGACTATCGATCCTACCTTGGCGCCGTCTGTCACTCCATGCCCTTCTTCGTCTGCCTTGGCAATCACGAAGGTGAGAACGGGTTCTACCTGAAGGACGCTCCTCCGAACAACATCGCGGTGTATGGTACGCTATGGCGCAAGTACTACTATCCGAATCCTTCACCGAATGCCTTCTACACCGGCAACACCACCGAAGAAGGATACGGCATGGGACTGCCGGAGAACTACTATGCGTGGACGTGGGGCGATGCACTCTTTGTAGTGCTGGATGTCTACCGTCATTGCGATGTGAACGAGAAGCCACAGAATTGGGATTGGACGTTGGGCGAGGCGCAGTATCGCTGGTTAAGCGAGACGCTGCGATCCTCCACAGCGCGCTACAAGTTCGTGTTCGCCCATCATACGCGCGGACAAGGACGTGGTGGCGTGACGACGGCCAAGGGCGCTGAGTGGGGCGGCTATGATAACAAGGGCAAGTACCTATTCGATACTTACCGTCCGGGCTGGGGACTTCCCATTCATCAGCTCATGGTGAACACGGGCGTGAACATCTTCTTTCAAGGACACGATCACTTGTATGCCGTGGAGCAGCTCGATGGACTCGTCTATCAAGAGACACCCATGCCGTCCGACTCCACGTATGAGATCGGCATGTTGGCAAATGCCGATGCCTATACGGATGTGACGCGCGGTGGCACGGGACATCTTCGCGTGACCGTTGCACCATCGGGTGTGAGCGTCGATTTCGTTCGCGCCTATCTGCCTGCCGACACGATGAGTGGCGATCGGCACAACGGCGAGATCGCCCATTCCTATACGGTGCAACAGCGACCGACGGATGTGCTCGTTGATGCGGCCGATGCCGACCGGACCTTTACGGCATCCTACATCTCACAGCAGGATCGTGTGTCGATCGTGTCTTCCCGCCCTGCCACCTTGCCGCGAACATGTTCCCTGATCGACATGCAAGGTCGTGTGCATGCAGAGCAACACATCGATGTTGGCAATACCGTCTGCACCTTCGATGCGAGCGCACTCACGTCGGGTCTGTATGTGGTGGTGATGCGCGATGCCGATGGACTTGTTGGAACCGGATCCTGTATGGTGCTACGATGATGCGACCCATCCTTCTCTTGCTTGTCTGCGTCGTATCGATGCATGCACAACAACTCCGTCATGCCGAAATGCTCGGCAGACCTACCGATCGCAGCATCACGGTGCAGCTCTTCTTCGACGAGGCGGCCGAGGTTCAAGTGGGCGTTGGCACAACGCGTGGCGACTACGCGCGCATCACGTCGTGGCAGCGCTTCGAGGCAGGTCAGCCCGCAGAGATCGTGCTCGACGGACTCGAACCCAACACCCAGTACTACTACAGCGTCTTCACGCGACGTCCTGGTGACGTGGACATCACGATCCGACCCGACTATGCCTTCCATACACAGCGCACACCTGGCAGTACGTTCTCGTTTGTCGTCCAGGCAGATCCGCACATGGATGAGCAGACCGACACGGCCATCTACCGTCGCTGTCTGCTCAATCAACTCGAAGATGCGCCCGACTTCATGATCGACCTTGGTGACTTCCTGATGTCCGACAAACTCAAGAACGCATCGGGCAAGATCACGCACGACACCGTCACCGCACGTTGCCATCTCCTGCGCTCCTACTATGAAACATCGGCCCACTCCGTTCCCCTCTTCATCGCTCTTGGAAATCATGAAGGGGAGGCGGGATGGCAGCGAGGCGCGACGGCAGAGAATCTTGCCGTGTGGGGCACGAACGACCGGAAGACCTACTTCCTGAATCCGTCACCCGATGCGTTCTATACGGGCGACACGACTCAGCATCCGTATGTGGGACTTCGCGAGAACTACTATGCATGGCAATGGGGCGATGCTCAGTTCATCGTGCTGGATCCCTACTGGTACACCGCTCCAAAGCCCGACTCACTGCACGGATGGCGATGGACCCTTGGTGCAACGCAGTACGAATGGTTGCGCAAGACGCTTGAGAGCAGCACATCGAAGTTCACGTTCGTCTTCGCGCATCAACTCATTGGAGGCGATCCCGACGGTCGTGGTGGTGTGGAGTTCGCCGATCTCTATGAGTGGGGCGGCAAGGATCTTGATGGCACCAACAGCTTTGCGAAGAATCGACCGGGATGGTACAAGCCCATTAAGGATCTGCTGACGGAGCATCGCGTGAACATCTTCTTTCACGGACACGATCACTTCTTTGGGAAGCAGGAGAAGGACTGTCTGATCTATCAAGAGACGCCGCAGCCAAGTCATCCCAACTTCTCCAACGCCGGACAGGCCGATGACTATGGCTACATCTCCGGTCAGATCCTCCCCAACTCCGGTCACCTCCGCGTGACCGTCGCGCCCGAAGGTGTCCGTGTGGAATATGTGCGCGCCTACAAGGCCGCGAACGAGACGGCAACACGTCACAACAAGGATGTGAGCGCCACTTACTTCATCGGCACCACGAACTGCTACGACTCGATCACAACGAGTGTGCCCGTCTTGTGGAACAGCAACTATGCCGACGAACTTGTCTACCCCAATCCAACAGAACGTGCCATCACGATCAGCTTCAACGTCACCACGGCGAACACCACGACCCTGGCCATCTTCGACGCGGCCGGCAACCTCGTCCGCACCGTACTCAACGAACAACCGGTTGCGCCGGGCGCATACCACGTCGTCTGGGATGGCACGGACGCTCGCGGTCTACCCGTTAGCGCCGGGACGTATTACTATAGGGTGGAGGGGAAGGGAGGGATGGTGGTGGTGAAGTGACGAGTGACAAGTGACGAGTGACAAGTGACGAGTGACAAGTGGAGTGACGAGTGACAAGTGACGAGTGACAAGTGGAATTCTGTATTCTGTATTATGTATTGAGAAGGTGGATTACTCTTCCGATTTGATCTTCAATCCCTCTGCTTGCTTCATCAGCTCGGACAGTGTTGCCGCGGCGATGGAGCGTTTTTGTTCGGGGGTGATGTCGGCGACCTTGTGGTGAGTGGGTCGCGGTTGATCCGTTGCGGATGGGGTGGACTCTTCGGGCGAGGTGCTGTTGGCGGGCGACTCTTGCGTTGACATGGCCATCTCCCAGAATGTGGTGCCCAAATCTAGAAAATTCCTTGATGTGCGCGCTGAGTGTAACCTTTCCCTCAGATCGCCGTGTCACCTGCGTCGACAGTTGCCGGTTCATCATCCTCATGAGGGAGTTATGCTACGATCACTCGTCGTTGCGGCATTGTGCTGCCTTGCCGCCCTGCCATCCGTTGCCGACCAGGCACCCTATCGGATCCAACAACAGATCACAACACAGCCATGGGAGCCGCTGGACGGTACTCCGGTGACCGTGGAGTGGCGCAAAGGGACGATGGTGCCGATCCAGGCGCCGCCGATCGCGATGCGGTTGTTCGGTCACACGTTCGAATCCACCGACACCGTTGAACTCTACCTCCAGGGCAACGGAACGTTCGAAGTGTTCACGCCCAAACTCTTGATGCTGGCCGATGGATTGTTCACCGAGCTCGACTCGGTCACGCCGGGCGCACAGATCCAGATGAAGACCGTGATCGCAAAGACGGGATCGATGCTGCGACTGCGCTACGACTCGGTGTCGATCGCGAACCTGAATGCCCCGAACTTCGTGTCGTTTGAGATCCAGTACCGCTACGACACAGGCGAGATCGTCTTCCTTTTCGGTCCGAGCTCGGAGAACACACGCTCGATCACAGCAAAGCTTGCCCAACCATTCGTGGGCATCTCACTGCAAGAAGCAGACTTTTCGAAGATGTATGGCAAGGTGTGGCTGTCGGAAGATCCGAACGCACCAACGATCGACTCGTCCAACACGATCGCCTTCCCGCGCCTTGCCGGTGTGCCTGCACCCGGCACCATGATCACGTTCACGCCGGCCGTGGCAACGTCGGTGGAAGAGGCGAAAGGCGGCGAGGATGAGGACTGGCGCAGTACGTGCGTCGAGATCCACGATGTGCTTGGCAGACTCATCACAACGGCAACAACAACGCACGACGGAAATCTGCGACGCGAAGACGTCCCCAACGGTCCGCTGGTTGTGGTGAACTGCACGTCCAAAGCAACGCGACTGATGATGATCAACTAACGCAGCGACTATTGATTTCCGAGGATCAACGGCATGCCATCCTTGTTCCCGACCACGACCACCTTTGCATTGGGTGAGCGCGCGAGTTCAAGGGTGGCAGAGATGCCTTTCTCGCGGAGGATCATGTCGGTGAGCGAAGCGCTCAGAATGCGGTTCGCACGGGCCTTTCCTTCGGCGTCGATGAGTTGACGTTCTGCTTCCTTTTGGGCCTTGGAGAGTTTGAACTCATACTCGAGCGACTCTTGCTCTTGCTTGAGCTTGTTCTCGATGGCGGCCTTCAAGGTCTCGGGTAGTGTGATGTCGCGCACGAGCACTTCGTTCAACTGCACGAACTGCTTGTCGAGGATCTTCTTCGTTTCGAGAAAGATCTCGTTCTGGATCACATCGCGCTTGGACGAGTAGATCTCTTCGGGTGTGTACCGACCGATCACGCTGCGCGTTGCGGAGCGCACGGCAGGCCGCACCACGCGATCGAGATACTCCGTGCCCTTCTCCTGATGCAGCTTGGGCAGTTTGCTGTACATCGGTTGGAACCAACCGGACACGTCGATGGAGATCTCCAATCCGTTCGACGACAGCACCGCCATCGTCTCCTTGGCCTCTTGCTGTCGCACCTCATACACCACCATCTCGTTCCACGGCGCAATGATGTGGAAGCCCTCGCCATACGTGGTCTCCAGATCGATACCACCACCAAACGTCCTGAACAGCACGCCGGCCTCGCCGCCGCTGATCGTGATGGACATGGACAGGATGACCACTAACAAGAAGATGCCGGCGAAGGCCAGGCCGATCCACCGAAGAATGTTCTTCGGACTCGATGGAGGATTGATGTTCATGTTGAAGGGACGTGATTCGGCCATGATGATCTCCAGTTGTTGGTTCGACGACAAAAGTACATCTTCGCCGTATCACGTCGTTCACATTTCAAAGCAGCCTCCGATGATCTCCACACTTCGTATCAAGAACATGGTCTGTGCGCGCTGCAGGCGTGTGATCACGGAGGATCTCACGTCGCTTGGTTTGCGCGTGATCGACGTGCAATTGGGAGAGGCCGTCGTGGAACACACCGAGCCCTTGCCCCTTGCCTCCATACAGACCGTTCTTCGACAGAATGGTTTCGACCTGGTGGAAGACAAGAACACGGCCTTGGTGGAACAAGTGAAGCAGGCCATCATCGATCTGATCCAGAACGGCGAGTGGAAGAACATGCCGTTGAAGATCTCGGATCATATCGAGAACATCACGAAGAAGGACTATCGCTACGTGAGCACGGTGTTCTCGCAAACAGCAGGGATCACCATCGAGAAGTTCGTGATCGCGCAGAAGATCGAGCGCGTGAAGGAGCTGTTGGTGTACGACGAGATGTCGCTTAGCGATATCGCCTTCGAGCTGGGCTATAGTAGTGTTGCCTATCTCTCGAATCAGTTCAAGCAGGAGACGTCACAAACACCGACGGCCTTCAAGCGCGATGCTGTGAATGCACGCAAAGGCGTGGAGAAGGTGGGTTCGTAACCGAACCTGAAGATCTTACAACGATCACGTCGTGAACTGTAACATCCTGCCCTAGAGCCGTCCGTAGGTTGCATTCGTTCAATAACGGAGCAATCACATGACAACGCGGTTCTGGATCATCCTTCCCTTCGCCATCATCACGATGCTGCTCGGCATGTCGATGCTGGTGCCGTCGATGCACGACGTGGTGAGCGAAGAAACGCTCAACTGGCTGCAACTACTGTTCACCCTTCCGGTGATGTGGTATGGCGGCAAGGACTACATCGTGTCGGCCTGGCATGCGGCCCTGCATCACACGGCCACGATGGACACCCTCATCGCCGTTGGCACCACGACGGCCTTTCTCTATAGCGTTGCCGGCACGGTCGTCCCCGACCTCTTCCATGCGGCCGGCCAACATCCGCACGTGTACTTCGATACCACCGTCACCGTGATCGCCCTCGTCATGCTCGGCGCCATGCTTGAAGAGCGCGCCAAGCAAAAGACGTCGACGGCCATGCACCGACTTCTGCAACTGCAGCCAACGACAGCGCGCGTGGTGCGGGATGGACGTGAGGTCGACATGGCAACGGACGCCCTTGTGGTGGGCGACGTGATCATCATCCGTCCCGGCGAGCGCATTCCGATCGATGCACGCATCATTGATGGCAGTACGTCCGTCGACGAATCGATGATCACCGGCGAAAGCATGCCGGTGGAACGACGTGTGGGCGACCTGATCACGGGCGGCACCGTCAACCGTCGCGGTGTTCCCACGGCCGTGGTCGAGCGCACCGGTGCGAACACCACACTGCATCAGATCATGCGCATGGTCGAGGCCGCGCAAGGAAGCAAGGCTCCGATCCAACGCATGGCCGACACGATCAGTTCGTGGTTCGTGCCCGCGGTGATGATGATCGCCGTAGCAACCTTCGTGGTGTGGTTCGACGTGTTGCCGGTCGAGACGCGCACAGCACAGGCACTCGTCAACCTTGTCTCGGTGCTCATCATCGCCTGTCCTTGTGCCTTGGGCCTTGCCACCCCAACCGCCATCATGGTGGGTACGGGGAAAGGAACAGAGTCGGGATTGATCATCCGCAACGCCGAAGCATTGGAGACCGCGCATCGCGTGACGACGGTCGTTGTTGACAAGACAGGAACGATCACGGTGGGTGCGCCATCGGTCACAGACCGGATGATCGATCCAACCATCGACGTCGACGACCTGTATTCGGCCATTCACTCCATCGAATCGAAGAGCGAGCATCCGTTGGCTGACGCCATTGCCACGTTCACGGCCGGACATGGAGAGATGCTGCGCACGGTGAGCGACATCGAGATCGAGCCCGGAAGGGGCCTCACGGCTCGCGTTGATGGATCGATCTATCGGATCGGCAATCTCGCGCATCTGCAAGCGCATGCGATAGCGATGATGCCGTCACTGCACGACACCATCGCACAATGGGAACGTTCAGGTCGCACGGTCGTCCACATTGCACGCGACGAACGGCATGTGGGCAGCATGGCCATCACCGATACTGTCCGTCCGACATCTGCCGAGGCCATTGCATCGATGCAGCGCATGGGTCTGCGCGTGGTCTTGCTCACCGGAGACACGCTCCCAACAGCGCAGGCCATTGCAGCACAGGTCGGCATCACGGAAGTGCATGCCCATGTGATGCCGGATGAGAAGGTGCACGTGATCGAACAACTTCAATCGGCAGGAGAACGCGTGGCCATGGTAGGCGACGGCATCAACGATGCACCGGCACTGGCCACGGCCGATGTGGGCATTGCCATTGGGTCCGGAACGGACGTGGCCATGGAAGCTGCCGACATCACGCTCATGAACAGTGACCTGCGCAATGTGCCCCATGCCTTGCAGCTCTCGCGAGCCACGATGCGCAACATCAAGCAGAACCTCTTCTTCGCCTTCGTCTACAACGTGCTCGGGATCCCGCTTGCGGCGGGAGTGCTCGTCACGTCCCTTGGATGGTCGCTCGATCCCATGATCGCCGCCGCCGCCATGGCGCTCAGTTCCGTGAGCGTCCTCACCAACGCCCTTCGTCTTCGTTCATTTTCATTTCAAGGATAACCTCATGGATACCACGCAATGGTTTGTCACCGGAGTCGGTTTCGCACTCATCGTGCTCATCGCACTCTTCTTCTTCACTTCTACGAAAGGAGCCGCCATGTCGGCCACAACATCCAACGGCGTTCAAGAGCAACGCATCATCGTCAAGGGCGGCTATAGCCCAAGCACCATTCATGTTGTCGCAGGAACCCCTGTGCATCTCGTCTTCGACCGTCAGGAACACAGCGCCTGCAGCGAAGAACTCGTCATCCCCACCTTCGGCGTCCGCCGCAAGCTCCCCGCCCACCAGCAAACGTCCGTCGACTTCACCCCCACGAAACCCGGCACGTTCGAGTTCGCATGTGGGATGAATATGCTGAAAGGAAAAATCGTGGTTGAGTGACGAGTGACAAGTGACAAGTGACAAGTAATGTCACATGTCTCTCAACCCGTAACTCGTCACTTGAAACTCGTAACTCTACTCGTCACTCGTCACTTGTCACTCGTAACTCCACTCGTCACTCGTCACTCTACTCGTCACTCGTCACTTGTCACTCGTAACTCAATCATGAAGCTCCTCCTCTTTCTCCTCGCCTCCTTCCCTCTCCTTGCTCAGTCCCCAATGATGGACATGATGAGCAATGCGTATTCACGTTCGTTACCGATGACCCGGAATGGGTCCGGAACGAGTTGGCAGCCGGATGCATCGCCGATGTATGCGGTGATGGACCACGATGTGCTTGGTTGGCAGCTGATGCTGCATGGATCGGTGATCGTTCGCTCGACGTGGACGAACATCAACAACAACGATCGTCGCGGTGATCACGCGGTGGATGTGCCGAACTATCTGATGGCCATGGCGCAGCGGCCGATCGGTGAGAATGGACTGCTCAGCGTGCAGGCCATGATGTCGTTCGACATTGCGACGATCCCGGGATCCGGTTATCCGCTGCTGTTCCAGACGGGTGAGTCGTGGAATGGCGAACCGCTCGTGGACCATCAGCATCCGCACGATCTCTTTGCGTCGTTGGCTGTCGCCTACACACAACGTTTCTCGGATGATGTTGATGTAACGGGATACCTTGGGTATCCGGGCGAGCCGGCGCTTGGACCGACGGCCTTCATGCATCGCGCGTCGAGCATTGCCAATCCCGATGCACCGCTCGGTCATCACTGGCTTGATGCAACACACATCACCTTCGGCGTTGGTACGCTTGGCGTTCGCGTTGGAGAGTTCCGCGCCGAAGGATCGATCTTCACGGGCAAGGAGCCCGACGAGAATCGAACGAACTTCGACAAGCCGCTCTTCGACTCGTATTCATGGCGATTGTCGTGGGCACCAAGTCAGTACATCACGTCGCAGGTCTCGCAAGGCTACATCACCGCGCCCGAAGGTTCATCCAACGTCACGCGCACCACGGCATCGGTGCAGTATGCTCGTGGTGATGAGGCGGCATGGTGGACAGGGACCGTGGCGCTTGGACATAACAACGCCGGTCATGGTCATCAGGAATGGGCCGTTCTCGCCGAGGCCGCCGTCGACATGAATGGATCGATCCCCTACTTGCGTGCAGAGTGGGTACAGAAGTCCCTCGAGGAACTCGGCGTTGAACAACCGGGCGCCCACGGCACCATGGAAGACATTGGCGCCCTCACGCTCGGCTTCTCACAACGCCTCACGACGATTGCCCTTATCGACCTCTCCATCGGTGGACAGGTCACGGCAAACCTCGTCCCCTCGAACCTCACACCGTACTATGGCTCCCTGCCCATCTCGGCACAGGTGTATGTGCGCTTCACGCCGAAGATGTTCGGAATGATGTGAGGGGATGGAGAAGAGGAATACAGGATCAAGAATACAGAATCCAATCAAGGGATCAAGGAATCAAGGATCCCACGAAGTGCAACTCGTCACCTGTCACTCGTCACTTGTCACTTCACAGAACTCTTCTTCCCTGTATCACTCTCAAGATCACGGCGATCAAGGCAATGATGAGCAGGATGTGGATGATGCCGCCAATATGATAGCCGAGGAAGCCAATGGCCCAAAGGATCAGAAGGATGACGGCGACGATGTACAGTAGACCACTCATGGTTGCTCGCTTGCAGAGGTGTGTTGGAAGTGTCAGAGGCGCGAGCTAGACGCGGAGTGTTGACGGATAGTTCCGTGCGTGCGATGAAGCGCTATGCGTTCATTTCCAGCCAATAGGTCTGCATGGGGCCTTTGCCCTTGATGTCGATCGAACCCCTGAGCTGAGTGACAAGTGACAAGTGACAAGTGACGAGTGACGAGTTAACTTTGTGGGACACTAGTGTGCGACACCGAGTGCGACACGGAGTGCGACACTTCGTGAGGAATTGGATTCTGTATTATGTATTCTGTATTCCTCTTCCGATCTCTTCCCACCCTACCGCACGAACTCCAGACGGCGGACGAGGCGTTTGCCGTCGGAGAAGCGGACGATGACCGGACCCGGGATCGAGACCTCGCAGCGACGTGTGTTCATCACAATGCCGCTCCAGAGCAACTGTCCGCTTGTTGCGAACACATCGGCCGTGCATGGCACGTCGGCACTGAGCGTGAGCGACCCATCGGCTTCGGTCCACACACGACACCATGATGTGCGCTCTTCATCTGCACTGTGCTCCGCCACGGATGTCGGCACTTGCATCGTGTAGACGCCATCGCGCGACGTGGCGATCACGGTCCTGTTGGCGAGCATGGCCACATCGGTCACGCGATGACCGTAGGGCAAGGTGTTCGATGCGATCCGTTGCCAGCCTGTTGATGTATGATAGACGGAGAGCGCACCCGTAGGACCAAGTCCCCAGAGCGTGGAGCGATCGGTGGGATCCTCGCACATCACGTCGACGTCGACGCTGTCCGTGCGCTGCCACGTCTCGCCTGCATCGGATGTTGTGAAGAAGACATCAGCCGTTGCCGACAGGATCATCCATACATTCGGATCGGACGGATGTGCGTGCACATCCCATGACCCTCCGGGCAACTGAGCGGTCTTCCACATATCACCACCATTGCGTGTGATCATCACCATCGACGTGTCGCGTTCGTTCACCGTCCACGTCATCGTGATCAACCACGTGTTCCGATCGGCACTCGAGATCCAGCAACTCGCTTGTGATGTGCGTGCCTGCACCTGCACGGCATTCACCGTGTCCCACGTTGCGCCGCCGGTACTGGAATGCACGATGGCCTTCGTATGCAGACCCAACAGGTGGTTGCCGTCGTTCGGATCGACGGTGATCGCATGCCACGTCGGTGTTGGCGACGCTTGGATCGTCTCCCACGTACGCCCCACATCGGCACTTCGATACAACCATCGCGACGAGCGCACATAGATGGTGGTGAAGGGCGGCGAGGCGGCAACGGCGCCGACGATGCCTTTGAATGTTGTCGGATCGGGCATGAAGAGACGCTTCGTCCATGTCGACCCACGATCGGTGGTCTCGGCAATGTGATAGTTCCCGATCACGATCCATCGGTCATCGGACCATCGTCGCACGGATCGTGCGCTGAAGTGCGGGAGACGATGGGCAATGGTGTCCCATGGAGATGTGGTGGATCGACGCAGGATGAGCTCTCCGTCCGTCGTCGACTTCAACGATCGATCGTCGTGCAGTGCAAGAGCAAGTACACGCTGCTGCATCGTATCAACGGCCGTGAACGTGAGTCCCCGGTCGACACTGCGATACAAGCGCGAGCCAACGGTCCAGAGCTCGCCATCGTGGTTCGGATGGCGCATCAAGGAAAGGTTGGGAAGCGTCGTCGATTGTGCAAGTACGTTCGACCAGTTCTTGCAGGCATCGGTGGACCGCCACACGCCGCCATTGGCTGCAGCGATCACCACGTCGCTCTTGTCATCATCGGCCAGCATGGATGTTGGCATCGGTCCCGTCCACGTCGTCGGCAACCGCAACACCGGCGCATCGTAGGCCGTGCGCACGAAGAAGCCCGTGGACGACACGGCATACAGTTTCGAAGGGAAGGATGGGCAAGGGGCAAGGAGCGGGGCGTGGACATCGATCGGGACCGCATTCCACGTTTGTCCGCCATCGAATGACGTCGACAGCATGTGCACCGTCGGATCGTTGCGTGCATCGTCCCACTCCATCATGCGAATGTTCCGATCGTTCGGATGGGTGACAACGAGTGGCGTCCACGCCGCGGTGTCGGTGATGCCGTTGCGTGTTTGGATCGGTCCGTACAACGTCGACCATGTTGCCCCGCCATCTGTCGATCTGCGCATCACGGACGTCGATGTTACCGGATCGACGCCGGGTCCGGCCACTTCCAGTGCGTCCGGCGTTCCCGCCTGCAGACGCATCCACATCGTCATCGACGTCAATGGCTGCTCCGGTCCTCGCAACCTTGCCTCCCACGTGGCCCCTCCGTCCGTGGACGCATACAGAATGGGCATTCCCCCGCCTCCGAAGCGTGCGGAGGAGTGGAGCACATAGAGCGTCGACGTATCCCCGCTCGCCATGGCCACATCCGTGGCCGTTACACCATACAGCGTCTTCACGCTCTGCCACTCTTGCGCCTGTGTCACTGCTACGGCAAACACCAGCGCACATACGGCGAACATCCTGCGATCCATGTGCACCTCCGTTCCACAACGTGCGACATCGTGTACGAGATCGACAAGGAGGAATATCGGGAAGGAGGAGGGAGGAGGGAATGATAAAGATCAGGAGTTGAGTGACAAGTGACGAGTGACAAATGACAAGTGGCACTTCGTGCGATCACGACCTCTGGATCGTCTCTAGCCAATAGGTATTCATCCGGCCTTTGCCTTTGATGTCGATCATACCTCGGAAGGTAGTTACAAGTGACGAGTGACGAGTGACGAGTTCACTTTGTGGGACACTAGCGTGCGACACTTCGTGGGGAACTGGATTCTGTATTCTTGATTCTGTATTGCTCTTCAGATTCAAAGCCAACGCTTCGGAAACATGCACCCGTCCGGCCTCACCTGAACTTTCCATCCGCGACGCAACGTTCACCGTGTCGCCCCATACATCATACTGCATCCGCTCCTTGCCGATAACACCGGCCGTTACAGGACCACAGTGCATTCCGATGCGGATGAGCACTTCGTGGGACACTTCGTGGGACACTTCGTGGGACACTTCGTGGGACACTTCGTGGGACACTTCGTGGGACACTTTGATTCGCGACATGTCTAATGCACAAAGTGCGGCGTTGATGACGTTATCAAACGACACACACATATAGCTGTCGCCGATGGTTTTGATCTTGGTCACGCCATGCTTGGCGCAGATCGTATCGCATTGTGTAAAGACATCATCAAGTAACGCGATGACCTCTTGTGATGACAGTCTGGAAGAGATCTCCGTAAAGCCAACGATGTCGAGGAAGATGACGGTTGCGTTGTCGTAGTGGTCGTTCACCACCTCGCCCCTTGCCACCCTCTCTGCAACTTCCTTTGGAAGAGTGGAGTGGAGGACGGCCATGTGTTTGGCATGCTCGCGTTCTCGGGCTTCGATCTCGCGTTGTTTCACTTGCATGGCAAGCTTAGCAGCGGTGTCTTTGCCGTTGATCTCACCGGTGATGCGTGTGTATTCGTTGTTATGGGTGATGTAGCCTTCAAAGTCGTTCTGACGATGGGCGATGTCGCGCAGGCGCAGATGGATCTCGGCCAGAGCGTCCGGAAGTGATCGTTGACGTGCAAGCTCCAGCGTTTCCGTCAGCAGGGCCAATGCACGATCATGCTCGGACCTCCGTTCATAGATCAGAGCCTGATGTTGTGCGTTTGCGATACGTATGCTGAGATTATCGATCGTCATCGACGCCATTGCGTCGAGCATTGCTTGTGCTTCCTCATCCTGGTGCTCGTGAAGAAGCACCATGACGATGTTACTAGACACGAGTGCAACGCTCCGTTGGTCGTTGCTCTGCAGATGCAGACGGCGTGCTCGGTTGAGATATTCAAGGCTTCGCGCATGATCATGCATGTGCAAGTACACAGAACCGATGTTGCCGACCATCGCCGCTTCTCCGTCGACACTGCCGATCTCCAAATTGATCTCGAGCGCACGCTCATAATGCTCGAGCGCCATTGCAAGATCACCTGTTCCACTGTACACGTTACCAATACTACCCAACAGTTTCGCAACGCTCTCTCGATCCCCAAGCTCCTCGTGCATTTGTAATGCTCTATGAAAGTGCTCGAGTGCGACCGGGAACGAGCATAGGATGCGGTACACCGTCCCGATGTTGCCCGTCACGGCAGCGACCCCCTGTCTGTTTCCAGCGGTCTCATGAAGCTCCAGAGCCCGACGATACGACTCGAGTGCCTCGGAGAATCGCCCCTGAAGTCGCAAGGCCGTCCCGCGTGTTGCATAGGCGACGGCAATGATCCCGGGATTGTCGGACTGTTCTAACTCGTCGGCATAACGCATGAGTGCATCGGCATCATTGATGCTCATTGCATGAACAATGTCTCGATGAACGTCCTGGGCCGATCTCACGCTCATCCTCCTGTCAGCCAGTGGGTTTGCATTGGGCCTTTGCCTTTGATTTCGATCAACCCCCTTGGGGTAGTTACAAGTGACGAGTGACGAGTGACAAGTGGAACTTCGTGGGACACGGGGAGAACGCCTTCGGCGCGGGACACTTCGTGCGACACGTTGTGCGACACTTCGTGGGGAATTGGATTCTGTATTCTTGACTCTGTATTGCTCTTCAATTCAATAGCCAACGCTTCGGAAACATGCACCTTGCCTGGCTCCCCAGTGGACTCCATCCGAGACGCAACGTTAACGGTGTCTCCCCACACATCATACTGCATGCGTTCCTTGCCGATCACACCGGCTGTCACCGGGCCGCAGTGCATTCCGATGCGGAAGAGCACTTCGTGGGACACTTCGTGGGACACTTTGTGGGACACGGAGTGCGACACTTCGTGGGAGATGCTGATGCGCGACATTTCCAACGCACAGAGTGCGGCATTGACGACGCTATCGAATGAGACACACATGTAGCTGTCGCCAATGGTCTTGATCTTCGTCACGCCATGCTTGGCACAGATCATATCGCATTGCGTGAAGACATCGTCGAGAAGTTCGATCACTTCCTGCGACGACATCGATGATGAGATATCAGTAAAACCGACGATATCGAGGAAGATGACCGTGGCGTTCTCAAAGTGATCGTTCACGACCTCGTCCCGTGCCACCCTCTCTGCAACATGCTTTGGCAAGGTGGAGTGGAGGACGGCGAGATGCTTCTCGTGTTCGCGTTCACGGGCATCGATCTCGCGCTGCTTCTCCTGCATGGCGAGTTTTGCGGCGGTCTCCTTGCCGTTGATCTCTTCGGTGATTCGCGTGAATTCGTTGTTGTGCTCGATGTAGCCGGCGAAGTCGTTACGACGCTGACACAGGTCGCGGAGGGATGCATGGATATTGGCCAGCTCGGACCGGATGGAATGTTGCTGTGCGATCGCGAGTGCGGCGTTCAACGACTCGACCGCGTCATCCACAAGTCCCTCGGCCGTTTGCACGTTGGCATGGCAGCGCATGCGGCGGCACATGTCGATCGGACCTTTTGAAGGAAGTGCATCCATTCGCGCGAGAAGTTCCTTGACCTCCGTTGTCGTTCCAAGCTTCGTCATGGATCGAATGATGGCTCCAAGAACTTCAGAGAGATAGGTGATCTCGCCATTCTCGTCATATAGGGCGAGGGCCTCTCTTCCATATGCGACGGCCTGTTCATCCTCTCCTATCAACTCATGCAGGGCACTGATCGAGGAAAGGTCGCCGGCGAGGCCACTCTTGTCATTCAACTCTCTGTGCAGTGCCTCAGCCTTCATGAACCATGCAAGTGCTGTGGTGTATGCACCAAGCAGTCCGTGGATCTTTCCGATGGAGGACGTCGCGAACGCCAGACCTCGTCTATGTCCCATCTCCTCGTAGATCTCCAATGCATGCTGGTAGTGTTCGAGCGCTGTGGGAAAGTCACTGCTAGTGCCGTAGACATTCCCAAGCAGTCCGTGGGTTTCGGCCATACCACTCGTATCATGAAGCGATTCCTGGATCTCCAAGCAACGCCGCAGTCTGTCAAGGGCACCGGGATAGTCGCCGATCATTGTGAGGACACTTGCAAGGTTTGCAGTGATATGACACAGGGAATACGGTTCGTTGAGGTCTTGGTGGAGATGGATCGCTCGCTCATAGACCTCGAGCGCTTCTTGATCTCTGCCGAGCCTGCGGAGGACATTGCCAATATTGCCAAGATACAGTGCAACACCACTTGTGTTCTCGAGTTCCTCGTACAGACTCATCGACCGTTGAAATGCCTCCAGTGCCTCATGAAATGATCCTTGATTGAAGTGTACGATACCAATGTTCCCGACGATGGACGCGACGCCAATCTGATTCGAGATCGCTTCGTGTTTGGCTTGCGCGTGCTGATAGTGCTCCAAGGCCGCGACATTATCGCCACGGAGTAGGCATGCATTACCACGGGCTCCGAATGCTCCTGCAAGGGCGAGATCCGTCCCCACAGCCTCAAGCTCCGACGCACATTGTTCGAGCATCGGTATATCGTTGCGTCTGTTCGCTTCCCTTGTTGCGGCCACTATCTCTTCGTAGGTACGTCCACTCACGCTCATTCCCCGTTCCGTTGATCATTGTCAGTAGCGGCAATATAGCCGCGAACATCGGACGGGAAGCACGGCGGATCCACGAGTGCGGTGTGCGCTCATTCTATATTCTTGATCCTTGATCGGATCATGTATTCTTGATCATGTATTCGCTTCAAACATTTCAAACACACTTTCCATGAACTTCTTCTCCACCGCATCGAACTGGGCCTTCGACACCCTGCCGCCTTCCAAGGCATAGTCGGCCATAGTGCGGATGACGGCGGCGGACTTCTTGTGATCGGTGGCAAAGCGCTTCCACTCTGCGGGGGCGAAGTTCTCGAGACATTGTGCGAAGCCGAGTGCAGTAAAGGACGCGTCGGTGGAGTCGGTATGCACGAAGAGCGGCATCCACTCTGATTCTTCGTTCATGAGAAAATCATGCACATCTGCATGCAGGCGCATCACATCGGCTGTGAGCGCAATGCGTTCTTCTTCGGACAACGTTTGGACGGGCAGGGCCTCGTCAAGCCAGACCGACACTTCGGGTGGTGTGCGTAGCATGGCCAGACCCATGAAGAACCCTTCCATCACGGGCACACTCCACCCGGCATCAAGGTCTTCGATCAGATCGTCCATTCTATCAGCAAGGGCAAGGCGCTCGTCAAGGGTCAAGGGGATATGGGATGTGCTCATGGATGCAAAGATGCGAGAAGACATCGCAACATGCACCATCATCCATCATGAGCGCCATGGGTAGCCCGCTCCGGTGTGGACAAGAACGAACAGGAGGCGCTGTGCTGCGCGAAGGTCGAACATCGTGTGGTCGAATGGTCGACCATACCACTGCACAACCTCATCGTGATCTTCATGTTTTGGATCCATCATTGCCAGCACGAAGCGCGCATAGACATTGATTCCACCGATGTCTTCCGGAGGGACAGCGTTCGCGCCATCGATCACCTGAAATGCGTCATGTGGGGGTGTTCTGTCCAACCCGATGACGGAGATGGTATGTCGCCAACCGTCGCCCATGTCGTACTCGTACGCGACCGTGCTCACACGAGCAAGGCCAAGAGATCCAATGTTCACGAACTTCTCGTCCTTCATCTGCGGCATGTCATCAAAGACCTGCCGATCACCGTAGGGAGTACCATTGATCGTGAACAAATGCAAGTGAGAATCATCTCACCCCATGGCAGCTTGGATCACATCATGAAGACGACGAAGTGTGATGTTCGCGGGCACCATCACCGTTCGCCAGATCTCCGGTCGTATTCCGTCGAGTGAGATGCGAAGGACCAGCGTGTCGACCTCATGGGCGGCTCGTTTGGCGACAGGTTCACTCTGCATGATCGGAGTCGGAGGGGACGGGAGCGGCATCGACAGATCGGATGTCATCGGCGAGCGTGTTGCAACGCCAAGGGTCGATCCTACAAGATCATACGGAGACAGATACGCTGAACTCGGCTGTCCTTTGCCGGCCGAGTACAGGAAGGAGGACATTCGAATCGCGACGGTGTCGAGTGCTTCGCCCCTGAACAGTTGATATTCTGAGTCGTCGATGGCGAGTCTCAGCCGACCAAGCATCACGCGTGATGCCGTGGTCGTGAAGGACACTGCGTTGAATGCAGCAAGCTCGGCATCGATCACACCGTTTGGCACCCCCACGGCTTCTAGCACAGGACGTAACGCCGCAGCCATCGCGGCGGCTGGATCGCTCTTGAATGAGACGTATGGAACGATCACGCACAGCAACGTCCGTTCATTCAGTGCAAAGACGATGTGCCGTCGATTGACAACGCGAAGGTCGGCATACCACGCGCCCAACCTTCCGTCCGTAGCGGTGGCCTCCGTTGCCGGTGCGATCTTCAGTTTCGTGAGCAGCTTCTTTGTGGCGTGGATGGTGATCATGGTGCAATATGGCACCTCCGCTGCACCACTACCTACGGATTGACAAAACGATCAATCGTGTCTTTTGCCAGAGAGTCCAAGTCTTGATAGATGGAGTAACGACTACGGCCCGATAGCCGTAGCAATTTTGTCAAGGCGACAACATCATCCTTCTGGAGATCGATGTATGCAAGAAAGGGAAGATCGTGCTCTGCAAGCGTGGCCAACTGCTTCGGTGTGTACTGCTCCATTGACACTGGCGTTGCTCGCTTGATCTTAAGTACTTTCCTGATCAATGATTCCTGCTGATCCTCCAGTGAGCGCTCATCATTTCCATGAACAGTGAACCACCCTTGCTGCGCATGCTGCCGTGGACTTGACTGTTCAGGATACAATGCCACAGGTAGATCCCAGCCCCATTCATCATAAGAGTTTATCAAGGCATCGTAGTCGTCAGGAGCGAGGTACTTGGGGTGATACAGTTCATCACTTGACATTGAGATCTTGTTTAGCCGATACGGATTGAGCAGCCATATTCGTGGGGTACTAACGTGTCCTGGCTCGTCAACAAGTGCAAAGTACAATGCCACGAACAAGTTCTCGGTCCAATCCATTAGTCGTGTAGGCACCCCGTGGTGACGCGCCCAGAATAAATAGTCCCATCCTGAGTTGGCTTTGCCTCGTAAACTGATCGCCTTTGACCGGAACTCCCAATACAAGGCCGACTCGACTCCGTCAATATCCGTTGTATCAGCAACATCTTGACCCGGTAAAGAATTGAGTCGATTCACAAATCGATGAAGTGTTGGCTGCAACTGCCATTCGCGGGTCGCCTGTCCACGAAAGAACACCTCCGTCGACTCCTCATTACCAATACACTTCATTGACGCGGCTACAGCGTCAAGGAATCGTTCAATTGTTCCGTACTTCATTCTCTGAATCCCCCTCTTTTCGAATAGGTACTGGTGCGTTGATGTTATCTAGACGCTCGTCGTTCCGGGCAGTCTTAAACAGCGTCTCAAATATGTCCTCAAGTTTGTCCAGAGCACTCCTTGAAAAGAGGCCAGCGATCCCTGCAAGGAGATAGATCTGATACGGATTTGACCCGTCATAAGTCACACCTTCTGTGGGCATTCCACCATGCAGAGCACACGTGAGGATAAGCCCGAGCGTGGCGCCGGTTGGCATTCGTAAGACATACCACATGATCCAGCTTGTCTTGAAAGTACGATTTCCAACGAATCCACTCAATGAAATGAAGACATGCAAGGCTGCTCCTAGTGCACCTGAAATCAGCGACAATAGAATTACTCGCACATCCGCGGTCATGGGGGCTGAGAGGCAAACCGGGCACATCCATAACTCCGTCCCACCGGTCCAGCGTCTTTGTACAATCGTAGTATCGCGATTCAGCCGGCCAACCGATTCGCGCCAAACTGTGGTTGAGTCCAAAGGAGGTTTGTCTGCAAGATCTGTTGCGATTCTCATGGTCACAGTCGATGTTTCAACTGTCGGCCAGATCATTATGGTGTTCAGAACACACCACAATGCACCCATGGTCACTATTAGCATTGTTCCCCATGCAGAGAGTCTTTCAACGAGAGTCACACGTCGCCCTTTCCTGTATGATTTCTTCGACCGTTTATGCAACGACAACTACGTTGTGTGTGTGTGTGATGATTACGGTTACTCCTGCTGGATGATCATAGATATCCATCTGTACCAGATCATTATCCACTCTCGTGATAGTCGCATAGACAGCAACATCGCCAAGCAATACTCGAATCCGTGCATTCTCATGCATGAGATTCCTCAAAAATTCCACCATTGCGCCTCCGGTATACGCGACCTCCGACTACTTCGACGTGTCAGGAAGCGCTCTACGATACAGTTCTCGAAGATAGATAGAGTCTTTTCGTGAGACAGTGATTGCTTCGATGTACTCGCGATCTGCGTTCTTAAGTTCAATTGTAAGCAAGTCCTTCATTTGACTCATTAGTGCCTGCAAGAGAGGGTCGCCCTCACTCATACCGTTGCAACGTGCTTCGCATATCCTATAGCCCATCTCTCGAACCAGCTGAAGAGTCTGTGATCTCTTCGCCAGATCAACGATCGACCGCGTTACCGTCAACTTTGCGCTTGCAGACATCGTTGAACTGTCAAGGCCTTGAGACGCGAGACTCAAGTCATACGCTTTATTGAATGCGACATCCGGAGAGGGCTCCGTACACGTACACGGGCGATACAACTCGCGGGACTGCGTGTCTTGAACACGATCATCTGGAAGAAAGGAGATAACATGTCGTCGATCTGCTGGTGTTTCTTTTATCGCGAGAGTTTGCTCTCGTCGAAATGATCCACATGCCGTGATAGAGATGACCATCCAAGAGAGTATGACACAACCCGCTACAAACGATACCACTTCCTCTGGCATCTCTAGTACCAAGTTGTTGACCTTTTCACGATTTGGGTCACTATCTGCAATCATCACGCATTTTTTCTCGTCAGTCTATTGTGACAGCACCTTCCGTGCTTAGTCGTTATGGTTGGACCAGTCCCCAATCCATTCGTTACCGACGAGACTTGCACACACAAGTAGGGGTCGCTACGCTGCCCACCAACGTGTCTACATCCGGAAGTTGCCATACTCCGAGCACCAGCCTCGACCTCATGGGACCATTGCGGATGCCCCTTTTGAGGTTGACACGCCAACCAGAACGCATCCGCCGGCCACAGTCCGTGTCTCAGCTGTCCTCACCTCAGCTGCCCTCACTAAAGTATGGGTGGCCTCCATGCGAATCATGCCGACTATCCGGTATTTGGTCGATCTAGCGCTGTTCGGGCGGTGTGGCATCGGAGCACAATCCGATACGGTACCCATAGGCCATCAACTGCATCACGTTGTGGACGTCGAGCTTCTCCATGATGTTCTTTCGATGCTGTTCGATAGTATGTCGACTCCGGAACAGTTTCTCGGCGATCTCATTCGTTGACAAGTGCTCACAAACGATGCAACGGAGAACATTGAGCTCCGAATCCGTTAGTGGCGTCGTCACCGTCAGCGGAAGGTTTTCGGAGGGCGGCAAGGAGGGTTGGATACGCTTTCCTTCATGCACCGCCGTAATGCACTCAATGATCTCCGCGGCCCCGGCACTCTTATATAAGATCCCGTCCACCTTCACCCGTTCCGCCTTGTATTGCACTTCCGGCGTCATGTGATAGGTGAAGAAGATCACGCGGGGTATTGGAGCAAGTTTCTTCAGCGTCGTGCAGATATCAAAGCCGCTGATATGAGGCATCTCGATATCGCTGAGCACCACGTCGACGTTCTCGCCCATCGCCAAGATCTCCTCAAGTGCCGTTCGTGCATCGGTCGTGGACCCCACGATGTGCAGCGATGGGGCATGCTCGAGATCGGCACGGAGTCCGTTCAACACGATCGGATGATCGTCGACGCAGTAGACGCGTATGCGCTCGGGAGGTGTGGACATGGGTTACACTTCGAATGGCACAGAAACGAGTACAAACGTACCATGTCCGGGGGTTGAATCCACATGGACCGTTCCCCCGCGTGCCTCTGCGCGAGCATACAATTCTCGCAGACCCATTCCTGCATGCACGAAGGTCGGATCAAAGCCCATACCATCGTCCTCGACGGACAGATGAACAGCACCATCACGATGAATGATCTGAACGCTCACGTGTGCGGGCGCTGCATGTCGCAAGGCATTCTGCAAGAGACCTTGTGCGCATCGGAACAACATTCGCGCCGTTGCGTCGGGGATCACGGACACATCACCGTGGAACGATAACGACACCTGAACATCCGGCCATGCAGCTCTCACGCTTTCCATGAGTCCTTCGATCGCCACATGCAATCGGCCGCCCACCACATCCGATGCTGCAAGCAGATGTGAGATGCGCCGTGCATCGAGCGTGGCGCGCTCGTTCACAGAAACGGCGAGATCGAGTTGCGTGATCATGTCTGCAGGAAGCGAAGCGGAGTGTTCATGTAGCCGACGCAGCAGTTTTGACAGCACGGTGAGATCCTGTCCGAGAGAGTCATGCAGGTCTCGTCCCACATCACGCAACGTTGCGTCGTGTGTGTCGATGATCGTGCGCATGAGCTCATGCTGTCGCTCGATCTCGCGTGCTGCAAGTTCCTGCTCGTATTGCGTCCGCGCGGCCACGATCCGTGTCACGGACGTTTGTGCTGCGGCGAGACGTTCTGCCTGTACCGTTGTCAACTCTTCCAACAGCGACATTCGATACGAGGCATCGTCAACCACCTGCAGCGCATCGTCGAGCACGGCAGCGTGCTCTTCGAGGACGTGCTGCTCGCGTGCGAGTGTTCTTGCACGATCGATCTCTTGCGTGGCACGCGCATGGTTCCCATCATGCGCGTGGATACGGGCCCATGTTGACGATCGTTCGATCTCCGACGTCACCGACATCCCATCCACCACAAAGCCGTCTGCCACAAGCATCTGTGCGCGCGCCTCTTCAACGTCATTGGATCGTAGCGCGAGATCGGCCATGCCGATGTGCAGGCGTCGCAGCTGTGCCGTATGGACCAGTGGATCCAAGCAACGCTGCGCATCCTGATACCATGATCGGGCCTCGTCCACCTTGCCTTTGAGCTTCGCCATCAAGGCAAGGTTCTGTGCGATCACGGCGCGTTCGGGGATCGGATGGTCGTAGGGCGGCAAGGAGAGAAGCTCGCGCATCAAGGGTGCGGCTGCGTCATCATTCCCTGCGCGTTGCATGGCAACGGCCATGTTGAATCGAATGGCAGAGAGCTGGAGTGCATTGCCGTCGCGCGACACGATGTCGAGTGTTGACATGTACAGATCGATGGCAGCACCGGGGTCTCCGCGTTTCATGAGGATGGCGGCCATCTCTACGCGACAGAAGGCCGCATCGAGGTCCCACGTCACATCGGCATAACACCGCTCCGCCGACATCTGCAGTCGCATTGCCTCGTCGTCGTCAGACGTCAGCCTGCACATCACACCGAGCCGATGCTGTGCCGCCGCACGAGCAAGCGATCGTACTTCCGTCGGCAAAAGTTCTACGCGAGCCAGCGCCGTTCTCGCATGCGCACTCGACTCTGCGAGGCGGCCCTGAAAGGCATACCACCGTGAGAAGATCACATCCCATGCGAACATCGCCTCCGCATCGTTCACCGGTGTACTGAGTGTCCGAAGTCGTTCATCCGCTTCCGCTGCATTCCGTGCTACAACGGCAGCATTCGCAAGTGTCAGCGACCCCCACGGCTCCTCCGGCGGAGCCTCTGCATTCGACCGATGGAGGGCATACAAAAACGTAAGCAGCACGAGAAAACCCCTTGTTTCAGGTATGAACATACCAAAAGTGTTTTGCATACTTGCAGGGTTCAGATCGTTCGTTGTGCATCAATCAATAAGGAGCATTCCAATGGCCGTAGTAAAGGTCGAAGCTATAGGTCCGTCCGTCATTTCAACCGGTGGACCGCAGTTAGCGCCAGGCGTCTTCGTGATCATCACGTTGGGCAGTTCCTCTCTGGGGCGAACACCGCACAATCAAACCCTTCCGTTGAGCACCGAAGTCATCGTTGAGGCGAACGACATTCGTGCGATCTGGGATAGCAACTCATCGGAGTGGGTCGCCAAGATCCCTACAGGGACGCTTCTCGCCGTCAACATCGGCGGGACCTTGCAGATCGCAGAGACCGCACAGCCAATTCAGGTCACAGGCCCAACGATCTCGATCCTCGATCTCGAGTCATGACATAGCATCGCACGTGATCTCCATGAAAGGGCGCCCATTGTGCGCCCTTTTTGTTGCGCTCACATCTATTCGGTGCGAGCGAATACCGGATGTACGGCATGTATCGATCTTTCTGTCGCGCTACGTTTGCTCTTGAACTACTCAATGTTGTATCAGGAGGAATCATGGTCCCGATCGGATCCATTGTCGCATACATCGGAACGCCGGCATTCTTGCACAAGAACGCTCCCGACTATCTCATTGCTGACGGAAGCACCGTGGCGGCAAAGCAATACAAGTATCTTGCCGAGGCTCTTGGGACGGTTGGCGATACGATCACCCTACCGGATCTCACCGCCCGTTTTCTGAAGGGTGCTGATACAAGCGGAGCTGTCGGGAAAGCGGGAGGAAGCATCTCACATCGCCATGGTGGGTCGATCTCCCAACCAACTGGCGACGTCCACAACAGCGGACACGGTGGAGTCGAAGCGAACTCGAGATTTCACGGTCACAATCTCACCATCGATGAGTCCAACCACGAGCCTCCATACTCCACCGTCTTGTGGATCATCCGTGTAAAGTAGTCGAATGTGGCACGCTCCGTCATGTCCACGACGTGCCGACGCCTCAGTTCGACGCGGCGATCGGGAACATCTTCTCTGATTCATAGGCGATCCCTGCGCGGTCCGTGTAGACGGCGATGAGGAGGACGGAGATGTTCCCTTTCACCATACCCTTTCGAAGTGGGATCGGGCCGCCCGTGAGCTCTAGGCGCACGCGACATGTCTTGCGGTAGGGCGCCAGTTCCACGTGACCACTCGGATCGCTCTGGATCTCCTCTGTACCAACGAATGCAAGATCCACCACGCTTGCGGTCACGCGGTAGGTTTCATTCGTCTTCAGATCGCGCACTGTCGACCATTTGATGACAGCACGCACCTCGCACACCTGATCCGCATCCTGTCGTTTGAGTCCGGGCACGTCGATCGTGATGCCCGAGATATGGAACACGGGATCGTTGTTATTCATGATCGGATCGACACCCATGTTCCGTGTATTGATCATGGGCGTATGATCTACTTGTGCATGCAAGGCCTCGCACAGAAGAAGAAATGCAGCGATCATCAGCATTCGAACATTCATACAACCTCCCAGTAGAACTTGTCACACGTCACTTGTCACTTGTCACTTGTCACTTTATTGTCTTCTTCGTTTCATATGAGATCCCATCGTTTCACGGAGTTTGAGTGATAGGTACAATGCCATATTTTCCTAATTAAGACGCCACTTTTTCCTATTTAAGACGCCACATTTTCCTATTTTAACTCACTGACACACTCTCTGTGGAGCTAACTCATGTACCGTCAACGACTTGTTGATTCGGAACTTCGAGACCGTTTACAGCGGGCTGGGGCGGTGTTGATCGAAGGACCGAAGGCGTGTGGGAAAACGAGCACAGGTAGACGTCATGCTGCTAGCGAGGTGGTTCTCGACGTTACCCTTGCCTCCTTGCCCATCAAACTAGCCCTTCTGGGCGAGCGACCGCGCCTTATTGACGAGTGGCAGTTTGTTCCGGAGATCTGGAATCTGATACGGCATGATGTAGATGCAGCGGGTGAGAAAGGACAGTTCATTCTTACCGGTTCAGCACGTCCTGCCGACGATGCAACACGCCATTCCGGTGCTGGCAGATTCTCACGTCTTCGCATGCGCACTATGTCGATGATAGAGACAGGTCATTCCACCGGACGTGTTTCACTTGCAGATCTACTTGCGGGACAGTACGTTGACGTCGTAACTGGAGATGACGACGTAGAGGTGATGCTTGACGCCATCTGCAAAGGAGGCTGGCCAATGAATCTCGACGCTACACGCTCCAACGCCATGCTCTCTGTTCGTGACTATAGTGAAGAGATCATCCGAGGAGATGTGGCGCTTGTTGGCAACCGAGAACGGAAAAGGGATCCACGAAAGGTGCGGTCTCTGCTCGCGTCAATTGCTCGATCTGTCGGTGCACCTCTTTCTGCAAACACAATTGCGCACGACATTGCACTTCACGACGCAGCGATAACAGACGACACCGTTCGCAACTATCTTGACGCACTTGATGCAGTGATGCTCATCGAACGAATTCCTGCATGGTCACCGCATATCCGCTCTCGCGCTACGATCAGGTCTCAGCGCAAACTCTATCTGGCAGACCCGTCGCTTGCACTCGCAGCACTCGGCATAGGTGAGCATCAAGTCGTGCACGACCTTGGTTTCCTTGGCATTGTGTTTGAGAATCTCGTCATGCGCGACATTCTCGTGTACGCGCAGCATATTGATGCTGCAGTGTCGTACTATCGCGACTCAAACGGACTCGAAGTCGACGCGATTCTCGAACGACCCGATGGCACATGGTCCGCCATAGAGATCAAACTCAGTCCAACTGCTATTGATGCCGCGGCCACCACGTTGCTGAAGTTTTCACGGACGATCGACACATCGAAGAACGGTGAACCCGCATCACTCATTGTCATCACCGGCACAGGTCATGCCTACACACGGCCCGACGGAATACGCGTTGTACCGATCACCATGTTGGGAGTGTGAAGTTTGCGTCCGATCCATCATCATCGTTAGCGTCGCACCATTCTACCTTGAAGTTGCGGAATGGATTCCTCTTTTTCAGGGTACACGGTAGCATCGTTGAACACCGTAGATTGACCCCCATGGGACACCGCACCTTCGATGAACTGAACGATCTGGTCAACCAGGCCATCCGCATCAATGATGCCGCAGCGCTTGAGCATTGCGCGACCGAGCTCGAAGAGATCGGGTCGACGAGAGCTCTGGCGGTTGCATTCAATGCACGCGGCGTTGCCGAGCGGATCCACGGCAAGTACGCTCTGTCGCTGCAACACTATCAGAGATCATTGGATCTCTACCGTGAGCTGCGTATTCCCAAAGGGATCGCCAGTACGATCGGCAACATGGGTAACATCTACCTCGCCATTGGCGATCCAGCTCAGGCGATCGACCACTTTCAGCGCGCATTGGCTCTTCATCGTGAGAACGGCGATCGCGCGAAGGCTGCGGTCGCCATGGAAAGTATCGGCATAGTCTACGCCGAGGCAAGCCAATACCCCCTCGCATTGCAGTACTACCATCAAGCGTTGGCCGAGCACACCGAACTCGACAATCGGAACAACATGGCCACGGCATACGGCAACATTGGCCTCGTCTATTCCGATACGGGTGACTATCCGGCAGCACTGGAGCAGATGCATAAAGCACTTTCCCTTCATGAAGAGGTCAATGATCTGATCGGCGTTGCCAGAGCAATGCACAACATTGGCAATGTCTACCAGGTGGCCGGCAACAGCGCTCTTGCAATGGAGCACTACCAAGCATCACTCGCCTTGAATGAGAAGCTCGGACATCGAAAGGGCATAGCAAGCGCCATCGGCAGCATTGGCGATGTGCACATGTCGTCCGGCAAGACCGAATTGGCACTCGAGCACTACCGTCGTGCTGCTGATCTCTGCTCGTACCTTAGTGATAACCGTGGCCTAGCATGGAATTACGGCAGGATCATGACCGTACTGCTCGACACCGGGGTCCTTGTTGAAGCCGAGTCGACGCTTGCCGCGTTGGATGGGATCCCCGTGGATGATCCAAGGGCCGGTGTTTTCCGTGAAGTATCACGTGCACGGCTCCATGAGCTTCAGGGACACCTCGACGATGCAGTCGCAACACTCAGATCGGTCATGGCCACTGCATCGGAACATGCACTTGCACCCGAAATGTCAGTGATCCACAAGCAGATGCGGGACCTCGCATTGAAGCGTAACGATCTTGCCGCCTACGTCGAACACAATAACGAGTACACGCGCATCACCGAGGAGATCAACGGCAAAGAAACAGCAACGAAGTTGGCCGTGCACGCTAAACAACGTGAGATCGATGCCGAGCGGAGAGAGACAGAGAAACACTTGGCCGTTTTGCATTCCACCCTTCCCAAGCACATTGCGGATAGGGTGGCAAGGGGCGAGGTGGTGAACGATCACTTCGAGAATGCAACGGTGATCTTCCTCGACATCGTCGGCTTCACCGAGATCTCGTCGTCGATGTCATCTCAAGAGGTCATCTCGTTGCTTGACGACGTGTTCACGCAATGCGATGCGATCTGTGCCAAGCACGGCGTCACCAAGATCAAGACCATCGGTGACGGCTACATGGCCGTGTCGTTTGGCAGTGTCGCCAATGCAGCGCTCTGCGCGTTGGAGATGTCGCGCATCAGCATCTCCCACGAAGTGTCCCACGAAGTGTCCCACGAAGTTCTCTTCCGCATCGGAATGCACTGTGGTCCTGTAACGGCGGGTGTTATCGGCAAGGAGCGCATGCAGTACGACGTGTGGGGAGACACCGTCAACGTTGCATCACGCATGGAGTCCACTGGGGAGCCAGGCAAGGTGCATGTTTCGGAAGCGTTGGCGATTGAATTGAAGAGCAATACAGAATACACAATACAGAATCCAATTCCCCACGAAGTGTCGCACTCTTTGTCCCACGAAGTGCCACTTGTAACTCGTCACTTGTCACTTGTCACTCAACTCCGCGGGTTGGTCGACATCAAAGGCAAAGGACCCATGCAGACCTATTGGTTAGAGCCTGCGTGAGAACGACCGACGAGATCTTTGCTGACATCAAGAACGCAAACTTGACCCATGATTCTGTGGCGTTGCATGCCCTAGCGCAGGAGCTTCATGCGATGGGCACGCCTCGTGCAGAGGCAGCGGCGTTGAACACGTTGGGGGTTCTATACTTTAACACGGCCAACTATCCGGCAGCGCTCGACCACTACCGCCGCGCATTCGTGTTGTATGAGCAGACCGGGAATCACAATGGCATGTCGAACGCCACACTCAACATGGGCGTTGTGTACCAGAGTCTTGGTGACTATTCGTCGGCACTCGAACAGTTCTGCCGGGCGCAGGCATTATCTGAAGAGCTTGGTGACCGCAACGGCACGGCGAACGCCACACTCAACATTGGCATGTTGTACCAAAGCATGGGCGAATACCCGTCAGCGCTCGAGTATCTCCATCGAGTACTGTCCATGTTCGAAGAGCTTGGCAACCCCAATCGACTGGCAACCGCTACGCTCAACATCGGCATCGTCTACTTCCGCACTGGTTCCTACCCGCAGGCGATAGAGCACATCCAGCGAGCGTTGTCCGTGTCTGAAGAACTGAACAACCTTGCGGGGATGGCAACATGCTACAGCAACATCGGAGCGGTGTACGGCGAAATGGGCGAGTTCCCTGCCTCCCTCCAGCACTTCCAACGCGCATTGGTCATCCATCAAGAGCAGGGCAACCGCAGCAAAGTGGCAAGCGACATGAGCGACATGGGAACACTGTACTCGCGCTCAGGTGACCACGCGACGGCGCTCGAGTGCTTCCGGCAAGCTATTGCAATACAAGAAGAGCTGGGCAATCGTGTCGCATTGACAAATTCCTTGGGCAGCATGATCACCGTCCTGCTTGACACCGACCAGGATGACGAAGCCACGACGCTGCTGGACCAGCAGTCGACCATGCAAATGGGCAGTCCACTCGTCCAGGCAGAGTATGCAGCGAACCGCGCAACGCTTTCCGAGCATCGCGGAGACCTGGACGCTGCGAGAGAGTTTCTCACCCAGGCCCTTACGACCGTGGCGGGGTCCGGTTCACGTGCGGAATCGTCGTTGTTCCATCTGCGACTTCGCGACCTAGCTCAGAAGCGCAATGACTTTGCAGGGTTCATCGAGCACAATGCAGAGTATCAACGGATCACCGAAGAGGTCCGCGGCAAAGATGCGACACAGAAGATGGCAGTGATGGATGCTGAGAGGAAGGCCGAGCACGTTGATCGTGAGCGCGTAAAGGAACGCGCCTTGCTCTACGGTGCCTTGCCAAAGAGTGTTGCCGATCGCATGCTTCGCGGCGAAAAGGTCTCCGGCGATCACTATGATGACGCCTCGGTGATCTTCGCCGACATCGTTGGCTTCACACAGCTCAGTGAACAAATGTCACCTGGTGACGTGGTCAACCTGCTCGAAGAACTCTTTACGCTGTTCGATGCCATATGTGAGCGGCACGGCGTGACCAAGATCAAGACCATCGGCGATTCGTACATGTGCGTGTCGTTCGACAACGTCGTCAACGCCGCCCTGTGCGCCTTGGAGTTCAATCGAATTCAATACACAATACAGAATACAGAATCCAATCAGGCAATGCTGCAATACAGAATAGGCGTGCATTGTGGACCTGTGACGGCCGGCGTGATCGGCACGCAACGATTGCAGTACGATGTGTGGGGCGATACGGTGAACGTTGCGTCACGCATGGAGTCCGCCGGGGAACCAGGCAAGGTGCATGTGTCCGAAGCATTTGCTGTGAATCTGAAGAGCAATACAGAATACACAATACAGAATGCAATCAAGGAATCAAGGAATCAAGGATCCCACGAAGTGCCACTTGTCACTGGTAACTCTTCACTTGTAACTCAGCTCCGTGGCTCGATCGACATCAAAGGCAAAGGCCCGATGACGACATACTGGCTAAGCGCAATACAGAGCACATAGTACAAGATCCAATCAACGGATCAACGAATCACGAATCGCACAACGTGCCACTTGTCACTTGTCACTTGTCACTTGTCACTTTGACCGCCTCGGTATCATCACCGCTGCAACGATCGCCGTCAGGTGCATTGGCACGGAGAGGATCGTGAAGTTCAGCGGGGTTGCCGATCCATCAGGCATTGGCGTTGTGAAGGAGCCCCAAGTGCTGAGCAGTCCAAGAACCACTGTCCCCACGACGTACAGGCGCTCACCGCGGACACCGGCACGCTGAAGGAAGAAGTAGGCAAGGGCGGCAACGAGCATGGGAATGATGCTCATCATCGTCACCGACATCGGGTTGATCATCTGCGGTACGCTGAACCCGGAGAGGTTCGTGAAGGCGAGTACCCAGATGTTGTTGACGAGGGCAAGTACTGCACCAACGATGATGGCGGCGGTGGCGAGGTGTTTGAGGGAACGATGTTCCATGATGCGAGACTCCTGCTTTGTATTCGTTGCGACGATTTTTGTTGCAACGAATATGTGGGTAAAAAAAATGACGTGGTCAGTCGCGAAGCTTGTCCAGCAACGTGCTGAGCATCTCCGATTCTTTGTCTGTAAGACGACCCTGCAGTCGTGCTGCAGCGGCCATCACCTTTTCGTTAAGGGCTCCAAGCTTGCGCAATCCGGCCGGTGTTAGCCACACTTCCATGCGACGGCGATCTTCGGCGCTGTTCTCCCGCTTCACGTAGCCGAGGGCGACGAGCTTGTCGACGAGTCGTGTGACGTCGGGCTGCTTGTCGAGCATGACCTCTTTGATCTCGCCAGGACTCAATTTCCGTGGGTGACTCCCCTTCAGGATCCGAAGGATGTTGAACTGCGCAGCCGTGATCGACTCGCCCGCAAACACCTCGGCCTGCTGGTCTCGCAGCCAATTGCTCGTGTACAGCACGTTCAGCACCACCTTCTGCAAGGGGCTGGCAAATCGCTGCTGTTTGATCACGTGCTCGAACTTCATGGATGCAAGATAGGACATTTTATTTGTTGCAACAAGTATTTACGTCGCAGCCCTATAACTCCGTAAGTTGATTCCATGCCTCCCTCCTTCCTTGACGCCGTTCTCGAGGCAACGAGAGCGGGTGACGCGGCGCTACTGCGCCACCTTGCCACGGAACGTGCCCCCAACACAACGGCGCATGGGATGGCCGTTCGCGCGTACGCGAATGGATGTGCCGACGAGATCGATGGCAACGCTGTCGAAGCAGCTGCGAACTTCGAGCGAGCACTGGCTCTCGAACACGATCTCGGTGATCGTCGGATCCAGGCAGCAGTGGTCTTCCGCCTCGGCAATGCGTACGATCGGTCAGGCCAGACGGTCAAGGCGATCGAACAGATGAAGCGCGCCCTTGCACTCCACGAAGAACTTGACGATCGTGCGGCCGTTGCAACAACAACCGGTCGGATCGGCGCACTCTATCAGCAAACTGGAAACTATCAGCTAGCGTTGGAGATTTGTCGCAAGGCATTGGCCGACTTCGAGCGTCTTGGAGATCGTGTCGGCATCGCCAAGCAGACAGGCGAGATCGGCACCACGTATTACTATACCGGTGACTATCGGCAGGCATTGGAACACTGGCAGCGTGCCGCTGCAGCGCTTGAAGAGCTTGGCGAGATCAGCAGCCTTGCACGGGTCACGGGTAACATGGGCAACGTCCATCACTACATTGGTGAGCACGCGCAAGCGATCGAGCTGTACCAACGTGCGTTGGACCTGCACACAAAGATCAATGATCTCGGAAGTGCGGCCAACATCACGCGCAATCTCGCCAATGTCTACCGCAGCATCGGCAGCTATGCCCTCGCACTGGAACATTTCGATCGTGCCTTGGCACGATTCGAGGAACTTGGCAACAAGAGTGGCATTGCCCAAACCACCTGCAGTATCGGCTTGATCTATGTTGATATCGGCGACTTTCCGTTGTCGCTCACCTATCTGCATCGTGGTCTGGCTCTGCACGAAGAACTCGGTGATCGTGCGTCGGCGGCACTCGTTACGGGCCACATTGGGGGCGTGCACGCAGAGGCCGGCGATCTCACGCAGGCATTGGACCATCTCCAACGCTCATTCTCTGTGCTCGAGGAACTTGGCGAACGCACGAGCGTTGCACGCGTCACGGGAAACATCGGACTTGTGTACGCCAGGCATGGCGATCACGCTTTGGCGCTGGAATACTACAATCGTGCGTTGACCATGCATGCGGAGATGGGCAACCAGGTTGGCATGAACCATATTCGCGGAAACATCCTGGATGTTCTCCTCAAGGCCGAGCGGTATGTCGATGCTGAGTCCGTCCTATCGGCCCTGGACGCCGCAACGAACGACGATCCGCGCATCACGATCGCCAAAGAGATCGGTCGCGCCAAGATCCAACGTCATCAAGGTCGGATCGATGTCGCCATGCACACGCTCACGTCCGCCCTTGCGATCGCACAAGAACATGCCCTTCCCGCACAGCAAGCCGAACTGCATGAGCAGCTACGCGACCTCTGCGAGCCGCGCAACGATCTCGCCGGATACATTGCCCACAACAGGGAGTTCACGCGCATCACTGCAGAGATCAATGGCAGAGATACATCGATCAAGATGGCCATCCAGGAGAAGCAGCGCGAGATCGATGCCGTCCATCGGGAGCATCAGCGACACATGACCGTGCTTCACTCAACACTCCCAAAGCATATTGCGGAGAGGGTGGCAAGGGGCGAAAAGGTCAACGACCAACACGAGAACACAGCAGTGTTGTTCCTGGACGTTGCGGGCTTCACCACGAACTCGGCGCAGCTTGATGCCGGTAGCGTCGTCGATCTGCTCCAGAAGATCTTCACCACGTTCGATGCGATCTGCGCAGAGCGCAACGCGATGAAGATCAAGACCATCGGCGATGCCTACATGGCGGTCGCCTTTCCATCGGACCATCATGTCGAAGACCTTGCCGCCGTGGCCCTTGCCATGCGATCTGCCGAGTTCACGTGGCCACATACGGGAGAGCGCGTGCAGTTCCGCATCGGCCTGCACATCGGTCCCGTCATCGCCGGCGTCCTCGGCACGGAACGGATCCAATACGATGTGTGGGGAGACACCGTCAACGTTGCGTCGAGGATGGAAAGTTCAGGAGAGGCCGGGCGGATTCATATCTCCGAGGCGTTTGCTTTGAATCTGAAGAGCAATACAGAATACACAATACAGAATGCGATCAAGGAATCAAGGAATCAAGGATCCCACGAAGTGCTACTTGTCACTGGTAACTTGTCACTTGTCACTACCTTCCGAGGTATGATCGACATCAAAGGCAAAGGCCCTATGCAAACCTATTGGCTGGAGAGCACCACGTGAGAGACGTCGAAGAGATCCTGAACGACGTGATCCGTGCGCGGAGCGTCAACGATATCGAAGCCCTGCAACGATATGCCGATGAATTACAGGAGCACGATACACCGCTCGCAAACGCCGTGGCCGATCGGTCGCTTGGGACCGTTTGTCTGATGCGGGGCGACTACACGAGCGCGCTGACACATTATCAACGGGCAATCGAGTTGTCTGAACAGATCGGCGATCGGATCGGCATAGCCCGCGTTACGAACAACATCGGGATCGTGCATCTCAATACCGGCGATCATGATCGAGCCCTCGAGTACTTCCATCGTGCGTTGGCGCTGAGCAACGAGGTCGGCGATCGCGATAACGAGTCCAGTATTGTCGGCAACATCGCCCATGTCCTTCGGAGCACCGGCGATCTGACCGCGGCACTGGAACGCTATCACCAGGCACTGGCCATCTGCGAAGAGCTTGGTGATCTGAACGGTGTGGCCGGACATGCATGCAACATCGGACTCACGCTCTCCAACATTGATGATTACCCTGCCGCCCTCGAATACCTCCATCGATCCCTCTCCCTTTCCACGGAATTGGGGAACAAGGTCTTTGCAGCGAATGCGATCGTGAACATCGGCAACATCTATGACTTCACCGGCGACTATGTCACCGCGTTGGAGAACTACGATGCTGCTGTTGCGATGTATGAGGAGATCGGTGACAAGCATGGTTTGGCAAATGCCGAAACGTGCATTGGGTGGACCCATCAGCACATTGGCGATCTCACGACGGCACTGGAGCATCATCGTCGCGCCATGGCGATGCATCAAGAGCTTGGTGAGGTCCAGGCGGCTGCGAATGATCAGTGCAATATCATTCTCGTCCTTCTCGAACGAGGAGCCTTTGACGAAGCACGTCCGCTGATCGACACCCTGGACACCATGTCGATGGACGATCCTGTTCTGCGTATCTGGCGGGAACAATGTCGCGCCGGACTGCAATCGGGTGAAGGTGACCATGATGCCGCAGCGACGACCTTTCAGCGCGCTCTTGGTGATGCCAATGACCACGGCCTCAGATCAAAGGCTGCTGATGTCCACAAGGCCCTTCGTGATCTTGCGCAAAAGCGTAATGACCTTGCCGGCTATATCGAGCACAACAACGAATACACACGTATCACCGAAGAGATCAACGGCAAGGACACTGCAACGAAGCTCGCCATGCAAGCCAAGCAGCGGGAGATCGACGCTCGTGAGCGCGAGCACCAGAAACACCTGGCCGTTCTCCATTCCACCTTGCCAAAGGAGATCGCAGAGAGGGTGGCAAGGGGCGAGGTGGTCAACGATCATTTCGAGAATGCAACGGTGATCTTCCTCGACATCGTTGGGTTCACGGAGCTCTCATCGACCATGTCATCCCAAGAGGTCATTGCACTACTTGACGATGTGTTCACGCAATGCGATGCTATCTGTGAGAAGTACAACGTCACCAAGATCAAGACCATCGGTGACAGCTACATGTGTGTCTCATTCGATAGCGTCGTCAATGCCGCACTCTGTGCGCTGGAAATGTCGAGCATCAGCATCTCCCACGAAGTGTCCCACGCAGTGTCCCACGAAGTGTCCCACGCAGTGTCCCACGCAGTGTCCCACGCAGTGTCCCACGAAGTGTCCCACGAAGTGTCCCACGAAGTGCTCTTCCGCATCGGAATGCACTGCGGGCCTGTAACGGCCGGTGTTATCGGCACCCAACGTATGCAGTATGATGTGTGGGGCGACACGGTGAACGTTGCGTCGAGGATGGAGTCGGCGGGCGCTCCTGGACGTGTGCATGTATCCGAAGCGTTTGCTTTGAATCTGAAGAGCAATACAGAATACACAATACAGAATTCAATCAAAGAATCTCAGAATCCAGAATCCCACGGAGTGTCCCACAACGTGTCCCACAAAGTGTCCCACAACGTGTCGCACAACGTGTCGCACGAAGTGTCTTCGTCACTTGTAACGATCGAGCGCGGCTCGATCGACGTTAAGGGCAAAGGCCCCATGCAGACCTACTGGCTGGAGCAACTCCATGACCCTGTAGGTCCGTAACTTCATCCCCATGACCACGAGAACCCATGATGACATCGAAGCGGACGTTCGTGAGGCGACCAACCTCAGCAACGCCGAAGCTCTCCTGCGCCATGCAGCCGAACTCGACGAGATCGGCACCCCACAGGCAGACGCATCAGCGTGGCTCACCCGCGGCTGGGCTCTCTACCTCCGTAGTGACTACCCCGGCGCTCTCGAGTACAACCTCCGCGCACTGGCACGCTTTGAAGAGCTCGGTGACCGCAGCGGCATGGCACACGTCATCGGCAACATTGGCATCGTGCACTTCAGCACCGGCAACTACCCAACGGCGCTCGAACACCTCCACCGCGCGCTGGCAATCCGGGATGAGCTCAACGAACGCGGTGGCGTGGCAAACGTCTCGGCCAACATCGGTAATGTGTGCAGTAGCATTGGCGACTACCCATCAGCGCTCGAGTACTACAACCGCTCCCTCGCACTGCATGTAGAGCGTGGCGACCGCGGCCGCGCCGCAGACGTCACCTGCAACCTTGGCATCCTCCACGGCATCACGGGCGACTACCCCGCGGCGCTTGAGCACTTCCACCGTGTCCTCGCACTCTATGAAGAGACCGGTGATCGGAGTGGCGCGGCAACCGCCATGAGCAACATCGGAAACGTGTATAGCAGCATCGGTGACCTCCCCTCAGCGCTTGATCATTTCCAACGCGCACTGTCGTTGCGTGAAGTACTCGGCGATCGCAGTGGCGTGGCAAGTGCCACGGGCAACATCGGCAACGTGCTCAAGGATTCCGGTGAGTACCCTGCTGCCCTTCAGCACTATCACAACGCACTTGCCCTCAGCGAAGAGGTCGGCGACCGTAACGGCGCGGCATACATCAAGAGCAACATCATTGGTACGTATTTCGCAATGGGTTCCGATGCAGAGGCACAGGCCGCACTGCTCGACATGGACAGCATGCACATCGACCAGCCCATGGTGCGGATCGCCCGCGAACTGTTGCGTGGGATGCTTCAAGAACGTGGCGGTGACGTGGACGGCGCAATGGCAACGCTACAACGTGCATTGACAGAAGCAAAGGAGTACGGGCTTCGTTCACAAATGGCAGAGACACACAAGGCATTACGCGACCTGGCGCTCAAACGGAACGACCTTGCCGCCTACGTCGAACACAACAACGAATACACCCGCATCACCGAAGAGATCAACGGCAAAGACACCGCAACGAAACTCGCCATGCAGACGAAACAGCGCGAGATCGATGCCAAGGACCGCGAAACACAGAAACAACTCGCCGTGCTCCATTCCACCTTACCAAAAGAGATCGCAGAGAGGGTGGCAAGGGGCGAGGTGGTCAATGATCACTACGACAATGCCTCCGTGATCTTCCTCGACATTGTTGGGTTCACTGAGCTCTCATCGTCGATGTCGTCTCAAGAAGTGATCACGCTGCTCGACGACGTGTTCACGCAATGCGACGCGATCTGCGCCAAGCACGGCGTCACCAAGATCAAGACCATCGGCGATAGCTACATGTGTGTGTCGTTCGATAGCGTGGTCAACGCAGCGCTGTGTGCCATGGACATGTCGCGCATCCGCATCTCCCACGCAGTGTCCCACGCAGTGTCGCACAACGTGTCCCACAACGTGGCATTCCGAATAGGAATGCATTGCGGGCCGGTAACAGCAGGCGTCATCGGCAAGGAACGGATGCAGTATGATGTGTGGGGAGACACCGTCAACGTTGCGTCACGGATGGAAAGTTCAGGAGAGGCCGGGCGGATTCATATCTCCGAGGCCTTTGCCATTGAATTGAAGAAGAATCAAGAATCAACGATCAAGAATCCAATTCTCCACGAAGTGTCCCACAACGTGTCGCACTCCGTGCCACTTGTCACTCGTCACTTGTCACTTGTAACTATCGAGCGTGGCTCGATCGACATCAAAGGCAAAGGCCCCATGCAGACCTACTGGCTCGAGAGCACCCAACCATGAATCAACGAACCTTTCAAGAGATCAGCGACGATGTGCTTCGGGCTCGCGAGGCGCAGGATGGCGCAGCCCTGTCTCGCTGCGCTGCCGAGCTCGATGCGCTTGGGACCACCGAGGCACAGGCACTTGCTGCACGTTCACGCGGGACGGTCTTGATCCTTGTCGACAACAACACCGCCGAGTCGCTCGCTCAGTTTCGGAAGGCGCTCGCACTGTATACGGCGCTGAATGACAAAGAGTCAATGGCCAAGACACATCGGAATGTCGGTGCTGTCAATGAAGAACTAGGGCAGTATGCCGAGGCCCTCGAACACTATCAACGGTCATTGCAATTGTTCGAAGAGACCGGCAACGAACTTGGCGCTGCACGTGCGCGCAGTAGGATCGGCATCATCATGAGGGACACTGGAAGCAATGCCGAGGCGTTCTCGCTGTTGCGTCAGTCACTCGAAACGTTTGAGAACATCGGCGAACCGGGCGACATTGCCCTGACCCTGAACAACCTAGGGAACATTCTGAAGAACAGCGGTCAGTATCCCGAAGCACTTGCACACTACGAGCGCGCCGTGCAGCTGTTTGAAGAAAGCGGCGACCGCAATGGTATTGCTCTCGTGACCGACAACATTGCTTCCGTGTACTACATGATCGAGGACCACGTACGGGCGATCGAGTATCGGCAACATGCATTAGAGCTTTACGAAGCTCTTGGGGATATGCGAAAGTTCGCGGTCACACTGTCGAACATGGCGAATATCTACGTGCAGCAGAACGATCTCGATCGCGCGATCTCGAACTACCGAAAAGCACTGGAGCTCGTCAAGCACCATGGGTCACAATATGACGTTGCCCATACCACGGGAGGGCTCCTTGGTGTGCTCTTACGCAAGGGGCCCTCAGACGAGACCGATCAGCTTCTGGCATCCATGGACGCCATGTCGATCCCGAGTGTCACCACGAAACTCTACCTTGAGGCAAGTCGTGCGTTGCTTCAGGAGCATCGTGGCATGCTGGACGATGCAAAGAACACACTCCTTGCTTCTCTTGTTGTCGCACAAGAATGCAACCTCCCCTTCGACCAAGTCGGCATCCACGATCAATTGAGAGATCTTGCCCTCAAAATGAACGATCTCGCTGCCTATGTAGAGCACAACAATGCCTTCCAGCGCATCACCGAAGAGATCAACGGCAAGGAAATGGCAACGAAACTCGCCATGCAAGCCAAGCAACGCGAGATCGATGCCCGTGAACGGGAACATGCACAGCATATGGCCGTGCTCCATTCCACCCTGCCCAAGGAAGTAGCTGCGAGGGTGGCACGGGGCGAGGTGGTCAATGATCACTACGACAATGCCTCCGTGATCTTCCTCGACATTGTCGGCTTCACGGAGCTCTCATCGACAATGTCATCCCAGGAGGTCATCGCCCTGCTGGACGATGTCTTCACCCAATGCGATGCGATCTGTGCCACCCATGGCGTCACGAAGATCAAGACCATCGGTGACAGCTACATGTGCGTGTCGTTCGACAGTGTCATCAACGCAGCATTTTGTGCATTAGATATGTCGCGCATCAGCATCTCCCACGCAGTGTCCCACGAAGTGTCCCACACAGTGTCCCACGAAGTGGCATTCCGAATAGGAATGCACTGCGGCCCGGTAACCGCCGGCGTGATCGGCAAGGAACGAATGCAATATGATGTGTGGGGCGACACCGTCAACGTTGCCTCACGGATGGAGTCCGCTGGGGAGCCAGGCAAGGTGCATGTGTCCGAAGCGTTGGCTTTGAATCTGAAGAAGAATACAGAATCAAGAACACAGGATCCAATCCTCCACGCAGTGTCGCACAACGTGTCGCACGAAGTGTCCCACGCCGAAGGCGTTCTCCCCGTGTCGCACTCCGTGTCGCACGCTAGTGTCCCACAAAGTGAACTCGGCACTCGTCACTCGTCACTTGTAACTCAACTCCGTGGCTCGATCGACATAAAGGGCAAAGGCCCCATGAACACGTATTGGCTGGAGGAACGGTGAGCGTATCGTCCTTGCATGCTACACTTGATAGCGCCAATCCCCTACTGGATCGCGGCGAGTACGACGTCGTGCACCGCATCTGCGACGAGGTGGAACGTGCGGCGACGGCCGATACGACGCTGACTGAACCGGAGCGGACGATCCTCCACATTCGCACCCTGAAGGTCAAAGGCGATGCACTGAGCAGTGCCGGTGATCATGATGCTGCCGTTGAAGTTCTGAGCACCGCGCTCCAGCTCGCCGAACGGGCGCACAATGCCGATATCATGGCGATGGTGTTGCTGTCACTGGGCAGTAACGAGTTTCGACGGCTTCGATATGCCGACATGATCGGCTGGCTCATGCGCGCGGCCGAACGTTCCGATGATATCCGCGATCAAGCACTACTGGCCGGCGTGTATTGCAACCTTGGCGTTGCCTGGTTCGAGATCGGTGATTTCGCAAAGGCCCTCGAATGGTACGAGAAGGCACTCCCCCTTGCCGAGTCTGCAGGTCATCTGGCGTTTCTCGCCAACATCTGCAACAACCTTGGCAACATCTATCTCGCACTCGAGGATCAAGCGGCATCACGAACCTACCACGAGCGCTGTCTATCGCTTGCTCTCGAGATCGACGATACGGAGTCCATCGGCAACTCATACTTCCACCTTGCAGGGATCGCTCGTTCATCAGGCGACCAGCATGCTGCCGTTGAACTGTACGAGCGCGCGCTCACGTCGTTCAGAACCATGGGCGACCAGGGAGCCATCGCCTTGACCATGTCGAGTATCGGCAGTGTGGTCAACGATCAGAAACAATCCGACCGCGCACTCACGCTCAAGCGTCAGGCGCTTGAAAGCCTGTCGTCGATCGACGATCCTGTGACCGAGGCCACCATTCTGCATGACATGGCGCTGATCCTCATCGAGCGCAACGCGTCGTCGGACGATCTCGTCACGGCCGAGGGCTATCTCCGTCGGTCCATCGAACTCAATACCGCACTGGACGCGAAGCAGCGATTGGCAGAGAACTACCTGCAGCGAGAGAACCTCCATGCGCTACGCGCAGAATGGCAATTGGCCTATGAGGCAGCGCAGATGCAGCGGCAGCTGACCACGACGATCCGCTCCGAGGCGGCGATGACGAATGCGCGGATGCTCGAGCACCGTCGTACCATCGAATCCAATGAGCGCGATCGTCAATTGAAGCTCGCACGATTCCAGGAACAGGAGCGCATCTTCCATAACATCTTGCCTGAGAGCATTGCCGACCGCCTGATCGATGGAGAAACGACGATCGCAGAGACCTTCGATCATGTGAGCATCTTCTTCTCCGATATCGTCGGATTCACCACCTTGGCTTCGCAGATCTCAGCGACGGACCTTGTGAACGGTTTGAATCGCATCTTCAGCGAGTTCGACCGACTGGCTGTGCTCCACGGTTTGGAGAAGATCAAGACCATTGGCGATGCCTACATGGCCGTCTGCGGTGTGCCGGTACAGCATGAAGACCATGCACATCGTGTGGCACGCTTTGCACTCGACGTTCGTGCCGCGATGGAAGACATCAGGATCGGCCCCAATGCAGCGCCTGTGCAGATCCGCATCGGACTTCACACAGGGAGCGTTGTGGCCGGCGTCATCGGCACACAGAAGTTCGCCTACGATCTGTGGGGAGACGCCGTGAACGTTGCGTCACGGATGGAGTCCTCTGGGGAGGCGGGGAGGATCCATGTGTCCGAAGCGTTTGCCCTTCAATTGGAGAAGAATCAACAATCAACAATCAAGAATCCAATTCTCCACGAAGTGTCGCACGCAGTGTCGCACGCCAGTGGCCCACAAAGTGAACTTGTCACTCGTCACTCGTCACTTGTCACTCAACTACGTGGCTCAGTCGACATCAAAGGCAAGGGCCCCATGCGCACCTACTGGCTCGATTCCTCCCTCTAGCCCTCCACCATCCGGTCTTTCCCGTTTCCTCCTATCTTGCGGGCATGCGCACCGTCAAAGAGATCGACGATCATGTTTCCAAGATCTTCAGTTCCGCTGAGCTCTCGGAGCTCGATGCTATAGCGGAAGAATTGGCCGAGATCGGCTCGAATGAGGCATTGGCCTTGCGAGCGATCGTTGTTGGGCTGACAGGGTACCGACGCGAGGAGGTCGATCTTGCCATGGCCGCGTGCGAGGAGGCGACGTCGAGATACCGCGACCTGCAAGATCTGCGCGGAATGGCGCGCGCAGCGCTGAACCACGGTCGCCTATACCAGTACATCGGCGACAAGCACACGGCACGGAAAAAGTACATGGAGGCCATCGATCTATACACGCAGGTTGACGACCCAAGCAGGATGTTGCGGGCACGTGTGAATGTGGGACTTGTCGATCGAGAGCTTGGTGACATTGAGCGCGCCCTGGAGAATCTCACGGCCTGCGTATCGCAGGCGATCGCGTTGCACGACGACCATGCGCTTGGCAACACGTACCTTGGTATCGCACACATCTACATCGATCAGGATGAGTACGGTCAAGCGATCGAGTACTACCGTCGTGCCATCGAGGTCTACGAACGCAACGGCGAACACAGCGCCGTCTCGAATGCCCTCAACAGCATCGCGAACATTCACTTCTATGTGGGCGACTATGTGGCGGCATCAGAGCTTTGGCATCAGGTCCTTGACGATGCTATTGCTCGGAACGCACCGAATGGGATGTCGACCACGCTGCATAACCTTGGCAATCTCCACGACAGTTTTGGAGAGAAAGAGCAAGCGCTGACGTGCTATGAGCGATCACGCGAGATCGGCCGCGCTCAGCAACAACACGAGGTCGTCTTGCATGCCGAGCAAAAGATCGGCACCATCTATTGTGACCTCGGTCGAGCAGACGAAGGCATTGCCCTGCTCGAAGGATGCATTGCGGCCTATGCACACCATGGCCTTGAAGAGGATCTCGTGAAGGCCACAACCACAATGGCCGGTTGCTTGTTGAATATGGAGCAGAATGACCGTGTGCGTGAACTCCTTGCATCAGTGGAACACGTACCGCACAGTCCATCAGCAACGGTCGGTCTCTTGCGCGTCCGTGCCGAACTCGCACTGCGCGATCAGGACCCAACATCAGCCCGTGACTTCCTACTCAAAGCGCTGTCGATCGCCGAACAACTTAGTCTCGCTCCGATCATCGTGCAGATCCACCTGGATCTTCGAAACGTCCACAAGCAACTCAACGACTTCGAGGGCTACATCCGCCACAACGAACTGTGGACGAAGCTCAACGACGAGATCAAAGGCACGAAGGTAGGTCAACAACTTGCCACACAAGCCGCCGAGCGCCGCATCGCCACCGAACGACAAGAGCACGTGAAGAACCTCGCCATTCTACACTCTACCCTCCCCAAGCACATTGCGGAGAGGGTGGCACGGGGCGAGGTGGTCAACGATCACTACGACAACGTCGCCGTCATCTTCCTCGACATCGTCGGGTTCACCACGCTCTCTGCACTGCTCACATCAGATCAAGTTGTGCAACTGTTGGAGAGGGTCTTCTCTGCACTGGATGCCGTCTGCAAAACGTACGACGTGGTGAAGATCAAGACCATCGGCGACAGCTACATGTGTGTATCGTTCGACAACGTGATCAACGCGGCGCGCTGCGCGTTGGACATGTCTCGCATCAGCATCTCCCACGCAGTGTCCCACAACGTGTCCCACTCCGTGTCCCACGAAGTGCTCTTCCGCATCGGAATGCACTGCGGACCTGTGACGGCCGGCGTCATCGGCAAGGAACGGATGCAGTATGACGTGTGGGGAGACACCGTTAACGTTGCGTCTCGGATGGAGAGTTCGGGAGAGGCCGGACGGGTGCATGTCTCCGAAGCGTTGGCTATTGAATTGGAGAAGAATCAAGAATCAAAAATCAAGAATCCAATTCTCCACGAAGTGTCTTCGTCACTCGTAACGATCGAGCGAGGCGAGATCGACATCAAAGGCAAAGGCCCAATGCGAACGTTTTGGTTGGAAGGTATTCCTGCATGAGAAACATCGAAGAGATCCAACAAGACATTCGATCGGCCACCACTGCGAAAGATGCAGATGCGCTGATGCTCTTGGCTGTTGAGCTCGATGGCCGCTCGACACCGTTGGCGGAGGCCTCTTCACAGAATGCACGCGGGCAGTCGCTCTTCATCAGGAATGACCATGCATCGGCACGAGCCCATTTCGAGCAGGCACTGATGCTGTTTGAGCAGCTGAACGACCGCTTGGGCTCGGCGAACGCATTGTACAACATCGGCAACACGTATAAGAGCACCGGTGATCATCCTGCCGGACTCGAGACCTATCAGCGGGCGCTGGCACTCTACGAGGAGATTGGCCACAATAGTGGCATAGCATCGACCTCAAGCAACATCGGTATCATGCATATGAACACCGGTGACTATCCCGCAGCACTCGAGTACTTTCATCACGCTCTTGCGCTCTATGAACAACAGGAAGACCGCAGCGGTGTGGCCGGCGCGACATGCAACATCGGCATTGTCTACACCAGCACAGGGGATTATCCGACTGCGCTGGAGCACTACGATCGTGCGCTGGCGCTGTGCGAGGAGATCGGCAACCGTACGTTTGCGGCGAACATTACCGCGAACATCGGCAGTGCGTACGTGGCTCTCGAGGATCACGCGGCGGCACTGACCTACTTTCATCGCGCACTGGCATTGTATGAGGAACTCGCCGATGGCCGCGGCATGGCATCCACCTTCAGCAACCTTGGTATCGTCCACAGCAACAACAACGACCATTCGTCGGCCATTGAGAGCTTCCATCGCGCTTTGGTGCTCTGCGATGAGCTGAACCTCCCGCATACGACCGCAAACGTCTCGAGCAACCTTGTTGCTGTCTATGCTTCGATGGGTTCCGACGATGAAGCGTGGGCATACCTCCGAACCATGGAGTCGATGCACATCGACGACCCCGGTGTTCTGATCAGCAATGATCTGAATCGCGCCGTCCTCCTGCTGCGCAATGGCAACTCGGATGAAGCGTTGGCGTCAACCCTGAACGCACTTGCCAAAGCAAAGGAACACGGGATCCGTTCACGCGAGGCCAGAGCGCACAATGCACTGCGAGAGCTTGCTCAGGTCCGCAACGACTTTGCTGCCTACATCGAGCACAACAACGAATTCATCCGCATCACCGAAGAGATCAACGGGAGAGACACGGCAACAAAGCTGGCCATGCAGGCAAAGCAGCGCGAGATCGATGCAGAGCGCAAGGAAACAGAAAAACAGCTCGCTGTGCTCCATTCGACCTTGCCAAAGGCAATTGCAGAGAGGGTGGCACGGGGCGAGGTGGTGAACGATCACTATGAGAATGCCGCGGTGATCTTCCTCGACATCGTAGGCTTCACAGAGATCTCCTCAGCGATGTCATCACAAGAGGTCATCACCTTGCTGGACGATGTGTTCACCCAATGCGATGCCATCTGCGCCAAGCACGGCGTCACCAAGATCAAGACCATTGGCGACAGCTACATGTGTGTATCGTTCGACAACGTGATCAACGCGGCGCGCTGCGCGTTGGACATGTCTCGCATCAGCATCTCCCACGCAGTGTCCCACAACGTGTCCCACACCGTGTCCCACGAAGTGCTCTTCCGCATCGGAATGCATTGTGGTCCTGTGACAGCAGGCGTGATCGGCAAGGAACGCATGCAGTATGATGTGTGGGGAGACACCGTCAACGTTGCGTCACGGATGGAGAGTTCAGGAGAGGCCGGGCGGATCCATATCTCCGAGGCCTTTGCCTCGGATTTGAAGAGGAATACAGAATACACAATACAGAATCCTATCACGGAATCTGAGAATCAAGAATCCCACGAAGTGCAACTTGTCACTCGTCACTTGTCACTTGTCACTCAACTCAGGGGCTCGATCGACATCAAAGGCAAAGGCCCCATGCAGACGTATTGGCTGGAGAATGCATGAGCGCAGCGTCCCTGCATGCGCAGCTTGATAGCGCGAATCCTCTGTTAGAGAACGGTGCGTACGATGCCGTGGATGCCATCAGCGACGAGGTCGACCAGGTCGCAGATTCCGATCCGTCGTTGACCGACGTCGAGCGGACCATCCTTCGGATCCGTACGACGAAGGTGAGGGGTGATACTTTCAGTCACCGTCGTGCATATGAGCGTGCGACGGAGATGCTGAACGAAGCACTCCGTCTCGCCGAACATGCACACAATGCCGAGTATCGTGTGATCGTGCAAATGGCACACGGCAACAATGCGTACCGACAGCGGCGCTACGCCGACATGGTCGGGTGGCTCATGCGTTGCGTGGAGCTGGCAGACGAGGTGAGCAATCTTGCATTGATGGCTGGTGTGTACTGCAATCTTGGGGTCACATCATGGGAAGTGAGCGATTACACGAAGGCGCTGTCTTGGTACGAGAAAGCTCTTCCGCTCGCTGAAGCTACGCAGCATGAGTTGTTCCTGAGCAACATCTACACTAACATCGGGAACATCTATCATCAGCTTGAAGATCTCGACGCATCGCAATTGTATCACGAGCGCAGCCTCACACTAGGTCAGCGGATCGAGAGTACGGATTCGATCGGCACTGCACATCTGCATCTTGCTGGGATCCAACGTGAACGTGGCGATCTCCCTGCCGCCTTCATCCATTATGAGCGTGCACTGGAGGCCTATCAGACGGTGGGCGACACGAGAATGGTCGCCGTCGCCATGTCCAGCATTGCGAACATTCATGTCGATGAACGAAGAGACGACGAAGCGCTTGAAATGAAGCAGCGTGCATTGGACCTCCTTGCTTCGACGAACGACGAGGTCGCAGAGACAAAGATCATGCATGATATGGCCTCGATCCTCATCGATCGGAATGACTCCTCCGCGGATCTCGAGACCGCAGAGGTGTATCTGCGACGGTCGATCGACGTGAACACGCAGTTGGATTCCAAACAGCGTCTTGCCGAGGACTATGAGTGGCTCGAGAAGATCCATACTCTCAGACATGAGTGGCAGTCTGCCTATGAAGCGTCAAGAATGCAGCGTGACCTTGTTGCCGCTGTTCGGTCAGAAACCGCGATAACGAATGCACGCATGCTTGAGCACAGACGGCAGATCGAATCTTCCGAGCGGGACCGACAAGTGAAGCTCGCGCGGTTCCAAGAGCAGGAGCGCATCTTCCACAACATATTGCCGGTGAGCATTGCCGACCGATTGATCGAAGGCGAGACCACGATTGCAGAGTCGTACGATCATGTGAGCATCTTCTTTTCCGACATCGTCGGCTTCACCACGTTGGCCTCGCAGATGTCTGCCACCGACCTGGTGAACGGCTTGAATCGGATCTTCAGCGAGTTCGACCGACTTGCGGTTCTGCATGGCCTCGAGAAGATCAAGACCATCGGTGATGCCTACATGGCCGTGTGCGGCGTACCCGTGCGGCACGATGATCATGCACAACGGGTGGCGCACTTCGCGCTCGACGTACTCGCATTGATGAACACCATCACGATCGGTCCGCAGAACATTCCCGTTAAGATCCGCATCGGACTCCACACCGGCAGCGTTGTTGCGGGCGTTATAGGAACCCAGAAGTTCGCCTACGACCTCTGGGGTGATGCCGTCAACATTGCATCAAGGATGGAGAGTTCGGGAGAGGCGGGAAGGGTGCATGTTTCCGAAGCGTTGGCTATTGAATTGAAGAAGAATACAGAATCAAGAATACAGAATCCAATTCTCCACGAAGTGTCGCACAGCGTGTCCCACGAAGTGCCACTCGTCCCTCGTCACTCGTCACTTGTCACTACCCCAAGGGGGTTGATCGACATCAAAGGCAAGGGCACAATGACCACCTACTGGCTGGAGCGTGCTGGCTAAGCCTTCTGCAGCCAGCGGGGCTGCGATCACTCTCTCCGTAAAGAAACGGCGTGTCCTACGGAAGCACCCATAAACGCTGTAGGAATGGTCAATGCGGAATACACGATCAGTTCCAAAGGGAACAGGTTGTGGTCCTTCGAAGCGGTCACAACATCAACGATCATTCGAAGCACGATGGCGAGGATGATCCCGACATACAACGTTAGGGCGACGTTCGCTGTCGATCGCGTCGTTGAGAGGGTCTTCATCACCAGAGCCCCGACGAAGGCGCCAAGACCCACACTCACCCAGCTCACCTGGTATGAGGGTACACCCATCAACATTGTACCGTCGACATTCAAATGATAGGCGATACTTCCGACAAGAACTCCGACAATGATCGTTACCATGTACGTGTCAGCCAATAGGTTTGCATGGTTCCTTTTCCTTTGACTTCAATTGTACCGCGAAGTTGAGTTTCAAGTGACGAAGACACAGAGTGCGACACGGAGTGGGATTCTTGATTCCTTGATTCGTTGATTGCATTCTGTATTATGTATTCTGTATTCCTCTTCAATTCCGAGGCAAAGGCCTCGGAGATATGAATCCGCCCGGCCTCTCCCGAACTCTCCATACGAGAGGCCACATTCACCGTGTCGCCCCAGACATCGTACTGCAAGCGCTGTGTGCCGATCACACCGGCGGTCACAGGTCCACAGTGCATTCCGATGCGGAATGCCACGTTGTGGGACACTGCGTGGGACACTTCGTGGGACACTGCGTGGGAAGTTCTAATGCGCGACATGTCTAAGGCGCAAAGTGCTGCGTTGACCACGTTGTCGAACGACACACACATGTAGCTGTCGCCGATGGTCTTGATCTTGGTGACGTTGTACTCCTCGCAGATCGCATCACATTGTGTGAACACATCGTCCAGAAGTGCGATCACCGCTTGCGAGGACATTGATGAAGACAGTTCTGTGAACCCCACGATGTCCAGGAAGATCACTGTTGCGTTGTCGTAGTGATCGTTGACGACCTCGCCCCTTGCCACCCTCTCAGCAACTTCCCTTGGCAAGGTGGAGTGGAGCACGGCGAGGTATCTCTGATGCTCTCGTTCCTTTGCATCGATCTCGCGCTGCTTTTCCTGCATCGCGAGTTTCGTTGCCGTGTCTCTCCCATTGATCTCTTCGTTGATGCGCGTGAATTCGTTGTTGTGCTCGATGTAGCCGGCGAAGTCATTTCGCTTCTGTGAGAGGTCACGCAGGGCCTTATGGAGCCCGGCTTGTTCCGGGGCTATTCCGTGTGTACGAGCCAACTCTAACGCCGCTTGCAGTGTGGCCACTGCACCATCAGCGTCGCCTGTTCGCTCTTGAAGGATCGCTCTGGTCTGTTTCCGTGTGAGTTCAATACCGGGAACGAAGTTCTCCATGGCATCCAACGTTTGAAGGAGCACCTCTGCCTCAGAGGAGGATCCGGAATGAGCCAATGCCGACGCGATGTTGCAGGTGACTCCCGCAACTCCATGCTGATCCCCCAGCTCTTCATAGATCGGAAGTGCGCGTCTGTAGTACCCGAGCGCTGACGTGTGGTCATCGGTATTGCCAAGCACTGTTCCGATGTTGCTGCATACCATAGCTATATCGCTGCGAGTGCCGTGCTCTTCATGAAATGCCAGCGCTCTGTGGTAGTGTTCCAACGCCGCTGTGTAGTCGCCAATGCGATTGTACACAAGGCCAATGCTGGCAGTGATGCGCGCTGCCCCTACACGGTCACCATACTCCTCGTGCAGGCTGAGCGCTCGGTGAAAGAACTCCAGTGCGAGTGGGTAGTTGCCGGTGTCACTATGCACGTTTGCAATACCCCGAGAAACACCTGCTTCGCCGATCCGATCATCGCGCTCCCTGTAGTGTTGAAGTGCACGGTGATACCAATCCAGCGCAGCGGCATAGTCGCCGGTGCTTTTGTGAACACTGCCGATTCCTGTTGACATGATGGCGATGCTATTGCGTTCATCACGTTCCGTATGAACTTCCAATGCTCGTTGGTAATTCTCGAGCGCCTCTTTGAAGTTGCCGATCTGCAGTTGAACAGATCCGATGTTACCTGTCACGCGAGCCACGCCACCGCGGTCGCCCATTTCCTCATAGAGGCTGAGGGCAACATCGTAGCACTCCAATGCTTCTGCATAGTTGTCCGAGAACAACGCGGCTATTCCACGGGCATTCGCAGACAAGGCACGTGCTGGTGTGGTTCCCAACGCGGAGAGTTCGACAGCACATTGCAATAGGGCTTGTGTATCGCTGATGCCCTTCGCAACACGAATGGCATTCTCGAGTTCCTCAAACGTGCGGGTATTCATAGGTGCAAAGATGCACATCTCTGCCGGCATCGCAGGATACCTACCCCACTCCTCACACCCGCCTCACCCACCACCACTGGATCTGCTTCGGGTGATCCTTCTCAAGACGCGTTCTCCTTATCTCTACGGACACAGCTGATCAGCGATCCATTTGTTGATGCTCGTCCACATCGCAGCATCGTCCTTCACACCCGCACGGAAATGATGTTGATCCGTGTCAATGAATCGACGGTTGCGGGGTGGAAGGGCTGCAAAGGCACTATCGAGGTCGATGCCGTCATAGAACGCATCCCTACGACCGGCAACAACGTGGATCGTTGTGGGAGCGATCGATGTTGCAATAGTGGTCGCGCCAAGACCGAGAACATCTGCCGGCAACTCTTTGAACGGAGTAGGTAGTCGCTTTCCAATTTTCTTCCACGTAGCACCAACGTCAACGATCGGCGCCTCCAGCACGACGCTCGAGATACGACGTGCAAAGGCACTGTCATGCACGAGCTCAGCGGTGACCATCGTTCCATACGATGCTCCATACAGTGCGATCGGAAGCGATGCATACGACGCGGGGAACACATGATTCGCTGTATCGAGCGCGAACGGGATCGACGACATTGTTTCGTTGGTGAACCGAGTGATGCTTGAATCAAGGTCTGCATCATAGGAATGATCGGCAATGATGCACGAGCACCCGTTCTGCAGCAACGGCCACAACAATGGCTGCATGGCATCCGGAGAAGAACCGAATGGAGGCAGAAGTATGGCGAGGCACTTCGGCTCTGCAACGAAGTACATCGCCAGTTTCCGGTCTCGTGAACCGGTGGACAGCGTCAACGTCCTGCTGTACGTGATCGTTGCGAGTCCGTGATCTACCGTACCGGACATCGACGTGGATTCAAGGCGCGACGTGATCGATCCCGCAACACTGTCATACGACACGTTCTCCATTGTCCACGTGATCGACGGACCGGAACATCCCGTCAACACAACAACGATCAACAATGTGAACACAAGTCCAACACTCTTCACGGTACGGCCCTTCAGTGTGATGCTGAAAGCTCAAGATACCGTACGACGGGAGTCATGCACGAGCTACTTTTAACGAACAACCGGAGGATGTCTCGCCTCACGAGAACGTGAGCCGGTGCACACTGCCGATCTTCCGGGCCATGCTCTCGTCAACACGTGCTTCGGAGGCGAACTCGGGCCAGCGTTGGACGGCTGTGGTCACCTCGTCGAGGATGTCCTTCCAGCGTCCGCGTTTCAGGAGTGCGGGTCGTGCACAGTCTTGGAAGTCCTGCAGGTCAAAGCCGTCGCGCTTACCGTTCATCGACATCTGATGCATCGCCGTCCACGCGCCGGACGGGTTGTAACTGTACATCACATCGAATGCCGGAGCAAGCGACCATTCTCCGCGCTTGTTCATGAGGAAGGCGATGTTCTTGACGTGATCATCCTGATTTCGTGCAACGATGTTGAAGACCATGCGACGGTAGAACTGCTCGAGCGCTGCGGCCGACAGACCGATCTGCCGCATCACCATCATGGCCTGCTCATACGAATAGATACCCGGAACATTGAAGTCGTAATGTGCGAGAGCGCAGAGCGACTGCATGTGGAACTTTTCTCCACTAGGTCCGCGGTCGAATCGACGGGTCATGAAGTGACGTCGACCATGCTCTTCAAGGAGCCGACATTCCGCCATCTCGATCCCTGCCGCCTTCGCCATCATTGAATAGGCATACTCGACAGCGCCGAAGCCCTTCGGATCGTCGAGCTCCTTGTCGCGATTGCCCGATACGCCATCGAACTTCAGCAACCAGTACTCATATCCGTCGCCCGCGTTGACCTGTCCGGAGCGCACGTCATTCGTCGACCTGTTCCATGCGATCAACGCCTTCGCGCGCGCACCACCGGCCGATGTTCCCACAAGCAAGATGTCGCGCAAGGTTGCCGATGCTTCATCAACGTGTATCGATCCATGAAGCGTTGATCGATGCTGAAGCACATCGCTTGCCAGTTGCACCAGGGCATCGATCGCAAGTGGCGTCGACGTGCGTTGTCGTGGACCTTGTGCTGGTGCGAACTCCAGCGCCCCCATCCCACGGCTGCCCGTATAGCACAGTCGTTCAAGGGCGCTGAACTCTGCCGGTGTGCGACCTTGCGTTGCAAGCCATGCATTGATAAGGGCATTGCCAAAGGTGTCAGGGAGCGAGTCGGCAAGGAGTCCCGGAAGTCCATGGAACGTGCGTTGCGAAAGTTCAGGAAACGTATAGACGCGCTCGTGCAGAGGCATGGTGATCAGCGACACTTCGATACCGCTTCGCACGAAATCCGTTTCATATTGGAACCGTGCAGCGCTATCGTCATCGTCCATCGTAACGGCGCCGATCGTCCGTCCCCACATTCGCACTTCGGCGATCACGACTCATCTCCCCACGTCCACGGCTTCTGAGGTTGATCGGGTTCACGCGATGTTGTCGCGCGCTGCCGACGTTTCCCTTGATGCTTCAACAGTTCCATCGGACTCGGCTTCTCGTCGGGCAGGATCAGGTCGAGCGCGCCCAGCACCTCCATGGCCCGACAGATGCGAAGGAAACCTGTGAGCTGCGTGCCCACCTCTCCGGATTCAAATCGCTCGATGGTGCGCTTCGACACACCGGCGCGTTCCGCTAGGGCCGCTTGGGTAAGGTTGCGTGAGAGGCGCTCGCGCTCCAGGCGTTCGCCCAGTTCCCGAAGCACCACCTCATCCGTCATGGTCGATTCAATTCTCATAGTCGTCAAATATGGCGAATAACGAATGTTTTAACAACATATTTCGTCAGTAATGGCGAAATGAAAGTTATTCGTCTCTTTTGGCGAGTAATGACCTAACGGCAACTCCTACTCGTCATTTATGGCGATTCGTCACCCTCATCCACCCTGCCACCGTACCGGGCATCTTGGAGTTGTCGCTGTTGAAGAGTGCACGAACGTCGGGCGTGAGCACTGGACGGCCGATCACAAAGGCCCACGTGCCGTTGTTGGTCTCTTTCGTGGCCGCGATCCATGCCATGGTCTTCGGGATAAGGGCAATGCCCTGCTTCCAAACAGCGCGTTCACGGTCGTCATAGTCTGCTGCATCCGGTACACTGCGATCTGTGTTCAAGAACAAACGCATTGAGGATGTGGTGGCGATCGAATCGGCGACGACGAGAAGCGCGCGTGGCTCTTCGAGCCCATACATGAACAAGGTGCGCCAAACGAGCCGCGCTTGCGTCGTTTCGCGATCGATCCGATAGCATTCGTAGTACGACTTCGTTCCCGCGCAGCATTCATATGCAAACAGCGAGATGGAGATGCTGCCATCGAACGAGGCAGACTCCGTGCAGGTGTCGAGGATGCCGAAGGCCTTCAGCAGGTCGGCATTCTTGCGCTTGGTGTCGCGCACCGTTATCCATGGCGACTCTGACCCTCCGTCGACGTGCATCTGCAGTGCGTATCGTTCTTGCTCGCCAAGCCGATAGCGCATTGGTTTCCGGGGTGAATACGGTCGCACGAACATCTGCGCAGCATGCAAGGCGGTGTCGTTAAGATCTGCACACGTCACTTCTCCTGCGCGTCCGATCTCGATGCGCAGGCGTTCGTGCGGCGGATGCAGCAGGCTGGTATTCGTGCACTCCACGATACACGAGCGTCGGCCATTGTGCAAGTCGAAGAACGGCTTTGAAGCAATGAGCCACCCCGCTTCCAAGCACGGTACTTGCACGCTAGCGACCGCTCGTTTCGCTTGTCGCTCGAACTCGCCCTCATGATCCGTCACCAACCACTCCACCGTCGCCCGCGATGAGATCCGCTCCCATCCATTGCGCGTAATGATCACACGCACCGTCGTGTCCCCCTCCGCCGAGATCACATCCGTCACGTACGGATCCATCTGCGCCGCAAGCGAGGTGCAGAGGAAGAGGGCAAGGAGGAAGGGAGGGATGAAGATGTGCGTCATGATACGTGCTGTCATGTGGCAAGACATTCGCGATTTTCTTTACATCTTACAATCGATGTTCCTTCGACCATTCTGAAAAACAGAGGACATTCGGTATGGAAGAGATACAACCACGACTTCGTGATTCCATCTTGTTCGCATCTGCCCGTGTGAGCTCCGCCATTGCTTTGCTATGGACCCTCCCGCTAGCGATCATCGTTGGTTTTACGCAAGTGCAACATATACTTCGCCCTTCACCACCTGACATTCCGGACAACTATTCATTCTTGCATGGATATTCGCCGTACTGCTACTTCGTCGTGTTGGGGCTCATTGCAAGTTGGTACCGACCACTCATTGGCGGTGCAGTGGCAACTGCATCGTATGCCGCATTCCTCGTACTCTCCGTGGGACTTTCGCACGTGGGGAACAAACTCATGTTATTGCTTCCCCTCATTCCCGGTATCCTCTTCATACTCTATGGCCTCTCACAGAGACCCCATCCCGCGTCCGAGGTTCCGTTGTCGATTGAGCAATGACACCACGTTGAATGTCCGGGAAACGGCTTCGAGCCATTGTTCGCGGGACACGTCCTCTCCTTCGATCCGGAGCAACATTCCATGCTGGGAGGCAAGCTCTTCGAGAAAGGAGCAAAGCCCTTGATGGTTTTGCTCAGGTACTCCGTAGCAGAGGACCGAACAATGGATGCTATGGTTTGTGTGAACAATGGGTCGTTCACATCGTAGTTCGTCCTGCCGAGCCTCACCTTGCGGACAAAGCCGGCGCGCTCATGTTCGGTCAGAATTCTCGTCGCCGTCAGACGCGACACGGCAAGCTCTCGCGCATATGGAAAGAAAAACGATGTTTCCTTTACATGTTTCGCTGACGTGTAAAGAAAATGCCGTTTTTCTTTACATGTTGGCCTAGCGCCAAAGCAGTAGATCCCAAAACCGACGTCGCCTATACAACTCTGCGTACTCCAACAGAGCAGCAGCGGAAGCATCGAGCCACGTGGCACGCGATGTTTCCTCGTCAAGGATCCAGAACTCCATCCCCGCATGAGAGCAGAGCTCATGGAGAAGTTCGTGGAGATTCTCAAGGGTTACAGGAATGGCAACACCAAGAGCGTGGTCCTTTGACGGTTTGTCATGATAGCTGAATTCAACACACGTCGACTCAAGGAACTCCTGCGTTCGAAGGTATCGATACCACGGTTGTGTCGGCGGCATTACGTTGTTCGGTTTGCGTGCGATGTACATGTCAACAAGGTCAGAGCGAGGTATCGTTGTCACCACTTTGCCATAGCTCCAAATCGAACGGTCGATGTAGATGCATTCCTCATCGACACCGATTCCTATCGGCAGACGTTCCCGCCTCTTCCTCAACTCCTTGCGAATGGCAAGAAAGAGAACGGCGAGGCACATGACGACCAAGGCGAAAACGCTCTGATCCATCCCAGGCGCACCGGTCGAGAGTAGAAACACCGCGAACGCACCGAGTAGCACAAAGGGCGTTATACAAGTGATCAAGACATCACGTTTCGCAGATCGAGAGCGATACCATGTAGGTGCAGCAGATCGCATAGATACTCCATTAATCGAAACATGGATCGTCGCGGAGGGCCAGTCGAAACGAACGCGCGCTCATGTATTCATCCACCACACTTGTCGATGTGTATACTTGTCCTCCACCTCGAGCAACGTCCGAAACGCTGCCCGTAGCCAATCTTCTCGGGAGGCGTTGTCGCCCTCGATCCGGAATGTGAGACCAGGGTGCGACGCCAGTTCCTCGAGCAATGTATGGAGGTCGTTCATGGATGTAACAATGCCAATGGGTTGGTAGAGTA
>JBGAJM010000024.1:0-14885 GCA_044224925.1 Kapaibacterium sp. (SeqCode)
TATACCCTTCGTAGCGGATCTCATGGAGCGTCTGAGACACAAGATCTTGGTGTTCTTCCACCACCGGGAGAAGGTCATATCCGGAAAGTTCGAGCAAGCGATGCAGGTCTGTGGTAGGGCGCTTAGCCAATTGACGTATCCCTGCTGCCTCTGAGATAGGGTCTTCGCCCAGTTCCGCGAGAACGGGATTGACCACCGAAGGACTGAGTTTGCTGGAATCAACATAGTTCAGGGTCTCTGAGCGGAGTTTCCGACGGCGCTCAAAACGCTGATACTCGGCCTCCGTGATCAACCCGAACGACCTTCCATAGCCAAGAAGACGGTCGTATACGGTATCGACGCGAAGCAAAAGGCGATACTCCGCCAAGGACGTGAAGATCCGATACGGTTCCTCCGTGTTCTTGTTCACCAGATCGTCGATCAGAACACCGATGTAGGCTTCCGACCGCTTTAAAACAAACGGATCCCGTCCAAGAATGCGAAGCGCAGCGTTGACACCAGCCACCAAACCCTGCGAGGCCGCTTCCTCGTAACCCGACGTACCGTTGATCTGGCCTGCGAAATATAGACCAGCCACAGCCTTGGTTTCGAGAGTGAAATGCAGTTGATACGGGAAGAAGAAGTCGTACTCAACAGCGTATCCGAACTTCTGGATGACGACATTCTCGAGGCCTTTTATGGTTTTAAGACCCTTTTCTTGGATATCTGTGGGCAAACTCGTCGAAAAACCGTTCACATAGACGGAATCGGTGTATAGTCCCTCGGGCTCCAGAACCACGGGGTGACCAGGCCGTTCAGCGAATCGAGCGACCTTGTCTTCGATCGACGGACAGTAGCGGGGTCCCGCTCCCTGGATCAACCCAGTGAACATCGGTGACCTATCGAATCCTGTCCTGATCAGATCGTGGGTCTGCTCCGTTGTGGCCGTGGCCCAACATGCCAAGGTGTTCCGAACTCGCGCCGTTCGGTGCGAAAATGGGATTGGGGGCTCATCTCCGTCATGGACCGTAAGCTGCGAGAGATCTAAAGAAGCCTTGTGTACCCTTGGTGGGGTGCCGGTCTTTAGGCGCCCTTTCTCAAGTCCATGTGCAGCAAGGAGGTCAGAAATGCGCTCTGAAGACCGTTCACCGACCCTTCCACCCTTCGTGGACCCTGTTCCCGTCCACATCACGGCATTCAGAAAGGTCCCGGAACATAGAATGACGGCCTTTCCTAGGATCTCTTCGTTGTTTGCTGTACGAATGCCTCGAACCGTGCTACCTGAGACCAATATCTCTGTGGCTGTCTCAGAAACGACAGTGAGACCTTTCGTTTGCAACACAAGGCTTTGGGCAAAGGTGGGGTAGAGGTCCTTGTCGTTCTGTGATCGGGGAGACCAAACAGCGGGGCCCTTACTTTTGTTCAATGTCTTGAACTGAAGGCCGGAAGCGTCTGCGATCATGGGCATCACGCCCCCCAACGCATCGATCTCCTTGGCGAGATGGCCCTTCGCACTCCCGCCAATGCTTGGATTGCAAGAGAGCCGGCCGATCGTGCGGATATCCATGGAGAGGAGAGCCGTGCGCATTCCCATCTTGGCGCTGGCAATGGCTGCTTCGATCCCCGCATGACCTCCTCCAACTACGATCACGTCAAATTCGCGTTCCATTGTTCCTTAGAATAGTTCCACGTGAAACGTTCCTCAACGAAGAAACTTCACCATGAGGTATTCATCAACGTACTCGTCCCCGATCTTCATGGCATGTACTTCGGTGCCATACACGTTGAAACCGTTGCGCAGGTACAGCTGGTAGGAGGCCTCGTTCCTGGTGGAAACTGATAGTACGATCTGTTCGCAGCCTACGATGTCCCTAGCGGTCTCTAGGATCGACTCCAGTAGCCGTTTGGCCACACCTTGACCCCGATATTCGTCGATGACGAACAAGCCCCATGTGCGGCATTTATGGCGTGTTTTTGAAAGGACAGGGTCGCTTGAGAAGCCAACCATACCAACAACCGTCCCATCCTCTCGCACAGCTCCCAGGAGAAAGGTGTATGGGTAGTTGAGGTACTTCTCGTACCGCTGTTCTTTGGACAGGATGGAGATCGAATTGAACCACTCGTAGTCCGACCCGAACACGTCGGGAGAACTTGCGAGCGCAACTCGTTGAATTTCAAGGAAGCCAGTGAAGTCGGCATCCTCCAGGGGACGTATGGTGATTCCTGATTGCATGGGTTGAATGTACGAAATTTGAACCCTAAGAACTTCCCACTACTTTCCGATGCAAAACCGCGAAAAGATCGTATCAAGGACGTCGACATTCCATGTCTCACCTGTGATGTCTCCCAACAGACGGATGGCCGCCCGAATGTCCACTGTAACGTACTCATTCGAGACGTGAGCACCCAATCCATCGATGGCCTGAGTAAGGGAATCCACGGCACTCCGAAGGAGAGCGGCCTGTCGACCATTGACGAGGACATCATTCACAGCGGACGTGCTCTCTGCAACGCGACGTGCGAGGAAATCCCGAAGCTCCGGCACACCCGTCCCCGTCAGTGCCGAGCAATAGATCGTCCTCTCATCGTTCGCCGGCACAAGGTCTGTTCCATCGACCTTGTTCTGCACCACAACCACCTCGGCATCCGGAAATCTCGACATGAGATCCGTGCACAAGGAATCGGAATGGGCGCTACCCTCCGTGATATCGTTCACCACGAGCACGAGGTCGCTCTGTTCAATCAGCGACGTCGTGATACGGATCCCTTGCAGCTCGATGCTGTCTTCTGTGTCGCGCAACCCTGCTGTATCATACAGGTGGATCGCATACCCATCTACAAAGATCGTCTCTTCAAGGTAGTCGCGCGTAGTGCCCGCGATATCGCTGACAATGGCTCTGTCCCTTGATAAGAGGGCATTGAACAACGAACTCTTCCCTGCGTTGGGATAGCCGACCACGGCGCAATAGAAGCCGGAACGGAGCACCTCGGCTGAGCTCGCCGAATCGGCCAAGGAACGCGCATACGACCGGATGCCTCGCAGACTCTCTGCTAGCTTTTCCTTGTCGACGAACTCCACATCCTCTTCCGAAAAATCCAACTCGAGTTCCAACAAACCGCAAACATCAAGGAGGTCGGTGCGAAGGGCGGCAAGGCGCTTTGTGAACCCACCGGCGAGTTGTCGCGCGGCCGTCTGAGCCCCCACTCTGGATTGCGATGCGATCAGGTCTGCTACGGCCTCCACCTGTGTCAAGTCGAGCTTGTGGTTGAGAAAGGCCCGCTTGGTGAACTCTCCTGGATCTGCAAGGCGGACGCCAGCTTCAAGAAGGGTGGTTATGATCTGGTCCACAACGTGCAAACCTCCATGACAACCGATCTCGATCACGTCTTCACCGGTGTAGGAATGCGGCGTGCGATACACCGAGCACGTCACCGAATCGATCACACCTCCGCCACCCTTCCACCACCCATAGTGGATGGTATGCGATGGAACCACATCGAGGTCGACCGACGTGGAGAAGCACACACGAACGGCGGCTACTGCGCCGGGTCCGGAGACACGGACCACACTGAGTCCTGCCGTCCCCGGAGGGGTGGCAACAGCACAGATGGTATCAAAGGAGATCGCGTCGGACATGATGGCAAATCTACAACAGCCGGACCGTACTAGTTGGTTCGGTTTTTGCTAGGACTTCGTGAATAATAGATGGACGCTATGATCGGACCGATCGAATTTCACCTTCCCAGTGTGAGTAGTACGAGCGATTACGCGAGGGAGCTGCTGCGCACGTATCCCTTCGTGTTCGTGAGTGCGGCAAACCAGACCGCAGGACGCGGTCGGAAGGGGAAGTCGTGGCAAGGGGATCACGGAGCGAACATCTATTGTTCATTCGGCCTCACGCACAGCGATGTGGTCGTGGCCGATGATCTCTCCGCCTACATGGCACGCGGTGCCCTTGCCACCTTACATACCCTACGCGCCTCAGCACCCGGCGTCACGTTTCGGTTGAAGTATCCGAACGATATTCAGGCGTTGACGGGGTCGACCTGGGCCAAGATCTCCGGCGTGCTCGTAGAACACGAGTTCCACGGTTCTCGGTGTACGGGCACGATCGTCGGGATCGGGGTGAATGTGGACCAAGAGGTGTTCAGCGATACTATCGAGCAGCCGTGTACGTCGCTACGACTATTGGGTGTGACGGCGCAACAGACGGTACTGCTTGACGGGTTGAAGCACCGCTTTCAGGAAATGCGGGAGATGGCGTGGTTGGATGTGCATCACCTGTGGGTGCATGAGTTGCACGTGATCGGAAACCATGTTTCTGTGGTTGGCGTTGACGGGATATGGACGGTTCAACGCATATTGTCGGATGGGCGATTGGTCGTTCGTGAAGATGTGACACAACAAGAACGGATCATCAGTGATGGCGACAGTGTACGATACCAAGATCAGCATGAATAACGTCGAATACGGCATTTGCGGTATCGATGTTGGAAATAGTCGAGTGAAGATCCATCATGATGATGTGTTCTTGTCGTTTCCGTACGACAAAGACTGGAAGAAGAATGTTCAGCATCACTTCCGCGATCATACCACACAACGGTATCTGATCGGTCTCTCGAGTGTGAATCCGAAGCAGACAACGGCTATCGTGAAAGTGCTGCAGCGCTGTCCCGGACACATGGTGTTGAATGCACACATTCTTCTCATGCGCAACGAGAAGCAATTGAACTTCGGTGCTGTGGAGAATGCCGGCATCGATCGGTTGTTGGGTAGTATCGGGGCCATGACCCGTGTGAAGCCACCGATGATCACGGTCGACTGTGGAACAGCTGTCACGGTCAACGCCGTATCGAAAGACCACGTCTTTCTTGGCGGAGTGATCTTCGCCGGTCTGTCGACGCAGTTGTTCGGTCTCTCGAAGCAAACAGCGGCCATCCCTGAATTGAAGTTCCAACCTGCGCAAGAGAACATCGGCGTGAACACGCAACAGAGCCTGATGGCCGGAGTGAGTGCATCGGTGTCAGGTGGCATAGCCCACGCAGTGCGAAACTTCATCGCAACGCAGTTTCAAAACGTGAAGGTGCCAGTGGTGATGAGTGGCGGCGAGGCACCCTACATGATGGAAGATTTGAAGAAAGAGGGGATCGAGGGCACCTATCATCAGCACATGGTCACCGACGGGATTCTTGCCTTGTTGGCGCATGCGCAGTTGGCGGACATTCAAGATGCCATCATTGGAAAGATCCTGCACTAAGGATCAGAATGCGTGACCAAGTCCGATGCTGAGCTGCCAATTGCTGAAGTTCATCACGCCCTGACGTCCGTTGAAGATGAAGCGTCCGTCCGTTCGCAGCGGGTCGTAAAAGCTCGTTGCATAGTCGATACGGAACGGACCCACCGGTGTATCGAAACGATACCCAAGTCCGGCCGCCACAGCAGAACCCGTGATCAACTCGTCCCAAGTGAACGTACCATAGAGTGGCGTTGCGAGACGGTTGAAGCTATTACCGATATCACAGAAGAACGTGATACCACTGCGTTCAACGAACGAGGCCCAGGTGTCATTCGCATCGTCGGGACGCGCGAACGTCCATCGCAACTCAACCCCCAACTCAAGCAGGGTACCACTACCAACAAGGTTGGACGTGTAGTAATCTTCGCGGATCTCACCTGTTGACGAATCGCGAAACACGCCAGACACCGGGCTGTGCAGTGCGCGTGATTGATACGATCGAATACTGGACGAACCACCCGAGAAGAACTGACGTTCGATCGGTACATACAGATTGTTCTGATCGAACAATTGAATGTGACCGAGCTTCACCTTCGTTGCCAATACCATTCGATCCTGCACCTTCGCATAGGCCGTGTTGTAGAATTGCAAGCGCACGAATGTACCGGCACCAAATCCGAACTCTAAGGCAACATTCGAGAACGTTCCTCTCTGAGGATTTACCGGATTGTCACGATGCTCACCCCGGAGAGAAACACCAGGAAAGATACCCGTCAGGAAATTACCCGTACTCTGCAAATACGAATCCAGAGCAGCGAATTGCTGAATCGTCTGATACACGGCAAGGGTATCGTCGCGATTCTGTGCGTTTGAGAGCGCCTCGTCAAGAGAAGTGGCATAGTCGACCGGCACCTGACGTTCAAGGCCAAGTGACAACTCGTATCCAGTGAAATAGGTGTACTTATCGAGGGCCACCGGCAAGGAGCCTTTCAATCCTGCTGACTCGAGTCGGAACGGATCGATGAGACGTCGCAACGAGTAGAGGCCGCGAACGGAAAGACCGGCCCGCTGACCGAACACCTTTCCTATGTATGGCCAGGTCTCTGTGACGGTGGCAAGTGCCTCGGTCTGGATCGGACGACCCTGAAGCAAACTGCTCACATCCTGGATCACATATTGTGCTGAGACCGAGGTTGCCTGTGCACCGTGAAACGTGTTGCGATACAAGGCTGTAGCACCGATACCGAGATTCAAGTAGTTGTCGATGGCCGTTTGATAGACCATGACGTCGAAGCCAACATCGTAGACCTTGACGTTCTTGGTGAACACGCGCAACGACAAGGTGCTGTCTGTACTTCGTGGGTGATCAGGCCTTGCTGAATCATAGGCCACGGTATCGATGCTCACCACATCGAACGTTCCAAGTGAGAGCAGATTTGCTCGGGTCTTCTGGATCTTCTCGGCACTATACCATTCACCCACACTGAATTCAAGCTGACTCTGTCGGATCGACTCATTCACCGATGGATAACCATTGGCGTTCTCGAAGAACTCGATATGTCCGATCCGATAACGATTCCCAACATCGAACAACACAACAATGGTGTCGTGTGTTCGCGAAAGGTCAGACCCCACTACCGTTCGAACGGTACGTGCCTTGTAATAACCGTTGTTCTTCATCACATCGAGCATCGAACGAGAATCCTGTTCGAACTCGTGCTCGGAATAGGGCGTGTTCTTCGGCGTGAAGAATTCGGTCAGCAATGCCCGTACCTCCGGAACAAGAGGCTCGAGACCGAGATAGATCACCGTATCGATCGTTGCTCTCTTCCCCTCGTCGATCACGAACGTGAGCACGTTCTTTTTTGAGGCAGAATCGTATCCGAAATCGTACGTCACCGTCGCAGTATGAAAGCCGTTCTGGTTCAGATAGGCGAGAAGTTCCGAACTGTCGGACTCCGCCGTTCGTTGGTTATAGTATCGCAACTCATTACGCACTTCACGCTGCACCGAGTCGAGTCGCTCAAGCACGATCCTAGGTGTCGCGGGGTTGCGGTACAGATTTGTGAGATAGTATCGTGACAGCTGACGCGTGAAACTCAGTTCGCTTGCGCGCGACTGGATCACGCCGACCAATTGATCTGCCTTCGTGAGTGTGCACCCAACGAATCGTACGTCTTGCAACTCTCCGATATAGGCACGACGAATGTCGTCGTTGTTCGGCGTCGTTTCGGTTTCCGATTCTTGCGACAGGCACTGCGCCGCTCCAAATCCGAATAGGAGCAGAAAGACAACGATCGGTCTATGGAGGCAATGCATCTGCTGTATTCGTTTCCCCGAACGGATCAATAGTCGTTCATCAGGTCGTCGTCTTCATTGAAGAAGATGTCGTCCGAGGCTGCCTCATACTCCGGCCAAATATCCTCGATCCCTTCGTAGGATTGATGGAGGCAATGCATCTGCTGTATTCGTTTCCCCGAACGGATCAATAGTCGTTCATCAGGTCGTCGTCTTCATTGAAGAAGATGTCGTCCGAGGCTGCCTCATACTCTGGCCAAATATCCTCGATCCCTTCGTAGGATTGATCCTCTGTGGAGTCGTCGAGTTCCAACAGATTTTCGATCACCTGGAGTGGTGCACCGGTTCTGTTCGAATAATCGATCAACTCTTCCTTCGTCGCTGGCCACGGTGCGTCCTCGAGCCACTTTGCAAGTTCAGGCGTCCAAAACATATCTGCTCCGTGAAATGGTTTGTGATGGTAGTGTAATACGGAAACGGGCGCAAAGATACACGCAATGTCACTGATGACGAACACTTTCTCGCACGGATTGTAGGTCGATCGCCCCTAAACCGCCAAAAAAGCCTCGGCAATGAGGAGGTCGAGCGGGGTAGTGACCTTGATGTTCCGTTCGTCGCCTTCAACGCACAACACGGGTATGCCGATCGCCTCAACCAGTGAAGCATCGTCGGTTGCCGTGATGCCAAGTTCTACGGCGTGCGCATAGGCGCTACGGAGAACACCTGCCTGAAAACACTGGGGTGTTTGCACCGCTCGGAGAACAGACCGCGGCAGGGTTGCCTCGACGATGCCGCCATCGAAGACGGACTTGATCGTGTCGCGAACCGCAAGACCGGGGATAGCGGCACCATGTTCCATAGCGGCCAGTCCGACTCTCCGATAGAGGTCGAAGGTCGCGAATGGACGAACGGCGTCGTGCACGAAGACCAGGGAGGAATCCGAGATCGCGGCATGTTGCAAGGCGGCGTGGATACTCTGTTGTCGCTCCGTGCCCCCTTCAACGATCAATACACGGTCGCTCTGCAGATGCTGGGACGAGAGCGCGTGCTCGCACATCGCACGATGCTCAGGATTGATGGCGATGATCACATGACCAACTTCTGGCATGGACAATGCAGTTCGAACACTATAGGAGATCAGGGATATCCCGCGTAGATGTCGGTACTGCTTCGGCACATCGCCACCAAATCGAAGTCCGCTGCCGGCAGCGGGAAGGATGATCGTCCAGGGTTCCATGTCTCAAAGATAGGTGGGTGGTCATCAACAAAAAAGGCGTGTCCCCATGAAGGAGACACGCCTTTGAAATGAAATGCTGCTATTAGCGGATGATGGTGATCGGAAGTGACCGAAGTGTGCCATTCGAGCGGACCAATGCCGTATAGCAACCGCTCTGTGCCGTTCCGTCGTTCCACCGAATGTTCGGCTGATCTGCGTTCACGGTAAAGGATGCGACCACAGATCCGATGGAATTCATGATCACCAATTCGGTACCTGCGTGCAGGAGCGAACCGGCGAACGTTACCGACCCTGTTGATGGATTCGGATAGGCATTGAGTTCCGATGTACCTGCAACCTCGATCACCGACGTTGGATCGTCTCCGTTACCGGTCAAACCGAACGAGCTGTTACCACCGTTCGAAGAGATGATCTTCGCTGTGGCTGTTGCATCGCCAAGTGCCAGTGGGCTGAACTTGAAGCAAACCTGTGTCGATGCGCCTGCAGCGATGGTCACCGGCATGGTGGTCACTACGGTGAACAGGGAAGCATTCGCACCCGAAAGTTGTGCTTGATCGAGCGTGATCGATTGCGACGACGTGTTCACAACATCAGCACAGGATTGCAAGGAGTTGTTGATGATCACCTTGCCGAAGCCAAGAGTGGCTGGCAACGTATAGTGGATCACACCATTTCCCGTCATCGGAGTACCAACCGGACCTGCCGGTGTGTTGGACCGCACCATCAATGTTGCTGTGCTTGCGCCAACGCTTGGAGCCGAGAAGACGATACCCACCGAATGCATCTCGCCCGGAGCGAGCGTGAACGGTGTGGAACCACCCGTGGAGATCGTGAAGGTACCGGAGCCATTTGCATTCTCGATCGCAACGTCCGTTACGGTGAGTGGTGCACGACCTGTATTCGTGATGAAGTTCGTGAGCGTGACCGTACGGCTGTACTCTGCAGGAACATCACCGGCATCGATCGTGTTCTGCGAAAGGGTGAGTTCAGGAAGCAAGGTGGAAGGGTCCGTCACCTTGACGACTGCCGAACCAGTCACAACAGAACCACAAGAGTTGGTGACGATCGCATTATAGACGCCGGCATCCGATGTCTTGACGTTAGCGATCGAATACGACAGCGATGTAGCACCTGGAATTGTCGTGTTGTTCTTCAACCACTTGATCGACGTGATGTCGGTTCCTGCCACACTCAAATTCAAGGTCTCGCCAATGAGCAGCGAAGCATTCTGCGGAGATGCTGTGATCACCGGTCGTGCGACTACGGCAAGCGTTGCCGGAGCGCTTGTTACCGAGAAGCCACAGGTACCGGTCACGCGAACCGTGTAATTACCGGCGCTCGAAGCTGTGACCCTGCTAAGTTCGAGTGCGTTGGTGTTCGAATTCGGAATGGCGACGCCATTCTTGAACCACTGATAGTTGAGATCGTAGCCATCTGCGCCTACAGACATGGTCACCGTGCTACCGACACAAGCTTCCGCCGAGGTTGGCTGTCCGGTGATACGTGGTGCCGAGAACACAGAGACAACAACTTCTCTACTACCTACTGTCACATTGCAGTTGCTAGGGTTTGCACCGTTACGAGAGACCAGACACTGATACCGACCCACGTCGGCAGCTTGAACATTTGTGAGTGTGAGCGTCGGAGAGTTTGAACCGGCGATGCTTATGCCATCCTTGATCCAGTTGTACGAAAGCGTGCCACCAACTACAGTTGCCGAAGTCGAAAGTGTGACGGTCGATCCCGGACATACTGTCTGATCAGACGGACTTGACGTGACAACGGGAAGGAAGGCAACATCCACGGCACAGGTCGAACTCGTAACAGAAGGCAGACACTGACCCGAAATGACGCAGTCGTAGTTTCCGATCACCGCGGCGATCCCGTTCGGAATGATGTAGTTCGAATCCGTTGCCCCTGCGATGTTCACCCCATCCTTCCGCCATTGGAATGTCCTGCCTGTCGCAACGGCACGAACACGCAAGGTGTCCGGTTGACCTGCACAGATAACACGTGTAGCTGACGGCTGTTGGACGATCGTTGGAGCAATGCTCACGGTAAGTCGTCCACCTGCACTGGAAGCTGTAGCAGTGGTCGGGTTACAGTCATCGCGCAAGATCACGTCATAGATACCGGCAGACGTAGACGTCACAGGAGACACCACATACGTGTTGGAACGATTGGTCACAAGTGTCACGCCATCTTTGCGCCACTCATAGGTACCGGCCGTCATGTTGCTCGTGACGCTGAACGTAACGGTTGTACCGGTGCAAGCAGATTGTGAGACAGGGCTGGCCGTGATGATCGGCGCAAAGCATGGTGCCACGATCGTCACTCTTCCAAGAACCACACTTTTTGCATCAATTGGCGTACCTACTCCTGTGCACGTGTTTCGTGTTCCTGGGTAGGCAAAGTTCGTGGTCATTGTGAGTCGATTGAAAATGTTAGCACCACCCGCGACGTATGCCAGTGAATAGGTACAACCATTCCACCCATCACCATAACTGTCCCATGCGCGAAGTTCGTAGTTACCCGCTGGTACACTAATAGTGACGTTGTTCCACGTAAGGGGTGTGCCACCTGGCGCTAAGCAACTATAGGCAACGTTCGTGGCCGTATTCACAAGTTGAAAGCCAACCTCATCAGGATAACTCACAACCGTGGTCGTCACAAGAAGATTGATCTGTGCACTAGCACCGATCGTCGATACCATTGCAACAGCGATCAACAACAATCCGCGCACTTTGCGCGAAAGAGTATAGAGGTTCATAGAGCGCTTCCGAAGTGTGTATGAGTAGAGAGAGTTGCGATCTTCAAACACCTAACCACCACCACCCGACAACCGGGGGATAGCGTATTCCTAACATAATGGTTTTCCACAAACGAGTTACAAAAAAAAGCGCGTCCTCCCGGTTGGAAGGACGCGCTAGCATCTGAAGGGCTGGTACTTTTACCGAACCACGGCGATCGGCAGGCTGTGGACAGTGTCGCCTGTGCGGACGATCACCATGTACGTGCCGGTCGGGACCGTATCATTCAACCACTGCACTCCCCCGGCCTCGCCACACGTGAACATGGCCACAGTAGAGCCGATGGCGTTCATGACCGTGAGCGTGGAACCAGGCACAAGAAGCGAACCTTGGAAGTTCACGACGCCCGAGGATGGGTTCGGATAGGCATTGAGTTCAGTAGATCCCGTTACGGGTGTGATGCCCGTCGGATCGTCACCGGAACCTGTGAGCGTGAAGGTGGTGTTGCCGCCGTCCGATGAACGAACAGACAGGAGTCCATCCTTCGTACCGATCGACGTCGGGCTGAACTTCACGCAGATCTGAGCCGTTGCACCGGCAGCGATCGTTACCGGAAGCGTGGTCTGAACGCTGAACATGGCAGCGTCCGTACCGGAGATGAGCGCTTGATCGAGCGTGATGCTCATGTTCGATGTATTCATCACGTTCGCGCAGTTCGTACCGCTGTTCGTGATGATGATCTTGCCGAGATCCAGCGATGCTGGTACGGTATAGCGAAGGACTCCGCGGCCACTCAGACCAACCGTCACATCGCCACTTGGGGTGTTCGACGCAATGTGCAACAGGGCGGCACTTCCACCAACCTGAGGTGCATCAAAGGTGATACCGATGGAGTGCTGCTCACCCGGTGCAAGCGTGAACGGTGTGGATCCACCTTGCGTGATGGTGAACGTTCCGGTTCCTGTGGCGCTTTGGACCTGTAGACCTGTGACCGTCAGCGGGGCCTTGCCGGTATTCGTAATGAAGTTCGTGAGTGTCACAACGCGTGAGTACTCGACAGGCACATCACCCGCGTCCACATTCAGCTGCGACACAGTGAGTTCTGGGAGCAGCGTAGATGGGTCTGTCACGCGTACAACGGCATATCCGGTCGTGACGGCACCACACATGTTCGTGAGGACCGCGCTATATACACCTGCATCGCTCACCGCTACCGATGGAATGGCGAATGTGGTTCCCGTCGCATTTGGAATTGGTCGATTGTTCTTCAACCACTGAACGCCGCGAACGTCGGTTCCCGAAACGCTCAGTGTGAGTGGGTCGCCGATGGTCAGATTGGATCCAACCGGACCCGTGACGATCGTTGGCTGCTTGATCACCGACAATACGGCAGCCGTGCTCATTTGCGAGAATCCGCAGGTACCGGAAACGCGAACCGTATAGGTACCGGCATGTGACGGTGTCAGGTTGCTCAATACAAGCGAATTCGAGTTCACGTTCGGAATGGCAACGCCGTTCTTGAACCATTGATACGACAGGTCAAAGCCCTCTGTCGCGACCGTCATTGTAGCCGATCCGCCCAGGCATCCGTCCGTGGATGCAGGTTGCGTGGTGATCTTCGGCGTCGAAAAACGGCTCACGAACACTTCGCGGCTACGAGCCGTTACGTCACAACCCTGAGGATTCGGTCCGAGAATTGTCGCAATACCCTGATACCGACCAATGTCGCCATCTGTGAAGCTTGGGATCGTATACGTGGGCGATGTGGCACCGGCGATCGAAACGCCGTCCTTGTACCAGAAGTACGAGAGACCAGCTCCGGTAGCCGACATTGAGAGTGTCACCGGACTTCCCAAACAAACAGTTTGATCTGTTGGATTGCTTGTGATGACAGGAGGTACGAGAGCCGTAACAAGTACAGCCGTACTCGTTGCAGCGGGGGAGCACGTACCGCTTACAACACAGTCATACGTGCCGTTCGACGTGGTACTTGCATTCACGATCACGTAATTCGAGTCCCGCGCGCCGGCAATAGCGACCCCGTCTTTCCTCCATTGGAATGTTCTTCCGGGACCTGTCGCTCGGATCTTCAACGTGTCATCTCGACCTTGACAGATATTCAACGGTACTGGTTGTTGTGTGATCGTTGGAGATTGGGTCACCGTAAGTCTTGATGAACTTGACTGCGAAGTAGCTCCGCACTCGTCGATTACGATCACGTCCCATACTCCTGCGTCGGTGGTCCGAACAGGGTTCAACGTGTACGAACTGCTTCCGGTGACCGCAACAACAACGCCATCCTTGCGCCATTGATACGTTGGCCTCGTAGCATCATTGGGGGCATTGAAGGTGAACACATTGTTCGAACAGACGGATTGCGACGGAGGGAAGCTCGAGATGACCGGTGGGAAACAACCCTTGATCACTTCAAACGTGGATGAGTAGCCCTCACAATTGATGGCATAGCTCCAACAATAGCCTTGGTCCAAAACCTCTTGCACGCGGAACATGTAGCCGTACTGCGGCGTGGCATTCGTAGGGATGGTCCAATCGTAACCGGTGGTGTACCAGTCGATCGACTCATCGATCGCCGTCCAGTTGTAGCCGTAATCGGAAGAATACCACAGTCCAATGTTGATGTTCCCACCACCGCACCACGACCGTGAGTCGACACCCCAATAGAAGTCGATGTGGACTCTGTCGCCTTGGGTAAGCTGCTGGCCGTCATATGGGCCGTACACCTGGAAGTACCCGTACCCCCAACAGTTTGGAGCCCACGGTCCCTGAGCTTGCGCGGGTTGAATATTGGCCACGAGTGCCAATAGGAAGACGGCGATCAAAGCGCCGACAGAGTTTCGTACATGCCTCATAGGAGGTCCCTCATAAAAATGAATTTCAAGCTCGGTGAAGGTTCGCAATTTCGGACTTTCATAACCCAATTTCAACTTTTCCGTTACGAAATGTGTGTAGTTTTACGGATTCAAGGGGAGGACATGCGTGCTAACCCTTTGTTTTTTAGCATGTTAGCAGTTCATGAACGCTCAACGCCCAATGTGGAAAACATTCACGGTCGCCCTGTTTCTACTCGTAACAGTCGTAGGGCTTCAGGTTGTTCTTCCCATTTGTTCGCTTTCCGTCCTCACGCACTACCGGGTAGCACGCCTTCAACTCCTCGGATCCGGTCTGCCTCAAGGGACGCCGACGGTCGACATCGTGACAACCGAACGAGAGATCCAGTGGACGATCGACGAACGTGAATGCACTTGGAAGGGGCACTCCTATGACGTGATCAGCATCGTCCGGTCGAACGGTTTGATCCACATCGTCGCCGTGTCCGACGAGGAAGAAGACAGGTTCGAACACTCCATTAGCACAGCACTCGAA
>JBGAJM010000025.1:0-14249 GCA_044224925.1 Kapaibacterium sp. (SeqCode)
CGTGCGCCAGATCGTGAAAGAATGAGGTGGAAACCGGGGGTCAGCCCCATAGCACGTGGGGTAAGGACGAGACGACCTTCGTCCGGGACTGTTACTGACTTCACGACCGTCGAGTGAATGTCGTATACGGTCACTGAGGCAAGGGGCAAGGCGGAAAGGACGATCGCATTATCGAGGTGGACAATAGATGCTGTTGATCCCTCAGCTCCTGTACGTTCAGGAATGTCGGCCGCGATAGAAGAAGTGGCTGAGCATTGTATGAGCGAGTCGGTCGAACGGGAATTCGAGAAGATCCGAAGTGACGCACGATGAACTCCGGTATCTCCATTCGGCGCGTATTGGACGACAACATTGAATGAGTCTTTTGCAGCCACGATGGCAGGAAGTGACTTCATGCTTGCAGCATCGATCTGGAAGTGAGAATCAGATACTGACTTCTGCCATGCGATGCTATCAACAAGCAGTGGGACGACGTCGCGATTGACAATGGTGGCAGTACCCGTGATAGGCGATACAAATGGTGACACGGTCCCAAAGCCGATGTCCGAAACAGCGATCGATGGGGCGATCGTTGTCACCTTCATGACAAAGGCACGCTGTGGAAAGCACGAACGATCAAGGATCACCGTATCAACAATGGCTCCTATTGTTGAAGACGTGACACAAAGGTCGACCGTTGTATCTGCATTCGGTGCAAGGATGTGAGGGCCGCCAACCCATGGCGACAGTGAGACAGTTGCTGCCGAATGAGAGAACCCATTCAACGAGATCGAATTGGGACTGCCGTTCTGTAATGTCATCGAGACACACTGGGGAACTCGGACGGCGATCTTGAGGTCATTCGTGGTGCTCTTGATCGTAGCCGAGTCCGGTTGATAGCTGTAAGCCTTTTCCGCATATGCTCCCGTTTGGGTGACTGTGCGAATGACTGCTTGTGCTTTCAGGGCTGGATTGATCGGAACGAGCGTGTATGAAGCGCTTGTTGCTCCAACTTCAAACGAATTCAAGATCAGTTGATAGTTCTCCCCCGAAGCTCTATAGATCATAGCGAGTCCCGAGCTCCCCTTTATCGCGACGGATTCCGATCGATCGCCACATTGCACGTCAACCGCTGCAGGCATACCAGAGGCAAACACAATGGTATCAGAACCCGGTATGGCATGATTCATTGCAGCCGGCGTTGCGCTCGCCCTTCCCATCTGGAGCCCATCGAGAGAGCAATGGGGCCAAGCCATGAATCGAACAGCTGAGTCTGTGGTCGTGATCGAATGTTCTGCAGATTCTATCGACGATGTCCATGCAGAGAATTCAGTGTTGGGTATTCGCGTTCTCTTTCCCACAAGAGTGATCTTCTTTCCATCGACCAAGATCGACCCTTCCTCCGATGTACGATATGCAATCGAAAGGAAAGCTTCTACGCCGACCATCATTGGGAACAACGCAGAATTCACCCACTTACTCACGGGAGGAATGACAGTAAGCGATGGCATTCCCGCTTCAACCGTTGGATGTCCCTGCGCGTCGACCTCCGCTTTGCTTGCAATGCCAACTGGCTTAACGTGTGCCCAACTCTTGCCATACTGGGCTACAAGTACCGGATGGCTGGAAGTGAAGTAGGCAGCTCGACGAAACACCGAGTCTGTGAACACTTCACCGGCCTGAATTGTTGCCAGACGAACCATAACGTCAAGTACCGTGTCTTTGCGAAAGATCGCCGTTCCATTCTCAAGAGCAAGAAATCGGACGACATCGCCTCGACTGTCAGGCATTTTGATGCTCTTGAAGGCTGTGTCCGTGATACGTCGACTTGTGTACGACTGCGGGATCACGACAAACGCAGTGTCTGCATACGAATCCGGCAATTGAACATCATGGATGTTGCTTCGAACAAAGTGAGCATCACCATCAAACACACCATCTGGGGGCAGTGACTGCGGCATCATCAAGACTGACCCCTTTAAGTGTCCCGATGTAACACCTATTGGCTTCGTACTGGTGATCTTTGTCCCTGTGAGATCCTCACTTGCCATACCGAACTTTGTGGTATCGATCTGGTTCGTTATGTACATCGTTTGACCAGCATGAAGTGTCAACTGCTTCGTTGTTCCTCTCGCTATCGCTGAGAGGTCAGGACCTGATACGGTTGCTACCGTGGGCGTAATGCTCACTACTGTACTATCCTCTGTGGCAGTTATGAGAGCAAAGCCGCCCCGATCATACTTTGTCGACTTTCCAAATCGATCACTAGGCAGACTGAACACATGATAGCTGGTCCCTAGGGCGTATGTGGGAATCTGTATTGCCTCATCTCCGTTTCCTTGCCATTGTTCCCGAGCGAATACGCTAATTGGAACATCTGAAGTCACTTCGAAAGCATTGCTCTTGATTTGCTGTGGAGCACCGGGCAAGGCAAAGATTCGTTGAATGTTCTTCGAGATGGAATACGACCCAACAACAAACGATGCTCCTTGCTTGGGTGTTAGCACAAGTTCTACATCAAGTCGATTCGTAGAATCAGCTGTGTTCGCGGTCCTTATGCGAACATGCGCGGCTCGATCGGTCAGAAACGAGATCGTAAGTGGAATTGGAAGCGGTTCTTCACTTGCAGCGGGCGTCACTGGTGCAAAGGCAACCATAAAGCGAGTTCCTTTTTCAAGTGGCATCACACCACTTGTTTGCGCAACACACGTTTCAGAGATCACAGCCATGATCACTACTAGGAAGCTCAGAACTCGAAGCATACCACCCTCATTGCAGATCTTGTACGTAAACGCCGAAGTTACTATATGAGACGTAATTTCACCCCATGAACAGAGTTGATCGGCTCTTTGGCCTTCTCGTTTTCCTGCAATCGAAGCGCTACGTAACAGCAGAGGATATCTCCGAGCGGTTCGAGATCAGTGTGCGCACGGTGTATCGCGATGTGCGTGCACTGTCGGAGCAGGGCATTCCCGTGGTGTTCGAGCAGCACAAGGGGTATCGCATCATGCAGGGCTTCTTTCTGCCGCCCGTGTCCTTCACCACGGATGAGGCGAATGCCTTGCTGGTTGCGGAGCAAGTGGTGCGAGGCTTTACGGACAGGTCGATCCGCCAACACTATGGTACAGCACTCACGAAGGTGAAATCGGTGCTGCGTTCAACACAGAAGGTCGACGCCGAAGACCTTGGAGCGCGCATGCATCTGCAGCTACCCTCCCGCCTTCACACCGACGTCGACCACCTTTCCCCTCTTCAGCAGGCCATCACACGTCGCCTTCAGGTGCGCATCGCCTATCGGAACGCCAACGACGAAGCATCCGAGCGCATGATCGAACCCGTTGGACTGATCTTCTATGCCTTCAGTTGGCACGTGATCGCTTGGTGCGCGTTGCGCAAGGCCTACCGCGATTTCAAGGTGTTGCGTATCAGTGCGCTCGAGGTGACGGACATGCCATTCGTCCGCGAGCACGACGTGAACATGGCCGACTTCCTGCGAGAGATCCCGGTGAACTATTAACGCGCGTGGTGGACTGCCATAGGGCTGTCAGTGGGTGGACCGAAGTTCGCGCTTCGACCATTCATTCACTTCCATAGGAGTCTGTTCCATGCGTCTCGACGATCTCTACAAGCAACTCACACGCGAATGCGCCACATCCACGAAGATGTTGGAGCGCGTGCCGTCCGATCACCTCGACTTCCGTCCGCACGAGCGCAGCATGGAGATGCGTGCCCTGGCCACGCACATCGCCGAGCTTCCGAGTTGGGTCACCATGGCACTCACATCCGACGAGCTGGACTTTCTGACGATGCCCTATGCACCTCCCACGGTATCGTCTGCAGCCGACCTGCTCGCCGTTCTCGAAACGTCCCTTCGCTCCGCAACGGCAACACTGGCTGCGGCGGAAGATGCCACGCTCGATGAACCATGGACGTTGCGCAGCGGTGAGGTGATCCACAGCGTATCCACCAAGTTCGAAGTGATCCAGATGACCATCAGCCAGATCATCCACCATCGTGCACAGCTTGGCGTCTATCTGCGATTGCTGGACATTCCCATTCCGGGCAGCTATGGCCCAAGTGCAGACGAACCCACGTTCTAAGCGGCGCTTCGTCCCTGTTCCTGCAACTCCGGTGCATCCTTCGAGAGCAACGCCATCGCGCGTGCGTATCGAGATGCACCGGGCTTGGCGCTAAGTCCGTGGGCCACGATGCTGATGAACACCGTGATCATCACGGCATACTTGATCGTCGGGTTCGCAGCATCGCCCTGCTGGAGCTCGAGGTAGACAAGGCCGAGGACGATGGAGGCAAGGCCGCGTGGACCGAACCATCCCATGAACAATACGGTCGACCGTTGCATGTGCGTACCGATCAAAGCAATGGCCACAGGCACCATGCGCACCACGGTAAGACTGATCACGGCATAGACCACATGCATGATGGTGAAGTGCGGGACGGCACGCATCACGAGGATACCGAACAGGAAGAACACCGAGAGGTTGAAGAGCTGTCCCCACTGCTCCGTGAACTCCACGCTGTGCTTCGATGCCTCGGCATATCCACCCTGAACGGCAAGTCCCGCAACAAAGGCGGCAATGAACATGCTCGCCCCAACACCATCAGCCACCATCATGCATAACAACGGAATCGCGACCACAGCAAGTTGTTTCCACGCCTCAACCATCCGTCCGCGCGCCACGGCACGACCGATCAACACACCACCTGCACCACCGATCACGATGCCCACAAGCGTGCCGTATCCCAACTGCTCAACGATGAACTTCCACAAGTGAACGGAAGCGGCACCCGATGCATCACCTGCCATGGCAATGAAGAAGAGGAGGAACGGAACAGAGAGTCCGTCATTCAATCCTGCTTCCACATTCAACGCCTCGCGGATGACCTTTGGTACGAGTGGACTTTTGACGATCACTTGACCGAGCCCCGCATCCGTTGGTGCAAGGATGGCGGCAAGGATGCCTGCCTCCCAGATCGACATGGACGGAAAGACCAGCATCGCTCCAACGGCTCCCAATAGGATCGTCAGCAACATGCCGGTGCTGAGCAGTCGGATCGGCGACGAACGCACCGATCGCAACAACCGAAGTCCTACACCACTTGCATCGGAGAAGAGCAGCAACACCAAACCGATCTCTGCAACACGCAACAGAATGTCCTGCCCTTCCGCCTTCCGATCCCTCAACTCCGGCATCACCACCACCATGAGCATGCCCATCACCGTGAAGATGATGGGAGCCGTTAGCACGGAGCGCTCAATGGTCTTCGAGAGAATGCCATACAGCAAGATTAGAAGGAGGAAGGTGGCAAGGAGGATCATTTCTTCGGTACTCCGGTGAGCGTTGCAGGGTCCATCATTTCGTTGATCTGTGCTTCGGTGAGGATCTTCTTCTCGCGAATGATGGTGAGGATGCCCTTGCCGGTGCGATAGGCCTCTGCAGCAAGCTCGGTGGCCTTTTCATAGCCGATGATGGGATTCAGTGCCGTGACGATACCAACGGTGGTCTCCATGTAATGCGCGAGGACCTTTTCGTTGACGGTGATCCCGTCCACACAGCTCGTACGCAGCGAGATCGATCCGCGATAGAGAATGCTCTGCGATTCGATCACGGCAAGTCCTACCAATGGCTCATAGGCATTCAGCTGCAACTGTCCGTGATGTGCTGCCAACGTCACGCTCATGTCGTTGCCCATCACGCGATAGGCGATGATGTTCATCACTTCGGGGATCACAGGATTCACCTTGCCCGGCATGATGGATGAGCCCGGTTGCAGTGGAGGGAGATTGATCTCGAAGAGACCGGCGCGTGGACCCGATGTGAGAAGGATCAGGTCGTTGGAGATCTTCGCAAGCTTCACCGCCACACTCTTCAATGCCGATGAGTAGACCACGAAGCCTTGTTGATCCCACGTGGCTGCGATCATGTCCTTTGCGGGCACGATGGGTCGACGTGTGAGCTCGGCCAAGTACTTGGCGCATGCTTCCGGATAGCCCTTCGGAACGTTGATGCCGGTGCCAATGGCCGTTGCGCCCATGTTCACCGTGTAGAGATACTTCTCGGCATCCTTGAGCAAGGCGATCTCGTCTTCGATCGATGTGGCGAAGGCCATGAACTCCTGACCGACCGTCATCGGCACGGCGTCCTGCATTTCTGTGCGACCCATCTTGACGATGTTCATGAAGGCCTCTGCCTTCATGCGAAAGGCATTCGCGAGCTCTTGCAGCTCTTCGGTGAGCTTGATGTTGCGCAGGATGAAGGCGATCTTGATGGCCGTTGGATAGGAGTCATTCGTGGACTGCGACATGTTCAGATCGTCGTGCGGATCGATGAACTGATACTCGCCTTTTGTGTGTCCGCTATACTCCAACGCAAGGTTGGCCAACACTTCGTTGGCATTCATGTTGGTGGACGTGCCCGCGCCGCCTTGATACCAATCCACCATGAACTGATCGTGATGATCGCCGTTCAAGAGGTCCTTGCAGGCCTTTTCAATGGCCACATAGGTTTCCTTCTTCATGCGACCCACATCCATGTTCGCATGAGCAGCGGCCATCTTTACAATGGCCCATGCTTCCACGAATCCCGGATAGTGATTGATGGCCACTCCCGAGATCTTGAAGTTCTCGAGAGCGCGTGCCGTCTGCACGCCGTAGTACACATCGCTTGGGATCTTCTTCTCTCCAAGCAGGTCCTTCTCCGTTCGGAACGTTCCCTGTTGCGCGCTGAGAATGGCGCCGCTCCAAAGAAGTGCGATGAGCGATGCTGTTGTTATGATGGAGTGTTTCATACGAATGATCCTTGGTGATGGTCGAGGTCACAAGACGAACTGAGCGATGGCGACGGCGATGAGCGTTGTTGCGATCGTCGTCACAAGTCCGGGTAACATGAAGGAGTGATTCAAGAGGTATGCACCAATGCTCGTACTCCCTGTTCGATCGAAGGCCACGGCAGCGATCACCGTTCCATAGGTGGGCAAGAAGAACGAGCCGTTCACGGCCGGATACACGCCAACGAGAATGGCGGCCGGCATGCCGAGGGCAATGGCCACGGGCATGAGCGTGACGACGGTGGCGGCTTGACTGATGAGAAGGATGGAGAGGAGGAACAGTCCAACAGCGAACACCCATGGTGCTTGCTGAATGAGTCCGGAGATGCCCGCCACGATCTCCACTCTGTTGCCTTCAAAGAAGGACGATCCCATCCACGAGATGCCAAGGATGGAGATCACGGCAGAGATGCCGCCACGCATGATGCTGTTCTTGACGGTGGCCTCTGCAGAGGCGTTGAACAGGAGCATGATCAGTCCTGCTGTTGCAAGCATAATGATCATCACGGCCTGACCTGTTTCCACGTTCCGTATGCCGGGGAAGATGCCGAGGACGACGACAACGACGATGGCCGTCATGAAGAGAAGCAGTGAACCGCGTGCATTTCTCAGCTTCGTTCCTTCGAGCTGTACCGGTGCCGTTGCGGGATCGAACGTGCCGGTTCGCACACGCTCGAGGTAGACCGGATCTTCGCTCAACGTCACGCCACGCCATGCAACCGAAAGCGTACCGATGAAGACGCCAAGGAGCGTGGCAGGGATGATGATCATGAGGATCTGCACAAGACCCACGTTGCTCGTACCAAGCGCCGCCACCATGGCCACGGTGACGGCACTGATCGGCGATGCGATCAATCCGCTTTGTGAAGCGATCACGCTCATCGAGAGCGGACGTTCCGGTCGGATGTTGGCCTTCGAAGAGATCTCGACGATCACCGGCATCAAGGCATAGATCACATGTTGCGTTCCGCTTGCGAACACCAACAAGTAGGTGATGTAGGGTGCGATGAAGGTGATGTATTGCGGTCGTGAACTCATCACCTTACTGGCAAGTGACACTAGATAGTCGAGTCCACCGGCTGCCTGCATCGCAGCGAGTGCCGTGATCACGGCAACGATCATGCCGAGCACCACCGATGGCGGAGAGCCCGGTGGGAGTCCGAATCCGTAGACCAGGATCACGAGTCCGATACCGCCCGTTGCACCAAGACCGATGCCTCCGAGTCTGGCACCCATCACGATACAGGCGAGCATGATCACGAGTTCAAACCAGAACATGGTCGATCCTCCCTACACGTTCTTACGGCAGCAACAACGACACGATGATCGATCCGCCAAGCGCCAACAGAATACTGCCAATGGCATACGTCACGCCATAACCCAGCGTTGGGATCTTGCTCTGAGCGGCGTCTTGCACGGCCGCCAATCCGGGAGCCGATGTTCCCGCACCGGCACTAATGCCAAGCAGGATCCCCGGATGCACCTTCATGATGTAGCGTCCCACCAACAGCGTGATCGTATGCGGAAGCACGGTCACGGCAAGACTGCCCACCACGAGCGCCACGCCGGATTGCTGAATGGACGCGACAACATTCTGTCCGGCATTCAACGCCGTAACAGCAACGAATCCTGCAAGCCCTACCGAATCGAAGAACCACAACACCGGCTCGGGAATGCGCGACGTGGTCTGATGGGATGAATACCACCACCCCAAGAACAGTCCACCGATCAGAATGCCCACGCTGATGCTCAGCCCCACTTCGATACTACCGGCACGCCATGCCGGTACACCAACAAGTGCGCCGAGCACGATGGTGGCGCTCACGATGGCCATGTCGGTTGCGGTGGACGTGCTGGTCACTCGACCGAAATGTTCTGCAACCTCTTGCACGGCTCTCGCTCTTCCGGTGAGCGTGAGCACGTCACCCGGTTGAAACGTGAGTTCATACGAACGTGGCAAGAGCACTCCGGCTCGCATGTGCTTGATCAGGAACACGCCGCGTACACGTGCCTCGTTGGCGATCTCTCGGAGCTGCTTGTTCGCATATTCCTTTGTGGTCACGGTCACCGAGAGCGTTTGCGTTGGAAGATCGAGCAGTGCACGGTCGCTCACTTCTTCATCGCGCAGTGGATTCTCGGGACGCACAAGAACATCTTCCCGACCGGAGAGACTCACGAGATCTCCGGGTTGCAGGACGAGCGCTGGAGATACATCGCAGACCGCGCCATGCGAGATCACGCGTTCGACAAAGACTCGTCCGAGTGTGAACATCGCCTCGAGCTCTGCAACGCTGATCGGCTGAAAGGTGGCAGGGATGCGATATCCGCGAACTTCAATGTCGTGATAGGCAGAGACCGATCGGTCTTCTGCATCGACCACTCCGAGTTCCGCTTCAAGCGTCTTGCAATCCGTGACGAGGTTCGATCGAATGAGCAACGGACCGATACGCGAGAGATACCAGGTGGTGATGATCACGCCAATGAAGTAGCTCGCGGCAAAGGCACTCGTCATGTTGGTCTGCAAAAGATGTCGTTGCTCTTCGGCCATCGGAAGCCTTGCCACCATGTCCCCTGCCACACCTAAAGCTGCAGAGGCCGTGAGTGCGCCCGAGAACAGCCCTGCACCGGTACCGGCATCGAATCCGAAGAGCAACGAACATGCATACACGCCAAGGAGTGCGGCCACGAAGAAGACGAAGGTGAGTGCCACTTGCACGGCACCGCTGGTACGGAGTCCGTGCACGAACTGCGGTCCGCATTTGAAACCAATGGCGAACAAGAACAGATAGAACAGGATCCACTTCACATCGTCGGCGATGGTGATGCCGATCTGACCGACGACAAGGCCAACGAGCAGAACGCCGAGGACGGCACCAATGGGCTGACCGCCGAGTTTGAGTCGACCAACGAAGTAGCCACCACTCAGCGCGAGGAAGAACGCCAGTTCGGAGTTCTCGCGGAAGATGTTGATGAGCCAATCGAAGACGACCACGGCGTTCACCTCTGATCAGTAGGTGTCGAAGTACTGTTGGATCTTGCGGACATCATTCGTCTTGAGAAGCGCAAGCATCAGAAGGACGCGTGCCTTGGATGGAACGAGTTCACCTGCGGCGACAAAGCCATACTTGTCGTCGTCGATCTCGGAGTTCCGCCAGGTGTGTCCGGTTGGGACGCGCGAAGAGCGCACGCAGATAACGCCACTCTTGGCCGCGCGTGCCAACGCTTCGAGGGCCGGTGCCGTCATGTTCCCGTCACCAACGCCGGCCATGATGATGCCCTTTGCACCGTTCTTGACCGCGGCATCGATGAGGTCGGCCGACATGTTGGCATGTGCATACAGCACGTCAACGCGTGGAAGCTTCGTCACACCGTCCACTGTGAATTCGGATGTGACCGTGTTCTTGCGATAGGGGTAGCGGAAGAAGCTTTGCTTTCCGTAGAGGGTGGTGCCGATGAGTCCGTATTGAGGCGACATGAAGGTCTGCACCGATGTTGTGTTCGACTTCACGATCTCGCGTGCGCTGTGGATGTCGTCGTTCACGGCTACAAGCACGCCACGTCCGCGTGAGCCCGTATCGCCGGCAACGGCAACGGCGTTGTAGATGTTGAGCGGACCGTCGGCACTGAGTGCTGTGGACGGTCGCATGGAACCGGTGAACACCACCGGTGTCTTGCTCTTCACGAGCAGTTGCAGGAAGTAGGCTGTCTCTTCCATGGTATCGGTACCATGCGTGATCACGATGCCGTTCACGGTATCGGCCTTGAGGATGTCGTTCACGCGCTTTGCAAGCTTGAGCCATACTTCGTCGTTCATGTCCTGACTGCCGATGCTTGACACTTGCTCGCCCGATATGCGTGCGATGTTCGTGAGCGTTGGCACGGCCTTGATGAGCACGTCAACGGTGACCGCTCCGGAGGTATAGCCCACTGACGTCTGACTTTCTGCAGAGCCGGCAATAGTGCCGCCTGTTGCAAGGATCATGATGCGTGGTAGTTGCTTGGTCTGCGCGTTGAGTGGTGGGAGATGCAACGTGCATGCAATGGCCACCATTAAAAGGAGAGTGCGTTTCATGACAGTATTCCCGTGATGATCAGAAATCGAAGAACATGCCAAAGCTGATGCGATGTGCCGGTCGCGACTGGTCCACTTGCGACACCACGCCGCTTGGAATGGTGATGCTGCCTTGATGGATGGACTTCTTATAGCCGTAATTGTACTCGATGCCGAGAATGAGATTCGGAACCGGATCGAACATCAGGTTCACAAGACCGTACAGCATGTCGAGCGAGATCTTACTGTCGACCGCCGTATAGGCCGGCGCAGGGATCGTGTACGATGCGATCTCATGTGTGCGGAACCACGAGAATCCACCGATCAAGTTGAAGTGCCATTTCTTATCGAGGTAGTGCTCGTACGCAGCCCATCCGCCGAACGTGGGAATGGTCTCGATCTCGCCCTTTGCATTCGGTGCCGCATCAAAGTTGTAGCCACCAAAGGAGGCGAGGTAGGTACCGATGCCCGCACCGGCCACCAGTTGGAACTGCAATGTGTTCGGTAACGAAGAGCTTGTCTTGATGAGACCGGAGACGGTGGCACCATAGCCGGGCACGGTGCGGATGTCGGTTGCGCTGGTATAGGTGAGGTTGCGATAGATGGCTGTTACGCGAAGGTGTCCGAACGAAGTGGTCTGTTTGAAGGCGGCGATGACGTCGGGGAGACGTTGACTTGCGGCCGAGACCGTAGTGTCGATATCGGAACTGAACATCACTTCGGCACCCGGTGAACCAAGTCCGAACTCGAGACGCGAGTCCTTCTGCACATCGAAGTAGAACTTGAGTTCCGGCATACGACGCCACACACCGGAGGGCGGTCCGTCCCAGTCGAGTACGTTCGGCCAGATATCCTTATCGCCAAAGAAGCTCCAGTCCTGTCCGAAGTGAATGAACTTGAAGTCCACCCATGCATGCCGCAACCGAAAGTGTTTACTGCCACCCCAGAAGTCGCCTTCCACGTAGCCGATCAGCGTTCCCATCTCCGTCTCTCGCTGTCCGCGAAATCGGAGCTGCGTCTGATGCATGTCCATCCAGAACCGGTTCTCGTTATTGGTGCCCCACACGTCGATCTGACCGACGTTGAAGGTCTCGTAGTCCTGAAGTCCGCCCGAGATATCGTAGATACCGTTCAACTTCGCCTTCACGAGAATGAAGTAGTCGAACTTCGGCTTTCCATTCACCGAGTCGGTCGAGACCAATCGTAGGTTGGGCGGCGTTTCGAAGGTGACGTTGTTCCCGAAGGTCTTCCCGGTGGTCTGGGCCATCAGACTTGATGCGGCACAGAACACGACCACCAGCGATCGTATGCACAAGGTCTTCATATCCCACCTTCGATGAAGTATCGCGAATCGTGAACGATCAACACTGCGAACTACGGGATTTCCACCTTGTGGTCTATGAGAAAAGTCATACATGTCTCCTGCGTAGACGCAGCGGAAGCATGGCTACTACCGAAGGACGACCAGCGGTGTCCACATAACACGTCCGTTTGTGATACTGCGAACAAAGTAGAGTCCGTTCACAAGCTTGCTGCAGTCCGCCGTCCATGTGAGCGCTCCGGTCTGCTGCCGTCCATGTCCACAATACGAGCGTTTGTGATACTGCGAACAAAGTAGAGTCCGTCAGTCCTGCTGTCCGCAGACATGAGCGTGTTCCCTGCCAGGTCGAGAAGCTCCACTGTACGTGATGGCTCGAGCAGGGTGATGGTCACGACAGACGTGGTAGGATTCGGTGCTATGTGTGGCGCCGTGGAGTTCGATTCGAGGATCGACGTAACGGCTGTTGGTCGGGAGAACACAGCATACGTTCCACTGCCCTCGAACGAAGATGAGACCACGTCGCCCTCTGTACTTGCGAACGACGGCAATGGCTTCCATGCACCGGCCACACGGTCCCACTTGTGGATCACAGCGAATCGGCCCTTGTCGGCGGCATGCCAGGTGCGGATCTGCATCGACCGAATACCGTCCATCGTGCCATCCGAACCGATCGCCACAAGGTCGCTCAACAGTTCGTCGGCATCGTCGATGCCATTGAATGGCGGGGGCACAAAGCCCTTGACGATGCACAACGCCGTGCCCGAAAGTTTGACGTTGCTCTCTTTGAAGAACTGCGCTTGTCCGTCGTGGGCCAGGATGTTCTCGGCAGCATCGGTCTGCATGGTTCGACCGTAGATCGGTAGTTCCTGATCGCCCTTCGTTGATGGGATCGAGACCACGATCTCGGTGGCATCGCCATCCTGTTTGATGGTTCGCGTATCCAGCGTTTGCGATGCATCGGCAATGTCGACGGTGGAAGATGTTGCAGCGGTGGTTCCAACGAAGAACAGTCTGCGTGACGTTACGTCGGCCGTTTCCGTTGTGATGGCAAGCTCTTCTTCCTTTTGCGGATCCTCGCCTCCCTTTGCCATCGACACGGCAGGGACTACGATCTCTCCGTTGTTCACGCGTGCGATGGAGGAGGTGATGCGATCGAAGCTGCTACGACCGAACACCTTGACAATGTTGCCAGCACGCATTCCTAGCACTCGCAGTGTACCGGTGTTCGAGGTCTTGCCTTGATACAGCAGTTTGTTGCGCGTGGTGGCATTCTCCAACAGGTCGACGTCGATGTCGACACTCCAACGCCGCCATTTGTCACATTCACGAGTCCGCTTCGTGCATTGGATGCAACGGTACGGTCGAGGATCTGCATCGGTGGCTGATAAAGACATGTTGCTTGATTACTAAGAATGTCGCGCGGACCGAGCACGATGCTGTCACCAACAGCCAACGTACGATCGGTCGGGCGCAAGATGCGAGCTCGCACTCGTGTACCGCCAATGGTCTCGGTGCGAGTGTAGGAGTCGCGATACATCTCCCAGCATGGTTTGCGATGCGTTGTGAACTGGAACGTTGCAGAATACAGATCGCCACCACCGGTGGTCCAAACGGTCCGATCCGCCGAGAGCTCCGATGCCATGCGGCGAGTTTGCGCGGAATCTCGATCTCGGAAATAGTTGTAGTGCATCAGACCAAAGCACCGTCCTTGTCCAGTCATGTCGAGAAGCGGTTGATTGTTCCAGACAAGCCACGAGGCATACTCGTCCACAAATCCAAACACATGATGCCCGAGTTCATGCACGAGCGTAGTTACAACATCGGTCTTCACAAGTGCGAGCCAATCAGGCAGTGCCGATCGGCTAAGGTTCCCGTCGCGATTGCCATAGTGCGCGCGGGGCATATATGCTGCATGTCCAAGCCATTGGAAGGCTCTTGCCATAGTACAGTCCACCAAGCTGATTCATATGCGGCCATACGGTGTTGCTCGTCTCGAAGGCAATGTCCTTTGCACCCCACGACTGCTTGGCGTCCGAGATCGCAATGCGTTCG
>JBGAJM010000002.1:0-336247 GCA_044224925.1 Kapaibacterium sp. (SeqCode)
GAGGTCGATACCAGGGGTAACTGGACCCGTACGGCTCACGGTGTAGTTGGCATCAGTGAACTCGAACGTGACCGGTCCGCTTACACCCTTAAGATACAGATCGTTCAGAGCTGCGTCGATCGTCAGGTAGTTGCGTGGACCAGGTTGCGTTGTTCCGATCGTGTAGATACCATTGAGGTTGGCATCGATCGTACGTGTAACGCACAATTGATTGTTCGCTGTCACTGGATCGCCAGGATACTTCACCGTGAAGCAGAAGTCATACTGACCTGCTTCGACTGGTGTGAAGGCCGGGAAGGTATAGACAGACTTGTTGAACTGTCCTGCGCCGATGTCAGGCACGATACCGTCCTGTGTATAGACGATCTGACGGCCTGGAAGGCGATAGATGGTACAGTTCACCGGTACGTTCGAAAGATCCTGAATACCGTTGTTGGCGAACACGGCTTCTGGACGAAGCGAACGGTTCGCATACATCACCTGTGTTGCAGATGGTGTGTTGACGGCGAAGACGGCTGGTTCTTCCAAGAACTGGATCTCGAATTGGTATGCTGGCTGAATTGCGCGTGGCAAGCAGTCGTTGAAGTTGTTCTCATCTGGATACGGATCGATGATCTCTGCGCAGAACTTTGCCGTATAGAGTCCGACAGGGTGACCAGCACCTTGTGGAGTGAAGTTGGCGAAGTTCACGGTCGTGCGAACACCAGCTGCAAGTACTTCATTGACGGTTTGTTCATCGCGATAGATCTGCGTACCCGCAGCATCAAAGAACTGTGCGATGGCCTTAAAGGACTTCAGCGTATCAAGACCAGTGTTTTGGTACACACAGACAACCGGGATCGGCGCCGTGTTCGGATACTTGTAATTCGCTGGCGCTTCGTTCGATCGTGGGGAGCGGATCGTGTTCGTAGACACATCTCGGTTGACCGCGATCGTGAAGCTCTTCACCCAGTCCGTTGCGCAGGTATTGCCAGCAGCAGGGATGGATACTTGCAGTTGATACTCACCACCGATGGCATTGCGTGTGTCAAGGGCACCATTGATGCCGGCCAGTGGGCCTGTTGCATTAGGGACATTGAACGTTTGCTGGCCGGTATTCGTAGCGATGGCCGTCCAGTTCGCAGAATATTGAACGGTCGTGAACGGCAATGGTCCAATGATCTGATACGTTACGTTGACTTGCTGACCAATGGAATTCGTACGAAGACGAACCGATGGCTGTGGCTGTGATGGCGATGAACCATCATAGATGAGACCCTTGCGAAGAATGGCGCTCGCATCAGGAGCATCGTCCGGGAAGGAGCTTACCATGTCGCCAACAACGTTGAGCGTATAGTCTTCCACCTCGCCATAGCCTGGGTTCAAACAGGCATTGGTCGTGGTGTAGAACGGATAGCTGTACATGAAGCGGATCCGTGTTGGACCTGTCTTCATGGAGCAGGGAAGTGTCACATTGAAGAGTACTGGACCCCATGTCAGCTGGCTTGTTGCCCAGTTCCAGTTCTGGTTGTTGTAACCAGCACCAATGTACTCATTCGTGGTATTGAAGATACCGTCGGCATTGTAGTCGATCCACACCATACAGTATCCTTGGGAGGTACCGGATACCGAAAGTTGGAGTGGAGCTTGTCGGAACACATCGATGTACGTGGCACTCTGGTCGTCATAACAACCAGCAGACCAACCGGAATTACGAACGAATGAGCCGATCTTCACTTGAGAGATCTGGATCCCATTCGCACAACCCCAATTCGGGTCGTTTGTAGGCTTACAATACTGAGCGTTCATCACGCTCGTACCGCCCATTACAAGTAGGGCAAGCAACAGTGCCTTTGCCCATACAGGATAGAAGTGTTTCATCAACAAACTCCAAAAAAACAGTGTAAGTAAGACGTGTGTTTGCCTGAGAATGCGACGCGCCTCCTCGCCCTCATCGCAAGATGTGCAACGGAGGGCTTTCGGGGACGTTGAAAAATACAACGACCGGGCTTAAAAACAAACCTAGTTTGAATTTGTTACCGGTTTCGTTGAAATTCTTTTTGGTCCAAGATAAAGGGTCAAGGTTCGGCTGGAAACGGGGATCGAAAGAGTGCAGGACGACTGACTACGGTATCCGTTCCCACAGTAGACCTCCACCTTGCGACCCTTGGCTGGGCCGTCTTCTACCACAGCCGACGTAACCTTTTTGTAATCAACGGGTTGCAGAGAGTTTGCCGCCTTTTCCCGACGGATGAACAAACGCGCTTGCCCCTGATTGACCCCAACGATCACGGTCTCCAACGGCTGCCCTGCCACCGTGCTGCCCTTCACCGATACCATGCCCCGAAGATCGCCGCGAATGAAAAATCCTGATTCTGGGGTGAGGATCCGGGTAAAGGTGCCATCTCCGTTGCCGAGGAGGGCCGCGCCGACGCCGGCATCGTATCGAACGACGTCGGCCTCTGCACCGAACTGATTGCCGGTGACAAGGAGGTCGAGGTGGGCATCGTCGTTCAGATCGACGAGCTGACATCCCAATACCGGCGCTGTTTGGGCAATACTTGGCAGTGGGACAATGGAAAATCCGTTGCTACCATTATTGATGAGACAGACGCTGCTCATCATCGTGACCGAGAGGCGCAGACAGGTATCGAGATTCTCTTTCGCCACAACGTCTTCGATGGACGCAACGGCCAGACTGAGATAGGTTGGGAACTTGCGATTGAGCGTTGGCATCTGACTGAGGATCATGCCACGGTCACGAACGAGTCGGCGAACGCCATCGGCATTCGGAATGTAGGTGATGAGAGGGTCGATGCTCTCGTTATCATCGAAGTCCGCGGCAAAGAGCTCGATGGGTGTTTCCTTCGAGGCGATGTTGTAGCGGCTGTTCATGCCAAGATTGCCGACGATGTAGTCGACGTCGCCATCATTGTCCACGTCGCCACCCGTGACGCTGTACCACCAGCCGTGCGTGGTGTCGAGACCGACCTTGCTCGTGATGTTCGTGAACACCTTGCCGGAATTCTCCCACAACGAAATGGGCATCCATTCGCCAACGACCATGAGATCCGGACGTCCGTCACTCGTTGCATCGGTCCACAATGCCGAACGCACATGGCCGGTCTTGCGAAGTCCCGGTGCCTTCACATCGGTGACGTCGGTGAAGTGACCACGGCCATCGTTCTGCAGGAGAAACGATGGTGCCGGCAGTGGATAGGTATCGGTAACCACACCACCACCGACGAAGAGATCGATGTCGCCATCGAGATCGTAGTCGCTCGCACAAAGCGCCGTTGCATTGGTCTTCACGCCACCCATCCAATCATGCGTTGCTGTGAGCACACCTTTGCCGTTGTTGATGTACAGACGCATGCCCTGGAGTGAATCACCCATTGGGACCTCTGCGCCACCGCCTGCAGCAACGAGATCCTGATCACCATCGCCATCGACATCAATGAGTAGTAGCGCTTGATCTTCAAAGGCGGAGTCCTTCTCCACGGCAGGGATCTTCATATGCGTGAACATTCCTCCCGGAAGTTGCTTGAAGGCCACGGCCCTTTTGCCACGTGCGCCGCCCATGACAACGTCGTCCACCTTGTCGCCGTCGAGATCACCCACGCACATCGCAGGGCCACCCCACGATTCTCGCACGGGAGCAAGACGCATGCGCTTGAAGTCGTCAAACTCGTTCTCCGTGTAGACTGCGTCCATACCACATTGCGTAGTATTCTCGACGAACAACGAGGTCTCACCTGTTGGCAGGGCGAAGTGCGATGTAGCAGAGAGTTCGGCGTTGGATTCCACGAGGTTGTATTCCGCATTGGATGGCACATTGGTCAGCACTTGGGATCGCCCCGACGGCCATTGCACGATCAAGGAGTCGATCGACGTGGCACTGCCAACGCCAACAACGATCTCTTCACCAACCGACGACTGAAATCCACGCACCACATAGCGTTCGTAGTATTGCGCCATACCATTTGCCACCACGCGAATCTTCGCACCCATTCCTTGTGTGTTGGGTGGCAGCCCCTTGAAGCGGAGCACCACGGACCGACCGCGACCTTCTTCACGCGCCATGTTCTGATAGATCTGCGGCTCCATATCGATGTTGCACACGATGAAGTCGAGATCACCATCACGGTCGAGATCTGCATAGGCCGCGCCGAGCGACGCCGATGTGTCGGCAATACCCCAGGCAGCACCAACTTCGTCGAGCTTCAGATCTCCCCGATTCACGAAGGCATAGGTTGGTTCACGCAGATATGAGCCCTGCTTCAATGACGTGCCGACGGTGTCCGCCAGCACTCCCATGTTGTAGACGTAGTCTTGATTCGTGATGTCGTTCGGATATCCATTCACGATGATCAGATCTTTCAACCCGTCCAGGTTATAATCACCGAACAAGCACGCCCAGCTCCAGTCCGTGGCCGCCATGTTGGTCATATAGCTGAGGTCGCTGAACTTGCCGTTGCCATGGTTGAGCTGCAACATGTTGCGCATCACCTGGTTCGAATCGTAGTCCGGATTGTAGATCGATGCGTCTCCATTGCTGCCGGAGTTATTGATGCGACGCACATGCTTACGCGGAAGCATATCGGTCGAGACAATGTCGGGCCACCCATCGTTGTTGAAGTCTGCGATGTCGGTTCCCATGGAGAAGGCCGACATGCGATTCATGAACCTGTTCTGCATGGGCGCGAATGTTCCATCGCGGTTGTTGATGTGCATGTAGTCGCCACGACTGAAGTCGTTCGACACATACATGTCCGGCCAGCCGTCGAGATTCACGTCCGAGGCCGTTGCGCTGAGCGACATGCCAAGATCGTCCACCCAGGCCTCATACGTGTAATCCACGAACGTACCGTTGCCCTTGTTGGCGAACATATAGTCGTTCAATCCATCACGTTTGATCAGACCGCGATTGAAGCTCATGTTGAACTTCGCCGAGGTGTCGCCTTTTGGCAAGAAGTGCTGAGCCACTCTTCCTTCCCGCTGTGCTGCTTCAGCATCCTTGCCCTGATTTGCATCGTTGTGCTGCGGTTGCTGTCCACTGAATCGCGAATACGTGGCAACCCAACAATCAAGGTCGCCATCGTTATCTGCATCGAAGAACACGGCCTGCACGGACTCTGTCTTGAGGTCGAGACCGTACTTCACCGACTCTTCTGTGAAATGTCCCTTGCCATCGTTCACGAACAACTGATTCGGCGAGAACGTGCGGCAGACGTAGAAGTCGAGATCACCATCTCCGTCGATGTCCACAACCGAAATGCCCGTTGCGTACGCGCTGGAGAGCGAATCGGGAAGCACGCTCTTCGTCACGCGGTCGAAAGCGAAATGTCCTTTGTTGTAGAAGAGCTCGAGTCCGGCCGAAGTGGAGAACACCAGGTCCGGCAGCGAGTCACCATTGAAATCGGCCACACCCACACCATTGCCCGGAACCATCGGATTCACGCGGTTCTCGCGAATGGTCTGGATATAGTTCTCCGGTGCGTACTTGAAGGTGTTCATCACACCCGTCACTTCTTTCGGGATCCTCTTGAAGAGTTGCGCATCCGCGTCCACAGAAAGGACAAGGAAGGCGGCAAGGAGGATCAGAATGGCAGATCGCTTCATGAGTACACTTTATATGAGGTCAGGCAATGCGTGCTTGGAGCGGGGCTTGAACCCGCACGTCCCGAAGGACACGGGATTTTAAGTCCCGTGCGTCTGCCAATTCCGCCATCCAAGCCAGGAATACAGCCTACGAACATACGGAGGCTTTTCAGATGTTCCCGTATGCCGTCAGGCCGTGGCCCGACGGGCTTTGATGGCCTCGATCACGGCCGGCAGAACGCTGATGACGACGATTGCAACAACAACGAACGTGAAGTTCTGTTTCACAAACGGAAGGCCGCCGAAGAAATAGCCCAACAGGGAGAACGAGACCACCCAGGCAATGCCTCCGAGCACGTTGTACAAGGCAAAGGAGCGGTACTGCATGGAGCCGATCCCGGCCACGAATGGCGCGAACGTCCGCACGATGGGAATGAACCGAGCGAACACGATCATCTTCCCGCCATGCTTCTCGTAAAAGGCATGCGTTCGATCGATATGCTCCTGCTTGACGAACCGAGAACCCTTGCTCAGGATCCGATGGCCCAACGTCGACCCGATGGCATAGTTCACCGAATCCCCCGCAATGGCCGCCACGGCCAGCAATGCCATCAGCAGCCCAACATCCATCGAGCCCAAGGCACACACCGCTCCGGCAGCGAACAACAGGGAATCCCCCGGCAGGAACGGCGTCACCACCAGTCCCGTCTCGGCAAAGACCACCAGGAAGAGGATCACATACGTCCACACCCCGTATTCGGCCGTCAATAAGGCCAAATGCTTGTCGAGATGCAGCATGTAGTCAAGAAATACCGACATCAAACCCATGAAGTGCTCCTGTACTTGTCACTTGTCACTCGTCACTCGTCACTCTTCTTATATGTCCTTCGCTCCTCTCTAGCTCCTCCTCACTCTCTTCCCTGTTCCTACCGGTAAGGGCCATCACGAGGGCCGTCTTCACATGTCCGCCGGCGGCGTCTAGGAGTGACGTGGCATCGTCGTATGTCATGTTGCCAATGGTCATCACAATGCGTTTTGCGCGCTCGCGGAGCTTTTCATTCGTGAGCTGAAGGTCCACCATCACATTCCCATACGTCTTCCCGATCAGGACCATGGCCGTGGTGGTGATCATGTTCAGGACCATTTTCTGGGCCGTACCGCTCTTCATGCGTGTGGATCCGGTGATGGCCTCGGGGCCAACGAGCGGACAGATCAGCACGTCCACCTCCGGGGCAAATCCACGCACCGTTGCACGGTCGTTCGTGCTCACGAGCACGGTCACACAGCCAAGGCGGTGCGCTTCTTGCAGGGCGGCAAGGACGAAGGGTGTCCGTCCGCTCGCCGCAATGCCGCAGACCACGTCGGTGGCCTGCACACCCCGCTCTTGAATGGCCTTGCTCCCTGCCTCCCTCGAATCTTCGGCTCCTTCCACACTTTGGAACACGGCATCGGGTCCGCCGGCCATGATGGCCTGCACCATGGTGGGAGGAACGCCGTAGGTGGGCGGACATTCCGAGGCGTCGACCACGCCAAGGCGACCGCTTGTGCCGGCTCCAACGTAGAACAGGCGGCCGCCGGCGCGGAAGGCCTCTGCCACGGCCTGGGCGGCGCGGGCGATATGGTCGAGTTCGGCATGGACGGCCTGGTGCACGCCGGCATCTTCGGCATTCAGGAGTTCCACGATCTCGCGGGCTCCCAGCATGTCGATATTCGCCGTCCGCAGGTTCACAGACTCGGTGCTCAGCAGGGCCAATTGGTCGAACAATGTCATCCTGCAAAGCTACGCACCACAACGGATCGCACTTTTTGTTTGTCAGTATCGCGAACCCTCGTATCTTTGCAGTCCTTGTGTTTTCCCAAAGCAAGACAACAGAGAAACTATGGCACATCATAAATCCGCGATCAAGCGCATCCGTTCGTCACGTCGCCGCAAGCTCTACAACCGTGGCAATAAGAAGGTCATGCGCGAAGCGATCAAGGCCGTACGCCTGGCACCAACCGTTGAGGTAGCGCAAGCAGCCCTCAGCAAGGCCTTCAGCGTCCTCGACCGCGTTACCGCCCACGGAGTTCTGCACAAGAACGCCGCTGCGAACCGCAAGAGCGCTCTCATGAAGCACGTTCGTAAGATGGAAGCCAAGGCCTAACAGCTCGGTATCCCTTGCGGTCCCGTAGCTCAACTGGATAGAGCATCTGACTACGAATCAGAAGGTTTGGGGTTCGAATCCCTACGGGACCACATCAATTTGAAGCCGTACCAGGCATCCTGGCACGGCTTTTTTGTTGGCAGGTGACGTTGATCCGTCCTGGAATCTCTGCGTCGCGAGGACTCTTCAATCCTCGCAGTACTGACCCTGTTGTGAAGGTGGAGATTCCGTGCTTCGAGACCACTTCATACCGGGCATAGCTGGCAACATCTAGAAGAAGCTCTGCAAGCGGAGCAAGGCTCTAGATTGGCTTGCAGTTGCTTCTTTGGAGTTACTGTATTCGAATGGTGTTGTTGTCGTGGAATGAGATGGTCACCTTGCTCGGATTCCCAAGTGTCGCCGGGGTAGTTCTCTAGTCTAACATTCGCATTCAATAGTCGCGCCAAGGGTCCAGAATGCCTCTTCCGTACTCTTCAATTACGCTCAACAACTCAGCTTTGACTTCAGGATTTGAAATGGAATCAACGCATGTCTGCATGTAGTCCCAGGCACCTTTCAGCGCCAAGCTATGAGTCACCGTCAACAGATGCCTGGTGCTGCTCAAGTCTTCTTGGTCCCAGATTGTCGGTATGAGTTTGTCTAGCTTCGTCCGAATCGAAGGCTCAAGATACTCTCCCGTTTCCCACTGCCGTAGGGACAGATCATTCAGGATGTACGCAAGTGGCAGCCTTTCTTCGGCGGTTTTGCAATTGTACTCACTTATCTCTCGAAAGAGTGGGCGGTAATCCTCCGACTCCCCATATTCGGGAAGTTGACTGAGTGTCTCTTGCAGTAAAGCGATCGTCATGGTCATTTCGTACGGACCCCAAGTTCACGAGCAACATTCGCTCGAGTGATTGATACATTGCTTGACCAGCCATAATGACTGATCTGGACCTCATAAAGTGGATACTCTTGGTGGTCAGCAAATCACATCAGTGACACACAGTAGAGAGCAATGGCAAGTGAGCGAAGAATCTTCGATGAAGCATTCAAAACAAGCTCCCTGAAACAATAGGTAGGATCCGCTTTTACTCCCATAAATAATAACCTAACAATCCCCGAACAACGGGGTCCCTTCCATGCAAGCGAATCCACACCGATAAATACTCACTCAACTCTTCGCCTTCGGCAAGCATAACGAGAGATTTAAATCTACCAATCATCGCTACTATTCCGATCGACTCAACATAGACAATGATCTCATTAGAACCCGATTCCACATTAACATCAGAATATGTAAACATCTTGCAGCCATTCTCGACGCATTGCATTGTATCTATATCAATCAGCGAAACACTGTCAAGTTGAATTGAGGGGTACCGAGGGAAAGAGCTGAACGGCAACACTGCATTCAACTCGAATGGCAACGTCCTGCCTCCCTGTTCCGAATACAAGCCATCGCTTTTTTCAGTAAACCAGTGAACCTCGCCACCGATTCTTAACGCAAAGGAGCTTCTGAACATAATACTCTCATAGGAGCTCTTTTCCAATGTTTCATTTGAATCAATCAGCATAGTCCATCCGTTCATTAGTGGTCTAGAATGAACGACAGTGAGCGGCACCCGTCTAACCACATTCACTGGCCTTTCACAACCGTTGAGCACGAATACTGCCGACGACAACACAAAAAGAATCAAAGACTTGAAATCACACATTGCATCTCCGTTGTATTGCGATACCAAACGTATTCATAGTTCTCAGTTCCAAGTCTGCGAAGGGACTAACTTTACTTGTGCAGTCCTCATTCCTTCGATGAACCAGGCCCTTTCGATCCAGACCTTTTCGATACGCCTTGTGACTTTTCACAATTCTTACCAAAGCCGGGCTCCGTGCTTCGAGACCACTTCATTCCGGATACAGATGGCCACATTGTGCAAGTTCTGCAAACGCCCCGATGCTCTTTACATGGCTTGCAGTTGCTTCTCTGGAAGTGTTGCATTCGGATGGTGCCATTGTCGCAGAAATGTATGGCCACCTTGCTCTCGTTTCTCAAGTGTCGCATGGATATCTCTCAAGTCTAAAATAAACACTTAGTAGTCGCTCCAAGGGTCCAAAGTACCCCTTCCATATTGCTCAAATGCTTCTGACAGTACTGTGATAACCTTGGGATTTGATGTCGAATCCATGCGTCGTTGCATAAAGTCCCATGTTCCTTGCAACGCTAGGCAGAGCACTACCGTGACTACCATCTCTGTGCTATCCAATTCTTCTGGATCCCAGATTGTCAGAAGGAGCTTGTCGAGATCTGCACGTAAAGAAGGCTCAAGATACTCCCCTGTCTCCTGTTGCCGCAGGGATAACTCAGACAGCATCTCTAGAAGTTGCTTTTCTTCATACACCGTCTTGCACTGGTAAGAACTTATCGCTCGAAAGAGTGGCAAAAAAACTGTGGCCGGCCCATAGTCGGGCAGGTGTTCGAAAGACTCCTGAAGTGAATCGATTTTCATGCTCATCTCAACAGTATGTGCGTGTTGTCATTCTTCGAGACCACTTCATTCCATGCAAAGTTGACCACTCTGTTGATGTCCTGCAAACACCACGACGCTCTTAACCGGATTGCAGTTGTTTCTTTAGACCCGCTGTATTTGAAAGGTGTGCGATCACCGCGGAAGAAGGTGGTCGCCTTGCGCGGGAACTCCACTACATCTTGCCGCTCACCGCGGGCGAACGAAGACAGAAACGCAGCGGCAGATTAGCAGATGCCGTGATACCGATCCGTGTGGTCGTGATGATGTCGGCGGCTGCAACAGATGCATCGCGATGGAAGAAGGCCGACGGAGACGCGCAACTCCGATAGTTGTCGTCGATACTGAACCCCAACGCTCGTGCAAGATTTCCAGGGCCGCGCAGGAGATCGGTATCGCGCCGTACCACACCGAGTGCACGACGCAGTCGCATCACATCGTGTCCGACAATGGGCTCAGCCGCACGCAGGAGAACGGCACAACCTCTGCCGGCGGTCTCTGTGACGATGTTCACGCAGAGATGCATGCCATAGATCTTGTAGACGTAGAAGATCCCGCCGTCTTCGTGCATCGGTGCGTTTCGTTTTGTCATGCGGAGGGCGGCATGGCAGGCGAGGTCACCTTCCGCCAAGTACGCTTCCGTCTCAACGATGCGTACAGCCGTCACCGCATCCTCCGCACGCAACACCATCGTCGCACCCAGAAGTTCACGCGCAACGTCCACCGTTGGCCGCTGAAACCAGGATGCTGGCAACGCTTGCTCTATGTGATGTAGGTGATCGAGAGAGTGGTTCATGTCGACCGTTGGCTTGTTCTTTTAACGTGTCGGTTGCTCACGCAGTTAGAAGACTCGGAGTACTAGATATGCCAATGTTACAAGTGCCTCGATCATTGCAACTCTCTTAAACTGCTTGTCAAGTTCACGAAGTTGCATTAGTACTTTGACTGGAAGCCTATGATACAACTCCTTTGTATGGTTCGTTTTCAATTCATACCAAATGAGTGCCGGCGGAACAAGTACTATGACAAAACCTACCCCTAATACCCAAAAGTCGAGTTGTACATTGAACTCCGTACCAACTATTGAAATGGCGAGTAGATACGGAAAGAGAAAGAAAGCTGTCAAAAGACGCGCAGAGAAAAAGTCGACTATCCACTCCTCATGCTCTTTGCCAGTATCGGCATTGACATTAAGTGTCGTTAGGACTACTAGCCTAACAAATTGTTGGAGAGATCTCAGTAGCCTCTTTACGTTCATGTTCTCCCACTTCCGCGCGAATGATCTACTCTTTACGCGTTAGAATTTACAATTCGAATCTGCTCTGCAAAAGGTTGTCAATTTCTTTTTGCGGATAGAGACATCATTCAATATCCACAAACCCTGTGCGTTGCTAGGAGCTTGTTTCATCATCGGATACGAGAATGGTCACTCGACGTGAATGGACGCTGATCGCCACCACGGTCAGCGGCACGGTTTGTCTTATCGCTGCCCGCATGGTGCACACGGAGCATCTCTCCTATGCCTTCGTGCTGTGGAATGTCTTCCTTGCCGCCTTGCCCTGGGGCTTTGCCTTGCTGGCAGAGCGAGCGATCTCGCGACGCAAGACGGTGTCGTGCATCCTTTGGTCGGCCGCATGGTTGCTCTTCTTTCCGAACGCCCCCTACTTGCTCACCGATCTCGTGCATATGCCCGATGCCAACGCCTCACTCTGGTGGTACGACCTGTTGATCTTGGTCGGCGGCATGGTGGCAGGGTTGTCACTTGGGTGGTTCTCGTGGACGCGTGTGCGTGAGATCTTGTCGGCAATGACGTCGCCTCGTATGTCGACGTTTGCCTCGTATACCCTGCTCTATGCCTGCGCCTTCGGCATGTACCTCGGCCGATTCTCGCGATGGAATTCATGGGATGTGGTCCAGGACCCGACTACGTTGTTCGTTGACATTGCAGATCGATTCATGTCACCGGGTGCGCACCCACGGACGTGGGCCTTCACGTTCATTGTTGGGACGATCCTATCCGTGGCGGCATGGCTCGCTTCCGATCGACGACCCTGGCGCCATTCCACCCCGGATCCACTGCAGCGTGAGGCGATATGATGATGCTGTGTTCGTTGATCCTCGTATGGTGCGCCGCAGCGTCTGTGATGGCGCAGACAGTGCCGGAGAAGATCGTCGTGTCGGAGGTGGATCCGAAGAACCATTACGTGGGCGATGGGTCGGCAACGCAGTTGTACTATCATGCATTGCTTCCGTCGACACATCCGAAGGCCACCATCATCCTGATGCCGGGAACGTGGGAGACCACAGAGCATGTGTTGGCGAGCACGAAGGAACTCTGCGATAGTGCACGCGCACGTTCCTATGCTGTGATCGTGCCGTCGATCAACCAACGCCTTGCGATGACGGACGACGTTGTTGCCCTGATGAACCGCATGTTCGCGGACGCGGTGCAACGCTATCATCTCGATACGTCGACGATCGTCATTGGCGGGTTCTCCATGGGCGGCCTGTTCAGTCTGCGCTACACGGAATTAGCACACCAACGCCCCGGTGCCACGGCCATCACTCCCATGGCCGTGATCTGCTGCGACGGACCGATCGACCTGCTGAACATCCATGCGATGTTCCGGCGTAAGCACAAGAAATTCCCCGACAATGAAGAGGCCGTCTACGGCATGCACGAACTTGAAACCGCTGCCGGTGGCACGCCGCGCAAGAAACGTGCGGCCTACGTGCACTTCTCTGCCTACACCCACGATGATGCGGATGGCGGCAATGCACGTTACCTCCGAACCACGCCGGTGCGGATCTATGCGGACGTTGATCCGAACTGGTGGATGGACGAGCGCGGACTTGACATGTACGACATGAATGCCCTCGATCAGTCGGCCATGATCCTCTTCCTCCGCGAGCATGGGAACAAGCGCGCAGAGTTCATCAATGCATTCGGCAAGGGCATGCGCATCGAAGGCAACCGACATCCGCATTCATGGTCGATCGTCGATGCGCCGGGTTGCATGTCGTGGATCGACGCACTGCTTGCCATGCGGATGAGCGAAACGATCAGGGAACGCGATAGGCGTTGACCGTGCCCTCATTTGTGTTGACGATCACGCATGTTCCGCTGTCTGCATGGACGAGCATTGAGCCCTTCATGTGATTGAACTTCTCCTGCGCGACGACGCTGACGTCGCATCCAGACTTGAGGCCGATCATACCCGACTCGTCGTCGAACTGATAGACGGCAGCATTCTTGAGTAGGACCACTCCATCGCGCTTGAACTTGAAGCTCGCATCCCATTCGCGATGCTGGCGACAAGCACCTGTTGCTTGGTCCACAATGGCGAAACCATCGTCACCGATGAAGAACACGTGTTCTCCGTGCAAACGCACGCCATGACGTGTTCCGAAGATGCTGTCGGCATCGAACGAGCCAACACCCATCTTGTCGATGTCCGCTTCGGACATTGTCCACACTGGAGTATCCGATGCCGATGGCAACGCTGCGAGCGGTTGATAGGCTTTCACGGTTCCCTTGAACAGCGTGATCGTCTTTCGGAAGTCCGTGGTGTCCTTGGTCACGCCCTCGCATAGATCGTCGCTGTACATCATGAGCGTCCTCTTCAACGCCGGTGTGCTGCAGTCGACATGCCATAGTTGATGGTCGCCCTTCTTGTCCTCACAGTACACGACAACATATGTTGGACGTGAATCCAATACGATGAGATCGTCTGTGTCGAAGTCAAGCGATGTGATCGCTCCCTTATTGGTCGCATGACAAATGGACGATGCACCAATGGCAACCAGTCCGTTCGCCGTTTCCACCGTTTCGCCATGCAAGTAGAGATTGAAGTCCTTCTTATCGTGCTTTGCGAACAAGGGCTGCGGAGAGAACGTCACGACCTTGCCCGTACCGGCATCGAGCGTAAGAAGTCCTTCACCATCGAGTGCCGATGAAGGTTCGCCGCCCTTCCAAGCCTGATGGGCCTCGCCCATCACGAGGATGTGGATCCGATCTCCGTCCACACCGACGACCTTCAACAGCGCATTGGTCTTGCGCTTGCGATTGATCTTCCGGTTCGTGAGGCCCGACATCGTCTCATTGCCAAGGTTGGCCTTGTCGATCGTCGACGACATCGCACGTCCGTTATACGTGAGGATCCCACCAGGACCAACATTGAATGGCTTGCGTGAGAACGACGAGTTGCTGTTGCGTGTCATGTTGTTGAGCATGGCCGCAGCTGCATAGCTCGCAATGCTTGCAAGTGCAGTACTGGCCTTGATGTGACCCGCCTCGTATCCACCCTCTTGTTCAACGAGCTTCGTCGACCATGCCACCTTGCCCGTTGTTGGAGACACCTTCGAGATCCACAGGAAGTCCTTCTCGTCGAACCACTGTACGAGCATGTCGCCACTGCTCATCATCGTCGTTTGGTCCATGATCCCATCGAGGTCCTTCCGTGGGATCGACCACAGCATCTTCTGACTGGCGACGTCGAAGAACTGATGGGATTCTTCGAGTGTGGCCAAGACGTAGAGCTTGTCGTCGAGCACGATGGGGATGAAGTTCTCGGTCTTCTCGGGTGACACCAAGAGTGTGCCGATCTTCGCCGCCTTGTTCTTGTCGACCACGATCATGTTGGTCTCTGTAAGCACGACGAGCAGATCCTTGTGCTCAAAGAACCGTTGATAGAGATCGGTCGACAGAGGAAAGGCATCATTGTCATGCTTGTACACAACGGCACGCCGCGTGCCATCGACAAAAATGGTCGTGTCCGATTCCGTATCGATCATCATGGTCGAGAACCACTTCTCGGTCTTGACCTTGCTCGGATCATCCTTCGATTGATACAGTACCTTCCGTCCGGGAAGATCGATCACTTGCGTTCCATCCGAATACCACACCACCATCAGATCGCCGAACACGACGGGCTGGATGGTATCGTACTCCGTGTTCGCCGGTGGAAGCGCCATGGTCATGTCGTCGACCTCGCCGATCACGGGCACCGAAGCGAGTTCCTTGCCATTGGCAAGGTCGACCCAAATGAGCGAATTCGTACCTGCGATCACCGCTTCGCCTGGCTTCGAGAACTGCGTCAAGAGATGTTGGGTGCGTGTGACGTCCTTGTACGGACGCGTCCACAACCGCTTTCCGGTCGGCACATCGATACACAGCAGGGTGTCGCCATGATAGACCAACAGATGAGCACCGTCCTTCGAGAGACTTCCGTTCTGAACATCGTCCTTGAATGATGCGCTCCAGAGATTTCCCTTTGTGTCCGGCGTACCGGCTGTGATCGACAGTGTTGCTGCAAGCATGGCAACAACGATCAAAAGTGTGTAACGCATCAGAAGCCCGTCGTGAACATGATCGAAATGTGAGTTGTGGTATACCGAACGTTCTCCGTCTCATGCACGATCTCACCGAGTGGTTTCGTGAATCGGATCTTGATCAATCCCGGGAATCCGGATTTGCGTTTGCCGAAGTTGACCTCTGCCATGAGCGTTGGGATCCAGTCTGTGAGCGTTGCCGCCGTCGACGAGATGGGCAAGAGCATGTTATAGGTGAAGCCGCCTCCGATCGTCCCACCAACGTGCCAGCCGGAGCTCGGTCGTATCATGGCGTCGTTGTTGAACTTGAGCGTTGCGAGCAATGGCACGGCCACACTGAGCAGATTGTCGTAACCCGCAACGGATCCGAACATGATCGATGGATTGACACCAAGCGTGAACGCGGAACTGTCACCATAGAGAACCGGCAGATTCAGTCCAGCCGTGAACCCATACCCAATGGACGTGACGTTTGAATTGCCCTCCATGTCCCGGAGGCTGAGCGCATGGAGATCGAGGCCGAGATCCCACCGCTTGAACACATCACCATAATCGGAACCTTTCGCCGATATGGTCAACCCCACGAACAACACTACCAACGCACGAATCCCTGTGCACCTCACCATGCAACCCCCCATCGTTTTGAAGATCATTCACAACACGTATGGCAAAACTAATAATCGGGAACTATTCTCTACATTTGACCATGCGCTGGTTCCTCCTTCTCGTCCCCGCCGCCATTGGCGTGACCTTGTTCGCACCGGATCAACCGTTGCTGGTCTTCATCACGTGCGTGCTTGCCTTGATACCGCTGGCCGCCATGCTTGGTGAGGCGACGGAACACGTTGCCGCCCATGTGGGGTCGTCCATTGGCGGACTGCTCAATGCAACGTTCGGCAACCTTGCAGAGCTGATCATTCTGACGGCCATGCTTTCGCGCGGACTCCACGAGATCGTGCTCGCCGGCATCTTGGGTGGCATTCTCGTGAATGCCTTGTTCGCAAGCGGATTGTCGATGACGATCGGCGGTCTGCGACAGCACGTGCAGGAATACAATCGTGATAGTGCCCGTGATATGGCCACCCTGTTGAGCATTGCGGCATTCGGTTTGGCCGTGATCTCCGTGATCGATATCCGACAGTCCGTTCCCAGTTCCCAATGCCCACTTCGCCCATGGCACACCAACGATCGCCGCACTGCTGTTCGGCGGATACCTGCTGTACCTGTTCTATTCCATGTACACGCATAAGGACCTGTTCGAGAGCCGCCGTGAAGAGAGCGAACCCGACACATGGAGTCTGAAGCGCGGCCTTCTTGTCCTCGTTGCCGTGACGGTGTTCGTGGTCTACATCAGTGAAGCCCTCTCCGGTGCGATCGAATCGGTGGTGTCGACGGCCGGTCTGAACGAGAGCTTCATCGGTGCCGTGGTGATCGCCATCATCGGTGGCGCTGCCGAAATGGCGTCGGCCGTTCGCGCAGCCATGAAGAACCGCCTCGATCTTGCCCTCTCGATCTCGATGGGCGGCAGTGTCCAGATCGCCTTGTTCGTTGCACCGTTGCTGGTCTTCATCAGCTACTTCGTGGGGGCCACTCCGCTCGACCTGGTCTTCCGTCCCGGCGCCGTGGTGCTGATGTTCTTCTCCGTGGTGATCATGGCCCAACTTGCATCGGACGGTCGCTCAACGTGGTTCAAAGGCGCCCTCCTGCTCGTGATCTATACGATCCTGGCCGCTGCCATCTATCTCGCAACGCAATAGGTCGGACGAAGGCGTTCGACTACGGCCTTCTCCCCCCTTGCCACCCTCTGTACCTGAATGGGGGATAGTTTTGTCCCCATGAAACAACCCCTGATCATTCAAGGCGGCATGGGAGTCGGTGTGTCCGATTGGCGCCTCGCGCGTGCCGTTTCGCTTCAAGGAGAACTCGGTGTGGTCTCGGGCACCGGTGTGAACTCCATGCTGATCCGACGATTGCAGCTTGGTGATGCGGACGGACAGATGCGTCGCGCACTGCAACACTTCCCCGATCGGTCGATCGCCGACGAGATCATCGCCACCTACTATGTGGAAGGTGGTATCGGCCCGTCGCAACGATTCAAGCGCAGCTCCCTTCCCTCCGTCCATTCTCCCCTTGCCCTTCAACGTCTCTATGTTGCCGCCGCCTTTGTGGAGGTATGGCTGGCAAAGGAGGGGCATGGCGGCATGGTGGGCATCAACGTGTTGGAGAAACTGCAGACGTCGAACCTGCCCGTGCTGTATGGTGCCATGCTTGCCGGCGTCGACCATGTGCTCGTGGGCGCGGGCGTTCCGCGTGAGATCCCCGGTGTGCTCGATGCGTTTGTCGAGCATCGACCGGCTACGATCTCTGTGAGCGTGACGGGTGCAACGGATGCTGTGAAAGTGAGCACGTCGTTCGATCCGCATGCCGTGATGACGATCGATGCAGAGCGACCGCTCCGCCGACCGATCTTTCTGGCCATCATCTCGTCGAGCACGCTGGCCACGCATCTTGTGCAGAAGGCCACCGGACGTGTGGATGGGTTTGTGGTGGAAGGTGTGCTGGCGGGTGGACATAATGCACCGCCGCGTGGACCGATGAAGCTCACAGACCGTGGTGAGCCGATCTATGGAAAGCGGGACGAGGCCGATGTTGACGGGATCCGCGCACTGGGGCTTCCCTTCTGGCTTGCCGGCTCGTTCGGCTCACCTGAGCGATTGGCCGAGGCACGTGCTCTTGGTGCCGCCGGCATTCAAGTGGGAACGGCCTTTGCGTTCTGCGACGAGTCCGGTCTGTCGAAAGGACTCCGCGACGAAGTGATCGCTCGGTGGATGATGCACGACAGCATTCCGAGCGAAGCCGTCTTCACGGATCCGCTCGCATCGCCAACAGGCTTTCCGTTCAAGGTGGTGCTTCTGCCGAACACGCTCGCCGAGGCTGATGTCTACGATGCACGTCCGCGCAAGTGCGACCTTGGCGAAGGACTATGTGAAGAAGGGCGGCGCGGTGGAAGACACCGTGAACCGCAAGTGCTTGTGCAATGCATTGCTTGCCAACATCGGACTTGCACAACGTCAGGAGCACGGCTATGAAGAGCAACCGCTGCTCACGGCGGGCGACGATCTTGCATCGCTGGGCAAGTTCCTCTCGGGCGGACGGGATCACTATTCTGCACACGATGTGCTGTCGTATCTGAAGAGTTCGGTCACGTAACAATGTCACCGAATCCGACACATCTCAGATCGTAGGTTGCAGCATCATCGATCGGGAGCGTACCGTCATGTCGACACAAGAGCACTGGGAAAAGGTCTACACCACGAAGCAAGAGCGTGAGCGGAGTTGGTTTCAAGAGTATCCGACCACGTCGATGGAGTTCTTCACAGAGCTCGCGCTACCAAAGGATGTGAACATCATCGATGTTGGCGGAGGCGACAGTCATTTTGTGGACGCCCTGCTCGACCTCGGCTACACGAATGTGTGGGTGCTTGACATCTCGTCGCAAGCCATCCAACGCGCCAAGGATCGACTCGGCGATCGAGCTTCAAACGTACATTGGATCGTTGGTGATGTTCTCGACTTCTCACCACCGACGACGTTCGGCTTCTGGCACGACCGTGCCGCCTTTCATTTCCTTACATCCCCTGAACAGATCGATGCCTACATCGCTCTCGCCGAACGATCGATCGCACCCAACGGCTACATCGTGATCGGGACGTTCTCAGAACATGGACCAACGAAGTGCAGCGGTCTCGAGATCACGCAGTACTCGGCAATGTCGATCAAGGAACGCTTTGCACATGGTTTTGACCGCTACACGTGCATCGAGAACGTTCATACCACACCGTTCGAGACAACGCAGAACTTTGTGTTCTGTCGATTTCAGCGGAAGGCGTAACCCTATTTCGTTCAATCACTTGCTCCCAGCGGGAGATTTTACTCAGTATACTGAGTTATTTAACTCACTGTACTGAGTTAATTACTCCACCGGGATGAAATAGTCCACAGGACCCATACCGGTCTCGGGGTCCCACCGCTCGTCGTAGCGTTCAAAGTCGGGCGCGGAGCGTCGCGTGAGGCCGGAAGTCGGGAAGAGATCTCGCCACACTGCATCGACGAACTCGGAGAACTTGCTGATGTGGTCGTCGAACGTATACACCGCATACCGTCCAGCCGGTGCCACCACCGTGGTCATCCCCTCGACCTCTGCAGCGGTCGGCCCAACTTCCACAGCGGCCATATAGACGAAGCCGTAGTCATCACCTTCCTTGGTGTTCATGCCAATGCATGCGCCATACGTGGTGTCACCCTGTCGCCCTTCGAGGGCAAAGATCTTTGGAACAGCCTCCATCCATAGATCCGGGATCTGATGACGGGTTGCTCCCGTGAAGGTGCGAGCCACACCACAAAGGGTGATCGCGTCAAGCGTTTGCAATGTTGGTTCCATAGCGGTGCCTCAGGTGAAACGTCAAGAACATGTCGTCGGTCAATTACGGGCGAACATACGCCGACGGCACGGGATCCCACGCATGGTCACTTTGCATGCGTTCCATGCCCGATCGCTCGAGCGCATGCATGAATTCTTTGTTGAACAGCTCTTGAGCTGCAGGGTCCGTCATGAGGACGGGAGGGATCGAGGTGGCATGGAGCGAGGCCTTCATGCCGGGGATCGCACAGGCGGCCTGTGCAAAGGTCGAGAGATGCTCAATGATCTGCGGTTGCTGCGCATAGAACAACAGTGTACTTCCGCGTGCCGAGATATCGCCACGCGACGAGACGTCGATCACGTCGAAGACAGGATACATCGATACGTTCATGATGCACCAGAGGCGAATGTCGAGTTCGCGCTGCTCACCCAATTCAACGGTGCGTTGTTTGACGCGGCGAAGCATGTCGATGCTCAACACATTCACGACGTTGTTGATCACGCCGCCATCGCTGTGGACATGACCGTCGATGAGCATCGGCGGGAAGATGCCCGGAATGGCCGAAGATGCTTGCAGAAGCGTGTGGAGTCGACGTGGGTCTCCATCGGCTCGACGTAACTCGTCCGCCATGCTCCACACCCTTCCCACGCCAAGGTCCATATCGGTTGAGGCCACGAACATCTGTCGATCCTCATCGAAGGCAGCAGAGAGACGGCGTGTACATGGCGCGTCGACCATGTGTTCGATCGTGGCCACGAAGCGCTCCACGTCGAGCAGACCTCCGGTGTTCATCAACCAGAACCAAAGATCGAGCGACGGCGTCACGCGCTCTGTCGCATCGCGATACAACAACGTCATCGTATCGAGATCGGCCATCGTACCAAGAAAGGCCAGCGGTGCTTGCAACGCGCCGGTGCTGACACCGGTGGCGATATCGAAAACAGGCATGGGCGATGTGGGATGATCTTTCCATGCATGCAGGAAACCCGCACCATACGCGCCATTCTGTCCACCGCCCGACAACATCAACACATCGAACGTCGCATCTCTCCGATGCACGATCCTGCGCGCAGCGCGCTCCACGATGCTGTCGCGTTGCTGTGCATCGGCACGTCGCAGGCTATCGGCATCGCGTTGCAGTTGTGCAACCGACGTGGGTGGTCTGTGAACCACGGCACACGAACTGAGCATCGCGGCAAGCAGAAAGAGGAGGAGGGAAGCGTTCATACCGCTCATGTTACGCAATGCCAATGGAACAAGCCCGCGTCGCGACCCGTCTGGTCCTTTATGAAAACACTTCTTCTTCTCCTCGCAACCTGCGGCATCCTTGCCACCTCACCTGTCCATGCAACGGAAACAGCCTTGGGAGTTCAATTTGGAACACCGGGCAATGTTGGACTCTCTCTGCGATTCGATCGCGTCTCGATCGGGGCGGCATGGCAGTTCGGCAATGACGGATATCTGCACACGACCCTCGACTACTGGGCCATCAAAAGCCCACTCGGATCCAAGGTCGACTGGTTCCTCGGCCCCGGCGTGGACCTCGGTCTTGGCAATCCCTTCCTCCTTGCCATTCGCATCCCGATCGGTCTGCAATGGATGCCAAGCAAGGACTGGGAGATCTTCGGTGACGTTGCCCCATCCTTCCAGGTGATCGACGCATCGAAGTTCTACGTGGCCGGTACCATTGGTATACGCTACGTGCTGTAACAGCACCGCACAGACGGGCGCCGTATCTTTGCAGTCGTGTCATTTCACCACTCAGGATACGTCGTGGAAGATGAGCATGCGATCGTTGCAGAGCTGATCGGCGTCCGAAAAGAATATCGAACAGGAGACACGACGATCACTGCACTCGACACCACGTCGGTGCAGTTTCGTCGTTCCCAGCTCACGTTGATCATCGGTCCGTCCGGATCCGGTAAAACGACCCTCCTTTCTCTGCTTGGCTGCGTGATCTATTCGTCCATGGGCGATGTGCGGATCAACGGCGCCAGCGTCCGCGGCCTGTCGCAGAATGCCCTTGCCTCCATTCGCCTTCGCAACATCGGCTTCGTCTTTCAGAACTTCAATCTCCTTGCACCGCTCTCGGCACTCGAGAACGTGATGCAGCCATTGCTGCTCATGGGCGAGAGCACACGTCGTGCACGCGAGCGCGCCGCACGCGCCTTGGAGAAGGTCGGCATGACGAGTCGCATGACGAACCTTCCGCGCGCCTTGAGCGGCGGACAGCAACAACGCGTTGCCATTGCACGTGCACTCGTGACCGAGCCGTCGATCCTGTTGTGCGACGAACCAACTGCATCGCTCGATGCCGCAAGCGTTGGCATTGTGATGAACGAACTCAAAGAACTCTCGCGTGCCGGCAAGGCCGTGGCCGTGGTCACACACGATCCGCGATTGAAGCCGTTTGCCGATAGGATCATCTACGTTCACAACGGCGTTGTGAGCGATGTACCGGAGGAGGACGATCTATGAGATCCGTGAAGATCTTCGTTTCCGTCATGACCGCACTCCTGGTGCTTTCGTGCTCGCAACAGGATACACCTGCACCGATCACCACGGTGACGCGACCGACCAAGGTGTCGACGGTGGTGGGCATCGGTCGCGTTGAACCCGCCACAAAGGTGGTGGCCTTGGCGGCCACGGAAGGTGGCGTGGTGGCAGGGATCGCCAAGAAGGATGGCGATGCTGTCCGTGCCGGCGATGTGCTGTTGCGCATCGACGATGCGGCAGAACGTCTTGCGCTTGCATTGGCCATGCAACGGGTGGAAACGCAACGTGCACAAGTGCGCTCCGACGAAGAGGCCGTGGTCGAATACGAAGCGCGGGTGGCGAACAAGCGACGTACGCTGGACGCAAGCAACCGATTGGCAGGTACAGGTGCAGAGACGGCACAGAATGTGGACGATCTCGCAACCGAGGTGAAGACGCTCATCGTGGCACTGCAACGCAGCAAGGCCACAGTGTCCATCGGACGGCAACGCCTGCTTGAGCTCCAGGCAGAAGTAGCACAGGCAGAGCACAACGTTGCACTGCGCACGATGCGCGCTCCGTCCGATGGGACGATCCTCGAGATGACGACCACCAACGGTAGCGCACTAGCACAGTATGCCACGTATGCGCAGTTCGCGCCAACGTCGGACATCGTTGTTCGCTGTGAAGTGGATGAGCTGTTCGCAGACCGGTTACGTCGCGGACAACGTGTGGACGTGCGACCGATCGGCAGCGAACAGACGATCACGTCGGGCACGATCGAGAATGTGAGTCCGTATCTCCGCAAGAAATCCCTCTTCTCCGAAAAGGCCGGCGACCAGGAAGACCGTCGCGTCCGCGAAGTGGTCGTGCGTGTGCAGGATGCATCGCACCTGCTCATCAATGCCAAAGTTGAATGCATCATCACGCTCTAACACCATGATCACCACTGCCTATCGATTCATACGGTACGACAAGGCCAAGAGCATTGGCGTTGTGGTGGGCATTGTGATCAGCATCTTCCTGATCGGTCAGCAGATCGGCATCCTCTGGTTCCTCACGAGCTTGATGGGCGGTCTGGTGGCGAATTCCGATCGTACGGTGGGACAGATCTGGGTCGTGGACAATGTGACCAAGAATGCGAACGAACTCTCGCCTTTGGATGAGCGCATGGTCCGCCAGATCCGCAGCATCGACGGCGTGCTCGACACGTATCCCATTGTGATCGGTGCGGCCACGGTCACCTTCGACAACGGCAAGACCGCGCCCATTGTGGTGATCGGAAGCGAAGCACCATCGTTTGCGGGCGGTCCGTCGCTGGACAAAGTGTTCCGCGGTGAGCGAGAGGACCTGATCTCCGACGATGCGGTGGCGGCAGAGTACTTCGATGCACAGATGTTCAATCACACGCTCGACGTGGGCACGTCGGTGGAGATCAACGGCAAACATGCACGGATCGCCGTGCAGACGAAGAACGCTCGCGGCTTTGCCGGTGCGTTCTTCTTCACCACGCTCTCGCGTGCACGACTCTACACGGGCTTCGACGAGAACAAGGTGAGTGCCATTGCCGTGCAGGGACGTCCGGGTGCCAACCTCGACTCCATCTGTGCCGCCATCGATCGGTCCATGGTTGGCGTGCATGCATGGAAGAGCACCGACCTTGAAGATGCCACCATTGGCTTCATCACTGTCACGTCCAACATCGGTGTGAGCATCGGATCGCTCGTGGTGTTCGCCGTGATCAGCGGCTTCTTCATCATCGGACTCACCTTGTACTCCTCTGCGCTCGATCGCATCAAGGACTACGGAACACTAAAGGCCATTGGTGCTACGAACGGCTATGTGCGCAACCTCATCCTGATGCAGGCATTTCTCTTTGCCGTGACGGGATACGTGTTGGCCGTGATCCTGCTCGAGGTGTTTCGCGTGAGTGTGGCTCGATCCGGACTCACGTATTCATATTCGCCGCTTGTTCTGATCGGCCTGTTCGTAGTAACGATCTTCATTTCCGTTGGTGGTTCTCTGTTCGCTGTTCGCAAGGTGAATCGTGTTGAACCCGCATCGGTGTTCCGTGGATAAGCAATGACCCTTCGTTCCCGTACCATCTTGCTCTTGCTCCTCACATGTCTGATGCGTCAGTTCAGTGTCGCTCAGCCACTGTCGACGCTGTCGTACGACGAGGCCATACGCATCGCACTGCACAACAACCCCGATCTGCAGGTGCGCACGTTGAATGTTCGCGCTGCCGACTATGCTGTTGATGAAGCGCAAACCGACCTGCTTCCGAGTGTCAACCTCAGTTACGATCTCCAGCGGAACCTGATCATACCCGTGACCCCGGTCCCTGCCGCCATCTTCGACCCTACTGCTCCCTCCGGTGCCATCACGCCGCTCCGCTTTGCAACAGGATGGATGCAAGGTGCCGGCGTTCTCGCATCGTTCAACGTCTTTGATCCGGCCACATATCGCAACGTGGCGGAGAAGAAGATCGAGGCGACGATCCGGGAGACCGATCGCAAGATCACGCAGCTTGATGTGGAGTCGCAGGTGGGCCTTGCCTATACCGACTGCGTGATCGCCCAAGAGCAGGTACGACTCTCCGTTGCCGATACGGTGAACAGCTCGAAGATCCTGCGCATTGTGCAGGATCGTTCGCTACAGGGCAGGGCGACGGCATCGGAAGTTCAGTCGGCCATGATCGACGCGAACAACGCCCGCTCGCGATTGAACGAGGCCATTCGCGTGTTGCGATCGAGTGAGGAGAAGTTGCTCTACACGCTCGGATACACGTCGCAAGTGGGAAGATCCGTCCTGCTCACCGACAGTATTCCGGCGCTCTATACGCGGTTCGCATCGGCGGCCGATACAGTGGTGGCCGATAGTGCATCGCTCACCTTCGTGAAGAGCACGCAGCAAGGAGAGCTCACCGAAACGCAACGACACTATACCACGCTTGGCTTCCTGCCAACCGTAACGCTCAACGGTTTCTACGGTGCGAACTACTACAACAACTCTCTTACGTTCCTCGATGCCACATCGTGGTACGGCAACAGTTATCTGCAACTCTCCGTCCGCGTTCCGCTCACGGCCGATCTGCAACGCTCGTATACACTCTCGAAGCTTGCCATTCAGCGAGACGTGGACCAGCAGAACCTTGCTGCCTCGATGAACAAGCGTCGCTACGAACTTGAACGTGCACGTGCCGACCATGCCTTCTATACGGCGGAGTACACGATGAAGCGATCGAATGCAGAACTGGCGCAGCGCTCCTTCGAGCTCTTGCTGCAGCAATACTCCGAGGGAAGGGTCAATAGTAACGACATGTCGCGGAGCGAATTCTCGGTGCAACAGGCACGGACAGAACTGTTACGCTCGGCCTACAACTTCATTCAGGCATCGCTCTCCATCCTGCGACTTCGCAGGTCATGATCACGACTCGCTGATCGGTCATCGACATTCTCGCTGCTGCCGGTCCGCAGCGGTCCTACCGTGCAAGGACGAACGTCGTCATCGTGACGAGGCCGGCCACATCGATCGATACCTGATAGGTTCCGCTGCCGAGTCCCTTCGATGCCGCATCGATGTCGAGTTGCGCAACACCGTTCGCTCCAGCCACAACGGTCTCTTGCAGCACCGACCTTCCATCGACCGTGCGGATGGTGAGCATCACGTTCGAACCTTGCACCGCCGGGACATCGATCACGACACGCTGCGACGTGGGATTGGGATAGACCGACACACTGGGCCCCGTCACCGGTGCATCATCGGACACACCGGCCACGATCTCCGATCGTGTGCGCGCGATGTTCCCTCGTCCATCGTAATCATACCGAATGCGCAACGCTTGGTTCCCCTGCAGAAAGGTCACCGTTGCAATGCGTCCGTTGTTATCGTACGTGATCCGCTCGCTCGTCTGTCCACGCGCGAACAACACGGCAAGGATGATGAACAAGACAAGGAGAAGGAGGCGAGGTAGCATGGTCGTACTCCGTTATTTCTTTGATTGTGTTTCGCGTTTTGGTTGAAGGTCGGGCTGCGGCGTTGGCGCCGTCACGGGAGGCTCGATCGGCGGGAAGAGCGCTTCCATCATCTCTTCCAATGAATGGAATGTCTCATTCATCGGATCGTCTGTTTCATCGTCGTCGATGTCGATCGGAAGGTCGCAACCATAGCGCGACCACTTTGGATCCGTTAGCCGCAGCGTCGGATAACCGAATGCGCCTGCGCGCAGGACTCCCGTGAGCGAACGAGCATCAATGCCGAACGCATTGTTGGACCCACGGTCGGACGTTGTTCCGGTACCGTCGATCCATGGACGTAACGAGACCCGAAGCTGCTCCGAGATCCGCAATGGCCGATACGAAGGCATGCACGGCGCATAGTCCTCTTCATCCAACGTGCAAGCGGCACGCAGCGACTTCGATACCGTGAGCCCGGTGGTGCCTCCGAGCACGGTTCCGAACGGATCGTAGGTGAACACCTGTCCATTCTCCGTACGCGGATCTGTGGTGCGCGGATATCCGCTCACGATGGACGTTCCTTCGACGAACCGACCAAGCTCCGGGTTGTAATGCCACTTCCCAAGGGTCACGAACTTGTCATCGGCGAGCGACAGACCGCCGAATGCTCCTTGATATCCAAGCACACCGGGCGTACCGGTCTTGCCAACCGTCTGACCATAGGGCGTGATCAACCGACTGCCGGTGACCATGCCCGACTCATCTCGTTCGGCCACGATGTTCCCAAGGCCATCGTTGTCATAATAGGATCGTTGGCCCTTCTCGTTGATGCCATACAAGATCATGCCGTTCGGTAAGCCGACATACGTCCACGTACCCGATGGTGTGGTCAGATTCAGGGGCGATGCCGCATCGGTCATCGGATTCGCCTTCACGGCCGTAGTCTGTCCGGACTGAACCACAGACTTCGTATACCCGTGATCATCCAGTCCGATGGTGTAGTCGAGCGCTCCCGCTTTGAATCCTTTCATACCGAAGGAGCCGAACGTGTACGACAACGACAGACCAGGCATGGCATTCAGATTGCCATAGGTGTCGTATGTGGCCGACTGGATCTTCCCGTCCTTGTTGAACGTGATCGGTGCATCGACAGGCATGGTCATTGGCGTCAGTGGCACGTTGTCCGATCGGTCGATGGAGGTGATACGTCCGGCATTGTCACGACCATAGTTGATGGACCATCCGTATGAGTTGGCAACGCGCGTGATCTGATCGTCGTAGTCGAACGTGTAGTTCATCGTATAGCCACCCGGCAGGTCGTACTTCGTGAGACGTCCCCGGTCGTCATACACCAGACTCGACTTGCCACCGAGATGATCCTCGATTCCATTCACGTAGCCACGAGCATCGTAGGTGTACTTCACCACCGGTGTGCCACCGAGCGAGAAGGCTGTCACCCTGCCGCCCATCGATCGTGTTGCCGTGATGCCGTTCATCCGTTCGACACGACCCGAAGCACCGTACGTGATATCGTCGGCACCAACCTTCGTGACCTTGCCGATATCGTTCACGGTCCACGAAAGCGACTCGTCGCCAAGTCGCACCGTGGTGGTCTTTCCGGATGTCTCGTACGTGGCTGATGTCCCACCGGGGTAGTCGATTCCCGTGATACCGCCACTCCGAGATCCGTGTATGGTCGTCTTGAGCCCAAGTGGCGAGGTGAAGAGGGTCGTGTTCATGTCGAGGAACGACTCTCGCAACCACGCGTTTCCATTGCCATCGGTGAGCGTGGTCTTCTGTGTGTTGGCATTCGGCAACGTGAATTCAAACGAGAAGTTCAGCGCATCGTTCACGGAGATCTGGCCCGACGTGAGGTTGGCGTTGCGCTGCGTTGTGGTGGTCACGCCATTCGGTTCTCGGAACGAAGAGAGGAGGCCGTTCACATCGTAGCCGTAGTTCCATGTTCGTCCAAGTGGCGTGGTGAACTGTGTCACATTACCGAACGGATTCGTCTGAAACAGCCACGCTGATCCACCGGGTGACGTAAGGGTCTTCGGAAGGCCTTCATGATCCGAGCCTACGGACCACGTTTGTCCAAGCGCATTGGTGACGGTCGAAACATGTCCATTCGCATCCGGCGTGATCGTGTACTTCTGTCCATCACCCAATTCCAAACCCGTCATGATCGGACCCATCCACGAATACGTGATCGTGGCACCACTGGGACCGTGGATCTTGCTCACGCGATCTCTGCTATCGCGATCGAGCGACCACGTGCGTCCAATGGCATCTGTGATCGACCGTACGGAACGGTCCTTATCGTATGCATAGGTGGTGGTCGCGCCACTTCGGAGCGACGTCAACAGATCGGAGTTCAGATCATAGCCATAGAGCGCTGTTGATGTCCCGTTCTGTTTCTCTTCGGTGACGTAGCCGGCTGCATTGCGCACATACGTCGTGGTCGTGCCCGACGATGATGTGCGCGAGGCAAGGAGTCCGTCAAGATCGTACGTGAACTGCTCGTCGCGGCCATTGCCGGTGATCCGTGTGGGGAGTCGACCACTTCCGTATTGATAGGATGTCTGCATGCCGCTTGGCAACGTGAACGAACGCAACGTTCCATTGGTATTGTAGTCGAACGTGTATCGAGGTCCGCTCTGCACTTCAACGGACTTGATGTTGTCCATTGTGAGTCCGAGATACGGATAGCTTGCATATGTGGTGTTCACCACCGACCCATTGGCCAGAGTGGTCGACGTGCGAAGTCCATTCGTATACGACCGTGCCTCCGTGCCTCCTTCCATATCCGTGACCAAACTGCGATTGCCGCTCGCATCGTATCCGAATGTTGCCTTGCTGCCCGTGGCATTCGTCATCTGCGTGAGGCGCTGCATGGCGTCGTGCGTTTGTGTTCGCGTGATGCCAAGCGGATACGTCATGGTGGTCACGCTTCCGGAGGTACCGAAGGAGAGCACGAATCCGTCACCGAAGTCCTGCGATGTCACCCGGCCACCGGCATCGTATTGCACAGTGAACGGAGTGCGACCTTCGGGCGTTCGCCACGACGTGAGATAGGATGTTCCCGGAGCATAATTGTATTGCGTGGTGGAACCCATGGCATCGGTGAACGATGTGAGCATGCCGCCTGTGTAGCCGTAGCGCACCGTGCCGATACCGTTCGACACCTCGGTGATCCGACCAACGGTGTCGCGTTTGAATGATAGGCCACGTAAGCTCGGCGTGCGTATCTCCGAGATGTACCGACCGCTGTACGTCATGGTGTTGCGATAGCCACTAGTGTTCTCGAAGAACTTGATATGTCCGCCACCATCGAAGCCGATCACCATGTTCTTCCGGACATCACCGAACAACCATGTGGAATCATCCTGTTGCGAGAACTTGTAGGCACCATCACGCGGCCAATCGAGTTGCCATGTCGAGCCTACATGTCGGAAGCGTACGATGAGATCGTTCGGTCCGTACACGTAGGCCTCGTCGTCGCCGATGGCCGTGAACCAATCGAATGGCGTGGACCAACCCGGACCGAAGTCTTCTTCTTTGCGGACGCCAAGGTCCTTCAACGAGGCGAACGTGCGTGAGAGTTGGATCGGAGTGGCAGAGATCACTTCAGCATCGATCACTGAGACGGGATGCACGAACTCTCGTGTCGCCGTTAACACAGGATCGCCGTCGGTTCCCGAATGCGGGGTCTGTCCGTTCGTAACACCCACGGGTTGCGTTGTCGGTGCACTTGCTTGCGGCTTGTCTCCGTTGCGTATCAGAATGTAGTCCGAGCCCGACGTCTTCCGATCGCACGAGCGCCAGTCCAATCGTACCGTCAGGAAGTCCGCCTTCCACTTGGAGCGATCGACGGTCACCGACACGGGAAGCGTCGACGTGAGCGTTGTCCAATTCTCCGGACTCTTTGCACTGATCACATCACGTCCGGTCACGATCGTGAGCTTGATCTCGAAGCAACATTCCGGTCGCGGCGTTGAATACGTGACCGAGCCCGTGGATCCTGAGCCCAGATAGATCACATCGCCCGATGCCGACGGTCGGTCCGGACATGGCGTGTTCGCACACACCGTGAGCGGTGCTTGCGCCGCCTGCGGTCCGTTGATGTCGTCCGTCCCATCGGCAGACACATCCACGGTATAGACTCCCGCTGCCGTTGGGGTCCATCCCGTGGCGATCGTGAGTTCTTTGATCTGTTTCGGTGCAAGGTCGAACGCCGACAGCGTCTTGGTCCCCACCACCGTAGCGCCTTGCATCACCTTGACGGTGGTGACCACATTATGCACGGCATAGAATGCATTGAAGTCCTCGACGGTAGCATTCACCGTGAGCTCTTCGCCAACGCATGTTTTGGACAAACTGGTGATGGTGGTTCGCAGCTCTCCCGCAGAGAGCAATGCAGGTAGGACAAGGGCGGCAAGGATGTAGTGGACACTTGCTCGCAGATGAACGATGAGACCGTTCATAGGCACCTCTATCTGAGGTTTGTTTTCGGAACCCCCCGAAGCGCCGAATATATCACGGAAATCGACGAAGACAAGTGCTCAGTAACTTTGCCTTCCCTTCCCTGTTAGTTGGTACATGGGCAAACAGCTACTCCTCTCGATCCTCCTGATCCTCTCGGCCATGCCGTGCGATGCACAGCAGACCGTGTTGTGGGGTCTTGACACGTCGAAGTTCCCCGTGATCACGGCCAAGATCATTGTGAGCGATGCGACCGGCGCTTCGATACGACCCGATGCCTCCATGATCCACCTCACAGAGGATCTTGCAGCTCTGCCGATCACGTCCATCAGCTGTCCGCCTACCCAACAGGCCACACCGGTCTCTGTTGCCTTGAGCATCGATTGTTCCGGCTCCATGGCCAACCCCACGCCGCCTGCCATCCTTCTTGCTCGACGTTCTGCGCAGCGATTCGTCGAGTTGCTGTCGATGCCGCCTTCCGATGCGGCTGTGCAGACATGCACGAACATTGCCACCATTGGCGTGGACTTCACCACGAAACGCGAACGGATCGTCGACGCCATTTCCAAGGCTGTATCCGGTGGCGGGAATGACTTTGTCGAACAACTCTTGAATCCATCAACGGGTCTGCTCAACATCGCCAAGACCGGTAAGAACAAACGCATTGCCGTGCTCTTCACGGATGCCTATTGGGATGCCTTCCCTCCGGCCACGGTGCAACGCTGCATCGACACTTGTTCGAAGTACAACATCACCTTCATGGCCATCGTGTTCACGAACTCCGGTGTCAAACCGGACGGTATCGTCTCGTCACTACGCACCCTGGCCACAGCTACGAACGGTTCGATCACAGAAGGTGAACTCACCGAAGACGGAGCACTTGCTCTTGCCAATGCGCTTTCGGCCGTCACGCAGGGCATCCTTCCGTGCGAGCTCACGTGGACGAGTACGAATTCATGTCAGCGCTTTCTTACGCGTACCGTGGCCATCACGGTCGATGGAGGCGGTGCGCCGGCTCGTCAGACATATCAAGTGGTGAACAGTGGGAATGCATCACTCACGTGCATCCCCTCCTCCGTGATCTTCAAGAACGCCGTGGTTGGTGTTCCCTCAACGGCCACGGTAAGCGTCAAGGCAGCCGGTGCTCCGATGCAAGTGCGCGGCATTCGGTCCGCCGACCCTCGCTTCTCCGCAGCGCCACAGTCCTTCGATCTCGCACCCGGAGGGTCGCAAGATGTAGTGGTGACGTACACGCCAACGGACTCGAACTATGTTTCGACGCAACTCATGGTCGACGGACTTCCCTGCGGCTCTGTGATCTATGCGTCGGCCGTTTCGAACAATAAGCCCCCCACCACCCGCACGCTCGAGATCGTCGAACCGAACGGCGGAGAGCAGTATGCAGTTGGAAGCGACACGGTGGTACGGTGGCAAGGGATCTCACCATCAGAGCCCGTACAACTCGACTACAGCACGAACTCCGGAAGCTCGTGGATCCCCATTGCAGCGTCGGCCACCGGTCTCACGTTCGCATGGAAGAATGTGCCGAACACACCGAGCACCACATGCCTATTGCGTGCGCAGCAGCTTGCCTCCTCTTCGTCGAGCACGCCGGATACAACGAAGCTGTTCTTGCCTCGCGTTACGGCGATGCATCCGACTTCGGAGCAACTCGCTGGGTATGAAAACGGCTATGTGATCCTTCTCTACAACGAGGTCAATGGCTTCACCGCGTCGATGCGCGTCCATAGTGACACTGTAACGGCCGTTTGTGAAAGTACGAACCGCGTGAAGGGAAATCGTGTTTCAGCATCGTCTGATAGGACCATCGCCTCGTTCGACATCACAAAGCGGACCATCCTCGCAAAGACCACCACTCCAACGGTCGTTCGAGCTCTCGTCTTCGTTCCAACAGATTCTACGATCCTTGCCGGCGGTGACGATGGTGTCCTTCGGGAGTACCAGTATCCATCCATGAGGTACATGCGTGATGTGCTCACGCTTCCATCGGCGATCACGTCCATGATGTCGGACTACAGTGAATCGACCCTGGCCATTGGCACTGCTTCTGGAAGTGTGACGCTCTTCGATGTTCTTGCTGATGCTGTGGTGTGGCAAGAACCGCTGCACACAGCGGCTGTTCGCGCCGTATCGTGGCAGCGCTGGGATTCCTTGCTCGCCACGGCAGGCGATGATGGTGCCGTGCATATCATACGCCCACGTTCTCGAACAGAAGTGCATACGATCCCTCCATTCAGCAAACCTGTACGGGGCATTGATTTTGATGATGGCGGAACGACTTTCCACATGGCCGTTTCGGTTGAAGACGACAGTATGTACATCTATACCTTACCCGGCACGCAACGCATAGGTACCAAACACTTTGCAGAAGGGCCAACGTTCACAACGTACACTTGGAACGGAGCGGTTGCGGCCTATGGTTCTCAACTAGGATTTACCAATCATACTAGTGGATATACTCGCACGACGGCCGACCTGTTCGGTTCGCTCCAGAACCTGGTCTGGAGTTCTGATGGGTCCTCATTCGCCGTCGGTGGACCGGGAGCGCTTGCATGGGTGTACTCCCTCACAACAAAGCGCTGGACGCGCATGACCGAGACCAACCATGAAGCGCCGAACATGATCGCCTACAGCATGCGCGGACGCTACCTTGTCCATGGCACGGCATACAGCACACAACTCATGGATCTGGCAGTCGGTGACAGTACGGTGCGCGATCTCGCAAGCCCGTGGAAGGCCGTGATAAAGATGCATCCACAGGACGATCAGATCATCGCATCAACAAATGCCAACTGGGTGAACAGAGAGAACGTCGCCGCCCCCGGAACAACCTTCAAGGCCATTCCTACCGGAGCAGGAGAGGTCGTTGACTTTGCCTGGTCGTACGACGGTGCCATCATGGGACTTCTCTCGGCTGATGGGATCGTGACGATCTACGACTGTATCAGCGAAACTGTGGTGCGCTCATTCCCGGCAGGATTCGGTTCGATCATCTTCCCCAGTAAGATCGATGTGAATGCCGATGGTACGAAGGTGGCCGTGATCGGCGACGCAAGCGTCTACGTGCACGATGTTGCCACAGGTGCCATGATCTCGTGGACAGACGATGCGAAGGGCGCTGCAAGCGTCGATTGGAATGCCGATGGAACCATGATCGTCACGTCGGGCGGATACAACGGAACAGCACTCGCAACCGTGTGGGATCCTCGAACCATGCGGCCTATCAACACGATCACAACCCCGTTCCCGGGATACCGTTCGTCCTACTCCGCAATGTTCTCCCCCATTGAAGACGTCGTCGCAGTCACAACACAATATGCATGTGTGCTCCTGTATCGAGTAGGCAAGGGCGGGGCACCAATTCAAGTGGACACGTCCGATGCATTGTGGAGCATCGTCCGTCCGCAACTCAAGGCACGCGATGTGGACATGCGCACCGTGCGTATCGGAGAGAAGCGTGACTCGCTCGTGCTTGACCTTGCTACCTGCTCATCCGTGATCGGTGGTCAGGCAGACACCATGTGGATCGAAGGTGCGAACGCATCGGACTTCGACGTGCACTATGCAACACTGCCCATGCCCATCACCATGGCGCGTCCACTTCAAGCCGAGTTCACGTTCACGCCACGCGCAACGGGTCCACGCACGGCCACATGTGTGATCGTCTCGCACACCGATACACTACGAAGCATTCTCACCGGAAACGGCGTGACACCATCACTTGCTCTCGAGACGACCATCATCGACCTTGGGGCACATGTGATCGGAACTCCGTTCGACTCTGTGGTCGCAGCCGTTCGAAACATCGCACCGACTCCTGTGAACATCATTGCCGCATGTATCATCGGACCCGATTCCGTCCAACTGTCGCTTGGTGGTGTGTTGTGTTCTTCCGGATCGGTCCTCGCACCTACATCAACGTTGCCCATCGCCTTGCGCTACACACCGCGCTTCATCGGACGTACCTCCACTCTTGTGCAATTCAACACCACCGAGGCCACCGAACCGTTGCGTGCCTTGGTCGTGGCAACGGGTATCGGACCGTCGGTTGCCGTCCGTAGTGACAGCGGCATGCCCGGCGACAAACGTCCGCTCACGCTCGTGATGCGCGGCATGCGCGGAGGAGCGACAGGCGGTACACCACTTCGCTATCGTGCAAGTGTCTCGTACGATGCGTCGATACTCGTGACCTCGTCATCAACCGTGTCTCGCACAGGACTTGCCACGACGTCGTTCACGGGTACGTGGAATGGTGCGGACAGTATCGTAGGCACCGTGCCGGCAACGCTGACGTTGGGTCGGGCGGACAGCACAGTGGTGGCGCTTACGGACTTCACGTGGCTTGACGACATGGGAGACCCATTGGATCTCGATGTGCTCCTCGAGCCTGGCGTCTACAAACTGCTCGGACTGTGCAAGGAGAAGGGCACGCGCTTCTTCGATCCCGAGGCACGCATCACGGCGGCCATGGTCTATCAACGCAACGATGCCGCCGGCGTGGACATCACATCCACACACGGCGGCAGTATCGATTGTACAGTGCATACCATGGACGGAAGGCTTGTTGCCTCGCATCCGCTGCTCTTCGCGGAAGGCACGACGCATTTCGACGTTAGCCTTGCCGCCTTGCCACATGGCGTCTACCTTGCGCGCCTTGGTGGCACCAATGCGACAGCCATGATCGTGCGTTAACCGCGCGTAAGCGCATTCACACTCGTCCACGGTCCGCCATTGAAGGCCGTATATCCTTCACCCTTGGCGATACTTGTGGCCGAGCCGCTTCGTGCACCCGATGCACAGCAGAAGATGATGGGCTTGTCCTTCGGGAATTTGCTCAGTTGTGCACCAAGCTCGTTCAACGGAATGTTCTTGGAACCGGCAACGTGGCCACCGGCATATTCGGCGCGCGAACGCACGTCGATGATGACGGCACCTTGTTGCAGTGCTTCGACAAGACCTTCGGTGTTGCTGCCACCGACGAGGTTTTTGAGAAAAGAGATCATGAGGACCTTGATGTTGAGATGAGTGGATCAGACGTGTGCGTGTTTTCGAGAATACAGGAAGTACTTTTCAAAGGCGAGCTTGGCCCAGTGCGCTTGCGGTCCGGGGATGATGAACTCAAGATGACGTGAACCGAGCATGTGATCGCCAACGATCATCATGCCCATGTTGCCGGTGTCCATGATGCAATAGGCATGGATCATGCTGAAGGGCATGGTCTTCTCTTCTGTTCCATCGATGGCCGCCTTGATGTTATGGGCAGCCGTCTTTGCCATTTGCTCCGACGGATATCCCGTCTTCGGAACACCGCATGCAACAGGCGTTTCACCGGCAGGTGGGACGAAGACCGTGACGCCGGCTGCATAGATCTCGGGATAGACCTTGTGCCGATAGCCATCGTCGGTTTCAATGAAGCCGTTCGCATTGCCGAGTCCGGGCGTGTTGCGAATGGCATCGATCCCCAGGAATCGCGGAATGATCATCGTATAGCGCGAAGGAAGGAACGTTCCGTCCTTAAGCTGCACCCCATCGGGCTTCACTTCTTCAATGGTCGCATTGGTGTACCAGTCGATATCGTACATCTTGAACATCTTCTCACACATGGTCTGACCATTGGAGAAGCCACCGATACCGAAGTGGGCAAGGAATGGTTCGGCCGTCACGTAGGAGAGCTTCACCTTGTCGTGCAGATGATGTTTCTTCAATTGATACCGCACATTGAACAGGAACTCATAGGCGGCTCCGAAGCAGGCGGCGCCTTGTGCGGCTCCGATGACGATGGGACCTGGATCCTTGAGGAATTCCTCCCAGCCCTTGCGTGCATCTTCGGCATGACCAACGTTACAGATCGAATGGCTGTTCTTATGCGGTCCAAGACCGGGGATCATATCGAAGTCCACTTTCGGTCCGGTCGCAATGAGCAGATAGTCGTACGGGATCTCCTGCGTTGGCGTGATCACCAACTTCTTCTCGGGATCGAATCGCGTTACCGCCTCTTCGATGAATGAGATCCCTTTCGACGCATAGATCGGGCGAACATCGAATGAGATGTCCTTTTCGTCGCGTAATCCGAAGGGATACCAGATGAGCGACGGGATGAAGACGAAGTTGTGCGAATTGGCAACGACGGTGATGTTGTGCTTGTCGCCAAGGAGTTCTTTGAGTTCAAGTGCTCCGGTGTAACCGGCGAAACTCGTACCCACGACCACGATATTCTTGCGTTCCATGATGTCCTCCGTGTACGTAGAACACATGCAACTTAGGGTCGGTCAGGCACCACGGTCTGTGATAGAAGTCACATTCGACCGAAACACTAAAAGCCCACCACATTGCCGAGTCCGGCACGCACAGGGAACCAGATGGTCTGCATCACGGCAGCATCGGCCGGAAGCGTGTAGTTGATCACGCCGGTCTTGTAATCGGAGTCGGAGGGAAGGTTCTCGGTGCGGACGACAAAGGTGTTCGCAACCCACGAAACGATGGAGTTCAGGAAGCCGGCCTTCTTGGTCTTCTCATTCAGAAGCTCCACGCCAAGACCGGTATACGAGGCCTTCAGCCATCCACGCGAAGCACGTCCACGCACCGTGAACCCGAACGAGGCCTCGTGCACCTTGCCACCCTTGATCCGCATGTTGTCCGAGATCGTCACGAAGCCATTGAGGATGGTAGGGTCGATGGCGGCAAGGCTGCCTGTTGCATCGAGCGAATAGGTTGGAGATGCGAGCGGGAAGATGAACTGTGCCTTCATGCGCGACGTGCCCATGAAGCGTCCCGCTGCCGTTACGGTCATTGTCCCCCTCGGATCGACGCCCACAGCGCGGAAGGCAATGTTGTCCCACCATAGTCTGCCCGGTGTGGCGCTATTGGCATGATACTCTCCGTAGTTGATCGATGCGGCAGGAACGGAGATGGTATCGATCTTGAGTGAGAACGGTATGCGCCGTGCAAGGTCGTTGAGTTGCGGCGTGGGTTTGCCCGTCGACCTTGGTGCAGGCGGACGCATGTTGGAAAGTACGTCGAGCGAGACCGTGGCAATGGAGCACGATCGCACATGGAGCGCCGTGCCATTGGCCGCGGCATTGAGATCGATCCCGTCGAGCAGCACCGACCGACCACTGGCCGCGATGCGGTCCGAACGGCCGTTGCGCTTGAAGTAGGCCGCATCGGACTCCGTTGCCGTAATGGCGAACGAGTCGATGCGAATGGCATGATCGCGATACGAGAATGTTACCTGATGTGCCCGAATGGTGAGACCAAGCGGATCGACAAGTAGGATCGTATCAACTTGCATGGAAGAGTCTCGCTCGTTGATACGCAAGTGCGGATGCACGATCAGCGAACGCTTGCCACTTGCATAGTTGCGTCCCATGGTTGCGATCGACACGTCGATGGATCCCAACGGTCGAGCACCAACGACACCGGCCCGGATGTCGGTCACGGTGATGTTCAGGTCCTTCGTTGCGCCTGCGAACGTATCGGCAGGTGTACGTTCGTGGTTGATGAACTCGGCGCCGATCACGCGCACAGCGTTGATGGTGAGCGGACGTACATACGTTGGAAGCGATTCGATGAGGGCACGTTGAATGAGCGTGTCGACGTTCGGGATCTTCGGAAGCTGAAAGGCAGAGGTGTCAACGACCTTCGATGCCGTGTCGCGCTTCGAGGTCCAGTACGACCGCTCCAATCGCGGATGGGCGATCTCGATATCACCGAGGGAAAGTCCATCGCCGAGCATCACATCATACCACGTGAGTCCGGAACAGGTGACATGCGTCAGACTTGCATCGAGGATCTGTCCGCTGGTCGCCGACGAGTCTGCGATATAGACATGCACATCACGGATCTCGAGTCGGTTCGTGAAGAACGAATACGTGATCGAGCCGATCTGCACGGAGTTCTTCGCACCGATCTCGCGTACTTGCGCCTCGGCGCGTTCCTGCAGATACGTGGTCACGGCCCGCTGCACCTTGTTCTGCACGGTGTCGTTGAGGAAGATGTAGGCCGCGACCATGACGAGCACCACCAAGAGTGCGACCGATGCGGCAACATAGGCTCCAATGCGAAGCGCTTTGCGAAGAACGGGGCGTGTGTTCATCGCGCAAGTTACATCCTAGGCCTTCAGAACCCGATGACATCTCCCAGTCCGGCTCTGATCGGGAACCAGATCGTTTGCATCACGGCAGCATCGGAGTGCATGGTATACTGGATCTTTCCCACCTTGAAATCTCCGTCGCCCCGCTTGTTGGTGCCACGGATCACAAAGGCATTGGCGATCCACGAGGTGATGGAGTCGAAGAACCCCGTCTTCTTCGACTTCTCGTTGAGCATGGCCACCTTGAGATCGGTATACGTTGCATTCACAGAACCACGAGCCTTGTTCCCATTCACCTCGAACGAATACGATGCTTCCTGCACATTGCCACGCGTGATCCGCAGATCGTCGGAGTACGGAAGGAAGGAGTTGAGTCGCTCAGGGTTCAAGGCGGCAAGGCTTCCCGTCGAACGCATGCGATAGATCTGTGAGGCGAGATCGAACTCGAAGTGAGCTTTCATGTAGGTGGCTCCGAAGAACCTGCCTGCTGCATCGATCATGAGCGTCTTGCTTGGATCGACGTTCAGTGCCTGGAAGCGTATGTCGTCCCACCACAATCGGCCGGCAGTTTGACTGTGTGGATGCAGTTCGCCGTAATTGATCGTGGCGTTGACGACACGGATGGTGTCGAGGTGCAAGACGAACGGCACCATGTGAGCGAGGTCGTTGAGTTGCAACGGACGCGGACCTTTCTTCTTTGCTGGCCGCATGTTGCTCAGAACATCCAGGCTACATCGCGCCACCACACACGACCGAGCCTTGAGAGCCGTGCCGTTCGTCAGCGCCGTTATGTCGATGCCGTTCAGACGGATCTTGCCGCACGATGCAGCGATCCGATCGGAGCGACCGTGACGGGCGAAGTAGGCATCGTCGGAGCCAGTGACGCCAATGTGGAACGTATCGACGCGGATGGAGTGATCGCGATACGAGAAGACCATCTTGCGCGATTCCACCGTCATGCCGTGCGGGGCCACATAGCGGATCGTGTCGATCGTGAACGAAGAATCGGTGGCCGTGATGTCGAGATGCGGATGCGAAACGGACACGCGAGAGCTATCGGAATAGGTTCTGCCCAGCCAACCGATGGCAATGTTCAACGTGGCGATCGGTCGCACACCAACAACACCCATGGCAATGCCGGTGACGGCGAACGACATGTCCTTGTACCGTCCAACGTACGAACTAGCAGGACCTGTTTCTCGGTTGAGGAGCGTTCCGTGTGCCATGTGAACGGAACGGATCTTGAGCGGACGCACATTGGTTGGCAGCAGACCATACATGGCACGCTGGATCAACGTGTCGACGTTCGGGAACTTGGGCAATGCGAACTCGCTGGTATCCAGCACGGCCTGCATCGTGTCGGGATGCAGATCCCAGTGCGTGCGCTCCACGCGTGGCGATTCAAAGGTGACATCACCGAGCGAGATCCCGTCACCGAACATCACATCGTACCATGCCAATCCTGTGCAACGCGCTTCCGGAATGCGCACGTCGACGATGAGTCCCTTCGGTGCTGTTGAATCGTGATACAGCACGTGCACGTCGTGAATGTTCAGCGTGTTCGTGAAGAACGAGTAGCGTAGTGATCCGATCTCGACGCGGTTCTTTGTGCCGAGATGCTGGGCTTCGGCGTTGGCGCGTTCCTGAAGGTAGGAGGTGAGCGACCGCTGAATGCGTTCTTGAATGTCGTCGCTCAAGAGGATGTAGACGAGAAGCGTTCCGATGACAAGTACTGCCAGGGTCCCACCGCCAATGTACAAGGCCATTCGAAGGAGTTTTTTCGTGACGGGAGTAAAGGATTGGTCCATGGCGTATTTTGCTCTTCAGATCAATTGGGAGAAACGAAAATGGATCGACGCCGATTTCTGGGCACGTCGTTCGGCACACTGGCATTGGCAGCATCGCTGCCCCGCCACCTTGCTGCCGCCGAAGATCCCACGCCGATACCACAGACTGTGGGGAATCCCTTAAAGGTTCCTGCCGTGTGGGATGGAAAGTCGATGATCATGCCCTATGAGGCCAATGTCGAGATCTGGCCCGGCACCCGGTCCAAGGTGATCGCCATGGGCGCCTACCCTGCCTGGACGGTGGTCCTGGACAAGGGCAAGAAGCTCAATGCCACGTTCCACAACATGCTGCAGGAAGAATTTCCCATCCATTGGCACGGATTGATGGTGCCCGAGAAGATGGATGGACATCCGTCGGACGCTCTGCAACCGAATGCGATGTACAACTACTACTTCCCGATCAAGAATCGCGCTGGCACCTATTTCTACCATTCCCACGCGCATATGAAAACAGGGAAGCATGTCTTCAACGGCATGTATGGCGCCTTCATCATTCACGACGACGAGGAGCGGGCACTGGGTCTGCCGAGCGGCGAATTCGATGTGCCGGTGATCATTCAGGATGTTCGCATCGACAGCAACAAACAGCTCGACTATGCACCGGACCACATGGACGGCATGGAAGGCTACATGGGCAACGTCATGCTCACGAACGGTACGCCCGATGCCACGCTTGCCGTGAAGCGCGGATCGTATCGATTCCGGCTGCTCAATGCGTCGAATGCTCGTCTCTACAAGCTGCACCTGGGCAACGATCTTCCGTTCACGATCATCTCGTCGGACGGAGGACTGCTGGAGACGGCATCCAACGTCACGGAACTGTGGTTGGGTCCGGCCGAGCGATACGACATCATCGTCGACTTCTCATCGCATGCACCCGGAACAACGTTCGCCCTGCGTTCTGCCGAGTATCCGGCGCCTCCCGGACACATGGGTGGTGCACAGCCGTTGTATCCGCAAGGACGTCCGTTCGACATTCTCGCGTTCACCGTCACAGAAGCCTCGGCACCGGTCTACACCGTACCAAGCAAGCTCTCCACCATTGAACGCTACAACGAGGCCGATGCCAAGCGCGTGCGCACCTTCGAGCTCGCCATGCAGATGTCGTTGGGCATGAAGCATACGATCAACGGCAAGCTCTTCGACATGATGCGTATCGACGAAGAAGTGCCCTTCGATGAGCTCGAGATCTGGGAGGTTTGGAACAACGACGATTCCATGACGCATCCGATCCACATCCACGGAACACAGGTACAGATCCTTTCGCGCAATGGCAAGACCGATCTTCCCTTGCATGAGCGTGGGTGGAAGGACACGATGCTCGTCCATCCGGATGAGCGGTTACGCTTCCTCGTGAAGTTCGCCGACTACGACGGCATGTACATGATGCACTGCCATAACCTCGAGCACGAAGACGATGGCATGATGATCAACATCATGGTGAACAAGACGACCTCGGTCCGTGAAGAGCGAAATGCCGGCGTTGTGACGGCATCGTATCTCGCATCACAGGACATGATCGTGGCCACCATTCCAGCATCGATGAATGCCACATCGGTGGACGTTCATGCGATCGATGGAAGCGTCGTGCTCTCCGTGCCGTTGCACGAAGGCGTGGACGAGGCGCGCTTGCCCGCATCAGCACTTGCTTCCGGCACGTACTGGGTCCGCGCAGGACGTCAGAGCGTTCCCGTTGCCATCATGCGGTGATCGCCACGAGCGAGCTGTATCGGTCGACACGTACATCGACGAGCGTTGTGGTGTTCGGATAGAACAACGCGATCCCATCCTTTGCCGACGGGTCGAACACCACCATGCGTTCAAAGGGCTTGGTGTGATAGGCGATCTGCTTGTCGCCCGCACTTGCCTCGATGCTCATCGTGATCACATGCGTTGGCGCACCGTTCGTTGTGAGCAGATCGTTGACCGCACGCACATCCAACAAGAACCGTCGATACTCCGGCGCTGCACCATGCGTGTGAGCGTTCTTCTTGAGCAGGTCATCAAGGATGGAACTCCGTCGCTCTTCCTCATCCGATCGTTGTGCCGCCGCATCGATGCAAGCGAATCCCGAGACGAGCTCATTGGAGATCTTCGATCGGTCCCACACATCGAACAGCATGTGATAGTCGGTGATGGGCATGTTGCGATCGTCGCGTAGCCGGAAATAGAACTGCTGAAAATCCGGTTGTTGCTGCAGGTGTTGATACTGCGTGGTGAACTGCACGGCGCGATCTTGCAGTGTGGTGTGGTTCGGATCGTCGGCAAGCGTCGTGAGGATGAACGAGGCCACATCGTCGTTCTCGAGAATGGTGGCATGGTCACAATCCGCATGGATGGCCAGCGGAACGTTGGGAAGGTCGGGCGTGGTGAGCCATGCCGCCTTCACATCCTCTCCGTGGTTCTTGACGCGGACAAGGTCGAGCGTGAAGATGCGCGACTGGAGTCCGGCACCCGCCACCACGATGGTCCCGTCGGTACCATCTTCATTGATGAGCTTTCGAATACCGCCATACGGTCGCGCACCGGTGATCACGCAGGCGCGGATCCGTCCATCGCCGTACAGCGTTCCCGATGGTGCGAACAGATCGTACTCTGCGAGCTCCCATTGTTTGGGTGAGGCAAGTTCAAGGGCGGAAAGGATCTGAACGCCCACTTCATTGAAGTCTTCGAATTGGCGATTGCCTTTGGCAAGTCGACCCAACAACGATGTGCCCTTGCTCGCCAATGGCGAACCGAAGTTCGCCGGTGCCAGATAGAATACACGGTCGACGTGCCCAGCGATGTTGGCCCAAGCGAACTGCTTGAGTAGTTGACGCACGACCAAGGCGCCGGTGCTGTGCGTGATGAAGTGCAGCGGCGGCACGCCTGCATCGAGCAGACCATGAGCCTTCAGCTCGGTGTACAGGCCCTCGGCGATGTCTTCGAGATTGGCCTGGTCTTCGAGGGAATTGTAGTCGACGTAGTGCAACGCCAATGCATCGATGGGTTGCTGTCGGCGCGCATTCTGCTTTGTCAGCAAGGCGCCGATCGATGTGCGCATACTCTCGGCCTTATCACTCCAGCCGTGAACGATCACCACATTCATACACCCTCCTCTGTCACACTTCGGTTGTTCTGTGTCCCTCCAGCGTACACCACCGGAGTTCGTATGCATCACCTACCATTTCCCATTGGCCTTCATCTCATCCTCACGCCGGGCGCGTCCTGCGCGCTCATTCCCGACGATCGGTGCGCGGCCATACACGAGGCCATCCTGTTGGCGGCGCATCGGGCCGACTGTGCCTTCAAGGCCGCCCATGTCGAGGCGGACCATGTGCACGTGCTAGTGATCGCCGTCGACGAGCAACATGCCGCATCGTTCTTCGATGAACTTGTCGAACATACGACATCGGCCGCTCGCAACGGATCGCAGTACGAGGCCTTTGCGTGGAACGATCGCGTGCACCTGACGTTGCTGCTGCCGTGGCATATCGAGGTGTTCGCGTCGTTCGTGCGCGACCAGGCGCACTATCACGAGACCCATACCCTGGAGCAGGAGCTCGACGAAGTGTTCCTGCCTCCGATGCGCGTTATGCCGTAGCGAGCTTCTTCATGGCCTTGCCGAATCGCTCCATCTCCTGCACGGTGGTATAGACACTCGGTGCTACACGCAGACCTTTGAACTCGTCGTGGACGATGGCCACGGTGAAAATGCGGTGGTCTGCTAGGAGCTGCTCGGAGAGTTTACCTGGGTCGGTGCCTTCGATATGGACGAGGCGCAGACCGCACTGCATGGACTCGTTCGAGATGTCCGTGACGTAGGTGACGTTCTTCAGTCCGTCCAGCATATCGTGATAGATGCTATGCAGATAGCGAAGTCGTGCCGCCTTCCGATCGATGCCCATGGCCTGGTTGAAGGCCACGGCCTCGACAAGGGCATTGTGCACGGCGGCCGGATGCGTGCCGATCTCTTCGAACTTTCGAATGTTCTCGTCCATCTCCTTGGGAGCGGCCATGAGCGGCCAGACGTCCTTGATGCGCTCTTTGCGCACATAGAGCATGCCGGTGCCGATCGGACCGCACGTCCACTTATGCAGCGACGTTCCATAGAAGTCGCAGTCCAGTTCGTCGCGCGTGAACGGGAAGTGCGCAAAGGCATGGGCGCCGTCAACGATACACGTGATGTTGCGTTTGCGGGCCATGCGACAGACATCGCCAACCGGCGTGATCTGTCCGTTCAAGAACACCACATGCGAGATATGGATCACCTTGGTCTTCTCCGTGATGGCCGCTTCAATGGCGCGCACGAAGTCGGCCGGGTCCTTGAGAGGCACCGGCACCTTCACCTTCTTGAGCACGATGCCGTCGCGACGCACGCGTTGGTCCCATGTGGTGAGCATGCGCGGATAATCTTGCGTGGTAGTGATCACTTCGTCGCCACGTTGCAGCGGTAGACCAAGCTGCACGGTCTCGAGCGCTTCACTCGCATTGCGCGTGATGGCGATCTCCTCGTTACTGCATTGGAACATGGCCGCAAGGCCCTCGCGCACTTGCTCGATGCCCCCCTCTTGATGTCGCCACATCTCATACGCCGGCGCCTGATTCGCTTGCTCGGTGTAGCGGCGGAGAGCGCCTTGCACGGAACGCGGACTCGGCGAAACGCCACCATTGTTCAGGTTCGTGATCGTTCGATCCATATCGAACGCCTCTTGTATGGTGCGCCAGTAATCTTCGTTCGTTGCCATGTCGTCGGCCGACGCCGAGGCCGGCACGGACCGCATCACATCCAATGCCGCGCGCATGCGTGCAGAACCGAAGGAAAGGGCCGCGACGGGCGGAATGGCGGCAAGGGTGCGAAGCAGAGAGCGGCGGGAGGACTGCATAGATGTTCAATCAGAGGAGGAATACATGATCAAGAATACATGATCCAATGCAAGGATCGAAGGATCCGGGAATGGAGGACAGAGCTCATCATTTACTTCGAGCGAAGATCGCAGTGAGGGCCGATGTGACGGCGGCCACGGCACCGGTGACGATGGTGGTGATGAGCAGGAAGGAGCCGATACCCTTGAAGATCACACTGGCGGCCGCGGCCTGCTGGAGAACGGCATTCGGTGGTGCGCCGGCCAAGCGCGCTTGGTCGATGGCATACTTCACCATCATGCTGAAGAAATCGGGTTCGATCATCTGCGTGAAGATGAACCACACGAGCAGATCGATGCCAAGCAACGTGGCACCGGCAGTGATGCCTGTGGTGAGGGTCTTTAGATAGGGATAGGGTTCCGTGGCGGCACGTCGACCGTGGATCTCGGCACCGATGACGGTGAGAATCGGGATCACCACCCAGAGGATGGTGGTGGCATGCGAATAGCCTGCTGTGTGCATCCCTGCCACCATCTCGATCCCTAACCACAGAATGCCGCAAACGGCGCCGATCATACCCCAGACCACCGAGATCATAGACACGCTCCCTGTTGTCGAATTCCTTCCTCAATCTGCATCGCATCCCTCACCTGTACAAGTGCGCTCTGCGGTATATTTGTGGCTCATCAATCCAGCAGGAGAATCATGAAATCAACGATCTTCCATCCGTTCCATGTGGCCGCCGGTGCAAAGATGGTATCATTCGCCGGTTTTGAAATGCCCATTCAATATCCGACGGGCATTTTGGAGGAACACCGGATCGTGCGCACAGGCGTTGGCGTGTTCGACGTGTCGCACATGGGAGAGTTCGAGATCCGTGGCGACGATGCCCTAGCCCTGATCCAGAAGATCACGATCAACGACGCCTCTAAGCTCGAGCCGGGCAAGGCTCAGTATTCCGCCATGTGCTATCCTGATGGCGGGATCGTGGACGATCTGTTGGTCTATCATCGTGGGGACCATTACATGCTCGTGGTGAATGGGGCCAACGTCGACAAAGATCTTGCCTGGGTGATGGAGAACGCGGCCTCGTTCGCCAACGTCACGGTGACCGATCGTTCGGAAGAGACGCATCTCTTGGCCGTTCAAGGACCGAGATCGATCGACACCCTTCAGAAGCTCACGGATGCGGCCCTGGCCGATGTGGCCTACTATTCCTTCGTCGACGGAACCCTGGCCGGCGTCCCGATGATCCTCTCGCGCACCGGCTATACCGGTGAGCTCGGATTCGAACTGTACTTCCGCGGCGATGCTGCCGTCGCTGCAACGGTCGTGAACGCCATCTTCGAGGCGGGCAAGGAATATGGCATCGCCTGGATCGGACTCGGCGCACGCGATACACTGCGCCTGGAGAAGGGCTACTGTCTGTACGGCAACGACATTGATCAGACGACGAATCCGATCGAGGCCGGTCTAGGCTGGATCACAAAGCTTGCCAAGGGCACGTTCAATGCAAGTGATGTGATCGCCAATGTGAAGGCAGCCGGACCAACGCGAAAGCTCGTTGGTTTCGTGATGCTCACCGAGAAGCTCTTGCCACGTCAGGGATATGAGATCGTGTCCAATGGCGACGTGGTCGGCAAGGTCACCAGCGGCAACACCTCGCCCGGTTTGAACATCGGCATCGGTATCGGCTATGTGCGCGCAGATCTTGCTGCACCGGGCACACAGATCGAGATCAAGGCACGCGGCACGACCTTCCCTGCCGAAGTGCGCAAGATGCCGTTCCTCTGATCAGTCCTCTCGTGAAGATGTCTCGACTTCGATGCGCACGGTCGTCGTACCGCTGCGCACGAAGTCCAGCATGACGGCGGCACCTTTCGACAGATCGATCAGCCGTTCATGCTTCCACGGACCGCGGTCCGTGACCCGCACCACACACTGACGTCCGTTGCGCAGATTCGTCACGCGCACCAGCGTGCCGAACGGCAACCACCGATGCGCGCAGGTGAAGGCATGCATGTCGTACACCTCACCGCTCGACGTGCGCTTGCCATGAAATTGGTCGGCATAGAACGAGGCCACCCCTTCTTCGCATTCCTCCATCAACGTCGTCCGCGTGAGCGAATCCGAAACGGTCTTCCCTGCGGCCACCTTGCCGCCTTGCACCATCACCAATGCATTGCGCACGGCGGCTTGCTGTTTGAGCTGTGCAAGGATCAGGGAGTCGTCGGAGGGTGGCGGGGCGGCACGGCGAATGGCGTCGATGGCGCGACGGAGCGAGTCGCTGCGCATGCGGGCGAACATGCTCTCTACGCGAAGGGAATCACTGCGTTTCCATTGGATGCTCCACACGGTGCGCAAGGAATCTGCGCGAAGGCGCATGGCCGTGGTGTCTTGTGCTGCTGCCGGCATGACCGCAACACTTGCGAACGCGCATGCAACGAGCAAACGGATCATCATAGGTTGCGTGTGTTCTGTCGGCGTCGAAGCAGATCCACCAGATCGCGCACATGCTCCGCTTCGCCGCGCTTGCAGATCATGATCGTCGACTCTGTTTCGACCACGATCAGATTGTCGATGCCGACAAGGCCGATCATCTTTCCGCCCGCCGCACTGACGAGCGTATTTGTGGTGTTCATCGTGACCACGTTACCTTCGATCACGTTGTTCCGTCCGTCCTTCATGGAGAGGCGATAGAGTTCGTCCCACGTACCAACATCGCTCCAACCGAACGTTCCTTCCACCACCAGCACGTTGCCTGCTTCCTCCATCACACCGATATCGTAGGACACGCTTCGCATCTGTCGGTAGATGGTCTCGAGCGTGTCGGCATACGTGTCGCGATCGATATGGCGCTCGAGCAGTTGGAACAGTGGTGCGTGATCGGGCAGATGTTCAGCGATCGAGCGGACGACATCGCCGATGCGACCGATGAAGATGCCGCTATTCCACACGAAATCGCCGGCATCCATGAAGCGTTGGGCCGTGTGGACCTCGGGCTTCTCTGCAAACGTGGTCACGCGTTTGACGACACCGTTCAGTGAATCACGGTCGCACGAGACCTCGTCGCCAACCTGGATATAGCCAAAGCCCGTCTCCGGTCGCGTTGGCATCACGCCGATCGTGACAATGCCTCCGATGTCCTCGGCAGCATGCACGGCCCGTTCCAGACTCAGATGGAATTCGGGAACGTTCGAGATCACATGGTCGGACGGGAGGGCGATCATCACGCAGTCGTCGCCGAAGCGGTGACGGAGCACGGTGGCCGAAAGGGCCATGCAGGGCGCTGTGTTCCGTCCGAACGGCTCCACGATCACGTTCGCCGCAGGGATCACCGGAAGTTGGTCGGGAATGTGTTCGGCAAGGTCCTTCGTGGTCACCACGAAGATCCGCTCCGGCGGGAAGACGGGGAGCAGACGCATCACCGTGTTCTGGATCAGGGTGCCGTCTCCCAGGACGTGCACGAACTGCTTTGGGCGACGTTCCGTGCTCCGCGGCCAAAGGCGCGTACCCAATCCACCGGCCATGACGACTGCAACTGGTTCCATAGACGCCAAAACTACGAAATACCAAGCGTGTGTATTTTTGAAGTCTATCATCCACGGAGCTTCTATGAATCGAATCCTCACCGCCCTTCTCGCGCTTTCCCTTTCAACGTCGGTACTTCTCGCACAGGACGACAGACTGGACGATCTGACGTTCGAGGAAATGCCGCTGAAGGACGAGTCAGTTCCGTACTTCGCTGTTGGTGTTGGTCCAACGCTTTCCCTCTTCATGCCGAACTACGACGATGTGAATGCACTTGGCACCAGCCTTGGCATTGGCACCATGTCGGGCTCGATCGCACAGTGGGGTGGCGAGATCTTCACAGCCATTGGCGTGGTCCCGAACATGCGCGTGGGATTCTCGTGGGTCACGGGTAACAACAGTGTGAGCAAGGACACGATGTTCGTCACGAACGGACCGAGCTACACACGTTCCATGAAGTACAGCGTGAGCATGCGCACGCTGAAGCTCGACTATGCCATCGTTCCCTTCAAATCGTTCGCCATCATCCCGGGTGTTGGCATCGGCTTTGGAACACTTACGTTGGAAACATATCAGTCGGCCAAGAACAGAACATGGGCCGACTACGGCACGATCCCAGCGACGTCTCCGGACTCGTACAGCATCCTTGAGCGCAGCGTGATCTATGCCGCTCCCAAGCTCGACCTGGAGTATGCCGTCACACCATTCTTGAATCTTCGCCTGAATGCATCGTATGCATTGCAGCTCGCCGGTGGTGACTGGACCGGGAATCGGACGGCCGTTGTGAGCTCGGTACCGGATGGCATCAAGCTCCAAGGCTTCTCCGCACAGTTCGGCATCTTCGTCGGTCTGTTCAACTAAGTCGCCGTTGGATCGCACGTCCACTGTCCCGGGCTCGTAGCTCAATGGTTAGAGCAGCGGACTCATAATCCGTTGGTTGCTGGTTCAAATCCGGCCGGGCCCACCACTATTCCTACGCCATGGCCACTCAATCGCATATCGTCTGTCCGTCGTGTGGTGCTTCGATCAACATCGAAGATGTGCTTGCCCACGACATCGAAGAACGCATCAAGCGTGAGTATCAGGAGCGTCTTGCGCGCGATGGAGACCGGATCCGCAAGGAAGCGGTGGAGTCCACGCGTCAAGATCTCGAGGCACAGATCGTTGCACAACAGCGCGCCGTTGCCGAGAAGGACAAGCAGCTCAAAGAAGCACGCGAGAAAGAGATCGCCTATCTGACCTTGGAACGTCAGCTCAACGAAGAGCGTGAGTCCAGGGAACTTCTCATCCAACGGTCCGTCTTTGAAGCGCAACAGGCCGTCGAAGCAAAGATCCGTGCAGCCGAGGCCGAACGTCTGGAGATGCGTGAGCGCGAGTGGCAGAAAAAGGTGGAAGACCAGAACAAGGCCGTGGAGGATCTGAAGCGCACCATCGACGACATGAAGCGCAAGGCCGAGCAAGGCTCGCAGCAGTTCCAGGGCGAGGTGCAGGAGATCGCGATCGAAGAGTATCTGCGGACGACGTTCCGTGGCGACGATGTGACCGAAGTGCGCAAAGGCGCACATGGGGCCGACGTGATCCAGGTGGTGAACGACGGACATCGCTCCAATTGCGGTCGCATTTACTACGAGAGCAAGCGCACCAAGACCTTCGAACCACGTTGGGTGGAGAAGTTCAAGACAGATCTTCGCAGTGCCGGTGCAGATGTGGGCGTGATCGTGACCGAGGCCATGCCAAAGGATCAACCACGGTTCCATCAACAGCAAGGCGTCTGGATCTGTACGTTCGCAGAGTTCAAGGCATTGGCCCACATCCTGCGCGATACGCTGATCAAGGTCTCGGATGCCATGGCGGCGCAAGAGCATCGTGGCGACAAGATGGCCATGCTCTACTCCTATCTCACGAGCTCCGAGTTCCGACATCACATCGAAGGGATCGTAGAGGCCTTCACGAGCATGCGAGAAGATCTGCATCGAGAACGCACCGCCATGGAGCGGCTTTGGAAACAACGGGAGAAGCAGATCGACAAGGTTGTTGCCTCTACCACGTCACTCTACGGAGACGTGCGAGGAATTGCAGGACGCGAGATCGCCTCGGTACCCTTGTTAGAACTCCCGGACAACACCACCCCATGAAACTTGCCGCCCTTCTCCTCCCCCTTGCCACGGTCATGACCATGGCACAGACGCCGCCACTTCGCTACGTGGGGAACGAGGCCTTTGGCATTGGCGAACGGTTGGAGTATGACGTGGGCTATAAGTTCATCACGGCAGGTCGAGCGGCCTTTAGCGTTGGCAAGGACCTTGTGGACGTGAACGGTCGGAAATGCTACGACATTCGATTCACGGCCATTTCGTTGGCAAGTCTGGAATGGATCTACAAGGTGCGCGATCAGTACCGCACCTTCGTGGATGTTGATGGTGTGTTCCCATGGAAATTCGAACAGCATCAGCGCGAGGGTGGGTTCTCGAAGGACTACTCTGCAACGTTCGATCAGGAGAATCATTCGGCGATCACCACCGAAGGTACGTTTCCGATCCCGGCCTTCGTGCACGACATTGTGAGTTCGTTCTACTACCTGCGCACCTTCGATCTCAAGAAGTATCGCAATGGCGACGTTGTGACGATGCAGAACTTCTTCGACCGCGAAACGCACGACCTACAGGTGAAGATCGTTGGACGTCAGACCGTCTCGGTCAAGGCCGGTAAATTCAACTGCGTCGTGGTCGAGCCGATGATCAAGAGCGGTGGCCTTTTCAAGAGCGAGGGACGCATCCTCATCTGGCTCAGCGATGACGATCGCAAGATCCCCGTCAAGGTCAGTTCTGCCATCCTCATCGGCAGTATCGATGCAGAGCTCACCTCCTTCCGCGGCCTTCGCGGTCCACTCACGGCTCGCGTGGGTGACCCGGACTAACGCAGGTCCACGACCTGCCATCCGGCAGGGATCGAGTAGACGAACATCCCCGCGGCGATCTTGCCATTCAACTTCACGTTGTGCAACGTCCACGTCGTCGTGGCCGCATCTTCCTTCACGATGATGCGCTTTGCCTGCATCGACGCATCCACTTCGATCTGAACGCTCTTTACACTGCCCACCATGGCATTCTCTGCCGGCGGCGTGAGCGTGATCACGGCTACCTTGCCACCTTCGAAGTCCTTCGTCACCACCGGTCGATAGACGTTCATCAGCGTGAAGAATACGCGCTCGATGGAGAGATCCATTGTATTGGCCCGATAGGCGTTAACGATCACGGTCTTCGACGACGGCGTAGCGCTCCACACATTCGAGCCGTTACAGACGATCGTCCGGTCCGGTAACGAGATCCGATACGACCCACCCTTCTTCGCCTGCACCGTACCAACGAGTCCGTGTGCGTCTCGAAACTCGCACGAGACCGACGAGAGTGCATGATACTTCCGAATGAACCGGTCAAGTGTTGACCCTGCGAACACGTTGGACGATGTAAGGAGCAGGGCGGCAAGGGTGATGATGATCTTCATGTATGCAACCTACGAATTCGCAAAACGAAAACGGCCCGTCTGTTCGCACAGACGGGCCGTTTCAATATCGACAGAAGGCGAGTGCCTTACTTGATCACGACCACTTGCTGCGTAGCGTAGAAGCTACCGGCGTTGATCGTGTACATGTAGACACCAGGCGAGAGATTCAGCGTTGTGACGTTGAATTCTACGCGGTGAGTGCCTGCATCTGCAAGTTCATTCACAAGTGTTGCAACCGGACGACCGAGAGCGTCGGTCAGCGAGACGCGAACATTCTCCGTTGTTGGCAAGGCATACGTGAAGGAGACAGCGTCGTTCGATGGGTTCGGTGTAGCAATGCTCAACACGAAGCCACCGGCGACGATATCCGAAACACCTACCGGCTTGCGAGCAATGACCGTTACCGATGTGTCGCTACCGCAATTGTTCGTCACGATACAGTTGTAGTTGCCGGTATCGGATTCCATTGCGCTGTTGATCGTGTACGTTGCGCCAGTTGCATTCGGGATGGACACGCCATCACGATACCACTGGTAGTTCATTGGTGCCGAACCTGCTGCCACAACCGTGAAGGTAAGCGGCGAACCTGGTGTGACCACAACGTCTGTTGGCTCGGTCGTGATCGAAGCAGCAGCATTGACGATCACGTCAGCAGCTGTTGTCGTGACACTACCGCAGGAGTTCGAGATCATGCAGCTGTACGATGCGGCATCGATGGACGTTGCAGCAGCGACCGTGTAGGTTGCGCTTGTTGCAGTTGGGATGGCGAACGTGTTGGACATGATCGAAGCTTCGATCGGGTTGTACGTTGCTACGCAATAGTAATCGCCGGCATCTGCTGCAGTAGCATTTGCAATGCGAAGAACCTTGCCTGCTGCGCCAGTGATGCGTCCACCGTCGAACAGTTGTGCACCACCCTTATACCACTGATACGAGATCGTACCACCGGCGAAGGATGCTGGGTTCGCTGCGCATTCGAAGACCAACTCTTGACCAGCGCAAGCGCCAGGCGTGTTGTTCTGTGCGGAGATCGTTGGAATGAAGAGGCGTGCAGGACGGGATTCTGCGGTACCGCAGTATCCGCGAACGATACATACATACGTGTCGGCTGTGTCGATGGCGCGAATGTCGCGGATCGTGAGCATCGACGATTGTGTACCCGTGATGCGGCTGTTGTCCGTCAGGTTGGAATCAAGGTAGGTTCCAGGAGCCGAAGCATTGTAGTAGCGCTTCTTCCACTGATAGGTTGGAACGAAGTCCGTTGGCGAACCGATCGCTTCTGCGGAGATCGTAAGGTCAACCGTGCCACCAATGGCCACTGGCTGGGACGTTGGCTGCGATACAACCTGCGTCGAGCGAACAACGATGAGCGTTGCGTCGTTCGAGGACAGAGCTGTTGTCGTTGTTCCATCCGATGCCGTGATATAGCAGGAGTACACACCGGATGCATCGTATCCGACATTGCTCATGAAGAGCAGTGCCGATGTGCGACCGATGAGGTTCACGCCGTCTTTGCGCCACTGATAGGTCACGTTCGCGCCAACGGTTGTGTTCGCGATGCAAGTAAGAGCAATGTCCTTACCAACGCAAGCATACTGGCTCACCGGCTGCTGAACGATCTGGATCACCGGACGGATCTCGTCGGCACCCATGTATGGCTTCACGCGTGCTTCACCATCGAAGTCCGTTGGGACAACGTTGTTGAGCGTGGAAGAGCCCCAAAGAGCCGTGTTGATCGAGAGGTAGTGAAGATCCGTGTTCGAAACGTATGGTGCGTTGACAGAAGCAGAGTTCTGATCACGACCGGAACCTGTGCGCCAGTTCGAGATCGGCTTCGCATAGGTTGTCGTTCCAAAGCGACCAATGCTCGTACCCGTTGTGAACAGGTTGTTGAAGTCACCGAGGATAGCAGGGTTGAGGTTCGTCGTGTTCGTCGTGGCGCCATTCGTCATGTTGATGGCAAGTCCACCGTTCGTTCCGGAACCGATGTTCTGGAAGCTGTTATTGATCACATTCGCACCCGAGTTCGGATACGAAGAACGGTCCGTTGTGAGCATGAAGGCCGATGAGCCCGAGTTCGTGTTCGTGGACTGTACCGAGTTGTGATACACATTGACCGTGTTGAACGTGCCGGCCGTGTTCACGTTGATCCCGTTCGAGAGAACAGAACCTTGGATCGAGACCATGTTGTTGTAGATCTCACCCGAACCGCCAAAGCCAAGTGTCATGTTGATACCATCACCGCCGCCGACGCCAACAACCCAGTTACGGTTGATGCGGTTGTAGCCGGTTGCGTTGGTGATACCGATTCCGAGAAGAGCAGCAGGATTGGCAGCATCGATCGATACCGTATTGCCGGTGATCGTGTTGTTACCGCTGGATACTCCGTAGATACCACGGAGATACGTGTTCGTGAGCGTGTTGTTTGCAACGGTCGAAACATCGCAACCCGTCAGGGCGATCGGTGTGTTACCGTTGATGAAGGTGTTCCCTGTAAGATTCAGGTTCACCGTTCCATTTGCTGTTACAACGTTCGATGCCGTTGCACCCATAAGGGCAGGCACCGTGAAGCGGCAACCCGACATGTTGATCGCGTTTCCACCGTTGAACAATGCAACAGAACCATTGACGCTACCGCTGTTCACCGAGAAGGCGATGTTGCGGAACGTGATCCAGCTTGCGCTGCTCGTGAAGAGGAATGGCGTGTTCGCCCAAACGCTACGCGAGTAGTTCACATCTGCTGCAACGCCCGTTTGCGACTCGAACGTGATCGTGTTCGCTGCCGAGGAACCGCTGATCGCATTGATAACGAGATGATCGTTGTAGGAACCCGTACGGATACGGAAACGAACAGGACCTTCGATGCCGGCGGCATTGATGTGACGTACAGCGTCGCGAAGCGTGGTATACGATGTGTTTCCACCCGTTGTACCAACATCATACGTACCGCTCAAACGTGGAGCAGAATAGAACGTGCGAACGTTGTTGCCAGCAACATTGTCGGCAACGCCATTGACGGTCAAACAGACGATCGAGATCGTGTTCCAAGAATTAGCTGGGAAGAAGTAGTTCCCAAGGTTGAACGTCGTAGACGCCAGTGGCGCAAGAGCAGGCTGTGCATAGAACTTCACCGGAACTTGCGTGACACCGTTCACAGACCACGTGATGAGCGCAGAGTCGATGTTGTTCGTTCCGCGGTTCTCAAGTGTAACGCGAACCATTTGTGTACCCGATGCATATGGCATCTGTGGTGCGCCCGAAGAGACCAGAACCGCTGCATCGTTCGTTGTGCGACGTGGGTAGCTGAACGTTGTTCCGGCAACCGGTGTGAAGACCGTTTCCATCGTCACGGCATCCGTGTTCGTCGAACCGCGTGTGGAGAGGGCCCAGCTTGGCAGCAGGTCGTAGCTTGCACGGCGGTTGAAGAACAGTGCGTTTGAAGAACCACGAAGACCAACTTGGAAGTTGGCACGTGTGCTCGCGATGCACGAACCGTAAACGATGTCGATCCTGTTCGACGTTTCTGTCAAACGGATCTGGAACGTGTACGACTCGCCATTCGACGTGGACGGAGCGATCGACATGTCACGATACTGTACCGTGAACACGCGATTCGGTGCCGTACCCGTGGTGACGTAGCTGATCGATGCTCCAGGATTTCCTTGGAGGTTACCGCCAAGACCCGAGATCACACCATCGGCTGCGCCGGAGTTCGAGATCGGATCGGTGACGCTGTAGGCTTGTGCACCGAACTGAATATATCCGTTCGAGGATACGTTCACCGTGGTGTAGTTCGTCGACGCGTAATTGAACGTGAAGCCGATCGGCACCGAAGTGTAATACGAACCGCTGAGTGCTGTTCCTGTTCCGAGAACAGTGGCACCCGTGATATCCGTATAGGTGTTGACGCCTTCCGAGAACGTGTAGTCAGGCAGCTGCGCTTGCACCTGCGGACCAGCCCACAGAGACAAAAGCAACAACGACAGACCAATGGTAGCGCTGCGTAGCATGGCTCCTCCAAAGTTGGTATGAACTATCAAACTGTTTTCTTTCGACAAATTTTTCATGCGCAAATGGACGGGCATAGACCCCGTAATGACCCGAAAATACGCGGAGTACCCGTAAAATCAAAGGGTAAACCGCGCCACAGTGTGAATGGAAGTCCACACCGTGCCACTAAAACACACCCAGACGAGGTGAGTTTTCACAGCAAAGCAGTATCAGCACAAATCATACCAACTTTTTCATTTGGTAAAGTTCGCGAGCCGATCACGCTTCCAGCCGGTCTCGGTTCGTGCTGATGCCACGGTGCGAATGAGGGCTGCGTACTGTGTTTGTGCCCGAAAATGTTCCAAAACGGACGTGGCCGGACCTGAAAGTCGGTCGTTGAACGAGACCACGGCGTCAAGAAGATTTGTAACCGCCTGCAGAGGAAGGAGGTTACAGCGACGGAGCGCCTCAAAGGCGTTCTGGCGCGTCCGAAACTCGAAGGCCCGACTGCCATAATCCACTAATTCCTGAAGTGCCGCCGAATCCCCGTCGGCGATCTTCACCTCGAGCCAGGCGATCCGCATGCGCTCATGCATGCCGTGATCGTTCTTCGTTGCCTCAAGATATCCCGACTTTCCATCAGGGAAGGATGCACAGAGCTTTGTAAGTGCATTTTGCTCAACCACATACGACGAATCGCGCAGTAGAGGCTCCACTGCGGACCGCATGGCGGCCGGAATGGTCGGGAAGGCGGCAAGGGCCGAGGAGCGGACGTCGGAAGAGCGATCGGACAGGCCGCGTGTGACAATGGCCAGCGCTTCCTCGTTCATTCCGAGTTCAACGGCCTGCTGCACAGCCTCCACCCGCATGGGGGCGAACGACTCGTTCGACATCACATCCCGCAACAGCGCAATGCGCTCACTGCGATGCGTCGTGTCTCCGCGCATGGACTCCAGAGCATCGAATCGGTCGATCATGTGCGGCGCCTTCCGTGCCTGAAGCAGACGCTCGTCGAACGACTTGTCGAACGTGACCTTCTTGATCACTATGGAGGAAGGGTCGAAGAGGACGAAGCCGATCTTGCGTTTTCCCGGATTGGGCACTTCTACAATGGTTCGCTGCCCTTCCACCATGGCCCGTACCGAATCCTTGCTACCATCGGTGTAGTGGACCTCGACAGGGATGGGCATGGTGAAGTAGCCCACCACATCGTCGACGTCGTGGATCTGGTCCACCATAACGAGGGTCGATGCCGTGCCGCCCTTCTCCACTGCCTGATAGGAGATCTTGTAGTGGGGCTCTCCACCCTTATAGAGCCATTCGTCAAAGAACCAGGTTGGCGTAAGACCGAGCGTATCCTGGAAGGAGAGCAGGAGGTCGTTGGTCTCGACGTTGCCGTAGGCGTGATGCTTGAGGTAGTGCTGGATGACGCGACGTACCTGCTCTTCGCCAAAGGTGTGACGCATCATGTCGATCACGGCAGCGCCCTTTGGGTAGACGCGCGAGCTTCCGGCCTTTGGATGGACAATGGGAAGTCGGTCCTTCTCGCTGGCGGCCAACGCTGCCTTGTGCATTCCTCGCCGTCCCCATTCATAGGCCGCTTCGCCTTGCGTGCGTCGTTTGAAAAGGTGCGGATAGAACGTGGCATAGCTCTCCTGCAACCACGTGCCCTTGTTGCTGCGCGCCGTGATCAGATCGCCGAACCATTGGTGGGTGAGTTCGTGGACGTTCACGTCGACGTAGTTCCGGTCGATGAAGGCCCGCGCATCCACATGGAAGAAGTCACCGAACACCGTTGCCGTGGTGTTCTCCATGGCACCAAAGATGAAGTCCTGCACGGGGATCTGCGAATACGACTCCCAAGGATAGGGAATGCCGATCTCCTCTTCGAGGAAGTTCATGGCCTCGGCGCTTTGCGCATAGGTGGGCCCGACACGGTCGTGCCACTCGGGGTAGTAATACAAATGCAACGGTACGCCGCTCTTGGCAGTGCGTTCTTCAATGCCATACTTGCCGATACCGATCATGACGAGATACGAAGCATGCGGATGCGTCATGCGATAGTGCCATGTGCGGGTCCCATCGGAATTGTCGACGACGCCGATCTTGGTGCCATTGGACAACACCTCATAGGCACGGTCGAAGGTGACGATGGTCTCGGTGATCATCTTGTCGTTCATCTCGTCGTACATCGGCACCCAATGGCGGTTGTCGATGGCCTGACCTTGCGTCCAGATCTGTGTTCGCGCGCGATGGGTGGGATCGTCCCAACCGGTGAAGTACAGTCCACGTCGTGGCGATGCCTCATACGTGAACGACACACTATCCGTGCGGTCCCACCGCAGCCACGGCTCGGGATAGACGATCACGGAGGTGTCGGTGGAACGGAAGCGAACCGGTTTTGCGTCGAGCGTGGCCTGCTTGATGGAGATGTCGATGGCATCGAAGACGATGGAATCGACGCGTTGCCGGAGGACGCGGAAAACGTGCGTGACACGGCCTTTGACCAGTCCGCTCTCCGGCGAGAAGCGCACATCGATGGTCATGCGCTGCATGTCCACGGGATGTTCGCGCGGCTCGCCCGCAGGGTCGACCATCCGTGTCTCGGTATGGAAATAGGGTTGGGCACTTGCCAACGTCGCCATGCAGGCGATCGCAACGAGGAAGAAGGGTGTACGCATCCGGCAAAGATAACAGTGTGCATCACGAGTGATATATTCCCCGATGCACTGGTCCCTACTCTCGGTGATGGCAGGAGGCGCCATCGGAAGCGGTCTTCGGTTCGTCGTTGGTCTTGTCATGCCTGTATCGGCGGGCCGATTCCCCTTCACCACCCTCGCCATCAACGTGGTCGGCAGCTTCGTGCTTGGCGTCGTCAGTGCGATGGCCACACGCACGTCGGTGCTGAACCGCGAGCTCACACTCTTCCTTGGTGCCGGACTGTGCGGCGGCTTCACCACGTTCAGTACGTTCAGCGTCGAGATGATCAGTATGTGGGAGCTTGACAGAACATGGCCGATGGTCGCTTATGCACTGGCCAGTCTCGTAGGCGGCTTCCTTGCTGCCCTCCTCGGCATCTCCGTTGTCTCCTCCCTTACACGTTGACCTTCACCACATCACCTATCATCTTCTAGGGGTTCATCATGGATACCACGAACATCACGTCGTATCTCCAGACGATAGCGATCGAATACGGGATCAAGATCCTCGGCGCCTTCATTCTCTTCATGGTCGGTCGGTGGGTGATCCACGTGATCGTGAACATCATCCGGCGAGCGCTCACGAAGCGCGCCGTCGATCTCACACTCCAGCAATACGTGGCCTCCATTGTCACCGTCACGCTGAACATCCTGCTCGTGATCGCCATTCTCGCACAGTTCGGTGTGCAGACCACGTCGTTCGCGGCCATCATTGCCTCGGCCGGTTTGGCCATCGGTCTTGCCTGGGGCGGACTGCTCGCCAACTTCGCTGCTGGCGCCTTCTTGTTGATCCTCCGTCCGTTCAAAGTAGGCGAAGTGATCTCGGGCGGCGGCACCACAGGCGTCGTCGAAGAGATCGGACTCTTCACCACCACCATCATGCAACCCGATGGAGTGCGCGCCTTCGTGGGCAACAACAAATTGTTCGGCGACAACATCCTCAACCTCTCGGCCACACCGCATCGTCGCGTTGAGCGCACCATGCAACTGGCGGGCGGTGTGAATGTGGACGATGCCATTGCGCGTGTAAAGGCGGCGCTTGCCACAACGCCCGGAGTCTTGGAAACTCCTGCATCCGAAGTGTGGGTTGTAGACTTTTCCATGGCCGGCCCCGTCCTTGCGGTTCGTCCGTATTGCAAGCCGTCCGATTACTGGTCCGTCTATAGCAACACGAACGATGTCATCCGGCGCGTTGCCGCAGAGGCAGGATACCCTGCACCGGAGAACGCCGTTGTTGTACGACAAAGGTAGAACGCATATGTCCCGCACCACGATCATCGGTCTTGCACTCCTGCAATTGCTGCTCGCAGCCTGCAGCGCCTCCGGCGGCAACGATTCCCCACCACCTGCATCCACCACCAAGAATTCCACTATGTCCACATCCACAACCTCGGTGGCCACCCTCGGCGGTGGCTGCTTCTGGTGTATCGAGGCCGTCTTCCAGCGATTGGACGGCGTCATCAAGGTCGAGAGCGGCTACTCCGGCGGCTCCGTCGCAAACCCCACCTACAAGGCCGTCTGCGCGGGCACGACGGGTCATGCCGAGGTCACACAGATCACCTTCGATCCGGCCGTGGTCTCCTATGAGGATCTTCTCCAGGTGTTCTTCGCATCGCACGATCCCACCACGCTGAACCGACAAGGCAACGATGCCGGCACGCAGTATCGCAGCGTGATCTTCACGCACGATGCAGAACAGGAACGCATTGCGAAGGCCTATATCGCACAACTGACGGCAGCGAAGACGTGGTCGGATCCTATCGTGACCGAGATCACTCCCTTCAAGCACTTCTATGTGGCCGAAGACTATCATCAGGACTACTACAATCAGAATGGAACGCAGCCCTACTGTTCCTTTGTTGTGCGTCCGAAGGTCGAGAAGTTCCTGAAGATGTTTCCCGACAAAGTGAAGAGTTCCTACAAACACTGATCCCCCATGCACGCTTCCCTCATCGTTCTGATCGCCATCCTCATGACATCTCCACTCGTGCATGCACAACATTCGTGCTGCACAGCACCGTCGTCTCCGTCCATGGCGATGTTCACCACCGACCCGTCGTTCCGCAATGTCCACGACGTTCCCGAATCCTACGTGCATAGCGCTGCTGCGGGATCGATGCAAACGGTGAAGGTGAAGGGCGGCGAGGAGGCAGCGGTCTATCGCGTCGACGCGACGAGTGCCTCCACATCATACGTCCTCGTCGTGCATGAGTGGTGGGGATTGAACGATCACATCAAGCAGGAAGCAGATCGCATCGCGGCATCGCTCGACCATAAGGCCACCGTCATCGCCATCGATCTTTACGATGGCAAGGTCACCACAACCCGCGAAGAAGCGGCCGCGGCCATGGGTGCCGTTCGCGAGGACCGTGCACGGGCCATCATCAAGGCCGTGATCGCTTCGTGCGGACCCAAGGCACACATCGGTACCGTTGGCTGGTGCTTTGGTGGTGGCTGGTCCCTCCAAGCCTCGCTCCTTGCCGCCTCCCAAGCCGATGCCTGCGTGATCTACTACGGCATGCCAGAGACGAACGTCGCAACGCTCAAGACCTTGCATGCACCGGTGCTCGGCATCTTCGCATCGCAGGACAAGTGGATCACGCCGGCCGTGGTCGACACGTTCAAGGCCAACATGAAGGCCGCATCGAAGCTACTCACCGTGAAGATGTACGAGGCCGATCATGCCTTTGCCAATCCAAGCAATCCGAAGCACGACAAGACCCACGCAGAAGATGCCTATGCTGCCGTGATCGAGTTCTTCCGCGCCCACCTCGTGCTATGAAGCTGAAGGATCCCGACGATCCGGACAGTGTGGTGAATCTGAAGAATTTCGGAGAACGCTCGTCCCGTTTGTTGCATGCCATTGGCGTGACCACGATCTCGGAAGTGCGAGCACTGGGAAGTGTTGAGGTGTTCGCTCGCATGCGACGTGCGGGTGTGAACGTGTCGACGGTTGTGCTGTGGGCACTGGAGATGGGTTTGCAGGATAGAGCATACACCGACATTTCGGAACGCGAGAAGAAAACACTGATCAACGAACTACGGATGATCGACCCGACGTTCCGCCGTCGTTAACTTGCGTGATGTCCAAAACGCGCATCGTCCTGATCCTCTGTACGCTCTCGTTCGTCGCGCGCGCCGTGCTTGCCATCGTCCAGCCTCCCGAAGATCTCGGTCGATACGAGCAGATCACCATTGCGCGGAACATCGTGCAGGGTCATGGCTTTCGCATGAACTGGCCCTATGCGCCACTCGATAGTGCGCGCAGTGCATTGTGGGCATCCTCCCCTGCGCTCTACCCGGGTGCCTTCATGCCTCCCGTGGTGCCGATGATCGACGCGGCCGTTCTCTCGTTGCCGATGTCGGAACCATCGAACATCAACCTGCTGCTGTTGCTGCAATGCATCGTGGGCGGTTGTATCCCGGCCCTTGTCTTCGTTGCTGCACGCGCACTGCTGCACAACGATCGCATTGCACTTTGGTCTGCGGGCGCATCGCTCCTCTACGTGCCACTGTTGGTCACATCGGCCACACCCGCCGGAAGCGTGTTCTATGTTGCGGCCGGCATCGGCGCCGTGCATTGCTGCAGTGTGGCATGGCAGCGAGGCGGTCTGCTCTGGCAACTCGGAGCTGTGTGCGGCGTGCTCACGCTACTGCGCAGCGAGTTCCTGATCCTTGGCATTGTGTTCTGCGCCGGTGCGTGGGTTCGACAACGGCGACGTGGTTGGATGGCCCTTGCCACCATGGTCGTGGTGGTGGCGCCGTGGACGATCCGCAATGCCGTGGAGCTCGAGCGCATCGTGCCGGTGATCACGCATCCATATCGCGAAGTGTGGCGTGGCAACAACCCCATCGCAACAGGAAGCGGTTATGCGGCGGATGGACGGGATATCTGGGAGGACGATCGCTTTCCGGCCATTGTGCATGCCTTGGACAGCGTGCCCATCTCACCATCGTACGAAGTGGATGCCGATGCGATCTTCAAACGCGAGGTGATCGACTTCGTCAGCACGAACCCTCTCACGACGCTCAAGCTCACGATGAAGAAAGTGGCCATGCTGTGGAGCATCGATGTCTACTATCCGAAGGCTCGGCATCCGCTCTACATCATCCCAACACTTGCGTTGCTTGCCGTGTTCGCAGGATCGATGGTGATGGTCGTGAAGCGGAAGATGATCGGCCTTGCCGCCCTTCTTCCCTACGTGCTCTTTTGGGTCTATTATTCGGCCGTGGTGGGGGCAACCTACATGTTGCCGCGATATCAAGTTTTTATCCTAGCAACAACAATGCCATTTGTGGGAATTTTTCTCACTAAATTCCGTCGATGATATCCATCGACCACCTTCTTGTAGACGAACGCGTTCTATCCTCCCATTTTGCCTGCGATGTGGCAAAGTGCAAGGGAGCGTGTTGCACACTGTCCGGCGGACATGGTGCTCCCGTGCTCGACGCAGAGGTGGAAGACATCGTGAACGCCACACCAACGGCACTGAAGTACCTCGACCAACGCTCGCGCAACATCATTGCAACGCAAGGTGGCATCGAGGGACACGAGGGTTCGTATTCCACGCGGTGCATCGACGATAGCGACTGTGTGTATGTGTTCTACGAGAACGAGATCGCCAAGTGCGCGCTTGAGAAGGCCTATCACAATGGAGAGCATGGCTTCCGCAAGCCGCTGTCGTGCCATCTGTTCCCAATCCGCATTGCGAACTTTGGTGGACCGTATCTCTACTATGATGAATTCGAAGAATGCGAGCCCGGTCGCGCACTCGGCACCGAGATCAAGCTTCCGCTGATCGAAGCTGTGAAGGATGCGCTCGTGCGTGCGTTTGGCGAAGAGACCTATGAACGTTTACGTGCCTCGGTAGAATGAAGCTCGGGTTATCACTCCAGACCTCGCTGTTGCAGACGCTCACGCCGCAACAGATCCAGTATCTCAAGTTGTTGCAACTCCCTGCCATGCAGATGGAGCAGCACGTGCGTGCCGAGATGGAGAACAACCCCATGCTGGAAGAGGCGATCGACGATGCCGATACGGCGTATGAGACGGAGCAGGCACGCGGACAGGAGTCGACGGACTTCACAGCGCCGCAACGTGACGATGTGCCGGTGTCCGGATCGTTCGACACGCCTTCGACAGAAACGCCCGTCAGCGATCTCGCAACGGAGTTCGACCCGAAGGATGCCTTCGAGTTCTACAAGCTCATCTGGGGTGAGGACCCTTCGTCGGGTCGCGCCTCGGATGCACCATACGACGACGATGATGAAGAGACCGAGAGCATGGTCTTCAAGGACACGCCGTCGTTCACCGACGATCTGTTCGAGCAATTGCGCTTCCTTCCTATGTCGCACGAAGAGCGATTCCTCGCACAACAGATCGTTGGCAACGTCGACACGGACGGATATCTGCGTCGCGATCTGAACGAGATCATCGAAGAGACGAACACGATGATCGCCGAACACAACATCGCTCTCAGTGCACCGGCCATGCTCGGCACCACGATGCATGCCACGATGACGGCAGCATTGATCAACGACATTGCCGAGCCACTCGAGCAAGTGCATCGCAAGCAGGCGGAAGTGGTGCTCAAGAAGATCCAGTCGCTCGACCCTCCGGGTGTTGCATCGCGCACCGTGCAAGAATGTCTGCTCGCACAACTGCGTGCGCTGCCAAAGCTCAACGCCGCGCAGAAGCTTGCCGTTGCCGTACTCACGGACACGTACGATGCCTTTGCGATGAAGCACTATCACGTGATCGAGCGCACGCTTGGCGTCACGTCCGACTACTTGCGCGAGGCCATCGAGGTCATCCGTTCGTTGAACCCACGTCCGGGTGGTGGCACGTTCGGTCAAGAGATGAACACCGTTGCGCCCGATTTCATCGTCGAGCGTGATGAGGAGCTCGACGATTTCATCGTGACCGTAAACGACTCGCGACTTCCCGCCCTTCGTGTGTCCACGGCCTACGAGCGCCTGAAGAAGGAAGCACGGTACCGCAAGTTCAACAAGGAAACTCGCGAGTGGCTGCGCAAGAAGTATGAGGATGCGAAGTTCCTCATCCAGGCCATCCGTCAACGCAAGAGCACCATGCTTCGCGTGATGACGGCCATCGTTGCCTTGCAGGAAGATTTCTTCCGTCACGGCCCCGCCGCCCTCAAGCCCCTTATCTACAGGGATGTGAGCGAGGTGGCAGGGATGGACATCTCCACTATCTGTCGCATCGTCAACGGCAAGTACGTTGTGACGGAGTTCGGCACGTTCGAGCTCAAGTATTTCTTTAGCGAGAGCCTGCTCACGGATGAGGGCGAAGAGATCAGTACGCGTATCATCAAGCAGAAGATCAAGGACATGATCGATGCCGAGTCGAAGGTCAAGCCATTGAGTGACGACAAACTCGCCAAGGACCTCAAGAAGCTCGGCTACAACGTTGCCCGACGTACCGTTGCCAAGTACCGGGAGCAACTGCGCATCCCGGTCGCCCGCCTACGACGCGAACTGTAAGTAGCGTCACAGAATCACCCGACGCATCCCCTACACCGTGCGCGCACCCTTTCACGAGCACGAGTGATGGCCATGTCCATGTCCGTATGTGACATTCAACGTTGGATCGTACAGAGCAGTATGACAGTATACGGCAGAGTCAGTGCCGTACCATCGTGGGGTCCAGGTGAAGCTCACTCATCCTACCCCATGAAGATCGCTCACAAGCCGGCGTTGTATCGCCTGCAGCATATCGTTACCCGACTGGTACGCGGCGATCGCGTAACGGCGGGACGTATGGCGGCACAGCTTGAAGTGAGCGTGCGCACTGTGATGCGCGACATCGACTATCTGATCAACGTCCTGCATGTGCCGCTCCGCTACGACCACGGTATGAAGTCGTATGTGCTGCGTGGCTCACTCCCGTTGTTGTTCTCCCTATCGTCCAATGTGGAACAGGAGGCAGGGAGCGAGGATGTGGAGGAAGTGGTCCTGGTGTACGACTCCGACATGAAGGAGCACCTGGACAGGTCCGTAGTGCACCCATCGCAGCGGTTGGTGCAATTGGCGGACGGGAACACGCAGATGGTCCTGAACGTGGTGATCACCGACGCATTGGTGAACTGGATCATGGGTCAAGCCGGTCGCATTCATGTGAAGCAACCGGCGCATCTACGTGAACGTGTGATCGACGCGGCGCGACGGATCCTGGCGCGTCAGAATGGAATGCCGTGATCGGCTATCCTTGTTTCGGTACGAAGAGCTTCATGGAAATGTCGAGTGCCACGGCACTGTGCGTGATAGCGCCAACGCTGATGAAGTCCACGCCGGCCTCGGCATAGTCGCGCAAGTTCTCGCGCGTGATCCCGCCGCTGGCCTCGGTCTCGAGGCGACCATCCACCATCATCACGCCCTTGCGCACATCGGCGGGCACGAAGTTGTCGAACATCACACGGTCCACTCCCTTGCACGTGAGGATCTCCTCCACATCGTCCAGTGAGCGTGCCTCCACTTCGATCTTCACGGGCGCACGTCCGCGAAGTTCTTCCGTACATCGTGCAACAGCTTCGGTGATACCACCACAGGCCGTGATATGATTGTCCTTGATCATCACCATGTCGTAGAGTCCCATGCGGTGATTCAATGCACCGCCAATGCCCGTGGCATACTTGTCCAGTGCGCGCCACCCCGGAATGGTCTTGCGCGTATCGAGTATGTGTGCACCGGTGCCTGCGATCACGTCCACATACTCGCGCGTCTTCGTTGCCACGCCGCTCATGCGTTGAATGAAGTTCAACGCTGTGCGCTCACCGGCAAGAAGGGCATGGGCAGGACCTTCGACGTAGGCCAGCACGGTGCCCGATGGCACGAAGGTGCCCTCTTCCACCTGCATGTTGATGTTCACATCCGACGAGAACTCTCGAAACACCATGGGAATGATGGGCAGACCGCAGATGATGCCGTCCTGCTTCATGAGAAAACGGGCAGAAGCCGTGTTGTCGCGCGAGATGGTGCTCTCGGTGGTGATATCGCCTGACCCCATGTCTTCGTGAATGGCGAATTGAATGAGGCGGAGAACAGTTGCGCTATGAAGCGGTGAGAGTGCCATGGACGGTGTTAGTCGAGAACGACATTCGTGAACGAAAAAGAAGTACCATTGAACAGACCCTTGTCGCTCAGCTTGAGCGCAGGGATCACCAACAAGGCCATGAACGATACCGTCATGAACGGTGCACGAAGCTTGGAACCAAGTCCCTTCACCCGCGCATCGAGGGCACTGTACCGTCGAGCCACATCGTATCCATCGCCATCACTCATGAGTCCGGCCACGGGCAAGGGCAACACGTCGGTGACCCCATCGGCACTCACGCTCACGCCGCCGCGCACGCGGATGATGGCATTGATGGCCGCGGCAATGTCGGTATCGTCCACACCAACGGCCACGATGTTGTGCGAGTCGTGGGCGACGCTCGAGGCAAGGGCGCCACGCTGCAGACCGAGATTCTTGATGAAGGCAATGGCAGGAGGAGCTGCCGCATAACGATTCACGACAACGATCTTCAGCACATCGCTCTGCACGTTCGAACGCAGCGTGCCATCGACGAGCAGCGCATCGGAATGCACTTCGTTCGTGATGAGCTGTCCGTCGAGCGCTTCGATCACACGCACGGTACGTTTCGATGCCGAAAGCTGCAGTGCCGACGCATCGATCTCGTCCACATTGAAGTTGTTCATGTGCGGAGGTGGCACGCGCGAGATGAGCGTGTGACCGTTCTCGGCCACGAGCTGACCTTTCACAAAGGTCTGAAGGACGTTGAAGGTATCGATCCCGTCGATCACGATACAGTCGGCCGGATCGCCCACTTGCAAGAGGCCAACCGGTAGACCGTAATGTTGCACGGGGTGGACGCAAGCAGCACGCAACACGTTCATCAACTCGTAGCCATGCCCAAGCGAGCGCTTGACAAGGTCGTTGATATGTCCGTCCACCAGTGCATCCGGATGTTTATCGTCGCTGCAGAACATCACCACATCGGGATGCGATCCCAACAGTGTGTGCAGTGCATCATAGTTGCGCGCCGCAGATCCTTCGCGAATGATGATCTTCATTCCGGCATCGATCTTATCGAGCGCTTCGGGTAGTGTGAAACACTCATGGTCGGTCGAGATCCCATGCGAAGCATAGGCGCGTGCGTCGGCCCCGCGCAGTCCGGGTGCATGACCGTCGATCACCCGTCCGCATTCCTTGGCAACACGGAGCTTCTCCATCACCATCGGGTCTTCGTGCAGCACGCCCGGAAAGTTCATCATCTCGCTCAAGTAACGAACACGCTCGTCTTGGAAGAGCGTTCTGATGTCCTGCGCCGTGATCTCTGCCCCCGCCGTTTCGAACGTCGTGGCCGGCACACACGATGGCGCACCAAAGGCGAACGTGAAAGGCACCTGTGCCCCATCGTCGATCATCAGGCGAACACCGGGAATACCACACACGTTGCCGATCTCATGCGGATCGGAGACCGTGGCCACCGTTCCGTGGACAACGGCAAGACGGGCGAACTCGGATGGGAGGAGCATGGAGCTCTCGACGTGCACATGGGCATCGACGAATCCGGGAAGAATGCATCGTGTGGATGACACTGTATCGTCGCGCTCAATGCGCGCGATGGTCCCATGCTCGATCGTCACACGTCCGCGGAACGATGTGCGATGGAGCGGGTCGAGGATCGTACCTTCAAGGATCATTGTTTTCGTGGTCTTGCAAGTGCGTCGAACAATACGGCCACTTCTTCGTTGCGAGAAGCACCATTCATGGCAAAGTAGTAAAAGGTCTCTTTGTCGCCCATGTTGATGTACGTCTGCATCACGCCCTGACTCTTATGCTCGGCGATCAACCAGTTCGCCGGCGTGCGATAGTCGAGCGCATTCTTGAAGCCGAACTTCTGCATCCGATCGAACACATAGATCTTCGTATCCGGGTCGACGCGTGTGATGGAGTACCTCGGCAACTCGGTATAGCGCGGACCATCCACCCTGCCGCCTCCCATCCCTAACACCACCGGAAGCCGCGTTCCCGCAGGAAGCTCGCTCACCGTTTGCAAGGCAATGATGCCGGCCGCCTTATGATGTCCGTGCGTACTATCAGTGGGTAGCATGGTGAACACAAAGTCGTACCCACCCTGTTGCAGGATCTTCGTCAACCGTTGCTTCACCCACGCCACATCCCACACAGAACGCAACACCGTATCGCAGTCCAGTGTGTAGTGCGTGTCCGTCTGATCGAAGAAGAAGTAGTTCTTGATGCCCACCCATTTGCCGCCGGCCATCAATTCCTTTTTGCGGATGGCGGGAAGTTCCCGTCGACCGACCGCTTCATTCGTCAGGTCCAACCCATAGACCTCGCTAGCGAACGTGCTGTACTTGTAGCCCGCCTCGCCGTTCGTGATCACGGCCAGGTCGACAGTGCCACCCAGTTCATGCGTGATCTTATACACCGTCGACGCGCATCCGCTCTCGTCGTCGGGATGTGCCGTTACGATCAGAACGCGTGGTTGTGCGACCACAATGGTCAGCGAGACAAGGAACAGCAAGGTGGCAAGGCGAAGGGTCTTCATGATGCTTCTACGTGTTTTGTGCGTTTGTTGATGAACAGGAAGAAGACAGCGGCGCCAACGATCGGCGCCACAATGGCGAGCTGCTGTTGAAGTGCTTTTGCAGAGACAAAGATCCACAACCAACCAAGGATGGCAATAAGTGCCGGAACGGGATAGAACCACATCCGCCACGGCATGGCCTCGGCCCCGATCCGACGTCGCAACACCATCACGCCAACGGCCTGCGCTATGAACTGCGTGAACACGCGCATGGTGACGATGGCCTTGATGGAATCGTCAAGCGTGAGCGTAAGCGAGAAGACAATGGCCAGGCCTGCCAGCACCAGCAACGAGACCGTTGGGAATCCTTGCGTGGGATGCTCGCGTGCGAAGGCGCGGAAGAAGAGTCCATCTTTCGCCGCAGCATACGGAATACGTGTGTAGCCAAGCATCACGCTGAAGAGCGACGACAACGCCACGATCAGAATGAGTCCGGTGGCAATGGTGGCGGCCGTTGTTCCGGCAATGTGTTCGAAGAACGTGCTCACGATGAAGGTCGATGCGCCGATCTGCTGCACCGGCAGCACAGCATAGATGGCAAGCTGCATCGAAAGATAGAGAACGGCGATCCCCGCAATGGAGATGAACATGCTTCGCGGGATCGTGCGAACGGGGTCTCGCACTTCGGCGCCGAGATGACAGACGTTGTAGTACCCCAGGAACGAATACATGGTGGAGATGGCGGCGGCACCAAGCACGCCCGCATGCAATGGCGGCGCTTGTTCCGACCACGTCCACACCTGGGCGAACACATCCATGTTCACATGCGTGAATCCAAGGACGATCACACTCAGCAATGTGAACATCACCGACACCCACAGCACGACAGAGATCTTGCCAACGGCACCGATCCGCCGATAGAGCAAGAGTGTGAGGAAGACAATCAGCGTGACGCTCACCAGTTTCGATTGCCAGGGAAGCAAGGGGGCAAGGAAGGCCGCGTACTTGGCGAAGCCGATGGCGCCAGAGGTGACGACGAGCGGGGCCTGGAACGTGGTCTGCCAGACGAACAGGAACGACATCAGTCTGCCGGCGCCATGACGTCCGTACGACTCGCGCAGAAACGCATACGAGCCACCGGCCTCGGGCATGCGTGCGCCGAGCTCGCTCCAGACGCAGGCATCAAAGAAGGAGAGCACGGCACCGATCACCCAGGCGAGAATGGCATATGGACCGAAGCCCAATGTGGAGGCGACAACGGCCGTGGTGAGGAACGGACCGATGCCGACCATGTCGATCATGTTGATGGCCGTTGCCTGAACGAACGAGAGTTCGCGCTTCATTTACGCGATGCGTCGGCAGACCACAGGAGTTTCTCGCGCAGCAGATCGTAGTAGGTGCTATCGGCACGCTTGATGAGCTTCACCAGATGTTCGCTCTTGCGAATGGTGAGCGACATTCCCTGCGTGAGCGTTCCGATGATCTGACCATCCACCACGAGCTGTGCTTGCGCATCGCTCACAGGAAACTCGAAACGTACTTCGCTTTGATCCTGGATGATCAATGGTCGCAGTGTGAGCGTGTGCGGAGAGATCGGTGTGAGGCACAGTGCCTGTGCCGAAGGCGCAATGATCGGTCCACCCGCGGCCAGCGAATAGGCCGTGGAGCCCGTTGGTGTTGTCAGGATCACACCATCGGCGCGGTAGTCGGCAACATGATGTTCATTCACGAAGGCACGAATGGAGATCATCTTTCCCGAGCCCGAGCGTTCCACCAACATCTCGTTCAACGCATAGTGCGTCTTGCCGTTCAGTGTGGTCTCGAGCGTGGTCCGGTCGACGATCCGATAGTTCCCCTTGAGCACATCCATGATGGCATCGTCGAGCATGTCGACGCTGAACTCGGCAAGGAAGCCAAGTCGACCAACGTTGACGCCCATGATGGGAATGTCCGAGCCGATCAGAAGTTTGGCCGCCGAAAGCAGTGTTCCATCACCACCGAAGGTGATCACCGTGTCGGCGAACTTCTCGAACTCGTTCCAATTGATCACCTCGCACTGGGCTGCCGTTGCCTCCGGAAGCGAAGCGCCCAATGCCTCGTCCACATAGACGGCGGCACGCTCTTCGAGCAGGCGCGCGGCCACATGCGTGGCCCAGCGAACGGCTTCCGGTTTTGAAGCATAGGCAAGGAGACCGAAACGTCTCATGCGGGTTGTGCTTTCTGCTCTTCGAGGAAGTTGAGCTTCAGGGTGCTGATGGTCTGATCGAGAAAACGCTCTTCTTCCGAGGTGAGATTGCCGGAGGTCTTCTCCTTGATGATGTCGAGTACATCGATCACGTAGCGCGCATGCTCGAGACTACGGGTGATCTCGTTCGTGGCCGGGTTCAACATCTTGCCAAGGGCCACCATGCCCTCTACCTGATAGATCTGGATCACATTCAAAAACGTCGGTGTCATAGGAGTGCTCACGTGAAAATCGATTAGACAAGCATTGTTGCGAGTTCGATCAGATACGGAGGCACCGATTTACGGTGCGACCATGTCTCGGCCAGCGGCACCAGTTCCACGCGCCCTGCCACCTCACCTACCATCACATCCGTCTTGCCATCAAGGAGTGCCTGCACCGAGGCTGCGCCAAGGCGGGCCGCAAGTACACGGTCGCGCACCGTTGGGGAACCGCCGCGTTGCATGTGGCCAAGGATGGACACCTTTGAGGTGAGGCCATAGCGTTCTTCGATGAGTTGCGACAGTTTGTAGGCACCGCCGAGCTCGTCGCCCTCGCCAACGATGACGATGGTTCGCTGATCTCGTCCTTGCCCTATGATGCGCTTATAGAGTTCCTCGATGTCCGTCATGGATTCGGGGACGGCAATGTACTCTGCACCGCAGGCCACGCCAACATCCATGGCGATGAAGCCGGCATGACGTCCCATCACTTCCACAAAGAACAACCGTCCGTGCGAATCGGCCGTGTCGCGGATCTTATCGATGGCCTCTGCGGCCGTATTGATGGCCGTATCGTAGCCGATCGTGAAATCGGTGCCCCAGAGGTCGTTATCGATCGTCCCCGGCGTCCCGACGATGGGAATGCCGTGTTCTTCGAAGAGAAGGTGGGCACCGTGGAACGTCCCGTCGCCTCCGCAGGCGATCACACCGTCCACGCCGTGGGACCGCAATTGCTCCATGGCCTGTGTTCGGCCCTCAGGTTCGAGGAATTCCGGACAGCGGCTGGTCTTCAACACCGTGCCCCCACGATCGAGAATATTGGCGGTGCGAATGCGGTCCAACACTTCCATGTGACCGGACATCATACCGCTATAGCCGCCAACGATGCCGATCACTTCCAGGCCGTGCTTGTGCGCAGTGCGCTCTACGGCTCGAATGTGGGCATTCATTCCAGGGGCATCGCCCCCGCTGGTAAATACTGCGATGCGTTTCATGGTTGGCGAAAATAGGCAAGGAACCGTGTTACCAAATCGTAACTAGTGTTACGAAATCGTTCCCGATAGTTTCGCACCGTTACAATTCGCTAACGATTCCATAACACATGGGGCTCACCATGCAGCGTTTTTCACTCGTCTTCTGTCTCATTCTTGGCCTTTGGGGCGCTACACTACCCTCGTACGGGCAGGCAACGGCCGGGAAGGTTGGCAGCGTGGATTTCAACGATGAGGGGATCGTGTTCACGACCGCTGACTCCAGTTCGAAGGTGGCCATGCGCTTCCGGATGCAGAACCAGGTCGTGATCAACTCTAAAGACGAGGACATCACCGACATTGCTTCCACGGAGATGGCCGTGCGCCGTTTGCGTCTGCGTTTTGGCGGAACCCTGTTCGACCCACGACTCTTCTTCAATCTCCAACTTTCGTTCTCACGCGGCGATATCGACCTTTCCGACACCCAGTTTCCGAACACCATTCGGGATGCTGTGGCCGGTTGGGCCTTTAGTCCGGACTTCCAAGTGTCCTTTGGCCAAACCAAGCTTCCGGGCAATCGGCAGCGCGTGATCTCCTCTGCAGACATGTTGTATTTCGAACGGTCCATCGTGAACAGTGCGTTCACCCTTGATCGAGATTTCGGATTGTTCGCCAACTACAGACTGTGGATCGGAGACGCCCCCATTTGGTTCAAGGGTGCGGTTTCATCGGGCGAAGGGCGCAACCAATCAAAGATCCTCGGAGACGGTATCGCATGGACCGGCCGTGTGGAGGTGCTACCGTTCGGCAACTTCACGAAAGGTGGGGACTACTTTGAAGGAGACCTTCTTCGCGAAAAGACCCCGAAACTGAGTCTTGCCTTTACAGCCCATGCGAACAATCGACACACCAGAACACGTGGAACTCTAGGACCCCTCCTGTATGCACAACGATCATCGACCGTCCTCTATGCCGATGCACTCCTGAAGTATCGTGGATTGGCATTGTACGGTGAATGGGCAACGCGTTCATGCGACGATCCGCTCACCAAGAGCCCAGACGGAACGAAAACGCAGGCCGTCTTTGTCGGGAACGGATACATGGGTCAGGCCACCTATCTCCTCCCATTCGACCTGGAACTCGGCGCACGCTTGGCCACCGTACACCCAGGCGACGCGATGCGAGGCCTTCCTGAAGGGTTCAATGCGACAACGATCTCCGGCATGGCCGTGTATCACATCAAGGGTCACCGGATCAAACTCATGAGCGAAGTGATCCACGACCACCAAGAGAACCTCGTTTCCCTCGCCACACTGGACTTCTGGACGATCAGACTTGGCATGGAGCTCGGCATCTAATGCAATACCGTTACGAAAACGTAACGGCATTGTGAACGGTCCCCTTGCTCGTGGTCGTCATCCTCTCCGTAGATTTGCACACTCCAATCACAGGACTCCGATCCATGTTCTCATTCTTGCGCAACCTGGCACCCTTCATCCTTTTGATGTGGTTGCCAACGATCCTTCCGGCAGCCGCACCACAACGCATCACGATCAAGGGATCGGATACGATGGTGATCCTCGTGCAACGCTGGACGGAAATGTATCCCGAAAAGAAGAATGTCGAGTTTCAGGTCACCGGTGGCGGATCGGGCGTTGGCATTGCCGCGCTGATCAACGGCACAACGGACATCTGCGCTTCCTCCCGTCCGATGAAGCCCGCAGAGATCGACCAACTCAAGGGCAAGACAGGTTCGAAGGGCATTGAAGTACGCGTGGCTCGCGACGGTCTGTCCGTCTACGTCCACAAGAGCAATCCCGTGAAGCAACTCACCATCGAACAGATCGGCAAGATCTTCAAGGGTGAGATCACGAACTGGAAAGACGTCGGCGGTCCGAACAAGACCATCGTGCTGTACAGTCGCGAGAACAACTCCGGCACGTATGAGTTCTTCAAGGACCACGTGCTGAACAAGAAGGACTTCGCTGCTCAGACGCAACACATGGCCGGCACTGCGGCGCTCATCAACGCCGTTTCGAAGGATCCGCTCGCCATCGGCTACGGTGGAGCTGCCTATGCCAAGAACGTCAAGGCCATCGCCGTTGCCGTCGAGGCCGGCAAGCCCTACGTGCTGCCGAATGAAAAGACGATCCTCAACAGTGAGTATCCCATCGCACGCTTCCTGTACTTTTACCTGAAGGCCCGTCCGGAAGGCGACGTCAAGAAGTTCATCGATTGGGTGATCGGCAAGGGCGGACAGAAGACCGTTCAAGAGGTTGGCTACTACCCGATCAAGAAGTCGTAACCGGAAGACCATATGAATCGATTCAGCGCTACGAGTAAACGATTCGGCGAGCACATCGCGGAATGGTCTATTCGTATCGTTGCATCACTCTCGATCCTGGTGATCTTCCTGATCTTCGTCTTCGTCTTTCGAGAGGCGGCAGGGCTCTTCTCCGGAGCACAACGATCGCAAGCAGCGGCTGAGGCCGCTGCTTCTGCTTCTGCCACTCCTGCCGATCATGAGCAGGACGTCTACAATCCCGATGAAGAGACCGACACGGCAGCCACCGTGGCGCCGTCGAATGCGAACGATCAGGACGTCTACAATCCCGATGCCACCATCGAAGAGCCCGCACCGGCAGCGGCCTCGACCGCCGCACCGGAAGAGGCACCACAGGCATCGAAGAGCTTGTGGGAGCAACTCACCGGATCCATCTGGCAACCCGTGTCGGAAGATCCCAAGTTCGGTCTGATCCCGCTCTTCATCGGCACCACGAAGACCACCATCGTGGCCATCGTCATCGGTGCACCCCTTGGCATCCTTGCCGCCTTATATACTGCCTTCTTCGCCTCGCCTCGCGTTCGCAACATCGTCAAGCCCACCATTGAGCTCCTGGCCGGTTTCCCTTCTGTGGTGATCGGCTTCTTCTGCTTGACGATCGTGGCCACGTTCCTGCAAGACGTTCTCGGTACGGCCTTCCGATTGAATGCCCTTGTGGGAGGATTCGGTCTGTCGCTGGCCGTGATCCCGCTCGTCTACTCCATTGCCGAGGAATCGCTCACCGCCGTGCCACGCACGTTGCGTGAAGCCTCGCTGGCCCTTGGCAGCACGGAATGGCAGACGGCTTACCGTGTGATGCTCCCGGCCGCCGCACCCGGCGTGTTCGCCGCCGTCCTGCTCGGCGTGGGTCGCGCCTTCGGCGAAACGATGATCGCGTTGATGGCCACGGGCAATGCGGCCATGAAGACATGGAGCGTGTTCGAACCCGCGCGAACATTTGCGGCCACCATTGGCTCGGAAATGGGCGAGGTGGTGTGGGGTTCTGAACACTATGGCATTTTGTTCCTGCTCGGCTCGATGCTCTTTCTGTTCTCGTTCGGCTTGAATGCCGTCACGGAGCTCTACGTCAAGAGTCGACTCATCAAGAAGTTCCAAGGCAAGTAATACGTGTCAGTCTTTTCCGGACATCTTCCCGCATCCAAACGCGTGCTCGGCTTCTTCGCCGTGCTCGTGGCCGCCTTCGCAGCCGTTGCCATCGTGGGATTGATCGTCTCGATGTTCGGCATCTTCATCGTTGGCGGTGCAGAGCACCTTTCGTGGTCGTTCCTTTCGGAAGCGCCACGCAACAACAACATGGAGGGCGGCATATTCCCCGCCATCTTCGGCACCGCATTGTTGGTGCTCATCATGTCGATCCTTGGCGTTCCCATCGGCACGGCCACGGCCATCTACCTGAACGAATACGCAAAGCAAACAAGCATCTTCGCACGTAGCGTTCGCTTTGCCGTGAACACGTTGGCCGGTGTTCCGTCGATCGTCTTCGGTCTGTTCGGCGTTGGCTTCTTCGTGCAATTCCTTGGCAAAGGGTTGGATGGCATGATGTATGGCAGCATGGAGGCAAAGGTCTTCGGTCAGGAGAGTTTGCTTTGGTGCTCCGCCACCCTTGCCGTGCTCACCCTGCCCGTGGTGATCGTTGCCGTAGAAGAGGCGCTGCGCGCCGTTCCACGCGAACTGCGCGAGGCCTCGTTGGCGCTTGGCGCCACGAAGTGGCAGACGATCATCAAGGTGGTCTTGCCGAACAGCGTGACGGGCATTCTGACGGGATCCATCCTCGCCGTGAGCCGTGGTGCCGGTGAAGTGGCCGCCATTCTCTTTGTGGGCGTTGCCTATTCGATGGACGGGAATGTGGGGCTTACCGAGAAGTTCATGCATTTGGGCTATCACTTGTATGTGCTGGCCACACAGTCTCCCGATGTGGAGAAGGCGCTTCCGTTGCAATACGCCACGACCCTTGTCTTGCTCGGGCTTACATTCCTGCTGAATTTCACCGCGATCTATATCCGCTCGCGACTCCGTACGAAGGCTTGATCATGGCAAAAGAAACATCCATCAAAGCACGAACGCAGACCTTCTCGTTTTTCTATGGACAGAAGCAGGCATTGTTCGACATCAACATCGACATGCATGAGAATCGCGTGACGGCCTTCATCGGTCCTTCCGGCTGCGGCAAGAGCACGTTCCTGCGCTCGATCAATCGTATGAACGACCTGATCGAATCCACGAAGCACACGGGCTTGATGGAAGTGGACGGCGTGGATGTGTATGGAAGCGATGTGGACGTGGTCACGCTGCGCCGTCGCATCGGCATGGTGTTCCAGAAGTCGACGCCGTTCCCGAAGTCCATTTTCGAGAACATCACCTACGGCCTCACGCTCACGGGCAAGAAAAGCAAGTCCGAGCTGGAAGAAGTGGTGGAGTCGAGCCTACGTCGTGCAGCCTTGTGGGAAGAAGTGAAGGACCGCCTGCACCATTCCGCCCTTGGACTCTCGGGCGGACAGCAACAGCGTCTCTGCATTGCGCGCGCCGTTTCCGTGAATCCCGAGATCCTGCTCATGGACGAGCCGTGTTCGGCCTTGGACCCGATCTCCACGGGAAAGGTCGAAGAGCTCATTACCCAACTCAAAGACCAATACACCATCGTCCTCGTCACGCACAACATGCAACAGGCCGCACGTGTGAGCGACTATACCGGCTTCTTCCTGATGGGGAAGCTCATCGAGTTCGATCGCACGCGGACGATCTTCACCAGTCCGTCGAAAAAAGAGACGGAAGACTACATCACCGGACGATTCGGTTGATCGCAAGGACCAGACCATGAACAGAACCTTTGAAGAAGACCTCGATAAACTTCGCACGCGCCTTGTACGAATGGGGTCGCTTGTCGAAGAGCAAATGGAATTCGCCATTCGGGCACTCAACGAGGGCAATGCAGAGCTGGCCAAGATCGTGACGGAGCGCGACGATAAGGTGGACAAGCTCGACCTGAAGATCGACAAGCAATGTCAGCGCATCTTCGCCCTGAACCAACCGGTGGCCTCAGACCTGCGGCTGTTGCTCACGGCCGTCAAGATCAACAACGAACTCGAACGCATCGGCGACATGGCCTCCGAGCTCGCCTCCATGGTGATCCATACACCGGCCTCGGTGGAAATGGCACGCCGGATCAACTTCTCGCGCATCACGTCGATCATGTTCAAGATGCTGAAGGCAAGTCTAGATGCCTTCATCAACAACGATCCGGAGATGGCGGCCCACATCCTGCCAACCGATAGTACCGTCGACACGCTCTATGATTCCCTCCGCTCCGAAGTGGTGGAGCTGATGAAGTCCGACGCATCCCTGATCGACGCCGGCGCGACCCTTCTCATCGCGCTTCACGACGTTGAACGCGTGGCAGACCACGCCACGAACATTGCCGAGAACGTGATCTTCTTGGTCGAGGCAAAGCTCGTGCGACACCGTGCCGTGAACGACGAGCAGAGCGCCTTCAACCCGATGGAACCTATGGCGGACGCAGACAACGACTGACCGCTTTGTCGTAGATTGCGCCCCATGTCCACCACCACCAAAGGCATCATCCTTGCCGGAGGCAGCGGCACCCGTCTCTATCCGATGACGGCGGCGTTCTCGAAGCAGCTGCAGCCCGTGTACGACAAGCCGATGATCTACTATCCGCTGTCCACCCTGATGATGGCCGGCATTCGCGACGTGTTGATCATCTCCACGCCGTACGACACCCCCACCTTCGAACGATTGCTCGGTGATGGTTCCCGATTGGGCATCTCCATCACGTATCGCATTCAGGATGCCCCGCGCGGGATCGCAGAAGCGTTCCTGATCGGGAAGGACTTCATTGGCAACAGCAATGTATGTCTCATCCTCGGCGACAATCTCTTCTACGGAAAGCTCGACTTCCTTCGCACGGCGCTCGACGGAACAGATGGCGCAACGGTGTTCGGCTATCGCGTCACCGACCCCGAGCGATACGGCGTTGTCGAGTTGGCACCGGATGGAAGCATCCTCAGCATCGAAGAGAAGCCCGAGCATCCGAAGTCGTCGCTGGCCATTCCTGGTCTGTATGTCTACACCCCCGACGTCTGCACCATCGCAGCCGAGCTCACGCCCGGCAAGCGTGGCGAGCTCGAGATCACGGACGTGCATGCGGAGTACTGGAAGCAGAACAGATTGCGCGTGATCGAAATGGGAAGAGGCATTGCCTGGCTCGACACCGGAACACCAGAGAGTCTGATCGAGGCAGGGACCTTCATCCATGCGATCGAGAAACGTCAGGGACTGAAGATCGGATGCTTGGAAGAGGTCGCCCTGAATCGCGGCTTCATCACGCAGGAAGAGTTTCGTGCCACGGTCGAGGCCCTCCCCCGCTCCGAGTACCGTCGATACTGCGAGCAACTCCTGTGATGGCACCTGCACGTCGATCCATCGTCACCACCTTCCAGGAGTTCGTCCGCTCGTCCGCATCCGCAGGCATCATCATCGTTGCCTGCACGGCGATCGCCCTACTCTGGATCAACTCGCCGTTTTCGGCCAGTTATCACGCCCTCCTTGCCACCCCGCTCCATATCACCGTCGACACGTTCCATCTCGACTTCACCATCGAGCATTTCGTGAACGATGGACTGATGGTGATCTTCTTCCTCGTCGTGGGATTGGAGATCAAACGCGAGCTGCTCGTTGGTGAGCTCTCGTCGCGGAAGAAGGCCATGCTCCCGATGATCGCCGCTGTGAGCGGCATGCTGGTGCCCGGCCTGATCTATGCGCTCTTCAATGTCGGAACACCTGCCATTCGCGGATGGGCCGTTCCCGTGGCCACCGATATCGCCTTTGCCTTGGGCATCCTTGCCTTGCTTGGCGATCGCGTTCCTCTTGGACTGAAGATCTTCCTTGCCGCCCTTGCCATCGTCGACGATCTGTTGAGCGTCGTGGTGATCGCCTTGTTCTATACAAGCACCCTGCACATAGGGAGTCTGCTGTGGGCGGGCGCCATCGTGGTCCTGCTGATCATCGGCAATCGCGCCAACATCCACTCGCTGCTGTTCTACGGACTTGCCGGTATCGCACTCTGGTTGTGCTTCCTCTCGAGCGGTGTGCATCCCACCATCAGTGGCGTGGTCTTGGCCATTTGCATTCCATCGCGCGCGCGCATCGACCAGCGATCGTTCCTGCAACGAACGCGCGATCTGGTCGACAGGATCGTTGCCAGAGAAGAGCAGCAGAACGATGCCATCCATGCCTTGGAGACCTTGTGCGAGCACGTCCAATCGCCGTTGCATCGCATCGAGCATGGACTGCAGCCATGGGTGTCGTTCGGCATCATGCCGCTCTTCGCCATTGTGAATGCCGGCGTGGAGTTTCGAAGCGACGTGGTCACACATCTCATCTCACCGGTATCGCTGGGCATCATGTTGGGTCTGTTCCTCGGAAAGCAGATCGGCGTCTCGTTCGCCGTTTGGTTGAGCCTTCGACTGCATTGGGCAGAGCTTCCCGCCAACGTGTCCATGCGCAACATCTATGGCGTTTCCATTCTATGCGGCATCGGCTTCACGATGGCCCTCTTCGTTGCACACCTGGCCTTCACGTCGAACGCCGATCTCGACATTGCCAAGTTGAGCATCCTGGTGGGATCCTTCGTGAGCGCCATTGTCGGTTCGTTCCTCCTCCGTTCTTCACTTCCCAAAGCGGCCACTGCATGATCCTCTACTCCGTAAGCGTTGTTGTCCCGGTGGACCTTGCCGACGAATGGTCGAACTGGATGCAGACCATTCACATTCCCGATGTGATGGCAACAGGGATCTGGAAGGAGGCACGGTTCTCGCGTGTGCACGAGCCGGTGATGGACTCGCATGTGACGTTTCAAACGCAGTATCTCTGCAGCTCGTATGACGACTTCGATCGATATCGTGAAGAGCACGCTCCGGCGCTCCAAGCGCATCACAACGAGCTCTTCGGTACGCGCGTGATGGCAACGCGCAGCGTTCAGGAAGTGGTCGCGGAATTCACGGCATGAACCCTCGTTCGTGGTTCACGTCCGCCGTTGGACGTAAGAATGCAGAGGCGACCACGGGAACGTTGTTGCTGCTCTTTCTGATCGAGCACATGGTGGGCAATCTGCTGTTGCTCCTTTCTTCTCCCGCACTGTATCAGTGGTACACCACCACACTCGGACACTCCATCATCGTGCGAGTTCTCGAGGTTGCGCTCTTTGCGTTGTTCGTTGGACATATCGTGATCGGCTATATCATTCGCCGCCATCACCGGCGGATCATGCACCAGAAGTCGCACTTGCGCGAGCCGAAGAATCCGTTCACGCGCTACGTGTCCTATACCGGACTTGCCATTCTCATCTTCATGCTCGTGCACCTGTGGCGCTTTTTCGTGCCCAATCGGATCACGATGGTGGATTCGATCGATCTCTATGCCGAGGCGAATGCAGCGTTCTCGAACGTGTGGTATACGCTGTTCTATGTGGCATCCATGGCCATGCTCTCGTTCCACCTCGTGCATGGGATCCGCAATGCTGTGGTGAGCTTCAAGCGCATTCCCAAGCACTGGATCCCGAAGTTGCGACGTGCATCCGTGTGGGTCGCTGTGATCGTGCCCGCCATCCTTGCCTACACGGTGGTGCACGTCTACGTTCGATCGCTTCTTATGTGAGCGTGGCGAGCTGTTCGCGCTGTGCTTTGGTCAGACCTTTCGCTACGAGAGCGTACGACGAATCGATCATGTCGGTGATCACCTGCACGGGAACACTTCCATCCATGCGCACAGAGCTCCAATGCTTCTTGTTCAGGTGATAAGCCCCCTGAATTGCATCGTAGCGCTCGCGCAATTCGATGGCCTGCTCAGGGTCGGTCTTCAGCGAAACGGATAACGGCACGGCATCCAATCCTGCAAAGGCAAAGATCTTTCCCATCACGCGGATCGTGAGCGTGTCGGGTCCAAAGGGCATGTCTTCCGACGTGCCCGGCTTTGCAAGACAGTACGATCGGAACGACTCAATGTCCATCGTGAATTCGAAACTCTTCCACCGGCTTGCCGCCGATAAGATGTTCCTGGATGATGCGTTCGAGAACCTTTGGTGTGCAGGAGTGATACCACACGTTCTCGGGATGGACCACTGCGATCGGCCCCATCACGCAGACGCGCAGGCAATTGGCCTTGGTGCGGAACACCTTGCCGGGCTCACTGAGCTCGAGCTCCGAAAGTCGGTCCTTCAAATAGTCCCAAGCCTTGAGCCCTTCCTCCATGCTGCAGCACTTTGCCTTTGTTTGGTCGGCACACAGGAAGATATGGCGGGCATGGGTGCCGATGCCGAGTTTGGCGGCCTTCTCGTCGAGTTTGTCGTGAAGGGCGTTGTCGCGCTTGCTCATGAGATCTCCTGTGCAATGGTCATGTGGCGTGCAAGTGCTGCACGCAGATCGTCGGGAATGCGCCGTGCCTTGCGGGTAACGGTATCGACACAGACGGTGGTGCAGGTGCCGCGAGCGGCCACCGTACGCTGTCCGTCGTGGAGACGCACGATGGTGATGTCCTGTCGGAACGATGCACGTCCGATCTCGCCGATGTGCAGTGCAACTTCCACTTCATCATCCAGCATCACGGGTGCGAGGAAGTCGACGTGATACTGCACACGCAAGATGTAGGCACCAAGGGCCTTCATCCCTTCTGCGCTGTACGGATATCCGCAGTCTCGCATCAACTCCGTTTCGGCGATCTCGAACAAGCGGGTCGATGTTCCGAAGTACATGATCCCCGCAGGATCGCAATCGCTCCACCGGATCCGGTCGCGAACGATCACTTCTTGACCACCAATCCGTTCAGGGCGGCTTGCAACACCGGACTCATCTCTGCGAAGATCTCTGTCCCGCAATAGCTGAGTGCCTGCACCATGCCCTTGGTCCCCGAATAGAAGTAGGCCAGATAGGTCACGTCCACGCCTTCGTCCTTCATCTCGATCATGCATGCCGTGATGGGTGTACCGTTCACGATCAGATTCGCGCGTTCCTTCACGGTCACTTCCTTGGCCGACTCCCGCATGCCTTCTACAAAGGCATCGATGAAGGTGTCGATGGCCAGGAACTGCTTCTGCGAGATCACGGCCACGAAGGCCGTTCCATCCGTATGGGTGAACTCGATGTCGGCACCTTCAATGGTCTGCTGCTTGTTCTTCACCCACACCTTCGGGTCGACGTAGAACATCGCGCCTGCCGTCAGTGCATACTTCTTCGTTGCCGACGTCGGCTTGGTGAACGTCTTCTGGGCCTGCATCGAGACAGCGCCAAGCAGAACAAGGAGAAGGATCATCGCAGCGGCACGCGCGCGGAACATCAACCGGATCACATAGGACACATAGACCCCGCAGAGAATGGACATTGCAGCAAGCGGCCATACTTCGGGCTTGATCTCCGTTTCCCAACCCATCACGACACGAATGGCGCGACCGAGCGAGAGAAGCGTGGCAAGTGTTCCGAACACCATTACGGCCGCCGATGCTTGAAACACAGGCTTTTCGAATTGCTCCTTGCGAGCAAGGAGCGTGAGTACGAACAAGATCGCTCCAAAGCTGGCAGGGATCAGGGTGGCAGGGCGCTGAATGGCAAGGAACGAACCGGTGCCAACGAGCACGAGCAACGAGGCGATCACGAATCGGAATCGCTGGATCATGCGCCTGGTACGTTCAGTGCAGTAAAGAGAGCCTTCACATCGGTGACGGCCATGGTGCCCTTATCACCCTCGCCATGCTTTCGCACGGCAACGGCATTGGCTTCGATCTCCTTTGAACCGATCACAAGGGCGAACGGAACTTTCTTCTGCTCGCTCTCGGCGATCTTTCGAGAGATCTTCTCGTTGCGCACGTCCAGATGCACACGGAATCCCATGGCCTCGAGTTCGGCCGTCAGGTCTGTTGCATAGGAGTAATGCGCATCGGCAATGGGCAATACACTTACTTGCGTTGGCGCCAGCCAGAACGGGAAGTTCCCGGCATAGTGCTCGATGAGGATGGAAATGAAACGCTCCATCGAACCGAACGGCGCACGGTGAATGATCACCGGACGGTGCTTTGCGTTGTCGCTTCCCGTGTATTCAAGGTTGAATCGTTCCGGCATGACGTAGTCCACCTGCACCGTTCCGAGCTGCCACTTTCGGCCGATGGCATCGCGCACGATGAAGTCGATCTTCGGTCCGTAGAACGCCGCCTCGCCCAATCCGATGAAGTAGTCGAGTCCCATCTCGTCTGCCACATCCTTGATCTCTTGCTGCGCGATGTTCCAGAACTCGATGTCGCCACCGTACTTCGATTCGTTCTCGTCGCGGAAGGAGAGTCGTGTGCTCACTTCCATTCCGAAGGTGCTGAACACCATTTGCGTGAGTTCGGCAACGTTCTTGATCTCTTGCTTGAGTTGATCGTGTGTGCAGTAGATGTGGGCATCGTCTTGCGTGAATCCGCGCACGCGCGAAAGTCCGTTCAACTCTCCCGACTGCTCATAGCGATATACCGTCCCGAACTCGGCAAGGCGAAGTGGTAGGTCGCGATAGGAGCGAGGCTTGGAGGAGTAGATCTGGTGATGGTGCGGACAGTTCATCGGCTTCAACAGATAGTACTCGTCCTCGATCTGAATGGGCGCGAACTGCGACTCCGAGTAGTACGGATAGTGTCCGGATGTTTTGTAGAGTTCGAGATTGCCGATATGCGGCGTGATCACTTCCTGATAGCCGCGCTTCGTCTGCTCTTCGCGCAAGAACGCTTCGAGACGTCGACGTAACAGCGTCCCGTTCGGAAGCCATACGGGCAGACCTCCGCCGATCATGGGCGTGATCATGTAGATCTCGAGTTCGCGACCAAGCTTGCGGTGATCCCGTCGCTCCGCCTCTTCGCGTTGCTTGATGAAGTCTTCGAGTTGCTGCTTCTTCGGGAACGACACGCCATAGATGCGCGTGAGCTGCTTGCGCTTCTCGTCACCGCGCCAGTAGGCGCCGGCAACCGACAGAAGCTTCGGATACTTGATCATTCCGGTGCCGGGCACATGGGTGCCCCGACAGAGGTCCGTGAACTCGCCTTGACGGTAGAACGTGATCTCGCTGTCCTTCAGTCCTTCGAGAAGCTCGAGTTTGTACTCGTCGTTCTTCTCGGTGAAGTAGGCAACAGCATCGGCCCAGTTCATCTCGATGCGCTCGTAGGGAACGTCGCGCTTGACGAGCTCCATCATCTTCGCTTCGATGGCCGGCAGATCCTCCACGCTCAGCTTCTTCTCGCCGGGCAGGTCCACATCGTAGTAGAAGCCCTGTTCAATGGGAGGTCCGATGCCGAACTTCGTGCCGGGATAGAGTGCCTCGAGCGCTTCGGCCATCAAGTGGGCCGTGGAGTGCCAGAAGATCTCGCGTCCGGTCTCGTCGTCGAACGTGACGATGCGCACCGAGGCATCTGCCGTGATGGGCCGAGAAAGGTCGTAGGGAACGTCGTTCACAATAATGCCCAGCGCTACGCGCGCCAGACCTTCGCTGATGCTCTTCGCAAGGTCCATACCGGTCGTACCGGAGGCCACTTCGCGCACATCGCCGTTGGGGAGGGTGATCTTGATCATGACGGCAAAATACGAAACCCCGCCATGGGCGGCGTTACGGTGCCTCGACGGCCTTGGGTGGACGGCGACTTCCGTCGTAGATCTCGTACTCGAAGAGCCTGCATTCGAGGTCTGCGCTGTAGAAGACCATGCGCTTCTTGGCCGCCAGACCAACGTGTTTCACCAGTTCGAGATTGCCGGTGAAGATGTAGGCCCAATAGCCCTTGCACTTCTGCTTGAAGAAGTCGCCAATGTCCGCATACACATCGATCAGCGCCGAGACGTTGCCAAGGCGCAGACCGTATTCCGGGTTCAAGACAATGGCGCCGGGCGCCGGAGGGATTGGGGTCTCGGTGAAGTCGCACACGCCCGTCTCGATCAAATGCAACACACCGGCCGCCTTGGCGTTCTCGCGCGTGGCCTCGATGGCGCGCCGATCGTTATCGCTGCAGAGCACAAAGGGCGATCGGCTCTTGCGTTCCTTGCTCCTTGCCTCCTTCACCATGGCATCGAAGACCTTGGGATCGTACGGTTGCACGTGCATGAATCCGAAGTTCGTGCGCGTGAGACCCGGCGCGCGGTTGATGCCGAGAAGGGCCGCTTCGATGCCGAGCGTTCCACTGCCGCACATGGGATTCACAAAGACGGTGCCTGGCTCCCACTGCATGGAGAGGATCACGGCAGCCGCGAGCGATTCGCGCATGGGAGCCTTGTGCGGGTTCAGACGATAGCCGCGGTCACTGAGCGATGTGCCGCTCGTGTCGACGTAGATCATGGCAACGTCGGCGTGCCAATACAGATAGAGCACGGCGTAGTCGTTGCTCGACCCGCTGTCGGGTCGACGTCCGGTCTTATCGCGCATGCGATCGACCACAGCATCCTTGCACTTGACATTGGCGAACAACGAATTGTCGATGCACGGTGTTTTCACGCTCGAGACCACGCTCACGTATCCGTCGGGATCGATCCAGCGTTCCCATTCTACGCTCTTGACGCCGGCATACATGGCATCGGGCGATGTGGCCTTCCATTCGTGCAAGCGCAACAGCACACGATGCGCGGTGCGCAACCAGAGATTCAATCGCATGCAGTCTTCGAACGTGCCCTGCGTTTCCACGCCTGCCTTATGCATGGCAACAATGGGAAGGCCAAGGGCTTCGACTTCGGCGGCAAGGATGCGAGGCAGTTCGAGCGGACACGTGATCAGGATCGGATACATGAGAACTCCACGTGAACGCGAATGGAAAGGATGTGCACCGGACCGCGATCGATCCGAGTGCGCAACAAGCAAATTAGGTGCGATATGCTTCAAAAACACCATTCACAGCCACGGCAACCCCTAGATGGTAGATCGCTCTTCCCCATTGAACATGGGGCGCGTATCGATCTCTAACCGTGCAAGGATCTCCATCGCCTCTTCTCGCGTTGTTCCACACATGTCTTCGCGTGGCTGGAGTGTACCGCAGAATGTAGGGCGTTCGGGCAGACCGAAGAGTTTGCAGGTGAGATCGGCACGAAGTTGCACGCAGGGTACACCGGCGGGTTTGCCATTGGGCATGCCGGGAATGGCCGATGTGATCGAGGGCGCAATGCAGCAGGCTGCGCAACCGGTGCGACAGTTCATGCGGCTGCGAGGACGTCGTGCAATGCGGCAATGAATTCGTCGACGTCCGTCTCGGTGATGATGTAGGCCGGCACAAGACGGATGACCGTTCCGGCCGTTGCGTTGGCGATCACTCCGCGCTTGAGGAGTGCCTGTACGAAGGGGGCGGCTTCGGTGGTGAGGACGATGCCTTGCATGCAGCCGCGTCCGCGGATCTCGCTCACAAGCGTCGGATGTGCGCGCTGGACCGCGAGCAAGTGCGTGTGCAGATAGGTGCCGATCTGTTGCACATGCTCCATCTGTCCGCCAAGCACTTCTTCCATCACAGCAATGCCCGCTGCACAGGCCACGGCATTGCCGCCATACGTTGTGCCATGCATACCGCGATCGAACAATGCGGCCGCTTCTTCGGTTGCAAGGATCGCACCGAGGGGAAGTCCACCACCGATGGCCTTTGCGCAGATGACGATGTCGGGCTTGATCCCATACCGCTCGAAGGCAAAGAACGAACCCGTACGTCCAATGCCCGCCTGCACTTCGTCGGCAATGATGAGCACACCACGATCACGTTGGATGGCAGCGAGGGCATCGACAAACTCTGGCGTTGCCTCACGCAGTCCACCCTCCCCTTGCACGAATTCCAGCATGATGGCACACGTGCTCACGTCGACGCGCGATGTGAGTGCGTCGACGTCGTTGTACGGAAGAACAAGTGTGTTCGGCAGGAACGGCCCCATGCCCTCTTTGTAGAGCGGCTTGTCCATGATGGACAGTGCACCATAGGTTCTGCCGTGGAAGCCGCCGCTGAAGCCAACAACATCGTATCGTCCGGCCTTGCTGCCATACCGCCTTGCCATCTTCATGGCTCCATCCGTGGCCTCGGCACCGCTGTTGGTGAAGAAGACGCGCGGATAGCGGGAGGCGTCGCGCAAGAGCTCGGCAAGACGGACCTGCGGCTCCTGATAGAAGAAGTTCGAAACGTGCATGTATCGCTTGGCCTGGTCGATCACGTTCTGCACGACGTGCGGATGCGAGTGTCCAAGAGCGTTCACGGCGATACCGCCGAGAAAGTCGAGATAGACGGTTCCGTCCATTGCCGTGATGCGACATCCGGATGCAGAAGCGATCTCGATGGGAAGTCGCGAATAGGTTTGGAAGATGACGTCGTGTTCGCGTTCGGTCAGGCTGCGCATACTATTTCTTCAGGATCTTGATCTCGACACGACGGTTCAGTTGTCTGCCCTCGTCCGTTGCATTGTCGGCGATCGGTTTCGTTTCTCCATAGCCGACGCCAACGATGCGACCCGGCTCGAGCTCTCCCATCTGGATGATGTGGTCGGCAACGGCCTGCGCACGTGCATGCGAGAGCTTCAGGTTGTAGTCGTCCGGACCAACGAAGTCCGTGTGTCCCGCCACTTCGATGATCATCGTTGGGTACTGCTTCAGGATCTCTGCCACACGCATGAGCTCGGGATGTGACTGCGGACGGATCGTTGCTTTGTTGTAATCGAAGAACACATTCTTCAACACGAAGTACTGTCCTTCTTCGATCGGCACCAGATACAGGTCCCGTTCGATCTCTTGATACGTGGTCACCTTCGTGACATCGATATTATCGCTCTCGCTCAGAAAGCCGGGAGCCGACGCACGGAAGGCATACTCATAGCCTGCCGGCAGCACGATCTTGTAATCACCCGTGAGTGGCGTGGAATGCGCCTCTCCGGCAGGTGCATTCGTTTCCATGATCTCGTAGACGATCTCGGCAGAGATCGGTTCGCCGGTCTTCTTGTTCAACACTCGGCCGTAGATGAGCACCACCGGACGTGGTCGAACCCGCTCAGGCAGACCAACACGAAAGATGTCGCCCGCTCCAATGGTGTTGGAGTGCGACACGTAGTAGGCATAGTCACCCTTGGCAGGGATGGTGTAGTAGAGATCCCATCCCGGTGTGTTGATCGTTGGACCGAGATTCTCGGGAACCGACCAATTCGTCCACGTAGAATCCTGACGGCGCGAGACGAACACGTCGTACGACCCGAAGCCTCCGTGTCCGTCCGACGAGAAATACAAGGACACACCATCAGAGCTTAGGAACGGTGTGAGTTCATGACCGATGGAGTTCAGCACCGGACCGAGACTCGTTGGTTCACTCCACGAACTATCCGGCTGCAAGAAGCAGACGTAGAGATCCTTTCCGCCCTTCGTGTCCTTGCGCTCGACGGCCATCACCATCGTTCGACCATCGTTGCCGAGCGAGTACTCGGTGTAGGTGGCAAGGTTGTAGAAGTTCTTGATCTTCACCGGCTTTGGCATTTCCCAACCACCGGAGATACGGTGCGAGATGGCCACGCTTCGTTGTTGTTGCTGCCGCGCCTCGCCATACGAATCTCCCAACAGGATGGTGTTCCCGTCGGGCGTGATGGAAAGAAGGTAGTTGTGATCTCTGTTGTTGAGGGGAGGACCGATGTTCTTGGCCTGACCCCATGTCCCGTCGGCCTGCAACTCCGAATACCAGATGTCCTGGCGTGCACCGCCCAGGTTCTCGGGAGAATCACTACGAACGAAGTACAACGATCTTCCATCCGGTGAGATCACCGGAAGAAGATCGTCGTACACGCTGTTCACCGTTGGTCCAAGATTGACTGGCCGGAACGTCGAGTCTATGATCCGTTGCTGTGCTGAAAGTGGCAAGGCAGCAAGGAGGAACGCTATGGTGAGGATCGTACGCTGCAATTACTTCCTTGTGATCTTCATCGAGATCTTCTCGAGTGGATTATCACGCTCGTCGCGTGGCGAGTTCACAATGGCGTCTGCAACTTCCATGCCCGTGACCACTTCTCCGAAGACCGTGTATTGTCCGTCGAGGAATGGTGTATCTGCAACGCAGATGAAGAACTGTCCACCGAAGCTGTTCGGATCGTTCGTACGTGCAGCCGAGAGGGTTCCGCGCTTGTGCTTGACCGTGGTGCTGAACTCTGCCGGTACCTTGGTCGGATAGCCGCCGGTTCCCCACGATTCCTTCGATCCCTTGATGGAGTTCGGATCGCCACCTTGGATCATGAAGTTCGGGATCACACGGTGAAACGCCGAACCATCATAGTATCCTTCCTTGACGCGCTCATCGAAGAAGGCGCAGTGCTTTGGAGCAACGTCGGGCATGAGGCGCAAGACGATCTTGCCAAGTTCCTTGCCGCCTTGTGTGACCGTGATCACATATTCGGGAGCCTTTGCTTTTTCGCCGGCGACGACCATGGTAACGGCTGCAAGCATCAAGAGGCCTGCGAGTGAAAGTGTGTGAAGCATGTTGGATGAAGTGTAGTGGAACAAACTGACAAATGATGAGCGACAACTTACTGCGGTTTGATGACGAACGACCTGATAACGATGGGTTTTTTCGGAATGCCGTCCGTGTCTCCAAAGGAACCGGGCTCCACGTCGACGGAATTCATCTTGTCGACAACGTCCATGCCCTCGAGCACGCGACCAACGATGGTGTACTGATACGGAATTGCACGGGCATTCGTGTTGCAGATGAAGAATTGACTCGTGGCGGAGTTGGGCATGGGCTTGTGCGCCATGGCCACAACGCCGCGCTGATATCCGATCCTGGCACTCGGGCTCGTGGAATCCAGCTCGTCAGGCAGCGGTTTGCCATCTGCCGTCTGTCCGCCTCGCCCCCATTCCGCCCTTGCCGATGCATCCTTCGTTTTCGGATCGCCCATTTGCACCACAAGGTCCCGTGCCACGCGGTGCACGAGGATGCCGTTGTAGAATCGCTTCGCAGCGAGCGCCACTATGTTGTTCACGGCGCGTGGTGCATCCACACCGTAGAATCCGATGGTGATGGTGCCCATGGACGTCACCAACGTGCCCACATGGGTGATCACTGCCGTATCGGCCGAGGCGCGATCGGACGTGTCCACCACGCGCGGAGCAGGTGCCTCCATTTGCTGCAAGGGCGGTTGTTCGACAGGCTTTTGAGCGCCATCGGTGCAGCCGCACATCACCGCAATGGTGGCAAGAACTAGGACGATGCGCAGACGTGATCTCATGGTTGTACGATCCCTGCGGCGATGAGCGCCAACAGGATGCCTCCAAGAACGATGCGGTAGACGATGAAGACCGTCATGCGATGCGTTCGAAGGAAGCGTAAAAGAAATGCGATGGACCAGTATCCGGAACCAAAGGCCACAAGGGTCGCGGCGAGCAATTCCGGTCCACCATCTCCCACCGAGATGTGCTTGATCTCATGCATGAACTCAAGCACACCGGCCCCCAAAATTGCAGGAATCGACAATAAGAACGAAAAACGGGCAGCACTTTCGCGCGTCATTCCACGGAAGAGACCGGCCATGATGGTGGTCCCGCTTCGCGACGAACCCGGCATGAGCGCCAGTACCTGTGCGAATCCCACGGCGAGTGCGTCCATCATTCCAAGGTCCTTCTCCGTGCGCTTCAGTGTTGCGATCCGATCTGCGATCCACAGTAATACGGCCACACCGATCATCGACGATGAGATCAAGACAAGGTCCTTTGTGAGCGAACCCTCGATGACCTTCTTGAGCGCCATGCCGATGACCACGATGGGCAGACTGCCCACGATCACGAACCAGCCCATGCGCGCATCGACGCTTTGCTCGGCAAAGGGCTTGCGACGCGAGCCAATGTTCTGCGAGAGGAAGGCGGCAAGGATGGAACGGATGTCCTTGGCAAAGTAGACGAAGACAGCGGCGAGCGTGCCGAGCTGAATGGTGGCCATGAACGACGTCCACCGTTCCGGATGCGCAGGGTCGTGCGCACCAAGCAACGCAGAGACCAACGTGAGATGCGCTGTGCTGCTCACGGGAATGAATTCGGTAAGGCCTTGGACCAGTCCAAGGATGATGGCCTTGATCAACGTCATAGATGTTCGGTCGTTACGAGTGGGTCAATGTGCTTCATACCAACTGCTGCCAATACCGGTGTCGACGATCACAGGAACTCCTTCGAGCGGAAGGGCATGTTCCATTTCGTGCTTGACCATGGTGCGGAGCACGTCGACCTCGTCGTCGAACACCTCGAACACCAATTCATCATGCACCTGCAACATCAACAGCGAGCGCAGACCGAGCTCTTGCATGCGAGCGTGGACGCGGATCATGGCCAGCTTCATCATGTCGGCCGCTGTGCCCTGGATGGGCATGTTCACTGCCGCACGTTCGGCCGCTGTGCGCAGACCTCTGTTGTTCGCATTAATAAGGGGGAAGTGTCGACGTCGTTTGCACAGCGTCTCTGCATAGCCGTTAAGGCGTGTCGATTCGATGGTGGAATCGATGTAGTGCTTGATGCCCGCATACTTGGAAAAGTAATTGTCGATGATCTGCTGTCCTTCCGTACGCGCGATCCCCAGTTGTTGCGCCAGACCGAAGGCGCCTTGACCGTACATGATGCCGAAGTTCACGGTCTTGGCCACGCGACGTTGATCCGACGTCACCGCATCGATGGGCACGTCGAACAGTGTGGCAGCCGTTGCACGGTGCACATCGGCACCCGAGGAGAAGGCGGCCAACAATCCGGGATCCTGCGAGATGGATGCCATGATGCGCAGTTCGATCTGCGAATAGTCGGCAGAGAAGATGTGGGCATTCTCGAATTGCGGAACGAAGGCCTTACGGATCTGTCGACCCAGCTCGCTGCGAACGGGAATGTTCTGGAGGTTCGGATCGGTCGACGAAAGACGTCCCGTTGCGGCCACCGTCATGTTGTACGTGGTGTGCACGCGACCTGTGCGCGCGTTGATCAGACGCGGGAGCGACTCCACATACGTACTGCGAAGCTTTTCCACTTGTCGATAGTCGAGGATCATCTGTGCAATGGGATACATCTCCGAGAGCTCCGTCAGCACACTGGCATCGGTGCTGTAGCCGGTCTTCGTCTTCTTCGTGGCCGGAAGCATGAGCTTCTCGAAGAGCACTTCTCCCAACTGTTTGGGTGACGAGATCACGAACTCCTGTCCGGCCTCTTTCCAGATCTCCTTCTCAAGGCGCACGGCCTCGTCGCGCATGAACACGGCCAACTCGCCAAGGGCCGCCGTGTTGATAGCGATGCCGTTGAACTCCATGTCGATGAGCACCTCTTCGGCCTTGAACTCGATGTTCGTGGCAAGGTCCATGAGCCCTTCACGTTCAAGCGCCGGCGCAAGCTTGTTGCGAAGCTTGAGCGCCACATCGGCATCCTCGGCGGCATAGTCTGCAACGCGTGCGGGATCTACCTCTGCCATGTTCAATTGCGATGCCTTCTTCTCGCCAATGAGCGTGGTGATGGAGATCGGCTCATAGTCGAGCCATCGCGATGCAAGTGCGTCCAGATTGTGCGGCAGATCGGGATCGAGCAAATAGTCGGCCAACATCGTATCGAAGGCAATGGGTTGCACGCGGACGTTGTAGCGACGGAAGATGAGTGCATCGAACTTGAGATTCTGTCCACACTTCCCAACGGCAGTATCCTCCAACATCGGTCGCAGTGCATCGAGCACCGGTGCAATGGGCAACAGTTCTGCGTGCTTGTGATCTTCGGCCGTGAAGAGTCCGCCCGGGTCGGACGGGTCTCGATCGTCCACGGCCACATAGAATGCACGTCCTTCGCGAGCACAGAGGGCGATTCCAACGATGCGACACGACATGGCATCGAGTCCGGTGGTCTCGAGGTCCACGCTCAACAATGTCGTCCCCGCAAGCTCCCGCATCATGCTCTCGAATCCGCCGGTGGTGTGCACCAACTCGTACGAATGCTCCACGTCGGCAAGACGTTGCAAATGGGACGGTGGCGGGGCGTCGGCCGAGGTGGCAAGGGATGTCGACGGATCCACAGGTGCCCCTGCCTCCTCGCTTCCCTCCGCCATCTTCTTGTACTTGTTGCGGATCTGATGGAAGCCCATGGTGGCGAAGAAGGCATCGATGTCGGCAAAGCGAATGGGCTTGCGATGCAGGTGTTCGCGAACGTGGTTGACGGGAACGTCGAGGGCAATGGTGACGAGCTTTTTGGAGAGGAAGGCCATGTCGCGATGTTCGATGAACTTCTTGCGCACGGACTCGCGCTCGATCTCGTCGAGATGGTCGTACAGATTCTCCACCGTCCCATACTTCTCGATGAGCGGAATGGCCGTTTTCTCGCCCACGCCCTTGACGCCGGGGACGTTATCGGACGAGTCGCCGATCAGGGCGAGCACGTCGATCACATGGTCGGGCTTGACGCCGAACTTCTCTTTGACGCGCTCGGCATCGAAGACGTCGTACTGGGCAACGTCCTTGCCGGGGCGGAGGATCTTGACGTGTTCGTCGACGAGCTGGAAGTAGTCCTTGTCGGACGTGAGGCACAAAACCTCCCGTCCGCTCGCCGCTTCACGACGTGCGATGGTGCCAATGATATCATCGGCTTCCCAGCCCGGCAACTCCACCTGCTCCAGTCCCATGAGCTGGATGGCCTCTTTGATACGACCGAGCTGTGGGACGAGATCTTCCGGAAACGCATCGCGATGTGCCTTGTACTCGGCATACATCTCATGTCGGAAGGTGGGTTCCTTTGTATCGAAGACCACGGCAATGGCCTCGGGGTCGTACTTCTCCAGAAGCGACGTGAGGATGTTCACAAATGCGAATACGGCGAATGTCGGCTCGCCATCCGAGGTCTTCATGCCCGTGCGCAGAAGCGCATGATAGGCGCGAAAGACCAGGGACATACCGTCAACGAGGATCAATGGGCGCATGGGACAAAGATACCGTATGTTTGCCCGCATATGCTTCCCGACGTTTGGCTGTATGGCGGCTTTGTGCTGCTCGTCCTTTTCCTGTTGGCGTTAGACCTCGGGATCTTCAACCGTACGCCACACGTGGTGCGCCTGAGCGAGGCATTGGGATGGACGGCCGTGTGGGTGACCCTGGCCATTGCCTTCAACGGATTTGTCTATGCCACGCGCGGACCGGTGGCCGGCAAGGAGTTCTTTGCCGGATACCTGCTGGAGCAGTCGCTCTCCGTTGACAATATCTTCGTCATCATCCTCGTGCTGCGCTACTTCAAAGTGGCGCCACAGTACCACCATAAAGTGTTGTTCTGGGGCATCATTGGCGCACTCGTGATGCGCGGATCGATGATCGCACTGGGAACGGCCCTACTCTATACCTTCCACTGGATCTTCTACATCTTCGGCGCCTTCCTCATCATCACGGGCATTCGCATGGCCCTGAATTCCGAGGATTCCGACGAGATCCACGAGAACGTCTTCATTCGCTGGTTGCGATCGCACATGCGCCTGACCAACGAGTATCATCAGGACCAGTTCACGGTGCGAAAAGATGGCGTGCGTTATGCAACACCGCTCCTGCTGGTGCTGCTCGTGGTCGAGGCGACGGATCTTGTCTTCGCCTTCGATTCCATTCCCGCCATCTTCGCCATCACGCGCGATCCGTTCATCGTCTTCACCTCCAACGTCTTCGCCGTGATGGGACTTCGCTCCCTGTTCTTCGTCGTGGCCGGTGTGATGAATCTGTTCCACTTCCTGAAGTACGGACTGGCCGTGATCCTCACGTTCATCGGTGTGAAGATGATCGTCGAGGAGTGGTATCACATTCCCATCGACATCGCTCTCGCCGTGATCGCCAGCGTGCTCACTATATCGATCCTGGCAAGCATGTTGTTCCCCGAGAACAAGAAGGCATGAACATCCGCACGGTGTGCGCGTTCTTAGTGACGGCCGTGGTGCTCGCGGCCTGCGCGTCGTCGTCGAAGATCGAGACCACGGGCGACCCGCGGATCGACGACGTGCTCCACACCGCAGGATCGCTCCTCGGAACATCGTATTGCGCCAGCGGCACCACGCCCGATTGCTTCGATTGCAGCGGCTTCGTCTCCTACTGCTTCGGCCATTCCTCCCTGCTCCTTCCCCGCTCCTCTCGCGAGATGTATGCATGGCAAGGCGGCAAGGATGTTGCGCGGACGATGTTGCAGCCCGGAGACCTGGTCTTCTTCAACACCGGTGGAGAGCGGATCTCGCATGTGGGCATCGTGGTCGGGAACGAGCGATTCATTCACGCATCCACATCGAGCGGCGTGATCATCACCTCGCTCAACGATCCGTACTGGAAGTCGCGCTACGTGGGTGCGCGACGCGTATTGCGATAGTGAACAGTGTATCTTTGTCGATACTGTCCTTGAGGGAACCATGACTCGAATTCTTGCCTGCATCGCCGCCATTCTCGCAACGCCACTTGTGCTGTTCGCGACCACCATCACGGGTACCGTGACAAGCAGAACCGGCGCTCCATTCGTTGTGGCCCACGTCCACCTTGCCGATGCAATGGGACGTCCTTCACAGTCCGTTGCGGCAAAGAAGGACGGATCGTATTCGCTGAAGACCTCGCTCACAGGACTGTATTACGTCACGTTCACGGCCGTTGATCATCGCATGGCGAAAGAGCGCTTGCTGCTCGCCGGACAGAAGAGCGTTGTCGTGAACGGGACGTTGGTCCCGAACGCCGCAACGAACGAGATCGACTCGGTGCTCATCACCGGTGACTTCAATCAGTTCGCGGCCACGGCTGCCATGCGACGTGGCGACAACGGAACGTTCGTGTTCGATGTAGCGTGGCCTGCAAAGACCATGCGGTATCAGGTACAGATCTTCACCAAGGGCATGTCGCCAGCGGCGCTGCGAGAGTTGCATACCGTCAACGGCACACAGTTCACTTCCGTCGAATACGATAGCGGCGGAGACTATCGCAGCGTGATCTCCGTAACAGGAGGCAAGGCCTCGATCACCTTCGATCCTCGCCGACTTGTGGTAGCCGACAAGGTCGTGCCACAGGTTTCCATTGAGACACCTGCCGATCTCGAGCGCACCACCTACATGAATGCATCGGATGCCTTGGTGAACAAGATCGTCGGAGGGTTGCGAGTGGCCGGCCGCGATACGGCTCGTCAACGGTCCATGCAAGACACCGTGCACGCACACATTGCCCGTGTCCTTGCTGAGCCTGCGAGCACAACGGATCCGTTGCTGCGCGCTCTGCGAACGATCCGACTCCTCTTGCTCGCAGACTATGCTGCCGACAATCCGCCATCCGAACAAGAGCCCATCTGCAAGGCATTTAACGGCACGTCTCCTGCATCACCTGCGTGGTCGTGCGCACCCACGATCATCCGTCAGGGCATGATGCTCTGCGGCGACACAACGAATGCCTACTACACCAAGGTGCTTGCCGCGAACACATCGAATGGTGTACGTCCGGTGGCACTGCTTGCCATGCTGGAGCGATCCTTCGATCGTGGTAACAAGGCAAAGGTCGCACAATACTATGGTCAACTCACCAAGGAGTATCCCGATCATTGGGCCACCGATCGCGCTCGCAAGGACTATTCGCCGGATAAGAAGATCCTCGTTGGGAAGCGCGTTCCAGCCTTCTCCTACGTCAGCCTCGACGATCCGCGTGTGACGTTCACGCCGGAATCGTATAAGGGCAAGTATGTGCTCATCGACCTTTGGGCCACGTGGTGCGGACCGTGTGTTGCAGAGATGCCAAATCTCCATAAGGCCTATGAGAAGTTCAAGGGTCCTGACTTCGAAGTTCTGAGCCTTAGCATGGACCAAGACAAAGATCGGATCACACCGTTCCGCAAGAAGTGGGCGATGCCATGGAATCATGGCTTTGCGCCCGGCGTGTGGGAGAGTCAGATCGCAGAGTTGTTCGAGGCGAGCAGCATTCCGAAGCCGATCCTCGTGGGACCCGATGGAACGATCCTTGCGATCACCACGGGCTTGCGCGGCGAAGATCTTGAGAAGACCTTGTCTACGTATCTGAAGCGTTGATCTCGGTCTGCCGAAGTAACGACGTCACTTCGTCGATCATCGGCTGTTCCTTGATGTGCTCGAAGATGGAAAGCGACTCCTGCAGATCGGCACGTGCATCTGCCGTGGCACCGCGTTCATGACGGAGAATGCCGCGCGTGTAGAGGGCGATGCCAAGACCATAGTGATCGCCGATGGCCCGTTTCGTGGTGATGCTCTGTTCGATCAACGCAAGAGCATCGTCCCATCGTTGCTCCCGATAGGCAAGCTGTGCAAGGTTCGTGCGCAGCGACGATGCTCCCACCACATCGCCGATCGTGTCGTGCAACGCAAGCGCACGTGAGAAGCGCTGCTGCGCTTCGTCCGTTCTGCCAAGATTCAAGAGTGCGATCCCCGCATTGTTCTGTCCGCGTGCAACGCTTGCCGTTGCGTGTACACGCTCAAGTGCCTCGATGGCATTGTCGAACAGTGCCAGTGCCCGATCGTTCTCTCCCTGCACAACATAGATCCGTCCCATGTTGGAGAGGGCGATGCCAAGTCGTTCATCATCCTCTGCTTCGCGTGCCGCGTCCACCGAATGCTGGAAGAGCTCCAAGGCTTCGGTCGGCCGACCGTGCGTCTCCTCCACGATACCAAGAGCGCTGTAGGCCGTGGAGATACCTCGCAGATACGCATGCTCGCGAGCGCGCGTCAAGGCTCGCTCTGCGAGCGAGGCCATGAGCGTGGGATCTCCGTCCATGTTGGCGCATGCGGCCAGTCGACAGTCGACGTCGACGATGCGCTCGTTGTCGTGCAGTTGTTCGAACAACGCTCGCGCTTCGGCATAATCTTCCGTGGCCTTGTCGAGCACACGCTTGAACTGTTCCACCGTACCACGTAGCATGAGCGCGGAAGCGCGCACATCCACGTCCACCGACGGACGTGCGAGCGCACGCTCCAGCAACATGAGCACTTCCTGCTCTGCGAACACCGTCCACGCGATCCGCGCACATTCGAGTTCCAGTCGTGCCGCTTTGGCATGGTCGCCCATGGCACCATAGTGCGTTGCGAGTCGGTTGATGAGATGTGGGTGTTCCGAACGGACGCGACCGGCGAGCATCGATTCGAGCTGTTCGGCAATGGCCGCATGCATGAGCTCTCGCTCTTCCAAACCCAACCGTGCATACAGTGCACGATGCACGATCACATTCGTGAATTCATACGCCGGCATCTCTTCACCATACACGCGTTGCTTACCAAGTGCACGGACAAGCAGGTGATCCTGCTCTGCCTTGCGAAGAAGTTGCGCAAGCGGCAGTGCCTCGACGCCGGCGATGGAGCGGACGATCGTTGACGTGAACGTCTCACCCTCAGCAGCAGCGGCACAAAGCACGTCGCGAAGTGTTGGATCGAGTCGACGTAGTCGCTCATCCACAATGGCCTCGGCAGTTCGCGGTATGCCAATGGTATCAAGGTCCACCTTGCCGCCTTCCGGCAACAACTCCACCATGCCTTGCACCACCAGCGGATTCCCACCACTGATGCGGGCGAGCTTGTTCACGTCCACACGTTCGGTGGTCGCCCCGATCATGGTGCGGATCTCATCGGTGGACATCGGGTCGACGCAGAACGTTTCGCACAATGCATAGCGTGTGAGCTCGCGCTCCACGTGGAGCAGTGCATGCTCTGCGCCATCGCGCGACGTGCGCACATCGTCGGGACGGTAGGCCACTACACACGTGATGTTCCCTTTGGAAGCACGTGCAAGAGCGAAAAGGAGATTGATGGACGAGTCGTCGGCCCAATGCGCATCGTCGATCATCACGACGACGCGGTGTTGTTCGGCAAGAGCGGTGAAGAAGCCGATGCACTGATGAAAGACGTGCTCACGCGAGGCTGCCTGCTCGGGCGTTGACCGACCGGTGCGATGATCGCGCACGATGGCCACGGTCTCGACGGTCGACTCGATCACATCACCCACAATGGGTACGAACTTCACCCACGCAAAGGCGAGATCGGCGATGAGTCGCTTCGTGGTCGACGTCGGCGCTTCATCTGCCAACTCTCGCATGAGCGAGACCCACGGATGCAACGCTTCCACGGCACCAACGTGCATACCGGCAATGGGGGCGGAGCAATCGACGTCGGCCACGCAGAGCTGCGGGTTGTCGTTCAGAAGCGTCGATCGCACGGAACGCAGCAACGTCGACTTCCCGATCCCGGCCTCTCCGGTCACGAACACAACAGGCCGCTCGCCGTGAAGGCAAGCGGCCATGATCGTTGCATGGAGTTCGGGTCGGGTCATGCGCGCATATTACCGCTCGTCGGCGCTTGGACCATACATGCCGGGTACCGGTACGTCCAAGAGCCGCAGGTAGACGCTCAACTGTCCGCGATGATGAACGGTGTGATTGAAGCAAAAGCTCCGCAGCGTGACACCCTTGGGCATGGTGAAGATCACATGGTCGCCGCTACGCAACGTCCACGGTTCTTCAAGCTGCGCCGGTGTAAGGCTTGCAATGTGCTGGCGTGCCTCGGCCGCAAGGTCATCAAAGGTGGCAAGGAGCTCTTCGCGATTGGATGGTGCGTGTTGCGCCCGTGGTGCGGCAAGGTCCAGCTCATTCTGTCCAATGGTCATCGTTGCCCACCATGGCATGGTCGCAACGTGCGTTGCGAGCTTGCGCAAGGTGTACGACTTGGCATGCGGCTGCCAATCGAAATGTTCTTCGGGAACGCGCTCAAGGATCTTACGCGTGCTTTGATTCTCGTGATCGAATTCGGCAAGAAGGTGTTGCATACGTTTGATCTCACTACGTGAAGTGGTACATACAGCATCTGTTAGGAAAGGAAATTACTAGAGATCCGGCACTGTACAGCCGAAAGCTCATTGCAGTCAGCGTCGACGTCACTATTGCTCAGTGTAGTGGAAGCTGTCATACATACGTTGAGAACCTCGTCGAACGGTTATCCGCGTAGGTGTTTCAAGCATCAGGGAGTCCACATTCCAAGCGTGCTGAGCATTGTACGGAGACTGGAAGAATATGGTGTCGAATTCAAGTACGAGTGAGCACCCACTGTCCAACGTGATAATTGCTGTACCTAACACATCGGGGTCGCCATCTCGGTCCATGAAGTGCACATCGTGTACACTATCCGAAACAGAACCAAGAATATCTCCCACTCTCAAACCCTTGAGCGAATCAAAATCACGCGATTCCATTTCATGAACATGTCGCTTCCCGTGTACATGCTCTTTATCCGAACACGCATTTAGAAGTCCGACAACGCAGCATACAACAAGTGTTATCCGATGCGCTTTGCGTGTCACTTGTCACTCGTCACTTGTAACTCGTCACTCGTAACTCGTAACTGTCCGAACGCCATGTTCCCGATCGCCGCTATCGCTGCTTCCGTTGCATTGGGCGACATGTGCGAGTGGTTCACGAACACAGAGATCACCACTATACCAACATGCGGCACCTCGATGATCCCCACGTCGTTCACGGCCTCGAGGTCGGAGAGGGTTGCCTCGGTGAAGTACGTGCCCGTCTTATGCGCCACCGACGTACCCGGCGGCAACTGGCCTTTCAACCGATCGGGCGACGTGCGGGTCCGGCGAAGCTGTTCGAACAACCATGCCGTGTTCTTCTTGTTCAGCAGGCGTCCTCGATAGGCGTCGAGCAGCAGACGATTCATTTCAGAGGGAGTACTCCAGTTCATCCGCAATCGGTCGTGCGTCATGTCGCGATAGAACGTGCCCATGTCCATGGCCATGTATCCATGTTCCCGAAGCCAGGACGAAACGACCGCTGTACCACCGATGGCATCGAGGATCTCATCGGTGGCCAGATTGTCGCTTTGCGAGACCGACGCCGAGATCGTCGTTCGGAGATCCGTGGTGAATGGTCGCTGATGCGCGTCGCGAAGTGGACTGTACGTGTCGAGCGCCATCTCGGCCGAATCGTATCGCACCCGCTGTTTGAACGAGAGCGTTCCCTGCTCGACCATGTGCAATGCGAGAACGCAAAGCGGGAGCTTGATGGTGCTCATCGCAATGAACGTGTCCCGCTCATGAACGCCACAGTGGATCGTTGGTCCGTGATCGGGAATGATATCGATCGATACGCCGATGGTCGCGTCCTGCCTCGCAACGAACGCCTCGAGTTGCTGCTGAAGGGATCCTTGGGCAAGGAGGCATGGCGGCAAGTACAGAGCAAGGCCAAGGATGCAGAGTGCGATCGAGCGAAGAGGGATCATCATGGCAGAAGGTGTTGATTCGAAGAGATCTGAATGTCAAAGGTAGCCAATCTTCACCTCCGGCATCCCGCACGTACATGCCTTGATGACACTATCCCGTCATTATGGCAACATCCCTGCCGCCATCCTGTCCTTTTGACATGATTTTCGAGTTTGGCACGGTTCTTCAAGGCCTGTTTTCGGCGTGGGAGACGAATTCCCATGCATTGAACTCGATCATCAACGTTAACCTCAAAAGGACCCCACAATGGGAAAGATCATTGGAATCGACCTTGGCACAACGAACTCCGTTGTTGCCGTCATGGAGGGCAGCTCGCCCGTCGTGATCGCGAGTAGCGAAGGGATGCGCACCATTCCGTCGATCGTCGGCTTCACGAAGAGCGGCGAGCGACTTGTAGGACAGGCCGCCAAGCGCCAGTCCGTTACCAATCCGAAGAACACCGTCTACTCGATCAAGCGCTTCATGGGTCGCACCATGAACGACGTGACCGAAGAAGCGAAGTCCGTTCCGTATGCCGTTGTGGCCGGCGAGAACAACAGTGCACGCGTCGACATCGACGGTCGCCTGTATTCGCCCCCCGAGATCTCTGCCATGATCCTTCAGAAGATGAAGCAAACGGCAGAGGACTATCTCGGTCAAAAGGTCACCGAAGCCGTGATCACCGTACCGGCCTACTTCAACGACGCACAACGTCAGGCAACGAAGGATGCCGGCGAGATCGCAGGACTCACCGTGCGCCGTATCATCAACGAACCAACGGCCGCTGCTCTTGCCTATGGCATGGATAAGAAAGGTCAGAACCAGACCGTCGTTGTGTACGACCTTGGTGGCGGTACGTTCGACATCTCGATCCTCGAGATCGGCGAAGGCGTCTTCGAAGTGAAGAGCACCAATGGCGATACGCACTTGGGTGGCGATAACTTCGACCATCGCTTGATCGAATTCCTTGCCGATGAATTCCAGAAGCAAGAAGGTATCGATCTGCGCAAGGATGCCATGGCGCTGCAACGTTTGCGCGAAGCAGCAGAGAAGGCCAAGATCGAGTTGTCGCAGATGCTGCAAACCGACGTGAACCTTCCATTCGTCACGGCAACGGCCGACGGTCCGAAGCACTTGAACATTTCCATCTCGCGTGCAAAGTTCGAATCGCTCTGCGTCGATCTCTTCGATCGCTCGCTGCGCCCATGCGAACAAGCACTGAAGGATGCAAAGCTCACACCATCGCAGATCGACGAAGTGATCCTCGTGGGCGGCTCCACGCGCATTCCGAAGATCCAGGAGCTCGTGAAGAACTTCTTCGGCAAAGAGCCGAACAAGGGCGTGAACCCCGATGAAGTGGTGGCCGTTGGCGCAGCGATCCAAGGTGGTGTGTTGGCCGGCGATGTGAAGGACGTGCTCCTTCTCGACGTCACCCCACTCACACTGGGCATCGAAACCATGGGCGGTGTGCTCACGCCGATGATCCCCGCGAACACGACCATTCCGCATCGCAAGACAGAAACGTTCTCGACCGCATCGGACAACCAACCATCGGTAGAGATCCACATTCTGCAAGGCGAGCGTCCGATGGCCTCCGACAACAAGTCGCTTGGCAAGTTCCACCTCGATGGCATTCCACCGGCACCGCGTGGAGTACCGCAGGTCGAGGTCACCTTCGACATCGACGCGAACGGCATTCTGAGCGTTGCTGCAAAGGACAAGGCATCGAACAAGGAACAGTCCATCCGTATCACATCGTCGAGCGGCCTCTCCAAGGATGAGGTCGAGGCCATGAAGCGGACGGCGCAGGAACATGCCGCCGAGGACAAGAAGCGCAAGGAAGAGATCGAACTCCGCAATCAAGCCGACAACCTTGTCTACTCCACCGAGAAGCAACTCAAGGAGTTCGACGAGAAGCTCGATGCAGCAACCAAGGAGAGCATCACGAAGGCAAAGGACCGTTTGGCCGATGCACTCAAGAACAACGCGGCCGACATCAATCCGGCCCTGGATGCCCTGAATCAACTGTGGAGCGAGGCATCGTCCAAGATGTACGCTCAAGGCGCACCGGACGCCGGTCAGCCTGGCGCAGGTGCAGGCGCGGCCGGAGGCGAGGAGCCACAAGGCGGCAAGGTGGAAGAGGCAGACTACACGATCGTCGACGAGAAATAAGTCGGCCCCCACGGCAGAACTTCAAAGCGGGTCGGTGCAGCAATGCGCCGACCCGCTTTCTCGTTATGAGCGGCTCGTCCACGATGCGTATACTTGCCATATGAGCGCTACCACCAGATCCAAATACGTCGAGCTCACCGAGCACACAACACAGCAGGTTGCCCTGTTCGCATCGCTGGTCATCGGATGTTGTGTGGTCTTGATGCTCTTCATCGCCACTCCCGCCATGGAATCGTTCTTCCGCGCCTTTCTGCGGAGTGAAGTGCTTCACGATGGCGAGAAGGTCGTGTATCGCATTTCCGAGAACCGACCCGAAGAGATCATTGAAACACATACCATCGGAACATGGGCCTTGGTGGACGAGAAGTCGGCACAGCAGATCGCGACACGACCGGACATTCCCGTTCCTGCCGAGTATATCTTCAAGCCTCTCATTTCTCTTACTCCGATCGTGATCGTGGCCAGTGTCCTCCTTGCCGCCGTCATCACGACCTTGCTTCCTCCGGGCATCGGCCTTGTTCGACAGAAGATCGAACGCGAGATCCTGAACGTGTTGGATCGCCTTGCGTGGTCGCTCTATGGAGAGCACACGGCCGAGGAGATCAAGACGCTCACACGCGATATCACAATGGCCGACACGCGCCGATTGCACGATCTGGCCGAGATCTACAACGTTCACTTCACAGATCTCGAACTCCTCCAGCGTGCACTCCGTTGGAGGGTGTCGAGTGGATTCTCCAAGCTGATCCATGTGCACGACGGCGTGAAGTTCTACATGCGCGAGTACTTCACGGATCGATACAGCAATGCCGTTCTCGGTGTGGTGTATATCGGCGCGGCGATGTTGATCATCGTGATCGGTATTCGTGGTTTGAAATTCCTTCCCGCCTCCGATCCCTCCGTGGTCCTTGGAGCCTTGAGTCTCGAGTTCATGCTGTTGATCACGTATGCGGCCGTGCTGATGTACGGACGTCAAGAAGATCAGGGTGGATTCGACCTTGCACGGAATCCTGCATCGGCCACGTCCGCCATGTCCACCGGTGATGCCGATGCCGAGCAACTCTTGCGGGCATTCCTAGGCCTCCAACGTTCTACGTCGGGAGCGAACCGCAATGACTGAGACACGGCCATTGATCGGAAGGGCGGATGCGTGCGACCGGATCCTACAAGCTTGCGTGCGCACCACGAAGGGAAGTGGTGATGTGTTGATCGTGCGCGCCGAGCCCGGCATGGGAAAGAGTGCACTGCTCTCGTGGGTGCAGGATGCATGCAAGGCAACGCTTCCGGACCTTACCGTACTGCGTGTGGACTGTCGCCCCCCGATCGGGTCGTTCCATGCCGGCGGCATCCAGCCACTTCAACCATTCGGTCATGCGATCGAGCAGATGTATCTCCATAGCGGCGCTGCAGCAAAGAAGCGGCTTGCGTTGAACATCGGCATGTCGGTGCTTGCATCCATCCCCATCGCCGGCGATCTGTTCTATGCCGTGAAGGCCATCTCGCAGGACGTGAGTGAATACAAACGCGAGACGTCGGCCCTTCAGCAAAAGAAGCGCGCGGCCGTTGACGAATGTATCGAGACGTTGACATCCATTGCGGAGCGGCAGCCCTATGTGTTGCTCGTTGACGATGGACATTGGGCCGACAGTCAGAGCGTTGAAGTGCTCCGCGCTTTGGTGGACCTCTCGCACCGACTTCCCTTGTTGCTTGTGTGGACGGTCACGTCCACCGTTGCACAGCGCATCAATCCAACGCTCACATCACTGATGCACACGCCGGCGATCTCCGACCACATCATCGGTCTGCAATCGCTATCGCTGGAAGACAGCACGGCCATTGTGCACGAGCTGGCTCCAGGTCATGACGTTGCAGCGCCGATCCTGGCACGTCTGCACGACCGAACCGCCGGCATCCCCGGCATCCTTGTCGAGTACGTGAAGTATCTCGAGCGCACCGGTGATTTCTCCGACGATCTTGCCGTGACGATCGGTGAACATCCGAACACCGATGTTGTACTGCAGGAGATCCCCGAAGAAGACGCCGTGATCCTCTCGTTGTGTGCGGCCGAAGGACAGGAGTTCACGGCCTTCATGATCTCGTCGCTCATGAACACGGATGTGCTCACGACCGTGAGGGAACTGCGGAGACTTCAGCAGCAGACCGGACTGATCAAGAGCCTGGGCATGCGCACACGATATGGCGTGAAGACCACCACCTATGAATTCTCACAGTCGTTCGCCTATACCTACTTCCTGCATCGTCCGGAATACGAGGAACGCAAGGCTGTGCATCAGCGCATCACCGATGTATTGCAGAAGGAATTCACGCAAACACCGCACGACGAGATGCGATCGCAGCTCGCCGTCTTCATCGCCGCACACAGTGCCGAAGCCGAAGACCTTGCCACAACGGAGCGTATGCTGGCCATGTCGGCAGACCATGCACAAAGCGTTGGCGCAGACGATATACGCGGATTCATCATCCGCGATCTTCTGCCGAGATATGGCGGTGGTTCCGAGAGCGACGCTGCCATGTCGGTAGATGTCACAACCGTCGAAATCTCCGATGGACGCGATGGTGGCGGAACACTCTCAACAACCATGAGCTTTGCCGATCGCATTCGCGTTCTCAGCAACATGCTCATCGATGGACGGGCCTTTGACGTTGCCGAGCATTGCTCTGCCATTCTCGTCGATACGAACGTTTCGTTCACGACGTCGGAGCGCATCACGTTGCTTTGTCTTGGCGCACGGGCCTTTGCGGAACGCGATGCCTTGATGGATGCCGAGACGAACCTGCAGCGCGCCGAGCAGCTTGCGGCCGGAAGTCCGCGAGAACTTTGCACGATCTTGAATGTTCGTGCAACGATCCAGCAACGCCAGGGCGATCTCGAAGCTGCACGAGAACTTCTCTTCGTGGCCGCACGTCACGCCGAGTCGCTCCCAATGCCAAGTCGACTCCTGACTCTCTCGAACATCGTCTTGCTTCTTCGCGCCATGAACGATCCCGGCGCCGAACGCTATGAGCGCGTTGTGCGAAAACTCACCACTGAACTTTCATGGAACGCGTTGCGTGCCGATCTGAGGTTGTAATGCAGCTTGCCTTGATCCTTCTCGTCCTTGCCACCCTTCCCACCTTCGCACAGCTCGGCAATCCGCATGAACGGCTGATGGAGCGTGCGCATCCGACTCCTGTTGCGAATCCGGAATATGAAGGACTCGAATGGCATCCTCCATTCGTTGTGCAAGGCACATTCCCCTCCTACTTCTTGAATGTGGATCTCATCGGAGAGGAGAAGGACCAATCGCCAACGCAGAACGAGTCGTCCATTGCCATCGACCCGTTGAACCCGAAACGTCTGATCGCATCGGCCGTGGATTATCGTGGCAACTCATCCACATGGGTGTACAATAGCACCGATGGTGGACGGACGTGGAAGAACACCAATCTTGGATTCGCTCGACCGGACTGGCAGAGCACGAACGATCCCAGTGTGGCCTTCGACCGATCCGGTCGCGGCTATCTGTGCTATGGCGGCTTCAACCGCACCACACCTTCGTTGGGTGAGAACGGCATCTTCGTTTCCATCACCACCGATGGTGGCAACACCTGGGGGCCGCGCCACGTACCGGTGATCCAGCACGTGGGACAGCAAACACCCGACTCTGCATTCGAAGACAAGTACTACGTCCATCCCGACACAGCATCGGCCTCTCCATTCCGAAACAGAGTGTACATACCGTGGAAGCGCGTGATCAATCGCGATTCGTCGACGCAGATCGTGATCTCACATAGCACCGATCTCGGCCTCACGTGGTCTGTACCGGTGAATGTGAGCGATCGATTCCTCGGTGTGAGCGAGGACACCACGTACGGACAGAGCTTCCCGCTCGCTCGCACGTCGCCGGATGGAGCGGTGCATCTTGTATGGAACAGCGGAACAGAGAAAGCGATACGCTATGCGCGAAGTACGGATGGTGGTGTGAGCTTCACTGCACCTGCCATCATTCAGCGGTACCGACCGTATGCTGTGGCCACCACCATCAACGGCACAACGAATCACCGTCTCAAGGGTACCGTTCGCGCAGAGACCTATCCGTCACTCGCCATCGACAACACCAACGGTCCGCACCGTGGCTGGCTCTATCTCGTATGGAGTGCCGATGGTGTGCCCAACATCTACTTCTCGCGTTCAAGCGATGGTGGAACGTCATGGTCGACGCCGACCATTGTGCACTCCGACACAACGAACGATCAGTTCTGGCCATGGCTGTGTGTGGATCCGGCAACGGGCGATGTGGCCGTGATGTATTCCGACTCGCGTGATGATGCCGCGAACATTCTCGTGAACACGTATGTGAGCTTGAGTACGGATGGCGGCACAACGTGGACGGACCGACGGGTGGGTGATGATCTGAATGACATCCGACGCAATCCCTTCGGCGGCGTGTTCTCCGGCGATTACAGCGGCTGCGACATGCTGAACGGCATGATCTATCCGTCGTGGGTGGACATGCGCAACACCTACACGACACCTGCCGATGACGATGTGTACACGGCCGTGATCAACACGCGTGCGCCGGAAGCACCGACGACGTTCGTTGCACGCGCACTACCGGATGATGCTACCAAGGCCAACCTTCAATGGTCGCCCGTGACGAAGCGCTCTTTCGGTCAAGCACTTGATGGTTCGATGTTGTCGTTCGATCTGTATCGCGGCACCACGAAACTTGCAACACTTCCGGGGTCGACAACGACCTACATTGACACCGGCCTTCAACCCTACACCGAGTATCGATACACGTTGGTGGCCATTGCAGGAACCGACACCGCATCGCCTCGTCATGCATCTGTCACCTCCGGCGGCTCTCGCCAACCTGCAGCACCGGTATTGCACTCGGCAACGAACGACATCAACCGCGCCCTTGCCTCCGTGACCCTTCCTACGCTTCGTGCCGATTCCCTCACGCCTCTTTCCGATCTCGCAGCATTGGTGTGGTACTCGGATAGCACGGTCGTCGCGACAGTACCGCTTGTAGCATCGGATACAGGCACAACGCAGGAATTTGGCGTTGCGCTCCCACGTGGGTGGCATCTGCTCAGCGCTGCGGCGCGCACGACCACCGGAGCAATGAGTGTACGCTCGAATGCGATCCGACTCTTCGTTGGTTCGCTCGACGGATACACGGAACGGTTCGATTCGATTCCGCGATTCTGGGTGCTTCGTGGTTCGTGGAGCAGAGAAACGGCGTTCGCAAAGAGTGTGCCCGGGGCCTATACGGAGTCGCCGAGCGGACCGTATCGTTCATCGGCTCGCGACACGGTGATCATCTATCCAACAACGGTGCACGGACCCGATGGCGGCGTGCGACTTACGTTCTGGCATGCGGCCTTCATCGATCCGTCCGACACGGCCTTTGTCGAGTATGCCACGTCCGTCGACTCGCCAACGTGGACCACACTTGGTGCCTACAACGCGGGCAGCAACGCTCGGTGGTCCGATACAACAAAGAGCGACGATGCATGGCGGTTCGAGAACATCGTGTTCTCAACGCCGCGGATCACCGATACGATCTATGCACGCCTTCGCTTCCGTTCCAATGCGGCCAGGAATTCCGATGGCTGGTTTGTCGACGATATCTCGTTCGAGCAGACAACGTCGGTGGACGAAACCACAGATCTGCAACGAAGCGTCTATCCGCAGCCGGCCTCTACCTCATGCACACTTGGACTGCTCACGTCCGACGTTGTGATCGATGCCGATCTTCTGACGCCATCGGGCGCATCCGTTGGTGTTGCATGGAAGCAGGAACAGACTTCGTTGGTGATCGACGTGCGCTCATGTGCACCGGGCATCTATGCTGTGCATGCAACAACGACCAAGGGCATCATCCGACAGATGATCGTCGTCGCGCGTTGATCACTCTCCGGCGCGAAGCGTGAACGTGATCGTGGTGCCAGCACCTTGTTCGCTCTCGACGTGCACCGTTGACTGATGTGCTTCAAGGATGTGCTTGACAATGGCCAATCCCAGTCCCGTTCCCCCAACGGCGCGTGAACGGTCTTTGTCCACGCGATAGAATCGTTCGAAGATGCGTGCAACCTGATCTTTCGGAATTCCGATTCCTGTGTCGGCGATGCGCACGATCACATCGTCGCCTTGCCGCCTTGCCGACACGACCACTCGACCATTCGGTACGTTGTACTTGATCGCATTATCGATCAGGTTCGTGAGCACCTGCGTGAGTCGCTCCTTATCTCCGTACACCATCACATCATCGTGCATGGATTCATCCAGTTGCACGTGCACGGAACGTTGTGTAGCGCGGATCTCCATGGTCTGCACAAGGTCCTGCAACACCGACGCGATATTGAAATACCGAAAACTCAGTCGAAGCTCACCGGATTCGATGCGCGAGATATCGATCAGATCGCTGAGCAACGCATTCAAGCGCATTGCATTCGAATACGCCTTCTCGAGAAAGGGACGGCTCACATCCGGATCTTCCAGCGCTCCATCGAGCAGTGTTTCGAGATAGCCTTGCACACTGAAGATCGGCGTGCGGAGTTCATGCGAGACGTTGGCAACGAACTCACTGCGAACACGCTCGAGTCGGCGCAGTTCGCTGATATCCGTGCTTGCCTTCTCCGCCATGCGGTTGATGGCCGTGGCCATGCCGAGCACCTCTTCAGAGGCCGACGCTGGAATGATGATGCGCTCGGAGGTCGCACCTTCGGCAATGGCCGTCGTGATCTCGCGAACATCATGCAACGGTTGGACGACCGATCTGCGAAGGAGGGCGGCAAGGAGGAAGGAAGCGGTCACAATGGTCACGACCACAACGAGGAATGTCTGCGTCCGATCGGTGAGCGTCCACATGGACAAGGACACGACTCCGATCACCACGAACACCCACGTCCACACGATGGTAGCTACGGAAGGATGTTTCACGAGTGGAATTTACTCGTGTTCGCGGAATCGATAGCCAACACCTTTTACAGTTTCGATCCAGGCGCCGTATTTGCCCAGTTTCTCGCGGATCTTGGAAACGTGCACGTCGACGGTTCGATCGACCACAAAGACGGACTCACCCCAGATCCGACGCAGCAAGGATTCGCGTGTGAAGACCTTGCCGCTGTTCGACGCAAGGAAGGCAAGAAGTTCGAATTCCTTCTTTGGGAAGAAGCTCTCGCGAGAATCGATGCGGACCGTATAGTTCTGGCGATTGATCTCGATCGAACCGATGCGCATCACTTCGGGAGCGGCGATCGTCTCCGTCCGCACTTTCTCATTCCCACGTCGGAGGATCGATTTGGCACGTGCGATCAACACGCGGGGTGAGATCGGCTTCTGGATATAGTCGTCGGCACCCAGTTCCAGTCCGAGGATCTGGTCGATCTCGCCGGCCTTGGCCGTAAGGAACATGATGCTCACCGACGCCGTGGCCTCGTCCTTGCGCAAGGTGCGACACACTTCGAAGCCATCCATGCCGGGCATCATCACGTCGAGGATGATCAGATCCGGGAGCACTTTTCTGGCAACTTCTACGGCCTGGGTACCGTTGGCGGCCGTATAGACCTTGAAGCCCTCTTTGGAGAGGTTGTATGAGATCAGGTCCAGAATGTCCTGCTCATCGTCGACCACGAGGATCTTTGTTTCCATGTCCAAAATTACGCCCTCTTGACATGGCGTGAACGATGTATGGGCTTTAAAAATTGGTAACTTAAGACCACTGACATGGTTTGGCCGACCCTCCCATCGCGTCCTTGCCACCTTGCTCGCTGTACCGCCTGTTCACTTGCGTGGCTCTTGTTCGTGTTCATCACGATGGGCACGGTACTGCGCTCCCAGACCGAGACCACGAACTGGTACTTTGGGGATCTGGCCGGCATCACCTTCCGCAACGGCGTTGCCGAATCACTCTCGGACGGAATGGTCAGCACCAACGAGGGCAGTGCCGCCATCTCGGATCCTACCACCGGCGACCTGCTCTTCTACACCGATGGCGTGACGGTCTACAACAGACTTCACGAAGTGATGGTGGGTGGAACCGGACTCAACGGCGACCCATCGACGAGTCAAAGTGCCATCATTGTTCCGCAGCCCGGTAATCCGTTCGTCTTCTACATCTTCAATCCTGCACCGATCACGTCGGCACAATTGAATGGCCGTTGCTTCTGTTTGTGGATGAGCGTGGTCGACCTTCGCAAACAAGGTGGCTATGGAGAGGTTGTTCGGAAGAACGAGCAACTCACCACGGACATCACGGAACACATCACAGCGACGAAAGATTGTGCCGGTGATGGCTACTGGATCGTCGTCCACAGCAAGGTAAGCAGACACTTCTACTCCTATCACCTAACGCGCGACCGCCTCGACCCAACACCCGTGATCAGCGATGCGGGAGACCCCACGTTGAGCGTCCGCGATGCGGGACAGATGCATATCTCGCCGGACTCGCGCAAACTTGTGCTCACGTCGGCAGCAGGCAACTCCCAAGTGTTCGAGTTCGACTATGCCACGGGCATGGTCTACAACGGCACCACGCTGTTCCCTGCAAGCATTGGCGGCTCACACTACGGTGCAGCATTCTCGCAAGACTCGCGCAAGCTCTACATCGCCGTGTCGAATCAGGATGACACGATGCCGGCAATGGTCTACCAGTTCACGTTGGATCAACTTCGATCGATCGACATCGTTGCATCACGCAAAGTGGCGGCTCGGTTGTCAGGCACCTTCTCGTGGACACCGTTGCAATTGGCACTCGACGGAAGGATCTATATCTCAAGAGCGGGCAGAAGCTTCCTGTCGTGCATCTCTTCCCCGCAGAACGAGGTGGACTCGTGCGGATTCATCGACACGGCCGTCGTCCTCACGGGACAGTGCCGATACGGCCTTCCCAACATGATCGGTAGCATGCTGCGTCCACCGGATGCCGTGTTGCGAGATTGCAAGGCACCGCAGGCCAACTTCTCGGTCGATACGATCTGCGCCGGATCGTGTGCGCAATTCCAAGACAAGAGCATTGGCACGATCGACACCTGGGAATGGTTGTTCGACAATGCGATCCCGTCGGTATCAGCACAAAAGGACCCTGGCGCTATCTGCTATGCCCGTGCCGGCACCCATGCCGCCTATCTGATCGTGAAGAATGCCTACGGGGCCGACACCGTATTGAAGTACATCGTCGTGAAAGAGCAACCAGCGATCACGATCGATCCTGCACCGGTGATCTGTGCAGGAACATCGGTCACCTTGCAAGCACGTGGTGGAGTGAAGTATTCGTGGTCCCCATCCGTTGGCGTCCAGGGCTCCGAAACGGCAACTCCCACTGTTGCGCCGACGGTGACAACGACGTATGTGGTGACCGGACTTGGAGCCAATGGCTGCTCCGATACGGCAAGTGTGGTCGTTCGCGTGGCATCGCCGCACGGCGGTCCGGACGTGACCATTTGCGGCGGAGGGTCCGTCCGCATGCGCGCCTCCGGGGCAACGTCGTATGAATGGTCACCGCGTGCCGGACTCTCCAATGCCTTCGTAGCGGACCCGGTGGCATCCCCATCCACGACCACCGTTTACACTGTTACGATGACGGATGGCACGTGCGTCGTCGTTGATACTGTTGTGGTCACCGTTGCATCGACGCTCGTTGTGACCATCGAAGGTCAGCGAGAGATCTGTGAAGGCGATGCCACGTCGATCTCTGTTCAGGGCGGATCGAGCATCGTATGGCAAAAGGCGGCGGGGATCAGCGACACGTCGTCATTCACACCGGTGTTCGATCCGGTCACGACCACCACCTATCACTTCACGGTCTCGTCGGGATCGTGCCTTCTGTCGGACTCGGTGACCATCACTGTTCATCCTCTTCCAACGCTCTCTGTTGCAGGATCGATCACGATCTGTCCGGGCGACTCCACGACGATCACGGCCACCACGGATCCCACAACGTCGATCGTGTGGCGTCCATCGACCGGCTTGAGCGACTCCACATCGACGGCACCAACGGCGGCTCCATCGTCGACAACACTGTACCGCGCCTATGCACGAACACCACAGGGCTGCATGCGTGTTGATTCCGTGTTGGTGCGCATCGAGCCGATCGCATTGGTCAGCGCGGGTCCGGACAAATCGATCTGCGCGGGCGGCAGTGTTCAGATCTCGGGAACAGGTGTTGCGTCGACGTATCGATGGTCTCCGATCGCGGGACTGAGCGATCCCACATCACTCTCGCCAACGGCATCTCCCTTCGTGACCACTACCTACGTGCTCACAGCACAGACAGGATCGTGTGTGGTGACCGACTCCGTAACGGTCTTTGTATCGACCATCTCGATCGATCTTCGTGCGGCCGACACGATCTGTCGAGGATCCGGTGTAGAGCTCAAGGCGCAGGGCGGCGTGCGGTATGTGTGGACGCCAACGATCGGACTCTCCGATCCGACGATCGCCAATCCGATCGCATCGCCGAACACGACAACCACCTACACAGTGCGGGCGACCGACCAGTTCGACTGCTCCGCCGAAAGGTCCACCACGGTCTACGTGAATGGCAACACATCGATCAAGCTTCGGTTAGGTAGCGTGGTGGCAGGGGCAGGTTCCGATGATGCATCGATGCTCATCATCGCAGAGACCGTCGACGCACAACTCCCTCTCCGTATCGATTCGCTGCATGCAGAGATCCGATTCGATGCATCGGTCTTCCTTCCCACCTCGATCGATCGCGGTAGAATGCAAACAGGTATACAGGGCGATGATCGTGTGATGTTCATTTCGTTGAGCAACATCGACCTGCTGATCACGAGTCAACGACTGGCCGATGTGCGCGGCGTGATCCTGTTAGGTGCGAAGGATACGGCTCGAACGCGTTGGATCGACGCACGATGGTCGGGAGACGCATGTCCATCGGTCGAGACCGCCGACGGCTACATCTTCGTGAGCGGTTGTTTTCTGCGAGGACGGGCCTTCCGAGAGTTCACCAATGCAACAATGTCAGTTGGCCTCGATACTGACGCTGATGTCGCAACGTTCACCGTTGGCGGCACCGAGGTGGGAGCACATGCGATCAGTCTGATCTCGGTCGACGGTGCCCGTGTATGGTCGTCGTCGTTCAACAGAGCACTGGCCGACACATCGCCCGTGCAGTATCAAGCAGACCTCTCCTCGCTCGCGAATGGTGTGTACGTAGCGCAACTCGAATCGCCAATGGGTCCACAATCACTCGTGATCACACTCCTACGGTAACTCTCCCCCCGGAAGCTCGTATCTTTGCCCCGTGAAAACATCGATACGCCCTTCCACCCTCCTCCTTTTCTTCCTGTTTTGTTCCCTCCCTGCCCTTGCGCAGCGTAGAGACAGCACGCGTGTGCGTGATTCCATCCGAACCTATGCCAAAGAGGGCATTGTGGTCACCGGTACTCGGAACGAAGTGCGCGTGAAGGATTCGCCGGTGCGCGTTGAGGTGATCGGGAAAGAGCGGATACGGACCACGGCCATGGTAACGCTGGCCGATCTGCTTAAAGAGCAAACGGGACTGTTGATGCAGGGTAACGTGCGAACGGGTGTGCAGATGAACGGACTGGGTCCGGACTACACCATGATCCTGATCGACGGACAGCCCATGGTTGGTCGCGTTGCCGGTGTACTCGACCTCTCGCGCGTTTCCGTTGGCAACATCGAACGCGTGGAGATCGTGAAAGGACCGATGTCGAGCATGTACGGAAGCGAGGCGCTCGCGGGTGTGATCAACGTGATCACGAAACGCCCGAACGATGGATATGGTGGACGCGTATCATCGCAGTACCTGTACCATGGACAGTCTGAGATACAAGCCGAGGGGACGTATGGTTCGGCAACAACGGAGCTGAGTGCCTTTGCGAATTACAAGAACTCACCATCGTTCACGCTCACGACGTCGAATGGGGAATGGCCGTACTCGTCGTTCGAAGACGGAACGTTGCACCTCAAAGGTCTATGGTCTGTCGCAAAGGGATTGAAGATCAAGGGTTCTGCACGAGCGTTCGGTACGCATACGCGAGGGACCTTCGTTGAATCGGTGCTCGGTCAGATCGCCACGAACACCGGAAGTGTAGAGCAATATGATCTGAGCGGTACGGCAGGCGTTGAATACACGAGTGGAAAGGCGCACCTCTTGTGCAATGCCTACGCCACGATGTACAATGAGCGGTACAACTTCGATGTGCCGCAAGGTGAGCGAGGCACGGTGGACGATCTCCTTCGTCGCACAGCTCGTCTCTATGCGCAATACGATCTCCTGATGGGCGTGAACGATCGGATGACGATCGGTGGTGAGTTCCTGTATGAGGATATCGGAGGCTCGCGGTATTACGACTCCCTCACTCCAGGCTACAAGCCCTTCTATCGAACGTATGTTGCCTTCACACAATGGGAGGGGCTTCCGAACGATTGGATCTCCTATGTGGTGAGTGCACGCCTGGACGACAACAATGTGTATGGAACGGCCATCTCACCGCGCTTCTCCGTTTTGCTCAAACCGGGAGAGCATCTGCGATTCAGCGGATCGATCGGAACAGGATTCAAGGCACCGGATTTCCGTCAGAACTTCATTGAATTCTCGAACCGACTACCGGGTGCGGGATACGACCTGATCGGCGCGGCCAGACTGGGTGTGCAATTGCAGCCGGAGCGAAGTCTGTCGTACGATCTCGGCCTCCGCTACGAAGACGCCGTGTTCGATGTTGATGATGCGCACGTGCTCATGAATGCAGAAGTGCGCGCGTTTCGAAACGACCTGCATAACCTCATCGAGTACTACTTGTATGGATCGTTCGACGGAAGGAACGTGTATTCGTATCGCAACCTTGCGCGCGTGTACACGCAGGGCCTCGAGATCAACTTGCGCACCGTTGTGGCATTCGACGATGTTGGTTCGTTCGGGATCTCGGGCGGGTATCAACTTCTCGATGCCATGGACAAGGAAGTGCTCGATGCCATCGATCAAGGTCAGGCCGGCACGATCGACAAGCCGCTCACGCGCGACGACTATCATGGACTCTGGGGCAGGTCGCGCAACAGTGGCAACCTGCGGTTCCAATACGATTCTCCGGATCGCGCGTGGAGTGCCAACGTGCGATTCCAGTTCATTGGCAGGTATGGCGACGAATCGCTCGACAAGAATGGTATCGTGATCAGTGAACCGCCACGTCGGGTTCTCGACCGCGACGATGAATTCGTTGAGGGCTATACGGTGATGAACGTTGCATGTACGCGTTCATTCACGATCGGCGAGATGGAGAATGCTCTTACGATCGGAGCGGGCATGAACAATATCCTCAACGTGTCCAACCCGCAGTATGTACCGGGTCTTGTTGGACGACAGTTCTTTGTGCAGGCAGGATACCGGTTCTAAACAGGTTTGAATCCTTCGAACCCTTGTCTGCAGGCATTACAGTAATGCAACGACCGACACAACGTTGGACCGAAGGGAGAACGCAACGTGGTGTTATGCGACCCGCAGAACGGGCAGGCCGTATTGTTCAGGACCTCGAGTGAGAGCTCGAGTTCATAGGGCTCAGGAGGGGCAAGGCCATGTTTGAGAAGGGCGGCACGGCCCTTCTCTGTCAGGAGGTTGGTGTTCCATGGTACGTCGAAGTTCACATCCACGGATACGGAATGTGGACCCAATGCTTCGATCGCAGCTGTCACATCACGGCGCATCACATCGATGGCCGGACATCCGACGAATGTTGGCGTCATCGACACGCGCACATCGTTGTCATCGGAAACATCAACAAGGGTGATGATGCCCATGTCGACAACGGAGATCGTTGGGATCTCCGGATCGTGCACTGTTGAAAGTGCGTTCAAGACATCTTCACGGGTCACGTCACCACTCCGCAGAAGGATCCAAGCGGAACACTTCTGTCATCTCATCCAGCAGCGGCTGTAGGTCGGCCGTGTGAAACCCTTTCCGTCCTCCAAACACCGGAGTGATCGCCTGCACATCCGGCATACGGAGCGAGGCTGCATTCACGATGTCTGTCACATAGGCGATCCAACGATCGCGCAGGGCGAGCTCACCTTCGAAGAGACCACTCGAGATGATATCGTTCTCGGCATCGGTCGTTTCGAAGATACCGAGTGCGTACGGCATTGCTTCGTCCAAGGCGGCTTGCATGCGCGCCTTACTTTCATCACTCCCTTGTCCGCCCAACTGCACCATCCATGTTTGACCATGATAGATGTGATAGCGGATCTCACCACGCATCTTGCGAGCAAGCTTTGCCAGTGGCTCATACGAGGAGTGTTGCAGGGCATCGTAGCGCAGTTTCTCCGACGCATCGAACAGGAAATGTCGCACGAGTGAGAAGTCGTATTCGCCGTTTGGCAGTTCCACAAACTGACAGCAATGGAAGTCACGTTCGTTGCGTGTGAAGGCGATCGTGTCGGGTTCCTGCTCTCCGAGTTCGTGGAGGAGCGAGTAGAGTGCAAGTGCATGACCGAGTTTGTCCTGTGCGATCGAGGAGAACGCAATGTCCTCTTCGAGCAACGGACCCATTCCCGTCCATTCTGAATGGCGGTGCGCAATGATCAGTGAATCATCGGCCATTCGATACAGGAGATCTTTGATCGCATTCGTGTTCATGCCTTCGTTCCTTGCTGTTCTTTCTTGAACTCTTCCACCTTGTTCCGTACCATGTAGGCCGAAACATCACGGTACTTTTTCTCCGGCGTTGTTTCGAAGATCTCGCTATCCTCGGAGGGCATCGTTACAACGTCACGTGTGTTCACTACCCACAGGTTCAATGTTTGTCCACGACGGGCATACTGTTCCTTGGCCATCAGAAGAGCCAGTTCCTTTGTTGGTGCATGGAGCGATCCAACATGGACATGACGTCCGCCACTCTTCTGTTGATGGAACACCTCGTAGGTATGAAACTGATCGAGTTCGTGTTTTGGTTCCAGAGGTTCTGGACGGTCGGGATCGATTTGAGCCCGCGTCACACGCGGATCGAGAGAGATGATCGTGGCCATTGGTTCAGATTCTTCTATGAAGGAATGACCGAATTTACGGAATTGCAGTCAAATGTGTCCGAAATCGGTCTTAATGGAGGACGGTCACGGCAACGGCTCCTGCCGGACCGTTCGCATCGAGGAGCAACACATACGGTCCGGTGGGTAGCATGGACACATCCACGCGGAACACATACCGTACCATGCCGCCTTCCTCCCGTGCCTCTATACTTGTTGCGCGCATCACTTCCCGTCGCACAGCATCCTCGACAATGAGCGTCGGAACGTCGCCTGGGCCGATGCGCACCACTTCGGTCTCAATGGTCGACGAGGAGGGATTGGGGAACGGTGCCATCATCTGATAGGTGGAACCGGCTCGGATGACCGTGGTGGACACAGGGAGGCCGCATCGCGACGTGCCTGTGAGTGTTTCGACGAGGCCCGAGGTAAAGACAGGCACCGGAACATCTCTGCAAGTGTCGGGGATGATGATCGTATCGACGACCAGGCCCGACTCGATCGTAGAGCAACAGATACGAAGGGTCTTTGTATCAAGCGGAGCGATCACGATCGGGAACTGTCCTTGTGGCATGCTGCAACGGAGGTTCACGACCATGAACGGTCGCGAGATCACCAAGGGGCGCACGGTGTCGCGATTGCGGATCACGAGGTCCCTGCACGTCAGGTCGCCAACCGTAACGTCCGGTATCTGCAGTCCGGGGCCGATGTTCGCATTCTGCACATCGATCTGATTGCGAAGGTTGAGGACGACCACATCGATACGATTCGATGTGCCTGGGCATCCATATTCGTCGATGATATCGCAAAAGTAGGTGCCGGCACTTTTCACGGAGATCGACGGAGTGGTCTCCCCTGTGCTCCACCGATAGGACGTCATGCCTCGTGGAGCCACGAGCGTGACGGAATCGTCCAAACAGATCGTTGTTTTACCCGTGGCCGTGATCGTTGGTTCGAACAATGGTCGGATATCGGCAACAAAGGGTTTCGATCGTAGAACGCAGCCATTGGTGTCGGTGGCCGTTACCGTGACGGTGGCAGAGGCGCGCACGACGATGGCATCGGTAGTGTCGCCTGTCGACCAACGGAATGACCGATACGGTCCATTCGTCACGCGAAGCATGGCAGAATCGCCATAGCAATAGGTGGACCCGGAAAGTCCATTCAGAATGAGCGGAGCAGTGGTCTGGAACACACGCAGCGTGATCGTATCGGCGGATGCCGTACACGTGAGCGTGTCGAAGGCGGTGATGATGTATCGGCCGGGCTTACTGGCGTATCGATCCGGTCCTGTGAGACCATCGGACCACTTGTATCGAAGCAGATCGGGCGTCGACGTGAGGAGAACGCTATCGCCCTGGCACACATAGACAAGATCACCTTGGGCGATGGTAACGAGACGCGGACGTGCGTTGAAGTTCGACCGGTAGACCTCGGTGCCGACAACGAATCCCAGCGTATCGCTGACCATCCAGATGTCGTCCAAGTTCGAAGTGGCATCGATCCCACATGCACGAAGCTCCCATGTTCGACCTGCATCCGATGTGTAGTACACTTGCCGTTCGGAGCCCACGCCCCATCCGGCACGTTCACTTACGAGGAAGGTTCCATAGTTGGTAGAGGGCGTTCGAAAACGCGTCCACGAGGCTCCCATATCCGTCGAGAAACGGTACTCCCCTGTGACCAATCCGCCGCCGAAGCATTCGCTTCCCGCGCTGGGTACAAGGAACGATCTTCCGACGTGGGAGAGTTCTTCATTCCAGGTTCGAAAGCCGGACGTGGCAAACTCGTTCCATGTGCGACCGTAGTCATTGGTCGACCATATCATACCGCTCGACGCGGCGTATCCGCTTCCATCGCGATACAGGATCGCATCCGTGAGTCCGGTCCCGATATCGTTCGCTTCAAAGAACGACCACGTTGTCCCACCGTCGGTGGTCCGATAGAATCGAGGTGGTTCTTGGCAGCCGCCAACGAGATAGACGCCTTCATTCTGCGTCAAGAAGTAGCATCCCCATGGGTTATCGCCAGTGGGAATGTTCGGAGAGACGTTGAACCATGAGATGCCACCGTTGTTGGATCGGAAGATCCCGCCTGGTCCGGACGTGTATCCCACGAGTGGTGTCAGGAATTGAATGCTCTCGAGGAACGGGTCACCATTGATCCGGGTACCAAGCCACGTGGTCCCACCGTCAGTGGTCCTGATCACTCGGCCATCATCCGAGCAGACCCATCCATAGCGCGGATCGGCGGGCAAGAAGAACACGTCCAGGTACATCACGTTCTCGCCGTATCCCGGAGGGAGCACACACTTCGTCCACTGTGCCTCCATAGGCACGGAAGCAAAGGCAAGCAGGCAGATCAGCGAGCAGATCGCCTGCAGAGCTGCAGAACGGAGTGGAGTGAACAAGGCGGTCAGTTGGTGACTCGTGCTTAGTGAACGATCAGGGCCCTCGACCGCACGATGCGTCGATCGCTGATCAATGTGATCATATAGGCACCGGTGCGAGCCGGTATCCCTTCAGCCGTGCCGCCATCCCATTGAAAGATCCCATGGTCCGCTTCTGCGGTGACAGCACCTTCAAAAATACGCTGTCCTTGCATGTCCGTGACGGACACCTCGAAACGTTCTTGTGGCTCGGCAGAGAACTTCACGGTCACAAGGTTCGAGGAAGGCAGCGGGGTGGCAAGGCTTGTGAAGACGGGGATCGTGGTCTCGGCAACGTCGGTGGTCTTTTCTACAGTGATCTGGACCGGCGTCATGTGATTCCAGAGGTCGTTCGCGTCTTCCCGGCCATTTCCATTCACGGCATTCCCCGTCGCCAGGAGATAGTAGGTTCCCGGAGTGGTCGGTGCCTTCCACGAGAACGAGAAAGTTGACGTTCCGCTCGACATTGTCCTTGGTGAAGAGTGCGTGAGTTCCCCTCCGCTCAGGAACAGTCCAGGACCTGCAATAAGGGTCCCCGCATTGGTCTGTGCCGTCAGTGAAGACTTCACGGCAACGTTGATCCCGGCCCGTGTACGAGAGACGTGGGCGACGACAACGGAAAGCTGGATCGTCTCACCGGGTTGCAACACGATCGGCTGTGTTGTTGAGAGTGAAACGGTTGTTGCAGAGCTCGCAGTAGAGCCGTGACAGCCACTGCCACCACAACCTTGTGAAGTAGGTAGGGTCCGTCCCACATACCCACTAGGATTAGCGTATAGGGAGGTGCTCGCCAGTGAGCAAAAGAGGACGAGCAAGAAGTACCGCAGTTGCATATCGATCGATCCGAAGGTGGTGAAGGATTGTTGGTATGATATCCCTGAGCGGAAAAGAGTTACCGCAAAAAGAAAGGGCGCACCGAAGTGCGCCCTTTCCTGTTACATGTCGGCGTATGTCTTATTGACGTACGAGACGGACTGTCCAGCGTTCGTTATTCGTGGTGACAACTACGTTGTACACACCAGAGGCGAGTTGACCCATGTCAACCGTGCTCTTGAATTGACCGCCTTGAGCCATATCGTTCACACTGAGGACCTTCTCACCAACCAAGTTGAAGAGTTCGATACGAACCGAACCTGCTTCGCTTGTGATGGCCGAAACCGTGAACATTCCGTTCGTTGGGTTCGGGAAGATCTCGAGACCGTTGGTGTGACCAGCTACAACGTCATAGTCCACATCGGTGAGGATAACGTCGAATGGCTGAGACATCGACGAGCAAGTGTTGTCATCCATGATCTCGACACGATACGTACCAGGGAGAGCTACGATGAGCTTCTGATTCGTTGCGCCTGTGATCATTGTGCCATTGCGATACCACTGATATGCATCAGCAACACTGGAGATGGCCTTCAGTGTATCACCAGTACGGTTGATGGTCGGACGAGCTGGCAGCAGGTTCACCTTGACATTCAGATCCGGCGAAGTGGCTTCGCAACGGGTGTTGTCTGTGACCGTGACAGTGTACTTACCACCATCTGTTACTGTGATCTCGCGAGTCGTAGCACCGTTTGACCAGTAGTACGACTTGAATCCTGTTGGCGCACTCAATGTGACCGCATTTCCTTCGCAGAAGGTGAGCGGACCATTTGCTGTGACAACCGGCGAGATAGCTGGCTTCAGTGTGATCTTCACGGTGTCGGATGTACCAACGCAACCGTTGATATCAACAACGCTTACCGTGATGTTGTCTGTTTGCTTCACAACGATCGTGCGAGCGGTGCCATAGTTCGTTCCAGCGGAGCTGGACCATGTATAGCTGTTGTAGCCTGCTGGCGCTGTGACGATCACAGAGTCGCCGCTACAAACCGTTGTCGAGCCGATCGTCGTAAGAACTGGCTGTGGCTTAGCATATACGATCACTTCAACCGGTGTGGATGTACCTGTGCAGCCATTTGTGTCGGCAATAGCCACAGTGTATTCACCGGATGTTGTTACCGTGATCGAACGCGTTGTTGCGCCATTCGACCAGCGATAGATGCTGAAGCCTGCAGGAGCTGTCAGAGTAACGCTGCCACCTTCGCAGAATGTTCTTGGACCGCTTGCCGTGATGATCGGCAGTGTGGTTGGGAAGACATTCACTTGGATGGAATCAGAGCTATTCGAGCAACCATTGTTGTCTGTTACTACGACCCAGTACAGACCAGTGCGGTTGGCAACGATGTTGCGACCCGTTTCACCAGTGTTCCAAGCGTAGGAAGCAAATCCAAGCGGTGCGGACAGTGTGACGTCGCCACCTTGGCAGAACGTCGTCGGTCCGCTTGCTGTGACGCGAGCCGTTGGAAGTTGATTGATCGTAACGTTCAGCGTGTTGAGTACTGTACAGTTGAAGGTATTACGCTCCGACACTGTAAGAGTACCGCCACCAGGCAACGTCCACTCAACTTGTACGTTCGGCGTGCCTTGACCACCGCGGATGATACCACCCGTGATCGTCCATGCATACGTGTTGCCCGGAACACCTGGTGTACCATACGATTGGATCGTGTTCTGGCAAACGCTGTTCGGTCCGGAGATCGAAGGCGTTGGGTTCGGGTTGATCGTTACGCTGATCGACGAAGTTGTCGAGCATCCGAAGATGTTCGTGTGTGTGAGCGTGACCGTTCCGTTTTGTGGAACCGTCGTCGTGTTGAACCACTGAACTCCGATCGAGGTCGTAGCATTCGATACGATCTGACCGTTGGAAGATACCGACCACGTGTACGTGGAGATAGCTGCCGGAGTCGACGTGATGTTCGACGAATACGTTGCCGTATTGATCGTTTGTGGCGTCGTGTTCAGGTTCGTTGCACAGACCGGGCTAGGACCAGTGATGATCGGAGCGTTCGGATTTGGGTTCACGGTGATCGCACGCGAGGTTGATGTCGCGCAGACCGGCGTTACGCCAAGAACGGTTTCCGTTACAGCCACTGTACCAGGACCTGCTGCACCCCACTGAACAGTGATCGTGTTCGAACCACCACCGCTGATGATCGAACCGCCTGTTACCGTCCATACCCACGAGTTGCCAACAACGTTCGGTGTCGTGTACGTGTGAACAGAGTTCGCACATACGTTCGGCACACCTCCTGTAGCGCTCGTGATGTTTGGCGTTGGGATTGGCTTGATGATGATCGAATCCTTCACGGTCGTTACGCATGTAGAGCCAGGAACTGTTTCCGTGACCTGCACGCTTCCACCGGCGCCCGTGCTCCAAGTGACCGTGATCGAATTCGTGTTCTGACCACCGATGATCGTACCACCAGTGACAACCCAGTTCCAAACGTTGGCTGGTGTTGCGAACGTCGTGTAGACGTGCGTGCTACCTGCGCAAACGAGACCTGGACGTTGCGATACTGGCGAACCATAACCGGTCGTGCTGCTGATGGATGGCGTTGGGATCGGGTTGACCTGAACCTGACGCGTGACCGTCGTAGCACAACCACCACCGGATGCAGTTTCTGTCAGCGTGATCGTTTGGAGACCTGGCTGGATCCACTGTACCGTGATGCTGTTCGACGTTGGGAAGCCTGCTACCGGAGCGAAGCTGTTCGAAGCGGAGATCGACCAGAGGTATGTGCTACCGGCAACGGCTGGTGTCGAATACGTTTGGATCGTATTCAAACATGCTACCGTGGAACCGGAGATCACAGGTGTTGGCGTATAGGTCACGTCAACATTCTGAACGACCGTGCGCGAGCAGTTCGTACCGGCTGTTGTCTCTGTGACGCGCAGTGTACCCGTACCGATGATGTTCCAAAGAACGTTCACCGTGTTGGTGTTGCTTGCGCCAGTGATCGAACCGCCTGTGGCCAACCAAGCATACGTGTTGCCGGCGTTGTTCTGCGTGGAATACGCGATCGTTTGACCAACGCATGCCTTGCCAACATCGCCAACAGGTGTCGTACGAGCGATCGCCGTTGTCGTTGGTGTCTGACCGACGCTCACAACGAGGTTCGCTGTAGCGAAGCATCCACCAGGATTGCTTGTTTCGAGTACCGACACTGTTGCGGAGCCTGCATTGTTCCAACGTACCGAGATGGTGTTGGATGCTGCGCCGGAAAGGATCGTACCGTTTGCAGATGGAGTGATGGTCCAAGCATACGAGCTACCAGCAGCGTTGGCTGTTGTGTAGGACTCGATGTTGCCTGTACATGTCGTTGCATTGCCAGAGATACTTGGCGATGGCTGATACGTGACGCTTACGTTCTGTGTCGCTGTACGTGAGCAGTTCGTGCCGGCTGTTGTTTCAACAACGGTCAGCGTCTGATTGCCAAGTACGTTCCACGTTACGTTCACTACGCTGATGTTCACACCGTTGCTTGCTCCGACGAATGTACCGCCTGTCACCGACCATACATATGTATTGCCAGGTGTATTAGGTGTCGTGTATCCAACCGTCGAACCAGCACATGCTTGTGCAAGTGGCGAACCACTTGAACGAGTGATCGCTGTGAGTGTTGGCGTTTGACCAACGGTAACATTCAGTGTTGCCGAAGCGAAGCATCCACCGGCCGTAGCTGTTTCGAGTACCGATACCGTTTGTGGGCCGTTTGCGGTCCAACGAACAGTGATCGAGTTCGAACCGGCACCGGTCAAGATCGTACCACCTGCAGAGACCGTCCATGCATAGGTGTCGCCGGCAACGTTACCCGTCGAATACGTTTCCGTATTGCCGGTACATGTTGTAGCTGCACCAGAGATGCTTGGCGTTGGCTGATAGGTGACGTTCACAAGTTGTGTTGCTGTCTTCGAGCAGTTCGTACCGGCGGTCGTTTCTACAACCGTCAGTGTTTGCGTGCCCACAACATTCCATACAACGTTGACCGTATTGACGTTCACACCCGAGTTCGAACCCGAGAACGAACCGCCAGTAACTGTCCATGCATAGTTGTTGCCTGCGGTCAGTGTCGTTGCATATGTGATGGTCGAACCAACACATGCGCTTCCGATCGGACCAGCAGGGACAAGACGAAGGATGGCCGTTGCCGTAGGCGTTTGACCAACCGTCACGTTCAGTGTTGCTGTTGCAGAGCAGTTACCGTTCGTTTCAACCACTTGAACCGTACGTGCACCTGCACCTGTCCAGTTCACCGTGATCGTGTTCGAAGCGGCACCGCTCAAGATCGTACCACCACCGGAAGGCAGTGTCCATGCATAGGTGCTACCGGCAACGTTACCCGTTGTGTACGTATCCGTGTTGGTCGTACATGTGGTCGCATTACCAGAGATGCTTGGAGTTGGCTGATAGGTGACGCTGACGTTCAATGTCGACAGACCCGTGCAGCTTGCGTTCAAGCCGTTGGTTTCTGTGACCGTCAGTGTCTGATTACCTACCGAAGTCCATTGTACAGTGACGATGTTCGATGAACCACCTGCTGTGATCGTACCACCTGTGACAGTCCACAAGAAGTTCGAACCGGCGTTGTTCGGGATCTGATACTGGATCGTGGAGTTATTACATGCCTGATTCAATGGCGAACCCGTTACGCGGGTGATCGCTGGAGATACTGGCTTGTAATAGACACTAACGTTCAGGTTGGCTGTTGCAGAGCAACCGCTCAACGTGTTCGTTTCCGTTACCGACAGTGTTGCAGGGTTCACAACGTTCGGGAGTGGATTGTTCCACGTGACCGTACATGCGTTCGTAGCAGCACCGGCAGTGATGACACCGTTTGTTGGAAGCGACCAAGCGTAGGTGTTACCAGCAACGAATTGCGTGGAGTACGTTACGACGGACAATCCGCAAACTGTGTTCGGACCGTTGATCGATGGAGTTGGAGGACCAGCAACGGTGACGTTCTGGCTGACCGTTGTTGTGCACTGCGTTGCCGTTACCCACTCGTTGAGTGTCACAGAACCGTTACCAACAACTGTCCAATTCACGTTGATCGACGAAGTACCTTGACCGGAGACGATCGTGCCATTTACTGCAGACCAGTTATAGCTGCGACCGGCGACGATCGGAGATACGGTGTATGTGACCGTTTGATTGAGGCAAGCGCCGCCAACGGTACCGCCAGCCGGAGCTGTGCGTGTGATCGTTGGTGTTGGAGCTGTCACGATCGTTACGGTCTTCGATGCAGACTTCGAGCAGTTCGTTGCAAGGATCGTTTCCGTCACAGTTACTGTGAAGGATCCGGCAACTGTCGTTTGAACAGTTGCACTTGCTGTGTTCGCGCCATTGGTAATGGAAGCATTACCGATAACGGACCACGAGAAGGAGCTCGAAGGAGCATTGTTCTGTGTTGTGTATGTGTAAGCACGATTGTCACAGACGGCGTCCGGACCGTTCACCACAGGTGTCGGTGTTGGATTGACCGTGACGAAGCGAGTTGTCGTGTTCTGGCAACCTGCAGCGCTTACTTGTCTGAGCTTGACATAGGCATTGTTGTTCGGCGTATCAAGCCAGTTGACCGTGATCGATGTGAGCGACAGACCGCTGCGTGTTGCAGGGCTTGCGATCGTACCGAGACCGGCACCGCTGGTGATAAGACCGCCAACAACTTCCCAGTTGTACGTGTCTGTTGGATAGACATCAGCGGTGTAGATCACACCAGCTTGATTCTGGCAAACGCTGATCGGACCATTGACAACAGGTTGTGGCAATGGATAGACCGTTTCATTGAAGGTGTACGTGGTCGAGCAACCGCCGAGACCGGCAGGAAGCGTCACAACGCAAGTCACAACTCCAATGTTCGTTCCACCAGTAGTGTTCCATTCAGCAACGATGGAGTTCGTGTTCTGACCCGAACGGATAACACCGCTCACAGCACCGGTTGGCATGGTCCACAGGAACGTCGTGTTCACTGGGAAGACGCAAGACACAGGGCGATTGAGTGTGTACGTTTCGAGGTGAGACTCGAAGCCACCGTAGATACAGGCTTGGCTATTTCCGTCAGCCGATGTGATCGCAGCGTCTGCGATCGTCGGATTGACAGTGATCGTACGTGTAGTTGTATCAGCGCAAGCAAACGCGTTTGTCTCAATAAGACGGATCGTCGCTGTAACTGGGTTGTACACACCATTGCAGCTGAGGTTGTTGACGCCCCATGCAACGTTCAATGGATTGAGCGTACCAAGACCTGTATTGTTTGCCACCGTCGGTGTCGTGCCAGCAGGTGCGCCTGTGATCAACCAGTCATACGTGGTTGTTGCAGGAACAGCACTTGGACCGGCTGTGTACACTTGATTCGATGGACCGCAAACTGTCGTCGCACCAGTGATGTTCGCAACTGGCTTCGGATTGACCGTGACAGCTGTGGCTCCAAAGACGAATGGACAGTTGCTTGCTGGTGTCGGACGTGCATACACACCACCGCCAACCGTACGAAGACGAGCGCGAACGTCGAAGTTCACGACTGTTGGAGCAGCAGGGTTCGATGCAAGGACGGAGAGCTTCGGAATCCATACGGAAACCGGACCACCACCAACTGCACCTTGTACTTCAACGACTGGTGCCATTGAGAGTCCGTTACGACGGATCTCATATGTCACGCCATCTTGTGTGCCCGTAAGTGTTACGAGAACATCTTGGTTCCAGCATGTTGGGTTAGCCGTGAAGGAAACAACTTGCGCTGCCGGCAGAGCGAAGACGCGTGTTGTGACCGTTGTGGGCATGACCGTCGTACATGGGATGTTCGGAGGAGGAGCAAGCGTCATATCCGTAACGCCTGTAACCTGATACTCATAGTTGTCAGCGTTCAGCAGTGGGTTACCACCGGCAGGGAACGTAGCATCTGTAAGCGTGATCGTACCACCATTGCCGGCAAGTGTCGACGATGGGATGGATACGAATGCACCAGGAACGATCGGATTACCCGCGAAGTCGCGGATCTGACGGCGACCCAATGTGTACAGCACCCATGTCTCTGAACTTGGGACGTTGACTTGGATTCCAGTGAGATCACCTTGGCACGAGAGTGTCGTGACAATAGCTGGTGTTACCACTGCTGGTTGTGGGTTAACGAAGATCTGAGCGTTTGGCGTAACGACATACCATCCGCAGTTCACGGCTGGTGTACCGAACGTACCATTCGTTTGCGCTGTGACGCGGAAACGATAGTCCGTTACGTTTGGAGCAACTGCTGTGTAGGCAAGCACCGAAGCTGGGATGTTCCAAGCAAGTGCTGCACCCGAACCGGCTTGCGTAGCAACTGCACCTGGAGCCGACCAAGTAGCACCGGCATTTGTCGATACTTCAAGACGATAGGTATAACCGGCTTGCGAACTTCCTTGTGTAAGGAGAGCTGTCGAACCGGCACAGATGTTCTGTGGCGTAACACCGATCGTTTGTGCGAGCGGGATCACGTTCAGCGTCACGTTGTAGTCAAGCGTCGTTGTCTGGCATGAAGGCGGCGAAACCGGACCGTTCAATTCAGATACCTTGATCTTACCTGGCGTCGAACCATACCATGCAACGCGTACTTGCGAAGCACCAAGGATGGCCGAAACACCTGTCGTTGTTGTTGCAGCGATCGGAGTCCATGTACCACCACTGTTCGTCGAGTAGGCTACGATGTAACCGTTCGACGAGGTCCAGGAGTAGTAGTGACCTGCCACCAGTGGTGTCGAGTAGACGTTCGAACTAGCGAACGTGAACGGACCGGCTGGCGTGAGGGCAGGATCTGTGAGTTCTTGACAGGCCGTGTTCGGACCGGAGATCACAGGTGTCGGATTTGCTTCGATGGTAAGGGTGATCGTGTTCGAGCGTGTACAGCCGTTTCCGTCTGTTGCCGTTACAGTGATGACCTTTGTTCCTACACCACCAAAGTTGTTGATCGTGAATCGATCGTTGATCGGAGCACCGGCAGGAACGTCAGATTGTACGCCTGTCAAACCACCTGTGCTAGACCATGCGAACGATACGATACCGGCACCGGAAGTGCTCGTTACGTCCAAGAATGGGAATGGCGACGAAACGCAGAACGTTGTGATGTTCGGAGTGATCGTGATCACTGGAACGGTCGGCAATGCGTTGATCGTGACATTCGTTGTCGTGACACCGCTTACGCAGGCGCCATTTTGTGTTTGATACTGGAACGAACCAGCACCACCCGTTGGGACAAGTCCCCACGAGATCGTGATGTTGCCGAGGGCACCAGAGAAGTTGTTGGCGCCGACGATCGTACCGTTCGTAACACTTGTTACTGTGGTTGTCAAACCGGCCGTACCGTTCAACGTGTAGACGACCGTGGCACCTGCGCAAGGCGTAAGCGTACCGGCGTTATACGTTGGAGCAGCTGGCGTTTGTGTGACGTTGACGTTGTAGGTCAGCGTTGTCGTACAGTTCGAAGGTGCTGGACCAGTGATCACGTCTTGGATCGTGACAACACCCGTTCCCGAGTTGTTGTAGTTCACCGTGAAGGTTGGCGTAGCAGCTCCTGCAGAGCTCGCTACGAATCCGATACCTGCTGTGATCGACCATGCATGTGCCGAGATCGGACCACCAACGGTGTTGTTCACAACCGTGTAGTTCTGATTGAGTGCACCACCGCAGACCGCATTTGGTCCGCTGATGTTGCCGTTCGGACGTGGTACGATCGTGATCGTATACGTCTCAACAGCCGAGCAACCTGCAAGGTTCGCATACTCATGGCTGATCGAGCCTGTTGTACCTGCACCCCATGTAACTGTGAAGTTACCGAGACCGGCAAACGATGTCGTCGAAGCCGTGAAGGCACCTGACGAGGCCGTGATCGTACCACCAATGATATTGAAGGTGTGGTTGTCCGCACCCAACGTCACTGTGTATACGTTAAGGGTCGAGTTCGCACAAGGATTCGTACCAGGCGCAATGCCAGGTCCGGTAAGTGTGAACGCTGCTGCATTTGGAGTTGCTTGAACCGTCAAGTTGAACGTGCTGGTACCGGAGCAGCTGTACGTTGCAGGTGTTACTTCCGTAACAACTACCGTCGCAGCACCCGTATTTGGCCACTGGACGATCACTTGCGTGATGCCAACACCATTGACGGAGTTCGTAGGAGCTACAGCACCAAAGTTCGTTGCAACGATCTGACCACCATTGTTCACCGTCCATGTATACGTGTTCAGTGCGTTTGGAACGTTCACTGTGTACGAGAACTGGAGCGGGTTCGGTGTCGTCTGATACGTTGGGTTCGTTCCGGATGGCGCGATGAACTGACATGGCGTGTTCGAACCATTCACAACAGGAGCCGGGTTGGCTTGAACTGTTTGCGTCAGGTTGTGTGTATACGCTACCGAGCAACCGGCACCGGTCGTCTCAGTGATCGTGATCGACTTAGAGCCTGGTGAGAGCCATGAGATCACCATCGACGTCTTGTTCAACGTTGGCGTACCGGGGATGTATGCCGCATCTGCACCGGCGAACGTGCCGCCTGCGCTGAGCGTCCATGCGTACGAGTTACCAACCACACCACCAACAACACTATAGGTTACATTCTGACCTACACACGGCGTTGCATCGCCTTCCGTCAATGGAAGCTTTGCGACCGGCATTGGGTTCACCGTGATCGCATACGTGATCGGACCCGAAGAGCAAAGTGCTCCAGGACCGGTCGTGGCGATCAATTGAAGTGTAGCAACAACCGGAGCAGATGGCTGCTGCAGTGTTCCCCATGTGATGTTCGTGTTCGAACCGCTCGGTGCCGTCACTGCAGATCCTGCAGGAGCACCGGAGAGGGTCCAGTTATACGTAATGCCGGCACCTGCACCACTGAATGTGTATGGTCCCGAAGAACCGGTAGCACATTGTGGCGTTGGACCAGCAATAACGCCGGATGGCGTCAAGAAGATCGTGATCGTTTTGTTGCTCGTGACCGAACAGTTTGTCGGTGCAGGTCCAATTTCTTGGGCCGAGACATTCCAGTTCGAACCACCGAGTGTACCGCCACCAGGGAAGTTGATCGAAGCGCTCAAGTTCTGACCGCCCGATGGAGTGACGATGGCACCAGGTGCCGTCGTGGCCCAAAGGAACGTAGAACCTGGTACTGTAGCAGCTACTGTGAAGTTCTGTGTTGAACCTTGACAAAGATTCGTTGGGCCACCGATCGTCTGGGCCACTGGCACAAGGTTGACCGTGATCACTTGAACATTGCTACGGATCTGCTCACAGTTACTACCGAACTGAACGATGGCAGCATACCGCGTGGTAGCCGAGATCGCCGTTGCCGGGAGAAGAACTGGTGAGCCACCAACAATGGCATTCACATAGGAGTCGTCACCTTGAGCAGCACCGTTGATATCGTAGGTATCGATGATACCGTTCGTTCCAACGTTGACAAGTCGAGCTGAATATGCTTGCGGACCACCGGCAACCGGATCCCATGTCCAGGCTGTGTTCATCACACCACCGTTGGCAACTGCCGGACCACCGACTGGAACCTGACCGTTCGCCCATGTTGCATTATTATGTGCACCAGGAGCAATGGCGGGGTAGGCAGGAGCATTGCCGCACAAGTTCTCGATACCAATGGTGTGGTTACGTGCAGGGATGACGCCTGGATCAGGGAAGTCCTGAAGGCGTACTTCGATGCGGTTTGGCGTAAGAGCGTGCGTCGAACCGTACAGGATGACCTGAACAGTTACTTGATTGTATGGGTAGACAAGATTCGGATTGTATTGCGACACTCCACGGAACGTGACAACGAGAGCGTTGTTCACTGCACCGACACCGTTCACCGGCTGAATGTCCCAATCCACATCGTCAGCGGCCTGTGGGTCGATGTCGATGTTGAGGAAGTAGATCGCATGGTTCGGACCAGCAGCGGCTGGGATGTTCTGAGCCACGATCCCCGTCTCTGTGAGTTCGTTGTTGTTCAACGGATTGCCATCGCTGAAGCGAATGAATCCGTTCGAACTCACATAGATACCTTCTGCGGCAAGGTTGTGCGTCGATCCGTAATAGACAAAGTCGAAGCCACCGGCTTCCTCTGCCGTGATCTCAGCCGCCGTGATGAGTCGAACTTCGTCAGCACCGAAGGGGTTACCTACGACGTTGATGTTGTTCGCATTCCCGGCGCCGCCCTCTTCGGCCTCGAGGCCGGGCCAAGCCGGATTGGCCACATTATATGTGGTGATTGCAGGTATTCCCGCAACGGCTAATGTCAACGTCGGCGCAGTCCCGGAGCATACTACCCCTGGTACATGCGATAACGTTGCCGTTTGGGCAACACCCGCAGACACGCCGACTGTCAACAATACAAGGAAGGTCGCGAGCAGGCTTCGCCAGCTTAGCGCCCCTTGATGTTGACGGAACGTTGTCGCGGAATCAGAACGATTCATACGATCCTCCGATGAAGTGTAACGATATATGGTTGTTTCGCTGACATGTTGATCCGATGGAACGACCGGAAACACGAATAGGCGCTCTTTGCGCCTTGTGTTCCCCGTCGGTGAAGTAGTTGCGTCCAGAAATTCAGTCCAATCGTACAGTGTTTTCATGCGCCCCTCACTTGTCGTTTGTGAAAAACACAAAACGACGCACGGCATCCCCACACGGGAATTCCGCTCGTAAAATTCGCGCCGCTAAAATATCGCTGCATGGAGTGATAACCAAACGGTTTTTTGGCACAGCCACCACCATGAACGCCTCCTGAAATGACCAAACAACGTGATTCACTGTGGAAAAAACACCACAGTGCCAACCCTTACCGATCTGCGTCGCGCGGAAGCTGACAATGTCTGCTCCACTGCGCCACACCCGCCGAAGCCGTTCAAAGCCGCCATTCAGCGTCATCCAGTGGTGGACAACGGGCCAATGGGACTTGTTCGGCAGAAGTCTGTTGTCAACTGTCATGCCAAGTTTTCCGACCTGGCCTTTTCAACGTAGCCCCAGAGTCTCTGAATGAGTTCGTCTATCCCTTCGCGACTCACGGCCGAGATGATCTTCGCACCCTTGCGCTTCACGATGGGCCGTTTCGCTAACTCCTTGCGTTCTTCCGGAGTTAGGACGTCGGCACGGGTCAGGTACACAAGAGATTCGCGCTTTGCAAGCGTGGGATCGTAGGCCTTGAGTTCCTTTCGCAGGGTGGCGAGGTCGCTCTCTGGGTCCGGACTCTGCGAATCGATCATGAAGACGAGGACCGAAGTACGCTCGATGTGACGTAAGAACTGAATTCCCAAGCCTTTACCGAGGTGCGCCCCTTCAATGAGCCCGGGTATGTCCGCTACAGTGTAGCTACGACTTTCACCCGCCCGTACCATGCCAAGATTCGGCACCAAGGTGGTGAAGTGATAGTCGGCGATCTTGGGCTTTGCGGCCGAGATGCTGGCGATCAGTGTTGACTTCCCAACATTCGGAAATCCAACAAGTCCAACATCTGCAAGGAGTTTCAGCTCAAGTTCCAAGTCCAGCTCGTCGCCCGGACGTCCCGGCTCCGCATTCCGCGGAGCTTGGTTCGTGGCCGTGGTGAACTCGGAGTTCCCCTTGCCGCCTCGCCCTCCATACGCAACGATGTAGGTCGCCCCATCGGCCTCGAGGTCCACAAGCTGTTCTCCGGACTCTTTGTTTCGTACCACGGTGCCAGTGGGGACGCGGATGATCACGTCCTCGCCGGACCTGCCGGTGCAGTTGCTGCTGCCGCCGGGCTGCCCGTTCCTGGCCTCGTAGATGCGCTTGTAGGTGAAATCGAGCAGGGTGCCGAGCTGATGGTCGGCCTTGATGACGATGTTCCCACCCTTGCCGCCATTCCCCCCATCGGGTCCGCCCAATGGAACGTACTTCTCACGTCGGAAACTGACAATTCCGTTACCTCCGTCGCCAGCCTTGACGTGGATCGATGCTACATCTATGAAATTCATTGGGTTACGATACTATGAACACGCGGTGAAGTGCCTGGCAGAATTCCATGGCCACGGCTGAATTGGGTTCGATCCTATGCTCGGCAAAGAATCGATCGATCTTTCCTGCCGCCTCTTTCCAGTGATCGCTCTCGAGGACGGCGTCTACTACTGAGGAATAGATGGAAGTGTTCCCACCAAAAAGCTTTTTGATGACCTTGCCTTGCGTCCGCTCATCGAGGAGCGTCGCAAAACGGTCTCTGCGAAGACGTACGCGCTCTTCGTCGCCCTCGTCTTCCGTTGTGGACGGTTCCACTGCCGACGCTGGCTCTTCAAGGGGAAGGTCGGCCATGGGTTCGGCCACGGACTCGGCCATGGGCTCCTCCTCTTCCACGAGCTCTGGTTCCGGGGCCACCACGGGCTGCAGAACCACCGGGGGTGGGATGACCACCAGTTCGGGGACAGAAGGGGCAGGTGACGGCTCTACGTGGACGTATTCGACCGGTGCCGAGGGCATGCCACCCGCGTCGATCGAGACGATGACCTCGTCGATCACTTCCAGCAACTTGGATCGGGTCAGGAACCGGAGGTCCTCCCGATACAACAAGCGCTCCAGCGATTGCGAGATCGGTACCGCTCCCTTGTCGTCAAGGTAGATGATCACAGCTTCGGTGGGCACGGCCTCGACGGGCAGGTCGGGGTTGTACGTGGCAAAGAACTCATACATGGGCTCCAAGAGCCGGACGAACTCACCTTGCGACAGATCGAGAATGGCGTCGTTGTCGATCTTCTCGACAATGCGCTCGAATTCGATCACACTGAGGATCTCGAAGGGCGTGTCGGAACCGCGTGTGCGTGCCCACTGCTCAAATCCATTGATCAGATATCGGTGGTCGTAGAGGTAGTTCAGCCGAAGGAGGATCTCTTGCAAGGGCTTCGTTGGCTCTCCGCGGAACACGAACCACTTCAGTGTGGTGCGGGGCCGACAGAGATAGTTCAGGCGCGTTTTGGCTGCCGCGTCGATGGTCGCATTGAGTTCTTCGTGATCGAATCGCGCATGTCGTGCATAGAGCCCGTCAAGCTCGCGAAACAGGTCGCGAAACTCCTGGTGCCCCGTCTCAAATCGCGGGTTCGACGTGCGTATCGCCTGCTCTTCATGCACCCACCACGCCACTTCAGCCTGAAAGAATGTCCGAAAGGCGGGATGGACGGCCTCGGCCGACATCACCGACTGCAACGAGACATAGGGCTGCGGCGTCGCTAAATGCTGACGTAAGTGTTTACGTACGCGTTCAAGTTCCTTTTCAAACATCAACGCATATTACGATGAAATCAGCTAGGGGCAAAGGTGGCAAGGCGTCAGTAGCCCGCTACTCCGCGTGCGGTCTGGGTGGGTTGGACGGTTTTCTTGACCCGTGCCTCCACCTTTTTCATGATCACGGGATCGATCGGTGTGGCCTCGGCAGGGGGCGTCACTTCACTGGGGATCACGAGCGACGGCACCGTTGGCACTTCATAGTTGGCCGGGATCTGTACCGGCTGTAGCTGGACATAGACGAAGTAGGCGATCGTACCCAGAACCCCTACGCCAAGCGAGCCAAAGAGAAGCGCCCGCATGCGACGCATTTGACGGCCTTGACGGATGATGATGTTCTCGAAGGACTCCGGAAGCACCACTTCCGGTAGTCGATTTAACGCCGCAAGGGCAAGGACAGCCTTTTCGAACTCATCCGTTGCTCGAACTTGAGGGAGGTGCTCTCGTAAGAACGAGTCGCGGTCGAACGTGGGTGTGTTCATTGTAGCTCTGGGTATAACTCGGCATACAGACCGCGCAACTGCTCCTGCAGTTGAGCACGGCCTCTGTTGATACGACTCTTCACGGTGCCAAGTTCCGTCTTCGTCACCTCTGAGATCTCTTCATAGCTCAATTGCTGCAGATCGCGCAGAATGATCATCTCGCGATACGTAGGAGAAACTTTCATGAGAGCAGATTGGATCGACTGAGCGATCGTGTTGTTGTCGACCCTGTCATCCGGTCGATAGGTCTCATCCGGAATGTCCCACGACGGGTCTTCGTCGCTCTTGCGGAACGTTGTCTGCAGCGACGACCCGAACTTGCGTCGATATCGCTTCAGTTCTGATTTTGAGAGGTTGGAGGCGATCGTGTACAACCATGTGGTGAACTTCACGTCGCCTGCGTACGTGTGGCCAAACCGATACACGCGCAGGAGGGTCTCCTGCGCGATGTCGATGGCATCGTCGTAGTTCCCAAGAAAGCGGAAGGCGAAGTTCGTGATGGGGTCCTTATGACGGCGCATGAGGAGGACGAAGGAGTGCTCGTCACCTTCGGTGAACTTCTTGATGAGTTCTTCATCCGATTGCTGCTGCTGCATTTACCCAAATAATGTTGAGAGGAGGGGCGATATTCTATCCACCGGAAGACACGACGACCGCACAGAGATCGAGAGAGCATCTAGACTAGATGTAGGCAAATATACTTGTTTCAGACCTAGCCTCAGCGATTCTTGTACGCGCTGCTCCGCAAAGGACACATGCCGCACTTCACCCGTAAGCCCCAATTCGCCGATGAAGACGGCGTTCGAGGGGGCAGGAGCGTCCATCACCGAGCTGGCCAAGGCCACCGCAACGGCCAGATCGATGGCGGGATCCTGGATCGCGATCCCTCCGGCGATGTTCACGAACACGTCGCTTTGACGTAACTGAACGCCTCCGCGTTTTTCGAGAATGGCCAGGATCATTTGTAAGCGTTTGGTTTCATATCCGGTGCTCACGCGCTGTGGGACCGAGTATCCGCTGGCACTGACGAGTGCCTGGACCTCGACCAAGAGCGGTCTCGTCCCCTCCATCACAGCAACAATGGCCGTGCCCGGTTCACCCGCGCGACGGTGGGAAAGGAGCATTTCCGAAGGGTTGGGAACCTCATGGAGACCGTTGGCGGCCATATCGAAGACGCCGATCTCGTTCGTACTGCCGTAGCGGTTCTTGAGGGCCCTGAGGACCCGATAGGAGTACATTCCGTCGCCTTCGAACTGCAGAACCGTGTCCACCATGTGCTCGAGGACCTTCGGTCCGGCGATCATGCCGTCTTTTGTGACGTGACCGATGATGACGACCGGAATGCCGGAGCTCTTGGCACATCGTGTGAGCAAGGCGGTGCATTCTCGCACTTGACCAACGCTTCCGGGTGAAGAATCGAGCGTGTCCGTGATCATGGTCTGGACCGAGTCGATGATGGCCACACTGGGCTTCGTTCGCTCGATGATGGCCACAATGGTCTCGATATTGGTCTCGGAGCAGACATTGATCGAGCTGGCATCGAGACCAAGCCGATCTGAGCGGAGTTTGATCTGATGGAGGCTCTCTTCGCCGGTGACATAGAGTGCAGTGCCTTGCTGCCCTGCCGACATCTGCAGCATCAAGGTGCTCTTCCCCAAACCGGGGTCGCCACCCACAAGGACGATGCTCCCGGGCATCAGCCCACCGCCAAGTACCCTATCAAGCTCGGGGATGCCCGTACCCAGTCGTGGCGCAATGCTCGTATCCACCTCGTCCAAGGCCAGTACCTGAGCTAGGGAGCGCGCCTCTGAGACCCGCTTGGCGGACGAGCTGCGCGCCTCGCGATGCTCGATCTCTTCTACGAGGGTGTTCCAAGACTCGCATTGCGGGCACTTTCCGGCCCATCTCGGTGTTGAGTGGCCACATGCCGTACATCGGTAAACACTTCTTGTTTTCATAGGATCCGTTCAACACCTTCAAATTAGGGTAAATTCCACGCAGGCCATGAAGAGACCACTCACCCACCATCCCGCGTCGATCGACGAGTCGATCCGTATCGACACGGCGGTCGCGTACGAGTACTGCCGGCGGCTGACGTTCACGCATGCCAAAACGTTCTACTTCGCCTCACATTTCATTCCGGGCCGGAAACGGAATGCCTGCTATGCCGTGTATGCGTTCTGTCGGTATGTGGATGATCTCGTAGATGTGGCGATGGAAAGCGGAGATGTGACACCGGCAGATGCGCGGCGGATCGTCGGCCAGTGGAACTCCGCCATCCAGAACGTCTACAATGGCCACGCTGCCAACCACCCGATCGTGGTGGCGTGGGAAGACACCCTACGTCAGTTCTCCATACCGAGGAACCTCCCGGAGGAGTTGATCGAGGGCGTGCTCATGGATACCACGGTGACGCGGTTTCGGACGTTCGATGAACTGCGGACCTACTGCTACAAGGTGGCATCGGTCGTGGGGCTCATGACCTCCGAGATCTTCGGATACACGTCGCCGAGTGCATTGGAGCGTGCGGTCGACCTCGGGATCGCCATGCAGCTCACCAACATCATCCGTGATGTGCGTGAAGACGCCGTGCTTGGCCGGATCTATCTCCCACAGACCGACCTTGAGCGATTTGGTGTCGATGAGGCAGACATTCTCGCTCTTCGACAAACGCCTCAGTTGACGGAATTGATCAAGGAACTGGTCCGAACGACAGAGTCCTACTATGAACAAGCCGATCTGGGCATTCCGCTGTTGGAGAAGGACAGTCGACTGACCGTAACGCTCATGAGCACGAACTATCGAAAGATCTTGGAGGAAGTTCGCCGTCGAGACTTCAACGTGATGCAAGGGCGTGTGAGCACGTCGTTGGCCAAGAAGCTGATGAGCATTCCGGCGTCGTGGTACAAGGTACAGCGCGGCAGATAGGGGGTTGGGCGAGCGACCCGACCGTTAGCGATAGAAGTATCGGATGTTCGTGACGAGGAACTTCCCGTACTCAAAGTCACCGTGGGGCATGTTCCAGATGAAATCGACCTCCGTTGGGATCATCACGCCCTCGACCTCGCGGTACTCCCTGCACTGCATCGTGAACTGATGCTGTTCGAAGCCACTCTTCAGGTCGCGGAACTTGTCCGTCGTGACGATCCGTTCGATCTGACCGATGCTGTTCACATGGACAATGGCTTGAACGGTCGTTCCCTCGTCCGTGATGACGGCGCGGGCACTTGTGGCATCGATCTCTTCCCACCGGAGTGTGCGCGTGGGCAGGAGTCCCGTTGGCAACCAGACAAGCTCGCAAAGGAAGCGGAACAGCATGGAAGCATCCGTTTCTTCCCCCTCGACATCCTGCAAGGAGATCGCACCATATAGTTTGATGTGACCACTGCCACGACCTTCGTGATACGTGAGCTTGGCCGTGCGCCAGAACAATCGATGGTGCTGTAGAACCGCATCCCAGACGAATCCCGGCTCCATACCGCTGATGTATTCCGTGGCACGTACATCGAACCACGAACTTTCAGGGCTATGGCGGAATTGTGCCTCTTGTCGGAGTATGGCGTACCGAATGTTCGGTTGGCCCTCTCGCAGCGCGTAATGGAAGTAGCGTTGCACTGGGACCGGCAGGTCTGCAACAAGGGCTTGACTGAAATTGGGAAGCGTTTGCTTACCGATCGACGCGAGCAAGGCACTTATATGGCGACGTACGAACAGTCGCGAGACCAGTGCGCTCATGCCAATGAGGACGATCAGCGTCACAACGACAACGCCCAGGATCAAGACCTCTTTCGGGATCGACCAGATCATCGTGTACCTCCGGTGGTCCATCGTTGAAGACGTTGGGACGCGAGTTGGAACACCGTCGTCCCGGCAATGAACATGTACACAAAGGGAAGGATCTTGAAGAGTCCACGACGAAGCGTCTGATCGACGACGGCTGACGCGAAGATCGTTCCGACCACCAGCAGCACGATGAACGTCACAAGGATCCACATCGCCGGCAGGACGATGTTCCAGGAAGCCTTTTTCCAAACGGTAACGGCAATGTCAATGGCCACAATGGCAACGAACCCGTAGAAGGTCATCCCCCAGTAGCCCACATCGGAGAGGACGTTCGCGAACATGAGACCGGTCACGGAAAGGAATCGAGCCGGGTCGAATCCGATGAGTTCGGCGGCCGTGTCGGGACGAACGGGTAAGTACGCTCTGAACCAGAGCACATGCCACAATGCGAACACGGCGATCACGATGCCACCCGTGGCAACCATCCAAGTAAGGACCTGACGAGTATTCCAGGTTTTGATAAGGAACGGTATCATGGCCAGGAGCATCACGCCAATAAGGAGGAACGATTCCGAGCGGGACCAAGCGGCACCGGCCAAGAAGAGCGTACTTGCCCACAGCAACGACGTTTTCTTTTGCTCAATGGCCATGATCATCAAGATGCCGCCGATGCTGTAGTACACGGCATTCGCAAAATCCGTTTGCATAAGGAGCGTGTATCCGTACAGCTCGGGGATCATGATGAAGAAGATCCACAGGACGTCGGCAATGAACGGGTGAACACGTTCACGAAGGAACGTGAACATGAAGGTGTACATCGAGATCGAGAGCACCGACAGCCACACCTGCCCGAACGGGAAGCCGATCGACCGGGTGATCACCTGCTGCAGCATGGCAAAAGGCGCATAGAATGGCTGGTTCGACAGGTGGCCGGCAAGGATCGGGTCTCGATAGATGCTACAGTTCAAGGTACCCTCTTGCACTGCCGTCTTCGCCACAAGGTCGATCCCGGCCATGGCATCGAATGGTGTGACCGGCCAGTAGAAGGTAGCCCAAACGCTGATGTACAACAGGTAGATGCCGATCGCCAACGTCACAACATCATACATCGACAGCGTCCACCGGGGTGAACGGAAGAGGCCTGCGTAGTAGGAGCCCAGTTGTCGGGGCGGCACATGGAGTGCCACGACGCCACCAAGGGCGCTCAGCACGATGGAGCCGATTGAAATGGGAATGTTCACGAGTTGCGTCAGGAACAGGAGGAGGCTATGCAGGAACATGCCCGAGATCACACTGAGTGCAATGGTCATCGGGCGAGAAAGCTGCACGCGAAGTCTACCGAGCACGGCAAGACCCAAGGCAAACTCAAGCGCCACGATCACGAACATCAAACCAAATGCATTTCCCATAGAGGTCAGTCCGTAGGCCGGTTGTTCGATCGTTCATTGCGATAGACGGTCAAGATCGAGTCGACGTTCGTCCGTCCACCCCTCCGATGAATACTGATCCCACCCTGTGGTTGAAACAGGACGAACACGTTTGCGGAGTGCGCGCGCGCCGAGTCACCATACATCACGGTAGGGATCGGTCCACAGAAATAGTAGAAGATCCGCTGGTCCACCCAGTAAGCATCCGGGTAGAAATTCGTGACGTATTCTGCCGGGGGCAGCATGAGGGTATCGGTAGGGAGCAGTCGCTGACTGATCCATTGGACGATCTGATACGTGTACTTATGGCGCTCCAGCATGCGCTGGTCCGGTCGCATCCGCGCGTTGTACTTATCGAGCACATCGTAGTAGATCCGGATGCGCTTCTCGTGCCACTTGCTGTACACGTTGTGGTCGGGCGCCACCGTCAGAACAAGGACGAAGGAAAGGAGCAAGGCAACGGAAAGGATCAAGCCCTTCGCAGAAAAGAAACTTGGTCGCCCGGTACCCACCGTTACTGTCCAGAGAGCGCTTCGGCTCCACCAACGATCTCAAGCATTTCCTTCGTGATCGCGGCTTGCCGTTCACGATTATAGATCAGTTGGAGGGAGCTAATGAGGTCGCGAGCATTGTTCGTGGCATTCTCCATGGCCATCATTCGAGCGGCCTGTTCCGAGGCATTCGACTCGAGAAGGGCACGCCATACTTGAATGTTCAAATACGTTGGCAGGAGCGTATCGAGAATGTCGGCACGGCTCGGCTCAAAAATGTAATCCACCGGATGTGATGCGGCCTTCATGGTCTCTGCAGGTGCGATCGGAAGGATCTGGGAGATCACAACTTCTTGCCGCATGGTCGAAATGAACTTGTTGTACACTGCCTCGACCTTATCGAAGCGAGCAGCTAAGAATCCATTCGACACGAGATCGGCGATATCATGTGCTGTGGTGAAGCTCAACTTCCCGAACACGTCGGGGTATTCCTTCGCGATGGGAAGGACGCCCTTGCCAAGCGAGCTTGCTGCTCGACGTCCAACAGGGATGAGCGAGATCGTCGCATCAGGATATTCCTTCGACAGGGCCACCAGATGCTGCGTCAGCGCACGGAAGATGTTCGTGTTGAATCCACCGCAGAGTCCACGATCCGACGAAACAACGATGACGGCGATCGACTTGATCTCTTTCCGTGTTTCGAAGAACGGGTGGATGAAGTCCGTTTCGGCGGCCGCAAGATTGCTGAGGATCAGTTGAAGCTTGTCTGCGAACGGCCGTGCGGCCGTAATGGCCTCTTGGGCTCGACGGAGCTTAGCAGCGGCCACCATTCGCATGGCCTGTGTGATCTTCGACGTGTTCTTCACCGCGGTGACGCGGTTCTTGATTTCGCGTAGTGTTGCCATAGGGTTCGATCAGTAAGTGCGCCGCTCCGCAAGGAGATGGCGTTGGACATAGTCAGCAATGGAATCTTCGAGTGATCGAAACGAAGCCGATGGAATACGGGACCGAAGCGTTGTCATGTCCGCTTGCGTGTAGTTCTGATACTGCCCGCGCAGATGCTCCGGCATATCGACATAGCGGATGTTCGGTTCAAGCCCCATGGCCGCGAACACCGCTGTTGCGAGATCGTTCCAGGTTCGGGCTTGACCTGTTCCCAGATTGAGGATGCCGTTCACGTCGGGTCGCTCGAGCAGCTCCATCACCACATCACAGCAATCCTTCACGTAGACGAAGTCTCGCATCTGCCCACCATCCGGGTACGCCGCATCGTTGGACTTGAACAATGTGATGGTTCCGGTCTCGCGGATCTGTTGCACCGCCTTGTAGACCATGCTCGACATCGCACCCTTGTGATACTCGTTCGGACCGAAGACGTTGAAGAACTTCAATCCCACACATCGATCGGCATGTCCATTTCTGCGGACCCACAGATCGAAGAGGTGTTTCGAGAACCCATACATGTTCATGGGCTCCAGATCGACGGTCGTATCAGCATAGCCGTGCGAACCATTCCCATACGTGGCAGCAGAACTCGCATAGATGAAACGTGCTCCGCGCTCGAAGGCGAATTCCGCGACATCGATGCTGTACTTGGTGTTGTTGTCGTAGAGATAGTCGGCATCCGTTTCCGTGGTCGCGGAACACGCGCCCATGTGGATCACTGCACGAACATCTCCGACATCACCAACGAGCATTTGATCTCGAAAGTCTTCCTTGCTCACGATGTCAATGAACGTTTTGCCAACAAGATTCTTCCACTTTTCACCGGCCGACCCAAGTGAGTCGACGATCAACACGTCCTCGTGCCCGCGCGCGTTCAATGTTGCGAGAAGGCAACTGCCAATGAAACCGGCGCCGCCAGTGAGGACGATCATACTTCGTTCCTTAGCTCAACGTTGCCTTGAACCGCTCCGTGAAGCCGTCCAATGCTGCCGTGAGCCTGGTCTTGACATCATCGGTGATCTCTTTCTTCACCGTGATGCTGTCCAAAATGTCGGCGTGACTCGAACGCATGAAGTCGATGAGCTGCTGCTCATACTGCTTCACCGAATTCGTCGGCAGATCATCCATGTATCCGCTGGTTGCGGCCACGATCGTGATCACCTGCTCTTCGACCGGTACCGGCGAGTATTGAAGCTGCTTCATCACTTCCATCAGGCGTGCGCCACGACGGAGTTGTTGTTGCGTGGACTTGTCGAGGTCGGAACCGAACTTGGCAAATGCCTCCAGTGCCCGATACTGCGCCAACTCCAACTTCAATGGCCCTGCCACCTTCTTCATGGCCTTGATCTGTGCATTACCACCCACACGCGAAACAGAGATACCGATGTTCAACGCAGGACGAATACCGGCATTGAACAGGTTTGGCTCGAGGTAGATCTGTCCGTCCGTGATGGAGATCACGTTCGTTGGGATGTAGGCCGACACGTCGCCTGCCTGTGTTTCGATGATCGGCAGTGCCGTAAGCGAACCACCGCCGAGCGCATCGCTGAGCTTGGAAGCGCGTTCCAGCAAACGGCTGTGGAGATAGAACACATCGCCGGGATATGCTTCACGTCCCGGTGGACGGCGAAGCAGCAACGATACTTGACGATAGGCGGCTGCTTGCTTCGTGAGATCGTCGTAGATCACCAGTGCGTGGCGACCTGAATCGCGGAAGTACTCTCCGAGTGAACAACCGCAATAGGGAGCGATGAACTGCAAGGGAGCAGGATCCGAAGCAGAGGCCATCACAACGGTCGTGTATTCCAGAGCGCCATACTTTTCGAGCGTCGAAACAACGTTCGCAACCGTAGAGCCCTTTTGACCGATCGCCACGTACACACAGAACACCGGCTTGATGCCGCGCTCTTGTGCTTCCTTCGTATGCGTGTACTTCTGATTGATGATCGTGTCCAATGCCACCACGGTCTTGCCCGTTTGACGGTCGCCAATGATCAGCTCACGCTGACCGCGTCCGATGGGGATCAACGCGTCGACGGCCTTGATACCGGTCTGCAACGGCTCGGTGACCGGCTGACGGTCGATCACACCAAGGGCCTTGCGTTCGATCGGGAAGAAGGCCGATTCCTTGATGGGACCTTTTCCGTCGATCGGAAGACCCAGCGGGTTCACGACTCGACCGAGCATTGCCTCACCAACGGGGACAGATGCAATGCGACCTGTACGCTTTGCTTGATCGCCTTCTTTCACGAGTGAGTCATCGCCGAAGAGAACAACACCAACGTTGTCTTCTTCCAGGTTGAGCACCATGCCAACGACGCCGTTCGGGAACTCTACGAGTTCCGACATCATGACCTTGCTCATTCCATACACGCGAGCCACACCGTCTCCGATCTGGAGAACGGTTCCCACTTCGTAGATATCGGTTTCTTTTTCGAAGCCCGAAAGTTGTCGACGGAGTATCGCGGAGATCTCGTCCGGTCGAACATCAGCCATAACGGTACCTTGTGTTGAGCGTGAGTAGTTGTGTCTGGGTTAGTTGAGCATGGTTGCGCGAAGGCGCTCCAGTTGCCCATGAATACTGCTGTCCAAAACCGTGTCGCCGATCTTCACCGCAATGCCGCCAATGAGCGAAGCATCGATATGATAGGTCACGGCCACGGTCATTCCTGTTCTCTTTTCGAGTTGCGCAACGATCTTCGCACGCGATGCTTGGTCCAGTTCGAATGCGGACGTGACATCGACGCGAGTGATGCGACGGTGCCGATCATAGAGCACACCGAGCTCGCGGATCACGTCGGCGTAATACATCTCTCGGTTCTTGTGGATCAACAGGTACAAGAAGTTCATCATCAGTGGCGACACGGATGACTCGAAGATCTCCTTGACGAGATTCTTCTTCTTGGTGTTATCGATCGCGGGATTGCGGAGCGCTGCTCGCAACTCGGACGAGGATGCACCGGCATGGGCGAGCACTTGGATGTCCGACTCGATCACATCGAGCTGGTTCATCGCAATGGCAGAGTCGAGCAGTGCCTGCGCGTACCGACGGGCTATGCGTTGTACGGACATCGATCAGTTCTTTGAGAGTTCGTTAACGGAAGAGTCGATGATGCGCTTGTGGTCTTCGCTGTCGAGACGACGGCCAATGAGCTTCTCCGTCGCGTCGATCACGAGTGACGTCACTTCCTGACGTAGTTCCTTGATCGCATCATCCTTCGAGCGCTCGATCTCGCGTTGCGCTTCCTTGATCTTTTGATTCTTCACGGCCTCTGCTTCTTCGGTGGCCAGTCGGATCTGTGCTTCCGCCTGTACCTTGCCGTTCTTCACGATCGTCATCATTTCCTGCTGAGCCGATGTGATCTTCGCCTTGCTCTCGTTCAACAAGGCCTGCGCCTCGTCGTTGGCAAGACGTGCGTTCGCGATCGCCTCGTTGATGGTGTTCTCACGTGCCTGCAACCCTTCTTTCAATGGCTTCCAGGCGAACTTCGCAATGATGAAGGCGAAGATCGAGAAGTTGATCAACGTCCAAAAGATCAATCCCGGATTGACTTGGAGAAACGGAGGCAAGGAGTTCATGTCCATCGTACTAGCTTGGATCGTTGTTGAGAGTGGTGGTCAGGAAGAACGCGTGCCCCCGAGTTCGAGAGCACGCGATCCTTCGCGGTCGTTCATTGATTCTTACTTGACGGCCAACAGAATACAGATAACGCCGGCGAGCAGTGCAACACCTTCGATAAGTGCAGCACCAATGATCATCGTTGTACGGATGTCACCAGCATTCTCAGGTTGACGGCTGCTTGCTTCGAGAGCTGCTGCAGCAAGGCGACCGATACCAGTACCGACGCCGAAAACGGTGATTCCTACGCCGAGACCGGCAGAGAGCCATGCAAATGCTTTGGGATCCATGTGGCTATTCCTTCTGAAAAACGAATGAGTGAACAAAAAAAGTAGTTGATTCCGAGGTCAATGTGCGTGTGCGTGATGATCGTCGTTCGCATGGTCACCCAAGGCCAATCCTACGAACACTGCGGTGAGCATCGTGAAGATGTAGGCCTGCAGGAATGCCACGAGCAGCTCCAACAAGTAGATGAAGACCGAGAAGGCAACGCTGACAGGTACCACCATGAACGACTGGAAGAAGAAGATCAATCCCACGAGCGACAGCAATACCACGTGTCCGGCCGTCATGTTGGCGAACAAACGAATGGTAAGAGCGAACGGCTTCGTGAACAAGGACACGATCTCGATCGGCACCATGATCGGAGCGATGTAGAGGGGCGCTCCACCAAGAAGGTGCTTGAACCAATTCCCGACGCCTGCATCCTTCATGGCAATGAAGTTCACAAGGATGAAGGAGGTAAGGGCCAGACCCGATGTTACCGCCAACGATCCCGTTGCCGCATGGCATCCGGGCATCAATCCAACAAGATTCAGGATCAGGATGAAGAAGAAGAGCGACAGGAAGTAGGGCATCCATGTCATGGCACGCTTCTTGGTACCAACGTTCGGCACCACCATCTCGTCGCGTACATACGTGACCACAGCCTCGATGACATTGGCCAGTCCACTCGGTGCCTTGAGAGGATCCTTCTTGACCGTTGCACGCACGACGATCGACAGGACCAACATGATCGCAATGGCAATGAACTCGTACGCAACGAAGTTCGTGATCGACAGATCGAGGGCAGGATGACCGCCATCGCTCGTGCGCACCGGATGACCTTCATGCAACGTGTACATGCCGGCCTCTTCCATCGTGTGCTCATTGGAATACACGTGGATGCCGTTGTCGACCAGAATGATCGGCAGAATCTTGTACGAACCGAAGAAGATGTTCAATTCGTGGTGGTCGCCCAACCCCTTCAGGAGATGGGTAAAGACCTCGCCACCTTGCGGATTGGCCTCTTCACCATGCGCTTCAGCCGCATGATGTTCGTGAACGTGTGTTGAGTCTTCTTGCATTGAGTTCTCGTCAGATCATGAAGTAGGCCGGTTCACCGACCCACTTTTTTTTTAATAATTCGGTCACCGGTCTTCGAACTTGACGTTTGCTCTCTTCGTAGGATCGATGAAAAAAAAAGATCTCTCCCAGGATCATCACGAACATCGAGATGGCGAACGTGAGCGCGAAACCAAGCTGATGAAGTCGAACGACACTCAGGAAATACCATGCGGCGACGATCACGAGGAGCGACCGTACACCGAGACTTCCAAAGATGATGGAGAGGAAGGTGTTCAAGGACTTTCCAAATGCCCGCTTGGCAATGAGATAGCCGGCCAAGGAATTGAGAATGCTCAATACCATTGCCGTTATCACACCTACCCATAGACCTTTGCTGTCCAATCCGATCTCCTGTTAACGTACGTCGTCTCCATTGCCATCGTCCATTGGCTTCTTCAGCAACTGCTGGATCATCCGAAGGAATTGCGTTAGTCCAAGTGCCGAACCGAGCAACAGTCCGACGATCAATCCCCATGGCGTGCTTTGCCACGTGGAGTCGATCCACCACCCTACCCCTCCCAGGACCAGAATGGTTGTTGCCATCTGTGCGCCTAGGTTCAAATAGGGTGCCAGCTGGCGCATTATGGACGAAGATCCCATGAGCCAGTCAAATGTAAAACGCGCGCAAAATTAGCCCCGTAGGGCCGAACTGCCAAACGGGGAGAGGAAGAGTTGGTGCGGAATCAGGCTAAAAACCGAGTTCTTGGAGATAATTCATCACGGCATCGGTGAAGATGTTGTCGGTTTGGCCGTACCAAAGCCCGTCCGGGATGAATCGAATGGCCCCGTAGGTGGCGGGGTTGAGGACGTCGATCGGACTCGTGGCGATCCGGGTGGTCTCTTCGGGGCGGAATTCGTTGTCCACGTCGTACATGGCCAGCGTACAGCCCAGCTCCGTGAGCTGTTTCTCGTCGATCGGGGCCCGGTCGTAGCCTAGGAGGTTGAAGGGGATGCGGACCTTGATGACGTAGCCGTCACTGCGGAGCGACGTGAGCACGCGTAGCTTCTGAATGGCCGCCTCCTGCTCCGGATCGAGGTCGTCGGTGGTCTTGACCTTGACACTCGGCCGAATGTCCTCGAAATCGCCGATCTTGATCGAAAACGCGAACAGTCCGGAATCGCTCGTGGTGCGGAACTCGGGCTTTCTGCGGGACATGCCGGTGATGAACCGCGAATTGTTGTCCTCGGGAGGGGTGACGTCGAGCCAGATATCGAACCGGTCTGCCGTACATGTGTCGCACCAGCCGGTGATGACGTTGCTGTCTCGCACATTGATGAGGTAGTACAGGTATTCGTCGTCGTAGACGGCCTTGGCCGTGAACGAGCCGTCGGTCGGTCCGGTCCAGTAGAACGCACCCTCGTCCACGTGCTCGGTCGTATTCACGTTCACATCGGCCACATAACCGGCAAAGACCTGTCGGCCCCGCGAATAACACGGCAACGTGAGGTAGTCGGCAGAGAACTCCATCTCCCCCTTGGGCGAAATGTAGCGCTCGCGGGACTCGAGCGAGTGGTAGTTGCGATAGCCTTCGTGACCGAATTGCTCGAGCTTATCGCTCACGAACTCGTCAAGGAGGGCCAGAGAGCCGTCCCGGAACTGGTATCCCTTGATGGTCCACGACTCAGAACGACGCTTTTGGGTGACGTAGCAGGCGTTGTTCTTGATCACCACACCGATCTCCAAGGGAAGGTCGACGTAGGCAAGGGGCAACTTGGCGATGTTGGTCAGGTAGCCTTCGTTGTCGATGAAGAGATAGACCGTCATCTCCTGCTTGCGCGTGCCCAAGGTCTGCACGGACATGGCCACGTCGTAGTAGGAATCGCCGGAGAGATCCCCTACATCCCAGCCCCAGATCCGGTATTGCGCTCCTTGCGGAAGCGCATTCTTCACATCGTCCAAGAGTTCATCTGCAAAATACGGCTCGAGCTTCCGCTTGAAATCCGTCCATTCCATTCCGCTTTGCGCATGCAGCGAGGCACCGGCCAGGCAACCAATGGCAAGAAGGAAGGCGAAGGAGAGATGGCGGAAGGGATACATGATCACCGTGCAGTGGAGGCCGAATTGAGGATCTGATCACGAACATCGATATGGCTTGTTTTGAGGCGTGCACCGAATTGTGCCACAACCTGCGCAGATGCATACGATGCCAACCGGCCTGCATGTTCCGGATGATAGCGATGCAAAGCGCCGTACAGGAAGGCACCGGCGAACATGTCACCGGCTCCGGTGGCATCAACAGGCTGGATCCGATAGGCGGGAATGTTCACAGAATGGCCATTCCATGCGATCAACGACCCCTCGGCCCCCTTGGTCACCACAACATTGCGATGCCTGGAGGTGAGCGATGCGAACGCAGAGTCGGCCGTTTCCTCTTGCGACAGTGCACAGGCCTCGCGCTCGTTGCAGAACACAAGCGAGGCATGCTTGAGCACGGAACGCAACCGATCACCGAACACGTCGACGATGAAGCCATCGCTACAGCTCACGGCAATGTGCCGACCGTGCTTGTTCGCATAGAAGGCGGCCATGTCGGCTGCTTCAGCGCCATTGTCGTCGGTGAGCTTATATCCCTCGATGTAGATCCACTCCGACCGTTTGATGAGCTCCTCGCTGATGTTCGCGCGCTCGAACTCCACGTTCACACCGAGGGTGGTGTTCAACGTTCGCTCACTGTCCGGCGTGATCAACACGAGACAGGTTCCCGTTGGTGCACCATGCACAAGCGACGCTTCGAGGTGAATGTTCAGGTCTTTGAACTCCTGCGCATAGAACTCGCCAAGGTGGTCGTTCCCGAGAAGGGAACAATAGGAAGCGCTTCCGCCGAACTGGGCGAAGGCAATGATGGTGTTCGCAGCCGACCCACCGCTTGAGCGGTGCAATGTGCGATTTCCGAGGGTGGAGAGCATCGATGCCTGTGTTGTCGGATCGGTAAGGGTCATACTGCCCTTTTCCACTCCAAATGCCTGGAGTTCTTCTTCCGTCACTTGCGCTTCGATGTCGACGAGGGCATTGCCGATGCCCGTAAGGAGGATGGTGTTCACACGACAAATTTACGTTAAAGGCGGTACAGGAAGGCGAAGGAGATCACCATTGCGTTGGAGGTGTATGGGATCGGCGCCTCGTTCGCATCCACGGGGACCTTGGTCGAGATCCCCAGATCGTATTCCAAACTTGGCACGAACTCCACATTTCCGAATCGAAATGGGAGAGCGATGCCCATGAGCAGGCCGATCCGCTGTGTCACGTAGTGATCGATCGTCACGGAGTTCTCCGGAAGGACCTGCACCCGTTCCCCCTTCACGATCTGTCGGTGCGGGACGGTATCGCGTTTCGTCTCGCGGATGGTCTCGGAGACCTTGTCGCCCATTCGGAGACCGTAGCTGAGTCCGGCCTGGATCCTGATGGGGATCTCCAGGAACTCATGCGCCACAAGGAACTGGGCATCGATGCGCGAGATGGTGTGCTCCACCGTATGCTGCGATGTGATCACAATGTCGTTCGGAGTGCCGATCACCGTGTCGTCGTGTACGTGTACAAGGTCGGACGCCGAGGCCGTGAGCCAGCTCACGAAGCGTGCGCGCAAGGATGTTACCGAGGATGTGCTGTGGTCGATGTCGTACGCGACCTCGATCCCGGGAGCGGCGACGAACATGGTAGTGGCCAGGGTGTGCGAGTCCCCCTCATGGTCCACAGCGCCGACCACGTCGGAACTGACCGTGTACATCGATGTGCCGAGATAGGCACCAACACTCACTCTGCCGGGTGGTGCCATGTAGTAGGACTGCGACCGTGCGACGCCGACCATGGTCAGCATGCAGGTCAGCACGTGCAACACGAGCATACGCCCGCTCGCCAACGATCGCATGCTCACGATTCCAACGAAAGTCGAATGATCTCTTCAAGCAGATCGCCAAACTCGATCCCGGCCTGACGTGCCGCCATCGGCACCAGACTTGTCTCCGTGCATCCCGGTAGGGTGTTCACTTCAAGACAGTAGGGCATGTTCTCTTCATTCAGTCGGAAATCGACACGACTGTAGGCACGACATCCCAGAATGCCATGTGCGGCAACGGCAAGATTCTGAACGTGATGCTGCACCTCTTCACTGAGCGCCGCCGGACATTCATAGTCGGTGCGTCCCTTCGTGTACTTGTTCGCATAGTCGTAATAGCCATCATGCGGAATGATCTCAATGATCGGCAGCGCCTCGCCACCGAGTACTGGCACCGTAAGTTCACGACCACCAATGTAGCGCTCGATCAAGGCCAACTTGGAGAACTGACCAGCCGTAAGCACGGCCTCCCGCAAGGACTCGACCGTTGGTCGATCCAAGATGGTCATTCCCACCGTCGACCCCTGATCGTTGGGTTTCACGACCAACGGACCGTTGATCTCCTGCAATACTTCCATCAACAAGGTCTCGTTGTCGGCATCCTTCGGATCCACGGTGACCCAATGCGCAGAAGGAATGCCCGCCATTGCGAACAACAACTTCGACATCGCCTTGTCCATGGCGATCGCACTCGCAAGCATACCACTCCCCGTGTACGGAATGCCGCGAAGGTCCAGCAACGACTGCACGTAGCCGTCTTCACCGTACCGACCATGGAGACCGATGAAGACGATGTCGACATTGTCGAACAACGGACCCTGGATGCACTCCACGAGCTTTCGCGGCTCGAACGATGCCAACTCCTCTGCCGTCACTTCGCGTGCCGTAGCGGCCCGCAGATCATCGTCCGTCAACACACCGTTCGCTCCAAGCGAAGGGTCCACTGCCACAACGGTATGTCCGCGCTCACGCAATGCGAACGTGAACGCGCGCCCACTCAACAACGAGATGTTCCGTTCGGGCGAGATCCCTCCGAGGAGGACAACAATTTTCATGATCTAGACTCCATCATAGAGCTTGCGCAAGTGTTGAACATCTTCCCATGCATACTTCTTCCATTCCGGATTACGGAGGAGGGCGGCAGGGTGGTAGGTGACCATCATGTGAATGCCATGATAGTTGTGGATGCGACCACGCAAGGCCGACATTGATTCTTTGTTCTTCAAGAGGGTGTTCGCGGCCGTCAGACCCAAGGCAAGAATGTATCGGGGCCGTACCAACTCGATCTGCTTCAACAAGTAAGGCTCGCACTCATCTGTTTCTGCGGCCAACGGCTTACGATTGTTCGGTGGACGACACTTGAGGATGTTGCAGATGTAGACCTCGTCGCGCGTGAAGTTGATCGCCTCGAGGATCTTCGTGAGCAGCTGACCGGCTCTTCCTACGAAGGGCAAGCCCTGCTCGTCCTCATCTGCACCGGGCGCTTCTCCCACGATCATGAGGTCTGCGTTCTCGTTCCCGCTTCCGAACACGAAGTTGGTGCGCGTGGCACCGAGTGGACATTGCAGACACGAAGAGATCGTTGCATTGAGCTCGGTCATCGTGACGGCCTTCTTCCAATTCGCCATGTCCTCTCCCATCTTCGGTGTTGCCGGTTCGTGCACGATCACCGCAGGTGGTGCGGTTGGCTCCGTCAGCGAGATCGCCTCAACATCCACGCCGGGCTCCACATACACGGTAGAACCGTGCAGCTGCTGTTGCTGTGCGAGATATCGTAGAACGTCGGTGCTGAGCTGTGACATAGATAGGCGCAAAATACAAAGGCCCCGCGATGCAGGGCCTCTGTTGAGTTTCATGAGGTGGAAGGATCACTCTTCGTGAGCTTCGGCCTCTTCGGGTTCTTCGTGGGCGTCGTTCTTGCTCTTTGCGAGCGTGAACACAAGGGCATTCGTTTTCTTGTCGAGCTTGCACCGAATGAGAGATCCATCGGTGTAGTGACCCTTGAGCATCTCTTCGGCCAATTGATCCTCGACGAACCGCTGAAGCGTTCTCCGCAACGGTCGTGCTCCATACTTTTCGTCGAAGCCTTTCTCGGCGAGATACTCCTTGGCGGACTTTGCCAATTCCAACGTGATACCACGTGTGTCGAGACGCTTGAGAACCTTTTTGAGCTGCAGGTCGATGATCCTGAACATGTGCTCCTTCTTCAGCGAACGGAAGATCACATACTCATCGATACGGTTGATGAACTCCGGATTGAACAGACGCTTCATGGTCTCTTCAACCGTTTGACGCATGTTCTCGTAGTCGTCCGTGGCCTGATCCGTAGTGAATCCGATCTTACCGCCGGCCTTCACGTCGCGCATGCCCACGTTGGACGTCATGATGATGATGGTGTTCTTGAAGTCCACTCGGCGACCAAGTCCATCCGTAAGCTGACCATCGTCGAACACTTGCAACAAGATGTTGAACACATCCGGATGTGCCTTCTCGATCTCGTCCAGCAGAATGATGCTATATGGTTTCCGACGAACCTTCTCTGTGAGTTGTCCGCCCTCTTCATAGCCAACATATCCGGGAGGCGCTCCAACGAGTCTCGACACGGAGAACTTTTCCATGTACTCGCTCATGTCGATGCGGATCAAGGCGCCCTCGCTATCGAACATGTACCGGGCCAGTGCCTTTGCAAGCTCTGTCTTTCCAACTCCCGTTGGTCCGAGGAACATGAATGAACCGATCGGACGGTTCGGATCCTTCAGACCGGCACGTGCGCGACGGATGGCCTTCACGAGATGGTCGACGGCTTCATCCTGTCCGATCACTTGCGACTTGAGTTCCTCGGCCATCTTCAACAACTTGTTCGTCTCGCTCTCCGCGATCCGATTCATTGGGATGCCCGTCATCATTGCCACTACGTCGGCAACATCATCTTCGGTGACATCGAAGACCATTTCTTCCGAACGGACCTCCCAGTCTTCCTTTGCCTGTTCCAGATCTGCATGGAGCTTCTTCTCGAGGTCTCGCAGCCTTGCCGCCTCCTCGAAATTCTGCGACTTCACCACCTGGTTCTTCTCACCCTTGATGGCTTCGATCTTCTCTTCGAGTTCGAGTACTTCCTTTGGCACGCTGATGTGTGCCAAGTGAACGCGAGCTCCGGCCTCGTCGAGCACGTCGAGCGCTTTGTCCGGCAGGAATCGGTCCGTGATGTATCGGTCGGACATCAGCACGCTCTGCTTCACGGCGTCTGCCGTATACAACACACCATGGTGCTTCTCGTAGCGATCCTTCACGTTCATCAAGATCTGCACAGCCTCGTCGGCCGTTGGCGGATCCACAACGATCTTCTGGAATCGACGGTCGAGTGCGCCGTCCTTTTCGATGAACTGACGGTATTCGTCAAGCGTCGTCGCCCCAATGCATTGGATATCTCCACGTGCCAGTGCCGGCTTGAACATGTTCGAGGCATCCAGGGAACCGGAAGCTCCGCCTGCGCCAACGATCGTATGCAGCTCGTCGATGAAGAGGATCACATCCTTTGCTTTCTCAAGCTCGTTCATCACGGCCTTCATGCGCTCTTCGAACTGACCGCGATACTTCGTCCCTGCCACCAAGGCGGCAAGGTCGAGCGTGACGATCCGCTTGTCAAAGAGCACGCGACTTACTTTACGTTCGATGATGCGAAGCGCGAGACCTTCGACAATGGCGGTCTTGCCCACGCCCGGTTCTCCGATGAGGACCGGATTGTTCTTCTTGCGACGGGACAGTACCTGAGCAACGCGTTCGATCTCCTTTTCACGACCGATCACGGGATCGAGCTTCTCTTCGATGGCGAGTTTCGTGAGGTCGCGACCGAAGTTGTCCAGCACCGGCGTCTTCACCCGCTCTGGGGCAGACTTCGTGCGCGTACTTCCCTTTTCGCCCTTTTGCGGAGCGCTGGGTTTGCCGCTCAGGATATTATCGAGTTCCTTGCGCACAGCATCGTAGTTCACGGAGAACTGTGCGAGGATCTGTGCAGCGATGTTGTCTTCGTCACGAAGCAGCGACAGGAGGAGATGCTCCGTACCGATAACGTCGGACTTGTACAGTTTGGCCTCGAGATAGGTGATCTTGAGGACCTTCTCCGCTTGTTTTGTGAGCGGGATATTGCCGATGGTGAGCGGACCGCTCATCGATCGGACGGTGTCTTCCACGGCGCGTTTGAGCTTGGCGAGGTCAACGCCGAGGTTTCGAAGGATCTTGACGCCAATTCCCTCTCCTTCGCGAATGATCCCGAGGAGTAGGTGCTCTGTGCCAATGTAGTCGTGACCAAGTCGAAGAGCTTCCTCTCGACTCAATCTGATCACATCCTGCACCCGATTAGAAAAGTTGCCTTCCATGGCGTCTTCCAAGGAGAATGGTGGTTACGTCTTTGTAGACGTATCAACGTCCGTTCTGTTACTTCCGGTCAAATTAACCGCAAGTGCGCATCAATTGTCGAACAACTTCTTCACATTGCCCGTGTTCGCCGTGAGTGTGGCATGCATACTCATCGCCGGTGCGGGTGCTGCTTTCGTAACTGTCTTTGCGGGCTTGGCCTTGCTACCCTTCTTCCCTGCCGGTGCCGGCGTTGCCGCCATCGGCTCTGGAGCTGACGTCGTCGTTGGCAGTGGAAGCTTCTTGAAGGAGAGCCGAAGGTCAGCGTTCTTCACCTCGCCGAGGGCAGCCTTCACGGCAGCGATACGATCGTCAAGAAGTTTGTCGTTCGGGTCGGCAAGGGCGGTCGGCGGCATTGGCTCGGGCGGTGGCACGGTACCTTTCTTCGCCTTCTTCGTTGCCTTCACCCACGCGTCGTGTGCTTTGTGATACTCGGCATCGGCCTTGGCCTTCTCTGGTCCAAGCTGATCGGCATCAGGAGCGATCGAGAACACAACATTGAACTCCTGGTTTGCACGAAGCTTCTCGCCCATGTCTGCGAGTTCCTTTCTCGCTTCCGCGGTGAGCGAGGCCGAATTGAGATCGAAACCGCGCACCGAGAACCACTGCTCGCCTTGCTTGAGCTCGCGAACTTTGAAATCGCGCTTGATCTCTGTGAATTTGGTCGAGGGCGGAACAGTAACGGAAAACTCCTTGCGGAGCACATTGTACCCGGCGATCGCAAGCTTGAACTCGCCTGCCTGGTTCATCAGCACCAGATACGTACCGTCGGTGGAACTCACATTGGTCGGTTGGGAGCGTTTGCCCGAGGGATCATACACGTAAAGTTTGCAGCCGATCGGTTTTCCCGTGGCCTCATCATACACATGGCCTTCCATACGGGTAACCGCCTGCTGTGAGAACAGCATGGTCGTGTTCAGGAGAAGAAAGCCGATCAACGCGGCGACCATTCGGATCATAGCATTCTTTCTAGTTCTTTGGTTCGAGAAATGAAGCGATTCCTTGTTTACAATCTTCTGTTTGTCGTGTGAACGCATTCATGGCAGCGGCATACTGCAGGCCGGCATCGACCGACATGCCGGGAAGTGCGTTGAGCATGTGCTTGGAAAGCGCCATGGAGGATGCACTGTTGCGCGACATCCGTTGTGCGATGTCCAATGTTGTCAGCTCTAGTACAGCATCATCGACCACCGTGGTGACCATTCCGATGCGAAGGGCCTCGTCCGCAGAGATCGTATCCGCGGTAAGTACCAGACGTCGTGCTTGCGTATCGCCGATCTTCCGCAGAAGATAGACCATCACGATGGCGGGTATGAAGCCGATCTTCACCTCTGAATAGCCAAAGACGGCCTTCTCGCGTGCGGCCACTACAAGATCGCAGACGGTTGCGAGACCGGCGCCGCCCGCAATGGCCGGACCGTGCACCATGGCGATCACCGGCTTGGGCAACGTGCAGATGTTCTGGAACATCTGCATCAGCGCCGTCGAATCGGCGAGATTCTCCATCGGGGAGTTCTGGGCAATCTGCTGTAGGTACGAAAGATCGGCACCGGCACAGAAGGCAGGTCCCGACCCCTTGAGGATGACCACACGAACATCATCCGCGTCGCGCATTCGCGCGAGCGCAGCATTGATCGCAACGACCATCTCTGCACTCAATGCATTGCGCTTTTCAGGTCTGTTCAGGATGATCGTGCCAATGGCACCATCGATCTCGGTACGTACTAGTTCCATGGTGCAAACTTAACGAAGAACCATGAGGGGAGCCGATACGACCGCGCCTTGCGAGGCGACGACCACTGTGTAGGATCCCGAAGCCCATGCGCGAACGTCGAGCGGCACATCGAGAGCTCCTGCCGTTGTGGCCATGCTGAGCTCGACCATCAAACGCCCTTGAAGATCGTACACGCGCAGCACAACGGTGCCATCCTTTGCTGTGGTGAGCGGGACGTTCACATGTGATGAGGCGGGAAGGGGAAAGGGAGCGCCCACGGTAAGCGTTGCTGTGGATGCAGGGGGAACGACGCTCGCAGCCAGATCGATGGCACGGGCGAGGACCGTGTCGATGGCAATGGCAAGTCGTACCGTGCGGACCTCGTTGGGATGCCAAGCACCATTGAACATCGTTCCCACGAGGATCGACACATCGTTGGCGTTCTGGTATTGAAGCGATGTGCCGCTTCGCAACAAGCTGTCCTTGAATGCGGCTGAAATGCCGCGGTACGTGGTGGTATTGTCGAGGCCACAAGCAATGGGTGAGGACGTTGTCCATGGCGAGGATGCTGAGCAGGCCACGTACGGTCCACCTTGGGCGGACACGGTCTGAACCACTGATGATGGCGACGCTGTTTGTTGTGCCATCGAGGTGACATTCGATGCGGGTTGTGAACCAAGGTCCCAGTCGAAGAACCACGCAATGCCGACGTCGTACAGGATACTGTCGCCAATGTTCGTGAATGTCATGTCCGACACGAACAGACCGGAGTCGGCTGCCGCCACGCGGACGCGTTGATCGATCTGCAGGTGCAATCGCATGGAATCCGGAGCAGCGGCATCAGTGGCAATGCCACGCAATGCGTCGGGATCGATGAAGGGTTTGCTAGGCACAAAATGATCGTCAACACCACGTTGAGACCGGATGCTGCTGACCACTCGACCGTGAGAACCGATCACCAAGCCGCCTTCTGCCAACATTCCACAGAAGGCCCGGTACGAGACACCGTTGCCTTGACCGCGCTCTGGGTCCGTGTTACCGATACGCACATGGTCTCCCACGCTCAAGCGTAACACATCGTTGGCGAGGTCCACGTAGGACGGGGCGGGTGTAACACTTGCGAGGAGGACCGATGTGTACGTGCCACCGCGAGTCGGTGTGCCCGACACTTCTGTTCGAAGGAAGATGGTGGTGTCAGAGGCTCGATCGACGACCAGCGTGATCGGCGGCAGTGTTCGCTCTTCGCCGGCCTTGAGACCGGATGTTGAGAACGTCGGCGTCAGAAGACGCACGCTGGATGATGGATCGCGCACAACGGACGTGGTGGCCGTGATCGGACCGATGGCTGCGAGTTCATTGCGGACGGTGAGAAGAACGTCGATGGTGTCGCCAAGGCCATACCGCATGGCATTGCGCCGATTGGTGATAGTGGTCGACGTGACCAAGATCCCGGGCGTTGAGTCCGGATCGAGTGTGACAGCCTTGAAGGCATTGATGCGACCGGGTACGAGATCTGCCGAGCGCGGGTTCTTATCACGAATATCGTCCACCGATTCGCGCGCCAACGCAAGGGCCTGGGCCGCGCTCAACGATGGGTGGCGAGACCGGATCAGTCCGACGACACCCGCAACGATGGGCGCAGAGCCCGACGTGCAGCAGAAGCCTCCATATGTCCCGTCGTTGGATGTTGCTTTTGTTTCGTTACCGGGTGCCATCACGTCGACGCCCGGTCCCAATGCCGACATTCCCACGACCGTATCTCGCGGATCGGTAACGCCAACACCGAGCACACCAGGATATCCTGCAGGATAGAATGGCGCTGTTGTCCCATGATTGCCGGCTGCCGCAACGATGGCCGTGCCTCGTGCAAGCACGTACTGCACAACAGCCTCGTCCGTGCATGACCGGTTGAAGCCTCCCCAAGAGCAGTTCACCACCGACACGCCGTTCCGCGCACAATACAGCAGCGACTCATAGCCGTAGATGATACCGCGTTGTCCGTTCGGCATGGTCTTGAGTGGAACGATCTTGCAGTTGAACCCAACACCGGCAATACCCTTGCCGTTGTTGGTGGATGCACTGCAGATCCCGGCCACGGCCGTGCCGTGACCTTCGGTGGAGTTGTAGGTGTCACCCGGCTTGGTGCTGTCATCCTTCGATGTGAAGGAATAACCGCGATGGTCGTCGACGTAGCCGTTGTTATCGTCGTCCTTGTCGTTGTCCGGCACTTCTCCCGCATTCACGGCGATGTTCTCTGACAGGTCCTCATGATCCTGCTTCACGCCACTATCACTGATGCCGATACGAATGGTATCGGAACCGCGTTCGATCTCCCATGCTTCATAGGCCTTGATGGTTGCGAGCATCGGTTGTTCCGATATCAACGAGTCGTTCGGTGTGAAGCCGCACAGCTGTGCGACCGAGATCGGTTCGGCGATCTCGATGCCGGTGCATCCCCGCATAAGTCGAGCACAGATCAACTCAGGAGCGATCTGTCGATCGCGCAGGCGCACTACGAACGTGCGCAGGAGTGGCTCTTCAAGTGCCAAGGCGCGAGCGATGTCGTTGCGTTGCAACGTGGATGCATCCTTTTCGCGACGTGCCGTTAGCGAATGTTCATATGGCAGAATGGCATGGTCGATCTCGATGCCATTGCGCGCGGCGATCTGCTGCACGGTCTCGGTGCGAAGCGCGTCGCGGTCGAAGCGCACATGGATGCGATCCTCAAGAACGGGATCGGTGGTGGCAAGGAGAAGAAGGAGGAGAAGTGTGCTCATTTGTTGATCAACAGTCGATAGGAACGTGGACCGCTCGCACCCCAAACACGCACGATGTAGACACCGCTGCTCCAGGCATTCGTCGACAGCGTTGTCGTGGTCGATGCGGCATCCACTGGTGACGTCGAGACAAGAGCGCCTGCAATGTCGACAATGTCGATGCGCGACGTTTGCAGAGCATGCGAGATCTGAACAGCGTCGGTTGCCGGATTCGGGGCGATGCGCTGTGCATCCTCTTCATCCTCGCGCACACTTGTCGGGTTGAGAAGAACATTTCGCACCGCGTCCTGGGCTTCCTGTTCGGAATCTCCAGTGCCGATCACGACGGTGAATGCGCGCTCTTCGCCTGGACCCATGTCCTTGGTGAACCGCATACCAATGAGTGTGATGATGTCGTCGGGCGTCGTTGCCTGGACCGATGTGCCGCTCTTCAAGAGCTCGATCTTCGTGCTCGAGGGCATGATGCCACCAACGGTCCGATCGGCATAGGCAAAGCCTGCCACCTGCGGCGCTGCTTCCGTCGTTGCGACGCTTGCGCTCACCCCACAGACGATGGCGATCGGATTTCCATCCCTGGTGATCTGTTCGGCAGCCGCAGGGATCGCTGCAAATGATTCGGGGATCGCCTCCGGACAGAGACGCACCTTGTTTCGGAGTCCCGCATATCCAAGGTCCCAGTCAAAGAAGAATCCGCCGGAGATATTCCGGAACGTCGTCGTCGTGGTGTTCTTCATGGTCACGAAGATCACTGTGGCCGTGCCCCACGCCGAGGGGAATCGACACGACAGCGTCACGTCCAACCCGAACGGTGCACGAATGATGCCAACGGCCGTATCGGGTGACGAGAATGCTTTTCCTGTTGTGAAGTCGGACGTACGATCCGTGTTCAAGAAGGCGCTGGCAACTTGCTGGTCGTTCTCGGTGACAACAAAGCCGCTATAGAAGTTCATCACACGAGCCCGGTTCTTGTACACGAACCCAACACCAAGTCTGTCCTTCTCGTCCGACGATCCGAACCAGCCATTGTCGAAGATCGAGTAGGCGAGACGCTCGTTCTGCATCGTGATGCCATTCATCGGCTTGCGCCAATTGATGAGATCGCGATCTTCATACGTGCCATCATTCGTGAACCGCAGTCCCAGTACCAGTGGGAGCGACGTGGTGGTGTGCGGGACGATCCGGAAAGGACCGACGATCGCCGACCCGTTCGTTGCGAGGGAGATCGCGGCAGACGATGCATCGAGGATCGTAACATCCCAGCCATTCGCCGTTCCGATGTAGGGAATGCATCGCAACTCGCTCACACTTCCCAGATAGTTCATCACACTGAATTCGAACAACAGCGTGTCTCCTTCAGCATATCGAGTAGCGATGGTGCCATCGGTATGGCGCACGGTCGTTGACACGATCCGTACACTTGGCATGCTCATCGGATCGAGGTCGACCATCTTTTGCAGATCGATCCTGCCCGGGATCAGTGTACCGTACTGTGGTTGCAGCGACGACACATCCACGGTGCAGTGCCGAGCGAACTCCATTGCCTGCATGGCATTGAGCGTTGGATGCCGATGTCGGATCAGGGCGACCATGGCCGCTCCCATCGGCGCAGCATAGGACGTACCCGATGTTGCCGAGGTATACGTATTGCCGGTCGTGGTCGTGAGTGCATTTCTGCCCGGTGCAAGCACATCGGCATTCACACCATAGGCCGTGTTCGTGGTCACGAGATCATCGATCGTTGTTTCTCCAACACCCAAGGCTCCGCGATAGGCGGCTGGATAATTTTCGAGGATACCACCTTCATTCCCGGATGAACACACAACGGCCATGTTCTTCGAAACACAGTAATCGATGACGGACTGATCGATGGAGGAATACGGAGCGGTGACGCCCCACGATGTATTCACCACATCAAATCCCATGTCCGCCGCATAGATCAGCGACGGATAGCCATAGATCACACCCTTTTCTTTTGTGCTTCCTGCCTTGATCGGAAAGATCTTGCATCGAGCACCAACACCGGTGATGCCGATCCCGTTGTTCTGTGTTGCTCCGGCAAGACCGGCCACTTCGGTCCCATGACTCGTATTGCTGTTGGCCGTCACTCCGGGCGGCGTGCCATCGTCGGCAGACGACATGTTGCATCCCTGATAGTCGTCCACCACGCCATTGCCATCGTCGTCGATGCCATTGCTGGGCACTTCCTTCGTGTTCGTCCATAGAGAGTTGCGAAGGTCCTCGTGGGTTTGATCGATCCCCCCATCGATCACGGCCACCACAACATCCTCGCCACCCTGCTCCTTATCCCATGCCGTGATCGCATTGATCACGTTGAGGAAGAGCTGTTGCGATGCTCGTGGATCGTTCGGAAGTGCATGGGGCATGGGCACATACCATGGCTCCACCACGTCGAGCAGCGGCAGCGCGGCCTTGAACTTCCCTGCCATGATCGATGGCGGGATCGGGCCCTCGTACGAAATGGCGAAAGTGCGTGCGAGCTGGTCTGCCGGAGAGTCCGCACGACGTGCCGAGAACATCAGGGTCTTGGAGGGGGCAGGGTTGCGAGGGGCGAAGTGGTGCACGATGCGGCACCCCTCCGGGAGGAGACGCTGGGCCTCTGCCTCCGACGTGGCAACGCCCAACTGGAAGCGAATACGAAGGACATTGGACACCACGTGCACGGTTCGACCACCGATCTGCTCCTCGATCACCGGATGGCCGTCGACGCCGGCCCATGCGATCATGCAGGAGGAGATCAGAAGCCAAAGCAGTATGAATGGTCGTTTCACGTCATCCTCGTTTGTCGTTCCAAAAAAGTATTGCAGTTTCCATGACTATGGCCGATCAGCAAAGTTTCATCGTCACTGCCCGCAAATGGCGTCCATTGAAGTTCTCGGACGTTGTCGGGCAAGAACACATCACCACTACCCTGAAGAATGCGATCAAAAGCGATCGCATTCACCATGCCTATCTCTTCACGGGTCCGCGAGGGGTGGGCAAGACCACCTGCGCCCGCATTCTCGCTCGCGCCGTGAATTGTCCGAATGCTGTGGACTTCGAACCCTGCAACCAGTGCCAGACGTGCACGGATATGCTCGAGGGTCGGAGCGTCGACATCATCGAGATCGACGGAGCGTCGAACAACTCCGTGGACGACGTCCGTAAACTCCGCGACAACGCCAAATATGCCCCGATGAGCGGCCGGTACAAAATGTACATCATCGACGAAGTGCATATGCTGTCGACGGCCGCTTTCAACGCCCTGCTCAAAACGCTCGAAGAACCGCCTCCGCACTTGATCTTCGTGTTCGCCACCACTGAGATCCACAAAGTGCCGGCCACCATCCTCAGTCGATGCCAGCGCTACGATTTCCGTCGAATGGAGATCGACACGATCGTGCAACAGTTGCAGCATATCGCCGAGAGTGACGGGATCACGATCGACGACGGTTCGCTCGTGGCCGTGGCCAAGAAGGCCGATGGCTCGATGCGCGACGCCCAGTCTATCTTCGACCAAGTGGTGGCCTTTTGCGGGATGACCATTCGGTATGCCGATGTGAGCACGGCCCTGCACCTGATCGACCTGGACTTCTACTTCGGTCTGTCGGAGGCCGTTCGTGAGCACGACGTGCAGCGGATGTTCGACATGGCCCGGCAGGTGATCGGTCGGGGTTACGACCTTCAGGAATGTCTTATCGGTCTGCTCGAGCATTTCCGGAACATCCTTACCGTGATCGCCACGAAGGGAACGCAACTGATCGATGCCTCGCAGGCCGATCGAGAGCGCTATGCCACAGAGGCGGCACTCCTCACGAAGGCCGACGTTGTTCGGATCATGACGTTGATCTCGCAGGGCGAGGCCATCCTCCGTCAGAACCCACCGCAGCCTCGCATCCGCTTCGAGTTCACGCTGGTGCAGTTGGCCACGATGGACAGCACGATCGAACTGAGCGATCTTCTCAAACGACTTGGAACGGCGAATGCCGGCTTGGGGCCGGGGTCCCCTAGCCGCCCTTTTGAACGTTCGGCACCCGCCCCGACGGTGCGTGCTGAATCCCCCGCGACCGCTCCGTTGAGTGTCTCATCTCTGTCGGCGGCGAACATCGCCCTGCGCTGGGATGCATTCTTGGAGACGCTTCCGGAAACCCTCGTCTTCATCAAGGGCGTGTCGAAACAGGCCGCAATGCTCACGATCGAGTTCACCGATGTAGGTGTGCTGTTGCGACCGCATGCCGACGTCCTCTATCACCAGCTCGAGGGTCGTATCGCCGCGCTGAAATCACATTTGAAGCAATTCTTTGGCGCGCCATTGGGAGTTCAGCTCTTTCCCGTGGACACCACGGCCGCCGAATCCACGTCCTCCGATCCCAACGGCGCACCCGCTCTTCTCCCGGAAGACCTTCTGCCCATCGAACGATCGCTCGTCGAGCTGTTCCATGCGCGAAGAGTGGTCAGCAGAGGGTGAACTTGTCACTTGTCACTCGTCACTTGTCACTTGTAACTCAACTCCAATGCTTGCTCCCCTCTTCTCCGCCCCCACCGACTCCAACGGCACCTTCACGCTCAGCGAAGCACGTGGCTCGTGGCTTGTGCTGTACTTCTACCCGAAGGACGACACGAGCGGCTGTACGGCCGAAGCCTGTGATTTTCGCGACAACATGAACCGACTCAAGCGGAAGAAGGTGCGCGTCGTTGGTGTGAGTCCGGATTCGCCGAAGAAGCACGACAAGTTCAAGCTCAAGTACGAGCTGAACTTTCCGCTGGTGAGCGACGAGGACCATGCCATTTGCGAGGCGTACGGTGTGTGGAAGGAGAAGTCCATGTACGGACGGAAGTACATGGGAGTGGAGCGTACGACCTTCATCATCGACCCTAAGGGCAACATCGCACATACGTTCGCGAAGGTGAGTGTGCCGGGTCATGTCGATGCCATCCTTGCCACCCTCAAAGAACTTGGGGCCCTTGCGTGATCGACACTCATGCCCATATCGACACCGAGGCCTTCGAACCTGATCGGGCAGAGATGCTCGAACGCGCGTGGGAGGCAGGTCTCACGGCCATCATCATCCCCGCCATCAAGGCCGTCGACTTCGCGCATTTGCGCACGGTGGTGGCCTCGGACCCGCGGATCTTTCGTGGTGCCGGTATTCACCCGCACCATGTTGGCGAGGTGGAGAAGGAGGTCTTGGCCGAAGTGGAGCAAGATTGTGCTGATCCCAAGGTGGTGGCTGTTGGCGAGATCGGACTGGACTATTACTACGACTTCTGTCCGCCCGACATTCAGAAGTGGTATTTTCGTGAGCAGCTTCGCATTGCGAAACGCTGCAACAAACCTGTGATCGTGCACAACCGGGAATCGGACGAAGACCTCCTGACCATCATCGAAGAAGAGCAGGATGGCTCGCTACGCGGGGTTCTGCATTGTTTTTCGAGTGACACGTCGGTACTCGACCGGGCCATCGACCTTGGCATGCATGTTTCGTTCACAGGCAATATCACGTTCAAGAGATCGACGTTGGATGAGGTTGTCCGATCGGTACCGGCAGATCGATTCATGATCGAGACCGATTCGCCCTACATCACGCCGGTGCCGCATCGCGGAAAACGAAACGAGCCATCATACGTTCGCCTTACGGCGGAAAAAATTGCGGAGATACGTTCCATGTCCTATCAGGAAGTGATCGAAACGACAACTGCCACGGCACGCAAGCTGTTTGGCCTTCTGATGGTTCTCGCCATTGTCGTCCTCACGGCGCAAGCGCAGCCCACCAAGCCCAATGAAGATGATTACGAGACGGACCAGTCGTACGATAATGCCTTTGCGACCTACGTTGCCGACTCGGTGGCATGGTCCAAGTGGATCAAACCGAAGAAGTTCGGCTTCGGTATCGTGATCGGCTCGAATACTGTTGTCGAGAATCAGACCTATACTCCTCCGGGCAAGTTCGTCCCATCCGACACGACCTATCCGTATACGTTCGACTCAACGCTGATCGGCAAGTCTCGGTCCTTTTCCTACAACGGTCTTGCGGCCTTCGGCGCGCAGGCGACGTACAGTCTGTCGGATCGCATCACGCTCGAAGCGTCCTACTTCTTCTCGAAGAACAATCAACCAATTGAACAGGGTCTGGACCCGATCACGTATCACATCGTGAATGTTGGCGGGTATTACAACCTCAATCCGTACGCGAAAGTGAACTTTCACGCGAATGGCGGACTGTCGTATGTGGCCAGTAGTGATGGTACCAACGCAAGCTCACGGATTGGTTTGAATCTTGGACCCGCGATGTCGGTGAACATCCCGTCACCCGTTGGTCTGTTCGTCCCCACCTTTGTGGTACGATTCAACTTCATGTTCGGCACCACGGAGGATCAAGTTATCGCGAGATATCGCGACAAGAATGGTGGTCCGATCGTCGACCCGGTCACAAAGGAAGAAGTTGGCGTTGACAAGGCAGATGTGACCACGATCTATTCCTTGCCACACCTTACCCTCACCTGGTATCCAAAGTTCTAACGATGCTCACCATCCTCAGCGGAACGGCACTTGAACAGGACATTGCGCGTGTGCGCTCATCCACCACGCCCATCGGAGCTTTCCGTCAGGCCGTGCACCGTATCGGTCTGCACTTGGCCGTCGAGGTCTCGAAGCACTTGCCGGCGCGCCAGATCGAAGTGACGACGCCGTTGGAGAGAACCTCTGGAACGATGATCGATGGTGATGTGGTGTTGATGCCGGTGCTGCGCGCCGGTCTTGGTCTGCTCGATCCGTTCTTGCAGGTCTTGCCCGATGCTTCCGTTGGCTACATCGGACTCAAACGCGACGAAGTGTCGCTCGAAGCACGTGAGTACTACAAGAACTTCCCGCCACTGTCAGCATCGACAACGGCCATCATCCTTGACCCTATGCTGGCGACGGGCGGAAGCATGACGGCGGTGCTGGATCATTTGCGATCTACTCCCCTTCGCGAGATCCTGATCGCCTGCCTTATCGCCGCACCGGAAGGTATCCAGTGTGTGCAGAGCGCCTACCCGACCACGAAGCTCTTCGTGGCCACGCAAGACCGGTGTTTGAACGAGCATGGGTATATCGTGCCGGGCTTGGGAGATGCAGGTGATCGGCTGTTTGGAACGACATAGTTTGTCGTTCTCTTAGGACAAAAATCATTTTCGGCAAGTTGAATTCAATTGTAAGTTCGTGCGCATGGAGGATAAAATCATGACAATATTCGAATTTGGGCGCCACAAGGTGCCCTTCGCAGACATCCACGACATCAACGTGGTGTATAAGTATCACGACAATGAGATCTATGTGGATCTCGAATTGAATGGCGGAGCTCAGCTGAGCTTGAACCTGCCGGACTCGCTCATGTTCATGGAGCAGTTCATCCGAAAGATCAGAGAAGAGAAGAACGCTTGATCTCAAGTTCGGTGCCGAGGGCTCGAACAAGGGCATCGATGTCGTGCTGCTCTGTGTGCGCATGCACACTGAACCGCAAGATCGGTAGGTCTAGCCATCGATGGACGACCACTTCAATGGAGTGATCGTCGTACAACCGCTCTTTCAGAGCATCTGTGTCCACGTCGGGCAACAGCACCATTCCCATCTGCAATACATCGTCCGCCTCTTGTGTGAACAAGGGGTGGACGTTCGGTATGCTACAGAGTGCATGCACGCCATACGCGCGAAGCTCCATTGCTCTTCGTTGCACCTCCGGCCAGTTTTGCTCCTTCATCCATGTAAGGGCCGCAGGCACCGTCAGGAAGGCGGCAAGGTCGCGAGTTCCCAAGAACTCATGCGTATCGGTCAGATAGCTTCCCGTTGCGAATCGAGGATCGATCTTTGCACCCTTCCAGGGATATCCATTCCAGCCCCAACTCACAACGAGCGGATCCATGATGTGCTCAAGTTCCTTACGCACATACAAGAACGCGGATCCCTTGGGAGTGCACATCCACTTGTGACAGTTGGCGGTGTAGATATCTGCGCCGAGTGCATGAAGGTCGAGATCGAGATGACCGGGGACATGTGAACCATCGATGAACGTAAGGATGCCTCTCTCGCGTGCGCGTCGGATCAAGCCTTCGACCGGGAGCACAATGCCCGTCGGCGAGGTGATGTGACTCAGGAACAGCACCTTCGTCCGTTCCGTCACGCCCGCCCAGATGATCTCTTCCAGCTCCGCCTTCGAAGGAACCGGTAACGGAATGTGTTGCCGCACCATGCGAACACCACGATCCTCATGATAGAATTTCCAGGCATGCTCACAGGCACCATACTCATGGTCCGTGGTGAGCACTTCATCTCCGGGCTCGAGGTGTAGAGCGTGCACACCAACATTCACGCCGTAGGTGCTGTTGACCACGAAGACCAATTCGTTCGTGTCGCATCCCACGTACGATGCCAGTGAGGCACGCGCATCGTGCAAGAGTGCCGGTGCTTCGCGAAAGAACAGCACGGGTTGACGCTCCAGTCGTTCCTGCCACTCCTGATACACGCGATGAAGCACGCGTGGCGTTGCACCGAACGATCCGTGATTCAGAAAGGTCACGTTCGGATCAAGCAGAAAGTCCTTCTTCGCTAGCACATGCGCCTCCTTAGTCGCCGATCACGGCGCGAACCGATCGGTTCGCGATGCGACCCATTGGTGTTGCGTTCGAGGCGGCCGTCGATGGTTCAATGATGATCGTAACATCACGCTCGGAAAGACCCAACAGGCGCAATGCAGCGAGTGCGCGCGAACGCTGCAACTGTGCATTATGGTCCGGATCTCCAAGATCGTCCGCTCCCGGATACAACGTGATCGTCTTGCCCTTCTTCCTTGCCGCCTTCACTGCCGACACGGCCTCTTGGTCGATGGCGTAGAACGATCCTTCATCGAAGCCGAAGTATCCGATCATCACGGAGTTCTTTGATGTGGCCGACAGGTGGCGGAGCACGAAGAGCGTGTCTCTTACACTTGACACTGCTGTTGGTCGAAGCAGAGCTGTTGTGCCTGCACGTTGGGAACGACGATCCGTATCAGTGACCATGCTCGACGCAGCGATCTCCACTGTTTCGCGCTGCAGTTGCTGTGGCATCAAGACCAATGTCTTGAACTCGCCATCGCCCTGTAATGGCGATGTACGGCCGTTCACTTCCGCATGGGTATCGATCGTGCATGGACCTGCTTCGCAGACCAACGTGGTCACGACGTTCACCGACACCGGTCGATACGAACGATGCGAATGCAACGTGTCGACGTCGACAACATCATCACCGCCATCAAGATCGATCCGAACGAAGCGTTGTTCTTCCAAGAGCTGCGGATGGGCAGGGACGATGGTCGATGGTCTGGCCACGATCGACACGCGCTGTGCCTGTACTTCGAGGAGATCCGCCACATGCAGGATGCGCTTCTTTGCCAATGCGGCATCTTCATCACTCGATGATGAACCGGTGATCGTGAGCCGTACCGAACGATGTGCAGCCAACCACGAACGCAATGCGGCAATGGTCCGCCGCTGATCGGTGGTACCAACCGACAGATCGTCGAGCAGATCGGTCGCGTCCTTCTTGAAGAACAGCAATGGCGCGGCCTGATACCGGAACACAGTGTCCTGCATCTCGATGCACGGCACGTCCAACGTATCACCCGCAGCAACGATCGTACTGCCGACGACAATGGAGATCCCTGCTTCCAGACGATGCTCCACGGCGATCACCGGAGGGGGTGGCGGTGGTGGCGGAGGTGGCGGTGGTGGCGGAGGCGGCGGTGGTGGCGGCGGTGGCGGTGGTGGTGGTGGTGGCGAGGCAGCGGGGATGTTCCATTGCACCATTGCACCGACACGTATCGAGTTCACGGACCAAGTGATGTCCTTCACCACGGAGCTCAACGCCATGGAATACGTGAATGCCGGAGAGATCGTGAGTCCACGTGCAACATCGATATCGTACCGAATGCCCATGGTGAGGGCCGTGTAGAGTCCGGACGCATTAGGGATCGAACCGCTTGACGTGTTCCGTACACGCTGTCCGTTCTCGAACGTGTAGTCGGAAGACGAAGGGTCGATCAATGTTTGCGATTGCGTATACGACGCGGCAAGGGGCAGGGCGGCAAGAAGACCGATCCTGACCTTGAGCGCTTCGACATTTGGAATGGCAAGTGCCACATAGGGCTCGATGCCAAGCGGCATATAGGTCGTCTCGATCGTATGCTCCACCGTGCCCTTGGTCACCGTGGAACCGTTGATGATGTTGCCAACGAACTCTTGTTCTGTGAGCGTTGCATTCAACATCGACCATGAAAGATCGGCACCAACGCGATACGGCAGTCCAAACAACGTTCCGTCAGGAAGGAGTTCGATCCCTGCAAGCGCTGACAGACCGAAGCCCGTTCCACCGGTGAACTCAACACAACAGTTCGGTACACCCGGTAACTGCGTGAACGAGGCCGAGTGTAGGTTCGGACCGGCGTAGAGGCCGCCATGCAGGAAAAGATTGGTCGGCGACGGTTCGTCGGCATGAACACCAACGACCGCAAGGACAAGACACAGGAAGACGGCGTGTGGTCTGATCATCAACGCACCACGATCAACATGGTGGATTCAACGAGGTCTACCGTTCGAACAAGGATCATGTAGACGCCCGGAGGTAGATCTTGCACATTGATCGGCACCGAACTATCACCACTCGGGAGAGACGTCGGGATGGGAGTCAAGCGTTCATTGCCTTGCTGGTCGACCACCGAGATCGACGCTTGCAGTGCTTGCGTGGTTCGTGTTCGCAAGGTCACCACATTGCTCGCCGGATTTGGATCGACGCTTCGAATGATCGGTGGGGTCTTGCGGAGGATCCTTCGCGTGGGATCCGGCTGAAGGATCGTGAGCACACCGGTCGCATAGGTACAGGTGACCGTGCTTCCGAAGTTCTCGCGAGCAGGATCGAAGACCATATGCGTTGAATCGATCTCTGCAAGTCCAGCAGGACCTTCCAGTGTGGCGATCGCTCCATTGCCGCTGAAGTCGGATGAGAGTTCGAACACGATCACGCGACGGTCGTTGATGATGTCCTGCGACACGATGGAAGCAGTACCATTCGTAGCGGTGATCGTTGCGCCGAGGAACAGTCGTGGATTCAGCGTGAAGGCTGCGCGCAATGGTCGAACGCCGCGATACGGAACGGTCTCGTTGATCTGTGCATTGATGGTGAGGATGGCATTCTCGCGCGGGTCTGCCGATGTGTTCGCAACGGAGAGCACCGATGTACCCGAATACAGCATCAGCGCACAACGCACCAAGCTCGCACATGGTTGGATCGAAAACTCGATCGATGCATCGGCCGTTGGCGGAGTGCCGAGGTAGCGGATGCGGATGGCAACAGAGTCGTTACTGTTCAGTGTGTACGGAAGCGGTGTCAGCACCTCGAACGGAGCACCGGCAGTGATCAACGCATCGGTGATCGTCACAGGATTCTCGGACGTGTTCGTGAGCATGAGCGTTCGCTCGGGGATCTCCGGAATGAACGGAAGGGCCGTGTGCGACTGACGGATGTCGGCACCGGAGCCGCGTCCGGTGACGCGAGTACTGCGCTTCACAACATCCTGATCCTCATAGCGAACCATCACATGACCTGTATCGAGACCATTGCGACGCGGAACGAATTCGACCTCAACGCTCAACGTACCATTGGGCGGGATGATCGTGTCCTTGATCGCCGTCAGCACGCGGAACTGCGATTGCAATCCTCGGTCGATAAAGACGGAGTTCACCAGGAGATCCACCGTGTCTGCATTCCGTAGTAACTGGATCGTTTGCTTCTTGCGAAGTCCGATGCAGACATCACCAAAATCTGTGGGGTCTCCGAGCATGGGGATGTTACGATCGATACTTCGGAACGAGATCGCAAGCGTGCTCGTAACGTCGCATGCTTCCATGAAGAGCGTGTCTTCGATCAGGCCTGTATCCAGTGGTGCTGCGAAGAACCGAAGTTGCATGCAGGTTCCCGGTTGGATCGTGTCGCCTTGTAACGTGTCGGCAGGTCGCACATACCAACCTCGCTTCATCGTTGCGAGGTTGATGATATAGGGCACAACGCCCACATTGCAGACATCACTGGTGAGCACGGTGTCCAGCTCCGTTCCGATCAGCAGCGTGCGGAGTTTGACGGGCGTGAAGACAACGGCTGGCGCTACGATGCGAAACGGTGCGTCGGTGGTGTCGTCGTCCGCCTGGATGAAGTCTCGAGCCTCTGCGTTCTGGCCGAACCGATTGTCCGAAGCATAGGCGAGCATCTTGCCATCGTTCCGGATCTCAAGATCCGTCACCAGGCCGGGGAAGTTTCCGAAAGCCGTGTCCAGTCCGTTCTTCATCAAGTCCCACGAGAGGATCCCCGTGGTCGCACGGAAGGCCATCAAGAGATTCAGTCCGTTCGAACTGAAGGCCAAGGCGACCGGAGCCGACGATGCCACTTGGATGCGACGTGCGACGGTCTGCGTGGAAAGGTCATAGACAAATGTCTCCTGGCTGTTCCCACCGATGGTGGTGCCGATCTCTGGTCTGCCTCCCAAGGCAACGAATCGCCCATCGCGCGAGGCCGATACGAGATCCACGACGGGAATGGTCTCTTGACCGATGAATCCAGTAGGGGTGGTCGACGTGATGCCGCCCGTGGCAAGATCCAGTGTATAGACCGTTGCATCGAGCGTGTAGGCGAGGAGGACACCACTTCCCAAACTCGCAGCGGACATTGGGGATGGCAACGAGATCGGTGCGAGCGGTGTGAGGTTCGGAAGCGAGTAGACAAAGATCGATGGTGCGATCGTTGGCGTGACGTACAGTTTGGTCCCATCGGTACTGATGGCAAGGTCGCGCGGAACGAAGCTACTTGGCAACGTCACCGACTGCACCGGCGTTGGCGTCCCCGCCGTGAACCGATGCACGATACCGCTGGCCGTTAGCGCAAGGAAGTCGCCGTTGTTATTGATGTAGGCGAGTCCACGCACGAAGTCCCGCGGATCCAACGGAACAGTGTAGGATCGTTCGTTGGTGTAAGGCAACGTGTTCCATTCATAAATGGTACCAGTGCCGTAGGCCAGCAAGAGCTTTGCCCCGTCCGGACGGAACGCCACGTTCGTGGCCGGCGAACTGGGATCGCTCGTCACGTCCACCTTCACGCTCGACGTGAAGTTCTGTCGCACGCGAAGTCGGATCGAATCGCTGAGAATGGATGGGACGCGCCAGTCGAAGGTGGTGTCGTTGGTACGTCCGATCTCTTCGTAACTGCGACCGTTGTTATAGCTGGCATAGATCGTGAACGAACTGCCGCGCACGGCGCCGGTCCACCGCACCAGTACATGCTGACATGGTGCGAAGGCCTCGCCACCATTCGGCGACAGGATCTTCATCGTTGGGATGCGCGGGAAGACGGGCGCATTCGCCTGCACACGTATGGTCGTACGACGATTCCCGCCGTAATACACGGTGAGCACATCAACGATCGCACCGCTCTGCGTGGGCGTGAAGTCCAGATAGAAGTTGTATCCGACACTTGCATAGATGCGACATGGCGGAGGTCCGGAAATGAACGGACCATAGGCATCTCTCCACCGAATGGAGAACATGTTCGAGGTGGTCTTGATCGAATCGACCTGAATGCGCTCTTCTTGTCCCGTCGAGCCCGTTGCGCCGGACGTGCCGTACAACTTGAGGGCATACGTGTAGGACTGACCGGTGACCACATCGCCATAGTCGACAATGTTCCGCTCGAGTCGCTTCCCGATACTGTCTTGGAATACGATCGTGGCCAAGGCCGGATGATAGCAACGACCCTTGAGGTTCACACTGTACTGGGCATTTGAGACGATCACACTGATCGTCGTATCGTTCACATCTGCCTGGCCATTCAACTTCGAATACCACAGCACACGCTGGTATCCATTCACAGCAGGATCGACCTGAAAGGGTCTGCTTACGCGATTGTTCTCAATGAAGTAAATGTCCGAGGTCTTGAGCGCAATGGGTGTGCTTCCATCCAACGCGCGCACGAAGCATGTGCCAGACCCGTTGGCCTCGACCTGGATGTTCGTGCCTTGGACGGGATAGTCGTTCCGCAAGAAGGCGCTCAGCTGAGCGTTTGCAGACGCTCCGATGCCCACGAACAGGCATCCCATGAGGCATGCCACGAGCAGGCGCCGCTGGAGGGCGGAAAGGTGGAACGGTTGTGGTTGGGTCATTAGAGTTATTGTCGTGGCTGGGGGTGCATAGACCCGACCATGCCGCTTGGGGTTACAATGCATGGTCAAGAGACGTATCGGGCAAGGAATTCCACCACAACAGGGTCCGTACTTGCCTGCAATTGCGGTACAGTGCCTTCGAATTGCACTTTTCCCCCGTCAAGCATCACCACATGGTCGGCAATATTGAACACGCTGAACATGTCGTGGGTGATCACCACCGACGTCACGGTCATCTTTTTCGCAAGGCTTTCCACCAGATCGTCGATCTGTTGCGAGGTCACGGGATCGAGTCCGGTGGTTGGTTCATCGTAGAAGATGTAGTCGGGCGTCCCTACAAGTGCACGAGCCACGCCAACGCGTTTTCGCATACCACCGGAGAGATCACTGGGCTTCTTGTCTTTCAAAAGGGTCCATTCACGCTCGTACGACGGTGTGCCTGCCTCCGTGAAGTCGGGCAAGAGGCCAACGGCCGAGAGCACGTTGCGCGCCGTGGTCTCGAGCAGCGCCTTGTTCGTCTCACCGTGTTCCACCAACGAGATCACGACATTGTCGTGCACGGACAGTGAATCGAAGAGGGCGGCTCCTTGAAACACATAGCCGATCTTCTGTCGAAGGCCAAAGAGCTCTTCGCGACCGATGGTACTGATGTCTCGCCCGTCGACAACAACAATGCCCTCGTCGGGAACAAGAAGGCGAACGATGTGTTTGAGCAAGACGCTCTTCCCACAACCGGACTTCCCAATGATGCACGTGGTCTTCCCTTGCGGGATCGTGAGATCGACGCCTCGCAGGACCACCTTGGCTCCGAATGCCTTCTTCAATCCGCGCAATTCGATCATGCTGCTTTGTCCTTGTTGCGCCGCTTGATCACGTCGATGGTCCCAAGTGGGATCGCATCGATCAGACCTTTCGTATACGCTTGTTGTGGCGATTCATAGATCTCGTTCGCAGCGTCCATCTCGACGATCTTCCCTTCGTTCATCACGGCGATCCGGTCGGAGATGAACTTCACAACACTCAGATCGTGGGAGATGAAGATGTAGGTGAGCTTGAACTCATCGCGCAACTGCACCAGGAGGTTCAACACCTGGGCCTGCACCGATACGTCGAGTGCGCTCACTGATTCGTCGCAGATCAAGAGTTTGGGCTTGAGGGCGAGTGCTCGGGCGATACAGATCCGTTGACGTTGTCCGCCGGAAAACTCGTGCGGGTAGTTGTTGAAGTGGCGCTGCAAAAGGTTGACCTTGTCCAGCAAGTACTTCACATGCTCTTTGCGCTCTTTGTCGTTGTCGCCAATGGCGTGGACCCGAAGGACCTCCATGATGGCACTTCCAACGCTTAGGCGCGGATTCAGCGATGAATACGGGTCTTGAAAAATGATCTGGAAATCCTTGCGCATGGTCTTGAGCTCTGAGCCCTGCAGTGCGCGAACATCCTTTCCGTCGAAGATCACCTTGCCGCCCGTGGGCTCCACCAGTCGAAGGATGGCGCGACCTGTGGTGGTCTTGCCGCAACCCGACTCACCGACAAGACCGAGCGTTTCGCCGGCCTTGACGTTGAAGGTGATCCCATCGACGGCCTTGACGTAGCCCGTTGTCTTGCTGAAGAGTCCGGACTTGATCGGGAAGTGCACCTGCAGGTCCGTAACGTCGAGGATGGGCTTCTGGGTCGCCAACTCGGCGTTCCGCGCCGCGATCTCATCGCGTGAGAACTCGAGCATGTGCACGGCCGTTTCGACGCTCGTCTGCGTCCGCTCGGAGATCGTGCCGTCCTCTGCCTCGTTCATGAAGTCGCGAACGGTGGGAAGGATGCGGAGTTTTTTATCGAGGCGTGGTCGGCAGGCAAGCAGTCCCTTTGTGTAGGGGTGTTGCGGGTCTTCAAAGATCTGCTGTACCGGACCCTGTTCAACGATCTTGCCCTTGTACATCACGATCACATCGTCGGCGATCTCGGCGATCACACCGAGATCGTGCGTGATGAACATCATGCTCATCTCGTGTCGTTGCTGGAGACCGCGCATCAGGTCGAGAATGGTGGCCTGCACCGTCACATCCAGAGCCGTGGTGGGCTCATCGGCGATCAAGAGCGCAGGATTGCAGCTCATGGCCATGGCGATCATCACCCGTTGCTTCTGTCCGCCCGAAAGCTGGTGCGGATAGCTTTTCATCATGCTTTCGGGTCGAGGCAGTTTCACTTCGTTCAGAAGTTGTAACGTGCGGGCCGCCGCCTCGTCTTTGCTCACATGCTGATGCAACCGAATGGCCTCGATGATCTGATCTCCGCACGTGAACACAGGGTTCAACGACGTCATCGGCTCTTGGAAGATCATGGCAATGCGGTTGCCACGATAGGTGCGCATGGTGGACTCGGGCAGTTGCAACAGGTCCGTCGCCTTGCCGCCTTCATAGAACATGGCCGTGCCTCCCGTGATCTTACCGGGTGGGTTCGGGATGAGTCGCATGACGGAGAGGCTGGTCACGGACTTGCCGGAGCCGGATTCGCCAACGATGCCAAGGGTGCGTCCCTTGTGTACGGTAAAGCTCACGTCGTTGACGGCTTTCACCGTATAGGTGTCCGAGCGAAACTCGGTCACAAGGTTCTTCACCTCGAGCAATGGGGTCATAGGTTCCTCGTTTCAGTACGCCGAGTCAAGCCACGAAAATAGGACGATGACCCCTATCTTCTCTCATATGGTATCCAGAACGATCTTTCTGACAGTGTTCCTCCTCTGGTCGACCCTCTTCGGATCGGTCCGGGCGGAGCAGCTCACCGTGTCGGCAGACGGACGTCCGGTCACCACGGGAACGCTCCAGAAGGACCGTCTGTATCGCATCATCGTCCAAGGCACGGTCTCGGCCGGAACGTCGGCAGAGTGTGCCGCCATCGACGCCCTGTGGGTGTATGACGTTCCTGCAAGCGAGCGGGCCCGAGGTCACATCCCATCCGATGCCGACATCTATGTGGGCGGCGATACGGTCTTTCGTTGGCAGATGGGAATGGCGTCCTACATGTTCCAAGCATCGCAGCAGATCGGCCTGCGACTGAACGGGCGCGCGTTCCCGCACCGCTATCTCGAACCCGAACGCCATCGATACATGTTCGAGATCATCGGCACCGGCGAACCCGCGGTCTTGCAGTTCTTGGATCGCGAGTATGCAGGACCGCAGCCAACAGACTCGCTCGTCGATGCCTATGCCGACAATTGTGGAGCGTTCACGATCACGATCGAGGATGCACATCCGCAACTGCAGGTGGTGTGTGGCGTCGACGTGGAACGTCGATCACCGCAAGGTCGAGTGGTGCACCTTCGCGTTCCCCCATCGATCGCCAATGCTACGCTGTATGTGAACGGAGAGATCACACGCGTCGACTCGATCCTTTGCCCTCCCACCCCGCCGCCCAACGCCACCTTCTTTCTCCTTGACAGGTCGGGATCGATCAGTCAGCGCGACATGGAAGTTGCCGGCGTACGCTTGCAACGTTCCGAAGTGACCGACATGGCCATTCGCAGGGCTTTGTTCCGTCTGCAACAGCAGGACACGGTGGCCGTGGCAGCGTTCGCTGCGCGCATGCAACAGCCGAGCGGCTGGGTCTCGCCACCGTACCTCCTTGCCGAGTACCTCGATGCCATACCGCAGAGCGCTACGAATCTCTATGGCGCCCTTAAGGCAATGGCCGACCACGTGCGTAGCACGAAAGGACGAGCCTCGGTGGTGATGTTCACGGATGGTGGGAACAGGTTTCCGGAATTCGATCCCGCCTCCATCGTCACATCGCTGAATGCCATTGGAGGCAACGTGGGCATCGTGCTGTTGCCGGATGAAACGCCCGACGTGACGGCAGAGAACCGACGCCAGCTTGTATCGAACCTTCAAGGTGTGGACCACTTGCGCATCCGTCAAGTCGGTCCGCTCGAATCCACAGGATCGGCGCTGGACCTTCTTTTGGAGGATCTCGACCTCTCGCAATGCTGCACGTTGGTCTTCACCCTTCCCCTCTGCACATCCTCATCGTTGAGCGAGCTCGCCACCATTCAACTCGATACATTTCAGACCACGCTCTCAATTCCATGTTCACCGCCTCTCGACATGGAAGGTGATGTCGCCGTCCGCGTCGTCCCCACTCCGTCCGACGCACAGGCCACTATCGAGATCACATCGCTTATCTCGGCGAACGTTTCGGTGAACGTCTATGATGTGGCCGGCAAGGTGATGGAGATGAGCGACCCCTTCGTGCTCGATCCCGGCATGAAGATCATCACGTATGACACACGATTCTGGGCGAACGGCGTGTACATCGTGCATGTTGTGGCCAACTCGGAGCTCGTCGCTGCGCAGTTACTGGTGCTTCATTAAGGTCTGTCGTGTTTTGACAGCCAGATAGCCATTGGCAAGCACACGTCCGGCCAACATGGCAATGGCAGCCGCCACAGCGCCCGGCAGATCGAACACGGCCAACACGACGATCATCGAAACAAGGATCCACCCCACTTCGATGATCGTGGACCATGTGACCACGATGTTCTTGCGTGCCACGATCAACACGGCACGCTGCAATGAGTACAACACACTGAGTGCAGGCAAGGCAACGAGGATCATGGTCGGAAGGACGGCGAAGGCGGCAAGGTCTTCCGAGAGACCATAGGCCCGCGTGAAGAGCACTTCACTCAACGGTGTGTACGCTACAAGGGCAAGCGCCGCAGTGGTGGCCGCGATGATCATCATACCAACGCGTTTGATCTGGACGTAGTTCTTGTTGTTCTCACCAAGTAAGGCAATGCCCACTTCCTGATACGAGAATCCGAAGGATCGGAACAGGAAGACGAACGAATCCACTACCGGAAGCACAGCAAGCGACTCGACGGGATACTTGCTCCGACCCAGGAAAAAGGCGAGCATGGGCGTCACCACGAAGCCGATGATCGACGTCATGGCAAGCGGGATGTAGAACCGAAGCACCTCTCGCATCGAAGGTGGCTCGGCACAGGCCTCGTCCGTTTGATCGTAATAGTGAGCAAGCACTTCCTTGGCCATCCATCGTGTGGCGAACGCTTCGAGGATCACACCGGATGTAAGGCTCACCGTGCCGATCACGACACCGCTGAAGGAGGTGAACACAACGAGCAAGGTGGCCATTCCAGCCATGCTCAGGAGTCGAACAACGGTACCATAGGCCACGCGACGTGTACGTCCGTTCCTGATGAGAAGTCCTTGATAGTACCGACGATATCCGATCGCTGCAGGCCATGGGATCATACACACGAGACCCCAATACATGAGCGAGGCAACGTCGTCGGGGAGCTGGATCACGGAATGCACAAGCGTGTCATACACAGCCGGTATCGAGACCACCAACATTCCTACTGTGACCAGAATGTTCACGCTCACCATGAATCGATGCAACACCTGCATGCTCCTCTTATCCTTTGCAAGTGCAACGGTGGTGCTCAACAGCATGATCACCGGCGATTCGATGAACATGGCAATGGCCACGGCGACGCCGTAGGCGGCAAGGTTGAATGCGGGGTTGTGAAGTCGGGCGATGACGGACGTGAGAAGTGGCCCCTCAATGGCCATCATGATCCATGTGGCGCAGAGCGGGTACCAGAAGCGAAGGATGTATCCGATTGAAAGCACTTGCGTAATATACATTCTCTATGACCACCTATCACGAGATCGAACGCGTCCCTCGCGGACTGCGTATCCTGCTGCTGGTACTTCTCACCATGGAAGCCACTGTTATGTCCATCGCCTTTATCGCAACATCCGTCACGAGTGGGGCCGATGTTGGGGAAGTGATCGGATTCACAAGTGCGGCCGTTGTGCTCCCGGCACTGCTGTTCATCCTGCTCTTGCGAACGACGCTCGAAGTGACGGTCGATGCCTCCGGCGTGAGCGTCATCATGCGACCGTTCCAGCGAAAAGTGCGCCACTATGCGTGGACGGAGATCGCCGAGATCTCCACGCGTACCGTGAGTCCGATCGGCGAGTTCGGTGGTTGGGGGATCCGAGGCTGGGGAAAGAAGATCGGCTATATCTGGGACGGCAACCACGGGATCGATCTTCGCACGATCGCCGGAAAGCGTATCGTGGTGAGCATCACCGATGCAGAAACGGCAAAGGCTGCGATCGAGGAGAACAGACCTCATACCGATCGGTAGTATGTTTGCGTGATGAACACGACGCCCCGCCTCCTCGCCGCCCTCACCCTTGTCCTTGTTGCATGTGTCTCGGTCCGCGCTGCGGATACTGTGCGCGTATGCACCTATAACGTGTTGGCCTATTCTGCATCAAATGAGGACGGACGCATTCCCAACTATCGGATCGTGTTGCAGGCCATCGATCCGGATCTCTTGATCTGTCAGGAAGTTGACGATGCAACGATGGGTCCACGATTCGTGAACGAAGTGCTCACACTCCGTCCGTTCGCCGCGTCGCCGTTCATCGACGGACCTGATACAGATAATCAACTCTTCTACGATCAGACGAAGTTCACGTTCATCGGTCAACGTATCATCACCACAGAGCTCCGCAACATTGCCGAGTTCACCGTGGCAACGGTCCCTGCCGGCGACCTTCCTGCCGACACATTGGTGATCTATAGCATGCACTTGAAAGCCACGAATGATGCCAACAGTACGGCGCAGCGTGGCCGGGAGATCGCTCGCCTGCAAGCATCCGTCACCGCTCAACGGTATGCCATTCTCGGAGGCGATCTGAATCTCTACGGTACCACAGAGGTTGGATATCAAAGCATCGTGAACCCAACGTCGGGTCGGAAGTTCATTGACCCCGTGGGCAATTCTTGGCTTCGTAACAGCACGCAATGGCTGAGCATCTACACGCAATGTCCACGCATCACACAGATCGCCGCCTGTGGTGGTGGTGTGGATGGCGGACTTGACGATCGGTTCGACTTCCTCTTCGCATCGGAAGAACTAGCACCGCGCATCGTGCCAGGAAGCGTGACGCCGTTCGGGAACGACGGGCAGGACAGACGTGCGGCGAGCATCACCGTACCAACGAACACGAAGGTCTCCAAGGAGATCGCCGACGCGCTCTTATGTGCCGCCGATCACTTGCCCTTGTACACGGACATCATCCTTGGATCGACGCCAGCGTCGGTGAACGATGCACGGTCGATGGAGAGCGGACTTCAGGCAGGTCGCACGTATCGCGTGCTCAACGTGCAAGGACAGATCGTCCTCACCCACACGGCTTCGGTGGACGGAGAGGTCCTTTCCACCCTTTCCCTTCCCAACGGCTTCTACATGGTCACTGATGGTGTGCGGTACATGCCGTTAGTGAAGTAGAGCGTTCCATTCGATGGACATGCGGAACCAGCGAGGCGGCATGGGCACCCATCCTGTTTCGATGTAGGATGTGTTCCAGAGATTCGTGGCCTCGGCCATGATCCTGAAGTCACCGAAGACGCGCACCAATCGAATGTCGCCAATGCCATTGAGCGTTGCAGAGTTGTAGCGTTGCAGAGCGCGGATGATGAACGATCCGCGGATCTCGAGTGGGAGGTCGATGGTATAGTCTGCGATCCCTTGCCATTTCAACTGGTCCATCACATAGCGTGTGTTCACGGTCTCAGTAAGCGTGATGTCGTTGTACACCGCCGAGAGGCGCAGCCCATTGAACGTTGCACCGACCTCGATACCATTGACGGTCACGTTCGTGATGTTCTCGGCCTTGTAGGGCACGCCTTCACCTTGATACGCATAGTCGATCATGTTCTGTCCGGCACGATGATACAGTGCGCCACGCAACAGCACATCACCCACCTGCCACTCCGAACCGATCTCACCGGTGATGGCGGTTTCGGGTAGAAGTGTTGGACTCCCCACATAGGTGGGTCCGGGATAATACAGCTCGGTGTACGTTGGCACACGATAACTTCGGTTCACCGTGACGAAGACTCTGCCATCCGTGGACGGTCGATAGGAGACGTCGGCACCCCAACCGATGCCAGGCGCTCGATCGGAATACATCATGTTGCTCACACCGGCGGCAAAGAGCCATGTGTTGTCAATGGCATAGGAATGCTCGAGGCTCAGGCCTCCACGGAGACGGTCGTGAATTCCCAACGCTGTACTCAGAATGTCGTCGTGACCACCTTCGGCACCGACCGTTGTTGTTCCAATGTTCCATGTATGGGAGAGCAGTGCAAGCCCGGTGAGCGTATGCGTTGTATGTATGTTCTGATAGAACGTTGGTGTATCCTTCTTCAATCGAAAATCATCGGTGTTCACACGATAGAGTCCACGTACGGTGAGCGTGGTCGATGAATCCAACAGCGTGGTCGTCGATGCCGACGCATGCCACGTCGTGGTGTGCTCCCATTGTTGCGGATAGAAGGGCGTTGGGACGTAGTACCCATAGGCATCAAAGGCGCGATCGGAATATCCCACTTGCCATTGCGCCGTGGTCGCATCCACATCCACGTTCCCCGAATACATGGCACTCATGAGCGTGGCAGCCGTGCCCGTTTGATATCCGGGTGTGGTCATGTACTGCACGCCGGTACGATGATGCACATCGCCCGTCGTGGAGGTCGCATACAGTCTGCCGTCCAAGAATCCGAAATCACCGCCGGTGAACTGCACTTTGAGTTGCGGATCGCCACCACGTCGTGTGATGATGTTGATGGCGCCGTCGAGGGCACCGGGACCGTACAACCGCGTGGTCCCGCCCTTCACGACCTCGATCCGTTCCACCTCTTCGGGCATGATGGGAAGATTCAACGAGTGATGTCCGGTCTGTACATCGTTCATCCGCATCCCATCCACCAGGATGGCCGTTTGTTCGAACGAACCGCCACGCATGGACACGTCGGCTTGAATACCATATGGTCCACGTTGCCGAAGGTCGACGCCGGGCACGTACATCAACGCATCGCTCATGCTGCGAATGGGCATGAGCGAGAGCTTTTTCTGTGTGATCACGTCGACGGTGCGCGGGATCTGTGCCAGCGGGATGGAGACGCGTGCTGCGCTGATCACAACGGTCTTCGCCTTGACGGTGTCGGTTTCGCCCGCACGGACATAGCTCGACAAGGCCAGTATGCACAGGCCGAGAACTAACGTGTGTTTCATAGGATCAGTATCTCAAGATCCATGCAAAGATCAACGGGGCCACGATCGTTGCATCAGATTCAACAATGAACTTCGGTGTATTGATGTCGAGCTTACCCCACGTGATCTTCTCGTTCGGAACTGCTCCCGAATACGAGCCATACGAGGTCGTGCTGTCGGAGATCTGACAGAAGTACGACCAGAACGGAACGTCGTGCATTTCCATATCCTGATACAACATCGGCACCACACAGATCGGGAAATCACCGGCGATCCCGCCACCGATCTGGAAGAATCCGACTCCCTTGCCGGCGGAATTCTTCGTGTACCAATCGGCCAGCCACGTCATGTATTCGATGCCGCTCTTCATCACGCTTGGCTGAAGCTCGCCCTTGATGCAGTAGGAGGCAAAGATGTTGCCCATCGTGGAATCTTCCCAGCCTGGAACGATGATCGGCAAGTTCCGCTCGGCTGCGGCCAGCATCCAGGAATTCTTGGGGTCGATCTCGTAGTACTGCTCAAGGTCGCCGCTGAGCAGCATCTGATACATGTACTCATGCGGAAGGAAACGCTTTCCTTCGTCCTGGGCATTCTTCCAGCGTTTGAAGATGTGCTTCTGGAGACGTCGGAAGGCCTCTTCTTCAGGAATACAGGTATCGGTCACTCGATTGAAGCCATGCTCAAGGAGGTCCCATTCGTCTTGCGGACTCAGATCGCGGTAATGCGGCACGCGCTTGTAGTGCGAGTGGGCGACCAGATTCATGATGTCCTCTTCAAGGTTCGCACCCGTGCACGAAATGATGTCGATCTTTCCTTGACGGATCATTTCGGCAAGCGTCTTGCCCAGCTCGGCCGTGCTCATGGCACCGGCCAGAGTGACCATCATCTTCCCGCCCTCGGCAAGATGTTGTTCGTAGCCTTTGGCAGCATCGATGAGCGATGCAGCGTTGAAATGCAGGAAGTTGGATTCGATGAAATTTGAGATCGGGCCGCGGTCCATATTGTCTCCAGTAATTGAGTGCGCGAAATTACGCTCTATCTTCGCATATGCAGCAGAACAAACCGCTTACCATGAGCATGATGATCTTAACGGCAATTGTCGTTGTGGTCGTCATGTACATCCTCAGTGGCATCCTGATCCCCTTCGTGGTGGCCGGGTTGCTATCCATTCTTTACAAGCCGGTGATCTCGCAACTTCGAAAGTGGCACATCCCGCTGGCCATTTGTTTGCTGATCGTGCTGGTGATCACGGCGGGTGCCCTGTGGGGCATGTATCTGGTGGCATCGCTTGGAGTGAACAGTGCCATCGAGAAAGCGCCCCTTTACTCTGAACGGTTCTCGACGTTGATGCAACAGTTCAACGATCTCATGCGACGCACCTCGATGCAGTTCTACGGTCGCTCCGGCGCCATCAAGCTCGATTCGTTGTTCAGTTCCGCATCCATTATCTCCGTGACAACACAGTTCTTCGGCAGCGCCGTGACGTTCGTTGGTGATAGCGTGCTGGTACTGCTCTTCCTCGTCTTCATGATCCTCGGTGGCAATACGTTCGCCGAAAAGCTCCTGGCCGTCTTCAAGAACTCGGAGAATTTTGCGGTGGCCGACGTGATCGAGAACGTCAACGTTCGCGTACGGCGGTATCTGGGCGTGAAGACGCTCCTGAATGCTTGTGTTGGTGTGATCACATGGGTGACGCTCACACTGTTCGGTGTGGACTTCGCGGAGGTCTTTGGACTGATGGCCTTCCTGCTCTTGTACATTCCCAACGTCGGCTCCTTCTTTGCAACGGTCCTCCCGGCCTTGGTCACACTTGTGCAGTTCGGCTCCGTTTCGTTCGCCGCCATTGTCACCCTGACGTTGATCGTGGAGTTCAATATCATCGGAAATCTCATCGAGCCCAAGATCCTGGGTCAGAGCCTCGATCTGAGTCCGGTGCTCGTTCTCTTCTCGTTGCTGTTCTGGGGCTTCTTGTGGGGACCGGTGGGAATGATCCTCTCCGTACCGATGATGGCCATCCTGAAAACGATCTTCGAGGCCATCCCTGCTACCCGTCCGCTTGCCATTCTCATGAGCAACAAGGCTCCTGCCACCACGTGACGTATTTTGCCGCATGACCTTCGAACTACGATCCGTGACCGTTCAATACGATGCCGTTCCTGCCTTGCAGAACGTCTCGTGTGTGATCCCTTCCGGCGCCGTCGTCATCCTCACCGGTCCCACCGGCGCAGGAAAGACAACGTTCCTGCATCTCCTCTATGCAGCGGCCATGCCCACGAGCGGCGAAGTGTACGTGAATGGCGAGAGCACGCGTACGATGAAACGAAGGAGGATCGCCGAGCTCCGTCGACGTATCGGCATTGTTGAGCAGGACTGTCGTCTCATGCGCGACTACACCGTCTTCGAGAACGTGATGATGGCACTGGCCTTGCGCGGCATGGGAAAGGACGAGGCAACGGCCGAGTGTTTACGCGTGCTTGCAGACCTCAACATCTCCTATGTGCGGCATAAGTATCCCCGACAACTCAGTGGCGGCGAACGTCATCTTGTCGCCCTTGCGCGCGCCGTGGCCGCTGATCCGGACGTGATCATCGCCGACGAGCCAACGGGAACACTGGACGAGGTCACCTCCTCGGCCGTGGCCCAGGCACTCTCGTCGATCGCCGCTCGCGGTGTCGGCGTGATCCTCTCCACCCACAGCACGTCGCTCCCTGCCGCCTTCCCGCAAGCAGGCCTGTTCGGCATCGCTGATGGAATTTTGACCATTCATACCATGGTGACCCCCGCATGACACGGATCGCCCTTATTGGCTACGGAGCCATGGGTCACGAACTGGAGCGCCTTGCACCGGAACACGGTTGCGAGGTGGTTCGCATCTTCGACGATGCAACGCCCATTCGTCCCACGTCGCCCTCCGACTTCGACGTCGCCATCGACTTCTCGCAACCCGACGCCGTCATCCCCAACGTTCAAGCATTGTGTGCCCTCAAACGCAACGTAGTGGTCGGCACCACAGGCTGGCTCGATCAACGTTCCAAGATCGAACAATGCTGTCACGACAACGGCATCGGCCTCATCTACGGCTCCAACTTCTCCGTCGGCGTCCAGATCTTCTATCATCTCGTCCGCGAAGCCTCGTTCTACGCAGAGCGTGAGACCAACTATGATGTGATGCTTCACGAGTGGCATCATAAGCGGAAGAAGGACAGTCCGAGCGGGACCGCGCTGAAGGCCGCATCCATTGTGATCGAAGAGCTGAGTCGCAAGGACCACCTTGCGATCGACGCGCAATCATCGCCCATCGATCCGCATGCCTTGCATGTGACGTCGACACGTGGTGGCGAGATCGTCGGCACGCATCAACTCACGCTCGACTCCCTCTTCGACACCATCGAGATCACGCACCGCGCGAAGAATCGCAGCGGATTTGCGATCGGTGCCCTGCTCGCTGCACGATGGGTGGCCGATAAACGTGGTGTCTTTGACTTCACCGCCATGTTCACCGATGTCATGAGTCATTCACATGTATAAGATCCTCCTTGCCACCCTTCTGCTCCTGACCATCCGCCTTGCGGCTGGACAGGACGAGCGACCAACACTTCGGCTCACACCGCCTGCCCTTACCGTGCGCGCAGACTCATCGGGCTTCGTGGTCGGCAAGGTGGAGTTCGTGAACACCGGTGGTGGTGTGCTCACCATTTCCAGCGTGAACGGGTCGTGCGGTTGCGCCACTGCCTCCGTGCAGCGCAACAACATCCAGCCCATGGCCATGGGCGAGATCCGATTCGGGATCAATACCCATGCGTTCAAAGATTCGGTGAACAACGTGGACTATACCGTGACCTCCAATGCGATGAACGGTACCGTGGTGTATCGCGTGGTCGTGCTCAAACAAGTGAAGGCGAAATGAACTATTGGCTCGTGAAATCGGAACCCGACGTGTATTCGTGGGACACCTTCGTGTCGGACAAGCAGACGTATTGGGACGGCGTGCGCAACTATCAGGCGCGCAACAACCTGCAGGCAATGGCCAAGGGTGATGCCGTCTTGTTCTATCACTCGGGTGATGAACGCAGTGTTGTTGGCACGGCAACGGTGACGAAGACGGCCTATCAAGACCCGACCACCGACGAAACGGCTTGGGTGGTGGTCGATCTCAAGGCGGGCAAGAAGCTCCACCGACCGGTGAGCCTCACCGAGATCAAGGCACATCCTGCCATGACGACGATCGGCCTGATCAAACAGGGCAGATTGAGTGTGATCGCCCTCACCGAGGCCGAGTACAACACGATCCTGGAACTCGGCTCCTAGCCTGAACACGGAATCGATTTATTTCTGAGTTTCGCCTCTGTCATTCATCCATTGATCAGAGGGGTGCTCCATGAATTGGATCGCATTCGTTGCCATGTTCCTATGTGCAACAGCGTCGTTCGCACAGCAAAAACTTGCGATAACCTTCAACGGCATGACGCCGCACGTTGGCCAGCTTTTCCAACTGCGTGTGGTCGACAAGGCCACCTCGTTTGAAGTGGCACACCACACCATCCGTGCGATCGCCGGAGCATCATTCACGTTCGACATGCTCTGCCTCGAGAATGGCAAGTCGTACAACGTCGACATGTATGCCGATCTCAATGGCAACGGTCACTACGATGCCCCGCCAACAGATCACGCCTGGAGGCTCACAGCCGACAACGTGAATGGTAATGTTGCGCTCGACTTCACACACAATACCACGTTCACGGATATCGCCTATCCGCTCCCGCCACCGTCGTATCCGAGTCAGATCGACGCCGCGTGGACCGGCTCCTGGAAGAACCTCACGTACAACACCACCAGTACCATCCTCACGTCGATCACACTGAACTTCCTCACACGTCGCGCATCCGGCGTTGCCGTCACCTCCGGCGCATTTGGCAATCCCAATGCCCTGGCCATCTCTGCAGAAGGTCCGTTCGACCCCGATGCCGACTCGGCATACCTAACTCCCGAAGCGCCCATCATGGGATGGATCAGCTTCAAAGACGGTGTCATTCGTGGCGTCCTCACTGTCTCCGGCGCAACGCTGACCCTTGCCGGCGACTATGGCACCACGCAAATGGCCATGACCTACGTGATGAGCGGTGCATTCACGGCGAACGGCGTGGTCATTCAACGACGAGGCGATGTGGCCGAGGTGTTGGAGGAGGAAGGCGGCATGGTGGAAGAGGTTTCGGTGATCCCGCAACCTTCGCGTGATGCCGTGGGTCTGCAATGGCAGCAGAAGGGTACAGGAACGGCCCGTGTTGACGTGTTCGACGCGCAAGGCAGACTTCTGCTCTCGTCGTTCGATCAGGCCGCCACGACGTCGCATTCGCTCTCGCTGAATGTGCAGGCATTTCCTGTTGGCACCTACATGGCCCGGATCACGGCGGGTGCCTCAGTGACCACGGTGCCTATCGTCGTCAACCGATAGATGACAGAGAAACAAAAAGGGCTCGCCAATGCGAGCCCTTTTTGCTGATGAACCGTTGCACCGTTAGCGCTGAAGCGCCTTTCGCAGGAAGTCCACGTCCTGGCGGACCTTCTTGTCGGTATCCAAATAGTTCAAGATCGTCTGGCAGGAGTGCAACACCGTGGTGTGATCCCGTCCGCCAAAGTGCATTCCGATGCTCTTGAGCGACATCTGCGTGAGTTGCTTTGCCAAATACATGCACATCTGGCGAGCGAGCACAACTTCGTGTTTCCGTGTCTTGGCAGAAAGAAGCGTCACGTCCTGACTGTAGTAGGCGCTCACTTCTTGCTTGATATCGTCGATCGTCAACGTTCGCGAGCTTGGCGAATTCGTCACACCGCGAACCACTTCCTTGGCAAGGTCCAACGAAAGCTCGCGATTATCGAGCGTTACCTTGGCGAGCAGAGAGATCAGGCAGCCTTCGAGTTCGCGAACACTGCTGTTCACGTGACGTGCAACATACTCCAGCACATCGCCCGGCATGTCCATGCCCTCTTCCAAACTCTTCTGCTGCAGAATGGCCATGCGGGTCTCGAAGTCAGGCATCGAGATGTCGGCTGTGAGTCCCCACTGGAAGCGCGAGATCAGACGCTCGTCCACATCGGCGAGGTCCTTTGGTTGCTTATCCGACGTCAGGATCAGTTGTTTGCCGGACTGGTGCAGGGCATTGAACGTATGGAAGAACATGTCCTGCGTCTTTTCCTTGCCGCCCAGGAACTGGATATCATCCACGATCAGCACATCAACGCCACGATAGAAATTCGTGAAGTCTGCCACCTTGCCCGTCTGAATCGCATTGATGTACTCCATCGTGAACTTCTCGGAGTTCGTGTACAGCACCTTCGCATTGCGATTGCGCTGGAGCACACGATTACCGATGGCCTGCACGAGGTGCGTCTTGCCAAGTCCTGTCGGACCGTAGATCACCAATGGATTGTAGCGCGTCTTCCCGGGATTGTCCGCCACGGACATCCCTGCCGCCGTTGCCAACTGGTTGTTCTCGCCACGAATGAAGTTCTCGAACGTGTAGCGAGGGTTGAAGAACGTCGGGAAATGCGTGCTTGGGCGCTCCGTTGGTTGTTCACCGAACGGCAGTGCCGATTGAGCCTGTTGCTTACGAAATGCTGGCAAGTTGATCGTCTTCTTTGCGGTGTCTTGGTCGCCGGTTCCCATCACAACCTGGAACTGGAGCTTGGCCTTCGGTCCGAGGACCTTTTGCATGGTCTTCTGCAGGAGCGATGAGTAGTGTTCTTCCATCCACTCGTAGAAGAACTGGCTGGGAACTTCAACGGTGAGGGTGGTACCATCCCATGCCGAGGCACGCATTTGGTCGAACCATGTCTTGAAGACCTGGGCCGATACATTGTCCCGGATGATATCCAGGCACTTACTCCAGAGCATCTCGGCATCCGTGCCGGCGGCTCCCCGAGAGCTTCGATCCATTGCATCGGCAGTCGTGGTTGAAACGGCTTGGTCAGTCGTCGAAAACAAGTTAAGCGTATCGGTTTTTTTCACCTAACAGACCTTTTTGCTTGGCATGAGCCGTCGAACATTCGTTGTGCTACCCCGATCATGTGTCCCTCGTGAACGGGTTGCAAATTTGAGCTGTGGATAACAGATTCCACAAGGAGAAAATGTGTCGATGTGAAAATAATTTGCTTGCATTTCACATCGCCATTGCAAGGTGATGAAAAGTGTAATCCTTAGGCGATGGGGGCCGCATCTGTGCGTATTTTCGTGACGCATGAGTGATAGCACATCCCCAGAACAGGCCGGTCGTGAATTGAGCTTTTTCGGACATCTCGAAGAGCTCCGGTCGCGCCTATTCCGTTCCGTCATCGGGATCCTTATCGGTTGTGTGGTCGCCGGCGTCTACCGCGAGTGGATCATGAACGAGATCCTGCTCAAGCCGGCCATCCAATACCACATCGCGCTGCAGAACATCGAGCCGTTCGGACAGGCCTTCCTGTACTTCAAAGTGATCCTCACGATCGGCCTCATCATCGCCTCTCCGTGGATCCTGTTCCAGATCTGGAGCTTCGTTGCTCCCGGTCTGTACCACCATGAACGGTCGTGGGCCCGCTGGATCACGCTTTTCACCTCGCTCTGCTTCCTGACGGGGGTGGCCTTTGCGTATTTCCTGCTCATTCCGAGCATGATGAACTACATCAAGCAGGTAAGCAATCCGAACATCCAGGACAATATCACCACAAGTTCGTACTTCTCGTTCTTCGTGAACATGATCCTGGCCGCAGGACTGATCTTTGAACTTCCTATGGTCACCTGGGTGTTAGCACGCATAGGCATCGTGTCGCCCAAGCTGATGTCCACCTATCGTCGACATTCCATCATCGTCATTCTGATCATCGCCGCCATTGTGACCCCGTCTCCCGATCCCGTCTCGCAGCTCATGGTGGCCGTGCCACTGTATGTGCTGTACGAGATCAGTGTTGTGATCGCACGACTGGCTTACAAGAAACGCGAGTCATGATCCACCGCATTCCATGACAACAGCCTCCCTTCACGATATCAGCGCCCCGATCGCAACGCACTTGCAGTCGTTCGAAGACTACATGCGCGATCAAATGCGCACGAAGGCGGCACTGCTCGACACGGTGATTCGCTACATCGTCAAGCAGCGCGGGAAGCGCGTTCGACCGATGCTGGTCTTCCTTTCCGCCGGGTTGTGTGGGGGCATTGGTGACCGGTCCTATGTCGGCGCGGCCATGGTCGAGCTATTGCATACGGCAACGCTTGTGCACGACGATGTGGTCGATCAGGCAGAGGAACGTCGGGGAATGGCGAGTATCAATGCCGTATGGAAGAACAAGATCGCCGTCCTCGTTGGCGACTACCTGCTCTCGCGCGGATTGCTCATCGCCGTGAACAACGAAGAGTTCGACTATCTCAAGATCACCTCCGACGCCGTGCGACGCATGAGCGAGGGTGAGCTCTTGCAGATCCAGAAGAGTCGCCAACGGCACATCGACGAAGAAACGTACTTCCGCATCATCTCCGATAAGACCGCATCCCTCATCAGCACATGCTGCGAAGTGGGCGCTGTGAGCGCGGGCGTGTCGGCCGAAGACCGCCTCCGCATGCGCAACTTCGGAGAAATGGTGGGCCTGGCATTCCAGATCCGCGACGATGTGCTCGACTACACGAGCAGGAGCAGCATTCTCGGCAAGCCGGTCGGCAACGACCTGAAAGATCAGAAGATCACGCTTCCCCTGATCTATGCTTGTAAGGCGGCAGGGCCCAAGGAGGCACGCCGTGTGATCGGAATGGTCAAGGGACGGAAGCCCACCGCCGCTCAGATCAAGGAAGTGATCGCCTTCGTCGAAGAGCATGGCGGCATCCGTGATGCCCATGCCAAGGCCATGGAGATCAAGGATCAGGCCCTTTCCTACCTTACTTCCTTCCCTGATTCGTCATACAAATCGGCGCTGACCGATTTTGCTAACTTTGTCGTGACGCGCACGAAGTAATACTGCGTTCCACTGGAGTACCCGTTCTATGACCACGATCAATGCCCGCTCGTTTTCGAGCGTCGTCTCTGCTGATGCCCTTCGCACCTACGTCCAGCGCGTCTATGCGTGGATGGTGGGTGGTCTCTTGCTCACGGCCATCACGGCCATGGGCGTGGCCTCGTCCGATGCACTGCTGCAATTGTTCCTGGGCACACCGCTTCGCTACGTGATCCTCTTCGGACCACTGGCACTTGTCTGGTTCCTGTCCGCCCGCATCGACACACTCAAGCCCTCAACGGCGGCCACGCTGTTCTTGGTCTACTCGATGTCCGTTGGCATCATGCTGTCCAGCATCTTCGTCGTCTACGAACTGGGAAGCATTGCACAGGTCTTCTTTATTGCATCCGGAATGTATGCCGGCGCGGCGGTCTATGGCTATACCACGAAGCGCGATCTGACGTCGATGGGCAGCTTCATGGCCATGGGCGTGATCGGTCTCGTCCTTGCCATGATCGTGAACATGTTCCTCGGAAGCGGTCCGCTCGACTTCGCCATCAGCATCCTCGGCGTTGCGATCTTCACCGGCCTTACAGCATGGGACATGCAGCGCATCAAGGAGCAAGCTGTGGTGATGTATTCGGGTGATGGGAATGCTGCCAAGCGGACGATCCTGAGCGCTCTCGGCCTGTACCTGAACTTCATCAACTTGTTCCTCTTCCTCCTCCGTCTCCTTGGCAACCGCCGTTAACACGCTTCCCGTTTCCGCATCGTTCGCACGCCAAGCTCATCGCTTGGTAGAGGCGGGTCGTGCCTCGGAAGCTGTGCAGCTCTGCGCGCAAGGCATTCAAGCCTATCCGGACTACTGCACCGGCTACCTTGTAATGGCCTCTGCCTATGCATCGGCCGGACTGGCCCACGACCAGGCGGTGATGATGCGGGAGTATGAGAGAAGAGCGGGGAAGAGAGTGACGAGTGAAGTGACAAGTGACGAGTTACAAGTGACGAGTGAAGTGACGAGTGACGAGTTACAAGTGACGAGTGAAGTGACAAGTGACGAGTTACGAGTGACGAGTGACGAACGTGGTTTCTTCAGTCCGCTGCAGGTGATCCATTCGATGCCGATGGCCAGCGATGATCGAACCATTCGAAGCACGTCGGTGCGGTTGATCCCCGGACTCGAGTACACATCGCTTCGGTTCGAGGGGATGAAGATGCGTGGTGTTCGCGTGATCCAGCATCTTGTCGACCCGCCGTCGTTCCGGGACTTCCATGTGCAATCGCGCCGTGCGTCGTCACGTGGTGCCGATGCTGCAACGGTTACGCCGCGTAAACGTCCGCTGTCGCTTGAAGAATTGGCTCTCCGTCTCGAGAAGGTGCGCATGCCACGCAGTGGCGACGTGAGCGAGCCAGTATCTGTCCCGCCACCCTCGCCTTCTCCTACTGCCCCGTTGCCGGTGATCACCGAAACACTGGCCAAGATCTATGCGGCACAGGGTTCCTACGAAATGGCCATCGAGGCCTATCGAATTCTGCAGCAGCGCTTTCCCGAGAAGGCAGCGCAATTCGCAACGACGATCGACGAGCTTCGCTCCAAGCTATAAGTGCTGATCGCTCGCTACATCCTGCGCGCACATGTGGGACCGTTCCTGTTCGGAACGCTCACCATCATCATGCTCTTCCTGTTGCAGTACATGATGCGATTCGTGGATGAGCTCGCAAGCAAAGGCCTTGGCGGTTGGGTGATCACGCAGTTCATCCTGTTGAACCTTTCGTGGATCGTCGTGCTCGCCGTGCCCATTGGCGTGCTGTTCTCGACGCTCATGGCGTTCGGTGGCATGTCGGCCAACAACGAGGTCACCGTGTTCAAGGCAAGTGGCGTTGGTCTGTTTCAGATGATGCGTCCGGTGATGCTCTTTGGTGTGGTGCTGTGGGCGTTCACGTTCTGGTTCACCGACAATGTGTTGCCGGATTCCAATCTCCAGCTCAGCACGCTTACCCGCGACATCTCGCGCACGAAGCCAACATTCGCGATCGACGAAGGTGAGTTCACGACGGCCGTGGATGGGTTCACGATCCTTGCGCGACGGGTGGACTCGAATGGAGTACTCTATGGTGTGACGATCTACGATCACTCCCGACCGGAACGCAGCAACATCGTGAATGCCGATACGGCCAAGCTCGCCTTCACGCCGTCGGCATCACACCTGATCATGCAGCTCTTTCATGGCGAGATCCATCAGCAGAATCGTGTGAAGCCGAACGACTATCGACTCATCACGTTCGATCGACATCAGATCTCGATGTCGGCGGATCGTTTCTTCTTCCAGAAGACCGATGCAAGCGGTTCGTCACGCAGCGATCGCGAGATGCGCATCAGTGATATGCGCGTGATCGTCGATCGGGCGAATGCGTACAAGGCAGAAGCAAGTCACCGTATCGATTCGCTGGTCCACGATCACGTGTCCTACCTCGCGTCGACATCCTCGGCAACACCTCCGCAAACCTCGTCGTTCGATTCGACGAATGCGGTCTCGAATGCTCAGGCTCGCGTGTCGTTCATTCGCTCCCAGATCGAGGCAGAGTCGTACCGAAGAACGGCTGAGCGCGACAATGCCCGTCGGTATGAAGTGGAGATCCAGAAGAAGTATGCCATCCCGTTCGCCTGCATCCTCTTCGTCTTCGTGGGATGTCCGCTCGGCATCATCACCCGCGGCGGGAACTTCGGCATCAGTGCCGGCGTGTCGTTGGTGTTCTACGTTGTGTATTGGGCCACGCTCATTGGCGGCGAAAAACTAGCGGACCGAGATCTGTTCTCTCCCACACTTGCCATGTGGCTCGGTAACATCATCCTCGCCATCGTGGGCATCCTTGTGTCGATCAAGGTGAACTACGAGACCACACCGATCAGGGCGATCATGTTGTGGATACAAAAGAGGAAGTGATTCTTGATCGGATCCTTGATCCTTGATCCTTGATTTCTCTTCCGTTACCAGACCAGCCCATCCAACGCACTCTTCGCTCGTGCGAATGCCTGATCCACGGTGGCTCCCGTAGCCGTCAGGTGACCCATCTTCCGTCCGATGCGCGCATCCTTCTTTCCGTAGAGATGGAGCGACACACCTTCGATCTTCAACGCGTCGACAACACTATCGGGAATACCACTGCCGCTGCGTTCGCCAAGGATGTTGATCATGCATGCGGCGGGGACGCGCATGTGTGGTGAACCGAGCGGGGCGTTCACAACGGCGCGTACGCAGTTCTCGAACTGCGAGGTGTGACATGCCTCGATGGTGTAATGGCCGGAGTTGTGCGGACGTGGGGCGATCTCGTTGAAGAGGATCTGGTCGTCGTTCGTTAGGAACATCTCGATGCCGAACACGCCGACACCTTCGATGGTCTCCACACATTGCAGGGCGATCTCCTGTGCACGTCGCTGCAACTCTTCTTCGATGGGAGCAGGGGCAAGAACAGAGACACAGATGTGTCCTTGTTGGATCGTCTGGACGCATGGATACACGGCCGTTTCACCACGTCGATTGCGCGCCACCATCACGGCCAGTTCCTTCGTGAATGTCACGAACGACTCTGCCAGAAGCGGCCGCGGCTCTTCACCTTCCATGAATCGTCGCCATACCATGTCGATCTCGGTATCGCGCTTGATGGTGGCATTGCCATATCCATCATAGCCATACTTGCGTGTCTTGGCCACGAACGGATAACCATGCTCCGCACCAAAGTCGAACAGGTCTTGCTTCGTCGTGATCTCGGCGAATCGCGCCATGGGGATCCCAACGGCAGCGAAGGTCTGTTTCTGCGTGTACTTGTCTTGCACGAGGCGCATAGTTGCAGGTGATGGCCACACAAGGCGCTTCTCGGCGATCACATCAAGAATGTGCGGGTCGATGAACTCATTCTCGAGTGTGATGATGTCGGACGCGTCGATGAACTGTCCGAGTTGCCCTGCCTCCTTCCAGCCTTCCGGAAACTCGAGCTTCGTCATCACACCGGCCGGAGAGTTCTCTCCATGCTCGATCACGGCAACACGCATACCCAGTTGGAGCGCGGCCTGCGCCGTCATCTTGGCAAGCTGACCTCCACCAAGAAGACCTAGAACGAACGACTCTGCCGGACGATAGATAGATGGCAACATCAGACTTCCTCGAGTACCACCACTGCGACCGCAACGGTGCTTGTATGACTTAACGTAACGTGGATGCGATATCCTTCCCACCGTTCCTTCATCGCATTGAACAGCTCGATCACCGGCTTGCCGCTGGGTTCGTTGCGAACGCCTACATCCTTGAAGGCAAAGCCGTCGCGCATCCCGGTGCCGATGGCCTTGGAGAACGCTTCCTTTGCGGCAAAGCGTGCGGCATAGTGCAGGTGACGTGTTTCACCAAAGCGCTCACAGTACTCGATCTCGAGCGGCGTGAAAACGCGCTTGCCGAAGCGGTCGCCATACTCCTCGAACGAATGCTTGATCCGACCTACGTCGGTGATATCTACGCCGGTTCCAATGATCATTGCGATGCCATTTGATCTTCGAACAACAGGTAGGCGCGAATGAGCTCGTCCAGATCTCCGTTCATCACCGAATGGATATCGGTGATCTTCGTTTCCGTGCGGTGATCGTTCACCATGGTGTATGGTTGGAAGACGTAGGAGCGGATCTGCGAGCCCCATTCGATGCGCTTCTTCGTGCCTTCGATGGCGGCCTTTGCCGCTTCTTCTTCTTCGAGTCGTTTCTGATAGAGTCGGCTCTTCAGCATCTTCATGGCATGCTCGCGGTTGAGCAACTGCGAGCGCTCTTGCTGACAGGCGACCACGATACCCGAAGGGATGTGGCGAAGTCGAACAGCCGTTTCCACCTTGTTCACATTCTGTCCGCCCTTTCCGCCCGATCGGAACGTATCCATTTCCACATCGGCCGGATTCACCACGATCTCGATGGCATCGTCCACTTCCGGATACACGAAGACGGAGGCGAAGGAGGTGTGGCGGCGAGCATTGGAATCGTACGGACTGATCCGCACAAGACGGTGCACGCCGTTCTCGGCCTTCAAGTAGCCATAGGCATACTTGCCCTTGATCTCGAGCGTACAGCTCTTGATACCGGCAACTTCGCCTTCCTGCTCATCGGCGAGATAGATCTCGTAGTTGTGTTGTTCTGCCCATCGTGTATACATGCGCATGAGCATCTGCGCCCAGTCTTGCGCTTCGGTACCGCCGGCGCCGGCGTTGATCGTGAGGATGCAGTTGCGTTGGTCGTCCGGACCCGAAAGGATCTTTCGGAGTTCGAGTTCGTCGACGGCCTTCTGGCTCTTCGCGAGTTCGCTGATCACGTCCGCTTCCATGGATGGATCGTCGGCCTCTTCTGCAAGCTCGATCAGTGCGATCACGTCGTCAACAGCTTGCCCTGCCGCCATCCAGGTTTCCACCCAATCCTTGAGGGTGGCCGTTTCCTGCATCATCTTCTGCGCCTTTTGCTGGTCGTCCCAGAAATCGGGCGCTTGACTCAACATCTCTCGTTCCGCTATCTCGTCGCGTTTACGATCGATGTCAAAGGAACCTCCGCAATTGCTCAACGCGTTCGCGGAGCTCGTTCACTTGGGTCTTTTGGGGTTCGAACATGATCTGTACCGTATGGTCTGTGGTGGAGTGGAATGCAAACCACAAAACTACGGATTTGGCACTACAGAAGCGGGGAACTGATGCCGATGGACCAGCCGAACCGACCGATCTGCGTGGCATAGGGGCCGACCGGCCATAGCACGTCCACGCGCAGATAGAGCAGGTCGCTGATGAAGCTGGGGATACGTCCAAGGGCCACGCCGGCTTCCGTGTACCATTGCGCGGAATACGTGGCGGCGTTGAAGATGCCGATGAGGTCCGGTCCGCGCTTGTTGTACGTGGGCAATCCCACGATGCGCCACCACATATCGCTGAAGTTGTGCTCGGTGTGCACGGCCACGTAGCTGGATCCGATCAGGGCGTTCACCGGCACGGTGGCAAGGTCTGTGACCGTTCCGAAGACAGGAAAGCGTTTCATTGCATAATAGCGGTACTGTGCAGGAGTATTATCGGACGACCATCCTGCATGCACATCGATGTCGAGCGCCATGGGACGGTATCCCGTGGTGAAGGTCGGGATCGTGCTTCCGATGGAAGCTTCGACCGTGGTGAAGGTTCGCTGTGACGTGTGCTCAAGACCATACTGTCCGGTCACACTCCCACGCACCGGCCATCCCGTGCCCAGGATGTTGTCCATCAAGGTCGGTGCTCCGAGGTCGATGGTGGCCGAGAGGGTGGAGTAGTTGCCGGGGTCGGCGGAGAGGACGGGGCGATCGGGAGGATAGAGGACGTTCGACGGCACCACGCGAGCCTGTGTATACAGCATGGATGCGGTGAACCGACCCACCGAGTACTGCATGCCGACATCGAAGCCGTCCTGGCGGAAGAAGTCGAAATACCCGGCGTACAAGAGGTTCGTAAGGTTTAAGGTCGAGAAACGCCGCGTGATGGATCTGGACTCCTGCAATGTTCGATACTGCGAGAACACGGCCCCGGAGAACTGCAGCTTCACATCGTCGGTGTCAATGGCATTCCATGTGAGCGAAGCCTTGCCGGCTTGCGTTCCTTGCTGACCGAAGGCCGCCATGCCCTTCACCGAGAGGGCATCGTAGGTGAGCCCCACTTCTCCGCCGAACATGGCGCCGGTGAGCGGCGTTCTGTTCACATACGGGTTGATCGAGAATCCAAGACCGCCGAGCGAACCTTTGCCAACGGCGAACGATGTGTCACGCGGCTTCTTGGCCTCTTCGGCCGTGATGCTGTCCTGTTCGCGATACACACGCTTCTCTTCTTCCGACTGTTCTGCAAAGGCATGCTGATCCCAGAACTCCGGCTTGGCGGAGTCCACGTCAGGCGCGATGGTCATGTTCGGATCCATGACGCCCACGTTCGTGCGCGACTTGCTTCCACGTGTGTTCACTTCCACCGATATGGTCGTTGGTGCTGCCGGCGCAAGCAATGAATCCGCAATGGGCTTGTTCACGACCACATCGGTCACATAGGTGTTGGCAACAACGTTGGCATTCACCTTCAACAGACCGACGACCACCGTGAGCTCGAGTCCCGCCGACACTTGCTGATACGTTGGTACCCACACACTGTCGCTCACGTTATCGTAATGCTGCTCATACCGCAGATCCTTCAACAACGGAAACGCTGTCTCTTCGGTTGGCGCGAACTTTGCATCGATGATCTGATACGTGCCTTCGACGATCACGAGTGTCCCCTCGAAACCGGGAAAGATGCGGGCCTTGGGTTGGAAGGCGATCTCGTAGACCATTTGCTGACCGAGCGAACGCTTCGACACAATGGTATAGGCATACTCGTCGAGGGCATCCGCTCCGAGCGGCGTGATCAGCGTGGTGTTCAAGATCGTCACTTCGTCGCGGGTGAAGTCGAAGAAATCATCGAACACGGCAAGGTTGTTCGCTGCACCGATGTTCTTTGTCTGTCGGCGTTGCAGCAACACGATGTGCTTCTTCGGCGTTGGCTGACGCACTTCATAGATCTTCGAGAAGGTCTCCATGATCGTTGCGCGATCTTCATCGGTCAAACCCTGTAGGTCCAGGTCCATGCGAAGTTTCGAATACGTCGAGCTCTCCAGCGATGTGATACGAGCGGCATTCTCGTTCTTGCGAGCAACGGCGCGACGGATCACTTCTTCTGCCGAGATGTCGCCCACCACCGTCACACTGTTCTTGAGCACCGACTGCATCGGCAATCGGACATCGATGCTGGTCTGTGCCGGCGTGATCTTCAACGAGCGCTCACCATAGCCTACACTGCGAACGCTGATCGTATACGTGGCCGTTGGGAGTGGAAGTCGGAACGTCCCGCCCGATCTACTATACGTGCCGGTGTTGCCACCTTGCACGCGGATCGATGCACCATTGATCGGCTCGCCCGTAGCACTGTCCCGTACCACACCCGTCCACACTGTTTGCTGCGCAAGACCTTGCGCATGAGCAAGGAGGAGGAAGGCGGCAAGGAGGAAGAGAGCGGGTCGTGAACGCATAGCATTACCGGATGATGACGAATGGCAGACAGACAGGGGTAGACCCCAATACGGGGCGCACCACTACGGTGTACCGTCCCGTTGGTTGCATCGCGTGGTCAACGGTATGCAGTCCATCGATCGTCGTGCGCACCACCACATGACCATAGGTATCCACAATGTCCACCACAGCCTGTGGCGACACGCCATCGGGTGCGCGCACGGCGATCGGTCCGCGAGATGGATTCGGATACACAGACCACCCATCGGTCCGTTCGTATTCGTCAGCAACGGAAACGAGCGTCGATCCGTATTCCGCAGCCCCGGCACTTCGCGCTTCCTTGTAGGCATAACCATAGTAGTCGACAGAGGGATCGTTCGTCTTCAGACCGGCGGCAATGGCCGGACTGGACGAAACAAGATGAAGGTCGTGCGCAGCCCCATCCACGAACATCGGCGTGGTCGCAGAAACGATCGTGGGGTTAAGCTCCTTGATCTTGTCCAGCGCCGGTGTGTCCCAGTACGGACCGTTGAACGATGGATTCGTCGTGCTGTAATAGATGTTGTTCGCCATGATCACGGCACCAAAGGGCATCGTGCTTCCATTGATGTACTGACTCTCTGCACCAAAGGCAAAGATGTTGTTCACCACATAGTTGCCCGTTGATGCGGGATAGAGCGTGCTCGTGGTCAGGAAGCGGATGGTAGCATGTCCGCATTCATAGAACGTGTTGTTCACCACCTGACAGTTCACGGCCGAAGAGAGGGCGAGGCCGCGATAGCCACCGATCACAAGGTTGGCATAGAACTTCAGATCTCGCACTTCGGCATTGGATCCCGCACAATAGAATTCCGGACTTGTATCACCACCGAATTCGAAGGCCACCCATGGTGGACGGGATGCATTCAGGAACAAGTTGCGTTCCATGGTGATCAGGCTGGCGCCACCCTTGATATGTCCACCCGTCTGACAATTCTCGATGCGATTACCGGAGATGAGTCCGTAGCGACAGGAGTTGAAATCAAAGGCACCCGACGCAAGGTCTTTGAACTCGCAGTTGCGCACTTCGAACGAGTCGACGCCCGCGAACTTGAACACGGCATACACCGTATCGGTCGTATTGCGGAACGAACACCGGTCGACCACGATCTGCGTGGACTGCGTTGCACAGTTCCCGCCGTTATCGATCAGGAACAATCTGCCGGGGAAGGCCGTGCTTGCCGTGAACGACAGTTCTTCGAACTTGATGAAGTTCACTTTGCTGAACTGCCACATGCCGGTGATGAGCACACTGTCGTTCTCGAACGGACGGATCACGATCCATTTCTTCGGAGCGCCACGAAGCGACTCTACGAATTGATAGGCCGAGTACGTACCCGTATGGAGTGCAATGGTATCACCCGGTTTGGCAACGGTGGCCGCTGCTTGAACATTGGCATAGGTCTGTGACGAACCAACGTGCAGCGTGGTCGCCGTGGCCGACGTGATCCACAGGAGCAGAACGATGGTACAGATCGCATATCGCATCATGGTCGTGGTTCTTTCATGGCATTGTGTTCGATCTTCCAACCAACGGCACCTTCGAGTTCGTAGCGCATCGTGACCCCGATCATCAGCGCCGTCATCCGTTCCAACGTCCGACTCAGGATCAGTCCACCCACATACCATGGTCGAAAACCAATGGCCGCGATGATGTTCTCCACCACGAGCGCCGCCTCGCGGTCATCCGACGCAACGAACGTATCGAAACGCGCATGAGGCTCCGAAAGCGCAGCAGCGCCAATGGTATTCAGGGCCTTGACGATCCTTGCGTCGGGCATATGTTGAACGAGCATCTCTGCCGAACTCGTGTCATGCGGCGTCACCACATCATCAAGCGTCTTCGTGAGCGGATTCGACATGCTGATCACGATGCGCTGATGAACGCTCGATCCGAGTTCATGAGCAATGGCCTGCTCTGCCTCGTACGGAACGGCAAGGATGATCACATCAGAGGCACAGACCTGGGCCAGATCGATCGGAACATCCTGATCGAACCCGTGGACGTTAAACTCGGCCTGCCGAAGTCGAGTCAGGAGACCCGATCCCATCGTTCCGTGAGCGCCAATGATGGAGATGGTTGGTTGCATAGTTGTAGTATTTTGTGAATGCGCAATCTAGGGGTCATCCATGAATCGACATCAACACATCCTTGCCGCCCTTCTGTTCCTTGTGGGGGCACTTCCAAGTTGGGCACAGGAGAATCCGACGTTCAGCGAGCATATCGCTCCGATCATCTATACGAAGTGCACGCCGTGCCATCGCACGGGGGAGATCGCACCGTTCCCGCTCGTCACCTATGCCGACGTGGCGCAGCGCTCATTGACCATTGCCTACGTCACGCAGATGCGCACGATGCCGCCGTGGAAGCCCGTGCATGGCTATGGCGAGTTCCTGGGTGACCGATCGTTGTCGGACGAGCAGATCGCCTTGATCGACCGTTGGGTGAAGAATGGCGCGCAAGAAGGCGATGCCTCGAAGACCCCGCCACCACCCACCTTCCCGTCGGGCTCGCAGCTCGGCGTGCCTGATCTTGTGCTGGAGATGAACGAACAGTGGAACATCGAAGACAATTACAAAGACGTGTATCGCTACTTCGTGATCCCGACAAATGCGCTCGAAACACGTCCGGTGGCCGCCTTGGAATTCCGTCCCGGCAATCCGAAGGTCGTCCATCACGTGCTCTACTACCAGGACACCACGGGCACAGCGCGTCTGAAGGATGCGGCCGATCCGCAGGCGGGCTATAGCGGATTTGGCGATCCGGGATTCGAAAGCGTCTCATCATTCCTTGGCTGGGTGCCGGGCGCACAACAGCGTCTATATCCTCCAACCATTGGCGCAACGATGTACAAGGGGTCGGACCTTGTGCTGCAGATCCACTATGCGCCAAGCGAGACGAAGGAGACGGATCGTTCGAGAGTGAACGTGTTCTTCCAGAAGAACACCGACATACGCGAGATCCAACAAACGCAGCTTTCGCCGCTACAACTCCCCAAGGGACAGTCCTTCATCATTCCAGCTAACACCACGAAGACCTTCTCCACGCAATTCACGATACCGCTCAATGTGAGCGTTCTTGGTGTTGCACCGCACATGCACTTGCTTGGTCGCAAGGCGCATGCCTATGCGGTCACTCCAACCGCCGATACCATCGAGCTCGTCAAGATCGACGATTGGGACTTCCATTGGCAGGGTGGATATGCGTTCAAGCATATGGTGCGCGTGCCGAAGGGCTCGGTATTGCACTACGATGCAGAGTACGATAACACGGTGAACAATCCCGAGAATCCGAACGATCCACCAAAGCTCGTGCGGTGGGGAGAGAGTACGACCGACGAGATGTTGCTCTGCTATTTCTTCTGGCTGCCCTACCAACCGGGTGACGAGACCATGGCAATGGAAACAACGACGAGCGTCACGGAAGAACAAACAGTGGCCGTACCTGCAGTGTTGGCACCGAACCCGGCACACGGTGGAACGCAACTCACGTTCGTGGTTGGTCTGCCAACACGCGTGAACATCGACGTTGTTGATGCCATGGGCGCTGTGGTGGCCGATGTTGCGACGAATGCGCTGTTCGAATCAGGTCAGCACATTCTTCCCATCAACGTTCAGTCATTCGCTCGCGGCGCCTACTTCGTTCGCATGCGCATGAACGGCAGCATCACGTCGATGCCGTTAATGATCGACTGATCACGGTCGACTTCCGAACACGGCCGATCCAACGCGGACCATCGTCGACCCTTCGGCAATGGCCCACTCGAGATCGCCACTCATTCCCATCGAAAGCTCAACGGCCGTTGCAGGCGCACTCCCGCTTGCAACGGCCGTATCTCGTAGTGTACGTAGCAACGCAAAGCATGCGCGCACGGTTGCCTCATCTTCAGTGTTCGCACCGATCGTCATGAAGCCAACGACGCAAAGGTTCGGTGCAAGGCTCAAGGCGGCAAGGATCGATCCCACGTCGCTCGGATCGCATCCCGCCTTGCTCGCTTCGCCACTTGTGTTCACTTCCACCATCACGTTCACCGTGATGTTGCGTTTGCTCGCCTCTTGCTGCAACGCCGTGATCAACGAAGGCCGGTCGACGGATTGAATGCACGTTGCGAACGACAATACGTCCCGCACTTTGTTCGTTTGCAGATGACCGATGAAGTGCCATTCCACGTCAAGATCCCCCAGCGCCTCCCACTTCGGAAGCGCCTCCTGCACGCGGTTCTCTCCAAAGAGTCGTGCACCAAGTGCATGCACGTTGCGCAATACATCGGGTGGTACCGTCTTGGTCGCCAGCAACAGCCGCACACACTGCGGATCGCGACCGCAGGCCACACATGCAGCATGCATGCGTTCGAGAATGTGGTGGTAGGATTCGGAGAGCATGTGGTCTTCTTGCATCACCGCAGTACGTCAATGCGTTGACTGTATTTCTCCGCCCCGCGTTGGACGACGAGCATGTACGTTCCTTGTGCGACGTCCTGGAACTGCAGCACCACATCTTTGCCGCCTTCATCCACCATCATCACGAAGAACGTCTTCACGGTCTTTCCTTGAAGGTCGACGAGCGTGGCCGTGCACGTGGTTGGCGTTGACGCAGTGAGATGCAGCGTTGCTTGTGTCGATACAACGTTTGCAGAAAGGATGCACCACGTTGGAGTCTCTGGTTCGTCACTAACCGATGTGAGAACGCCGGTAACGAACGACGAACGCGGAGAGTAGAGACCAGCGGTGTCCGCATCGACAGAGCGGACCTTCCAGAAATAGCGCTTGTTGCTCTCGAGCAATGGTACACCATACGTTGTGTCGGTGAGACCGGTGCGTTCATGCACGATGGTCTGGAACGTGAGGGAATTCGCCACCTGCAGATCGTACGATGCGGCGCCGGGAACACGCTCCCATGTGAGGCGAACAGGATTACCGGCCACGTCGGAAGAGTTCGTGACGGGAAGCAACAACGCCGGTGCACGCACGGCTGTGCGGAACGACCATGATATGCTCGGAAGACTACGTCCTCCCTCACCGAAGGCATAGACACGCCACCAATACTCTACCGGACCTTGCGTAAGTGCGGTGAGCTTCAGGGAATCTTCACGCACACCGTCGATCACTTTCACATTCTGCGTGAACGCCGCATCGGTTGCCAACTCTACGGCATAGCTCACGGCAGAGGGAACCTTCTTCCACCGCACGACCTGATCGGTGAACACGCCGCGACGTCCGTTGAGTGGCGACACCAACTCCGGACCATCTCCCGGTGCGGGAAGCGACGTCATCGAGCCACTGAACATTCCACCACCATGCGTTGCCGCATGCATAGTCCGATCTGCATTGCGCGCCACCACCATCTCTACGGGGATGTTGCCGATGACCGTGGCCGCATTCTGCGTCCACACCGTCGACGAGCCGTTCAGTTGCGTGGTGGTGTAGACGCCCGTTGACGTGGCGGCCACATACACGTTCGTGCCATCGGCATACCGCATGATGGCAACGCTGTTCACGGCCGGACCATTTCCACCACCCGATGTGTTCTCTTCGAGATTGCCCGCGACGGCCTCCCATGTTGCACCGCCATCCGTTGTTGACACGATGCTCACCACATTGTAGTTCGAGAGCGCAACAACGATGTGCTGACTGTTCACACTGTCAACAGCAATGCTCGAAACGTTCGCGCCCTTCGGGAACGGAGATGTTGAAATGAGCACTGGTACAGAGCCGATCACCTGCGCATTGTCAAGCCTGTACAACAAACCATTTGTTGTTCCATACAACACCGTGTTCGCCGGTGAACGCAACACGGCGACCGCAGAGATCTGTCCGCTGGCCAAACGCGTTGCCGGCAGACTATCCCAATTCACTGCCGTGGAATCCATCCTCCCAAGCGGGATCTCGCTCACGTCCTTGTTACGCCATAGGATCGCACCACCAGCCACATAGAGCACGCGATCGTTGTTCGGATCGGCCATAAAGGGATTGATGAAGAGATAGTTCTTCGCACCAATGGGATCGATCCGTGTTCGCGCTGTTTCCACGCCGGCATCGTTGAGCAGCACGCGTCGAACCACTCCTTGCTGCGACGACACGTAGAGTTCCTTGCCGCCTTGCACGTATTGCACGAACGATCCATCGCCACCACTGCGACGATCCCACGGTGTGGTCCCGTCGAGTGTGCTGGACGAGAACGTTCCATTGTCTTGCATTCCGCCAATGATGCGCGCATCGTCGGCCTTCTGCACAACGTTCACCGTGTAGAACTGCGTGCTCAGATAACCGCGGTTGAGATCGTTCCATTTCACACTGTCGGCGCGTCCATCATCCGTCCGCCACAGACCGCCATCGTTACACGAGTAGACGATGGAAGGGTTGGAAGGCAGGAAGGCGAGTTCATGTTGATCGGGGTGATGATTCGGATACTGTGAATACCGCTCCGTTGGCGTTGATGTCGCGCCATATCCACCGATCCACGTGGTGCTGTTCGTCGACGTGAAGCCATTCGTGGATCGATACAAACTCGTACCGCCAACGATCACGTAATTCGTGTCGGTGGGATGAACACGCACCAGCAGATCGTATCCGCCCTGCGAAAAGAAGTCGCCGTTCCGTCCACCGAACAATGGAATGTTCGCACTGCGATTCGTCCATGTGCCGCGCGAATACTTCCACAAGCTGTGCCATTCTTCACGCGTTTCGTACGAGAGCACGAACACGCCCTTCGTTCCGGTACCGGGAGTTTCTGCAATGGCCCACACTTGCTCAGGGTCACTCGGTGAAACACCGAGCACGATGCGATTGATCGATGCCGGCATATCAGGCGGTGAGATCTTCGTCCACGTGGCTCCATCCAACGATCGATAGATGCCCGCTCCCGGAGCCACTTCACCGGTGATGCCGGTAGAGCTGCTCAACGATGCATACAGCACGCCGCTCTTGGTGATGACCACGTCGGAAAACAGACTCGAGCTTGCAAGCACTTGCTTCCATGTGGTGCCGCCATTCGTCGAGCGATAGATTCCGGCACGCGCCGTTGCCACGTAGATATCGTCAGTGGTCGACGTTGGGTGTGTGGCGATGCGCCACGTGAATCCGAATGGACCTTGCACGTAGATCTTAGACTCGACCGTCGATGGCAGTACATTCCACGTTCGGCCACCATCGACGCTCTTGAAGATGCCATTCCCACTGATCTGTGCGGAGTTGCCCCAGATCTCTCCGGTGCTGTAGTACCACGTCTGCGTCTTTCCCGCGCGTGTGTCCTGTGCAATGCTGGCAACGGAGTGCAATTGGTCCGGTCGCGTCGTCCGCGTCCACGTGGCCCCTGCATCCTCGCTCCTCCACATCCCTGCACTCACACCTCCTGCCAACAGCACCCGTTCATCCGATGCATCGATGGCAAAGGCGCGCGTACGTCCGCCGATGTTCCACGGACCTCTGCTTGACCATACATCCGTTTGCTCGCGTTCACCATTGCGTTCGATCTCTGCAGGAGAGCCCGGTAGTGTTTGCGCAAAGGCCAACTCGCGCACGCGCATGTTCTCCGGGATCTGTCCGGTGGCCGGATCGGCATGCCGTATGCGTTCCCATTCTGCGCGCTTCTGCGGCATGATCATCGCTTCATCCGTCCCTCCGCGCTGCGTAGAGCACGATGTGAGCACGCAAAGTGCGATCAGCGATCCAACGGTATTCTGCTTCATCGTTGTACGAGGCCTCGAAGTGTTCGCAATGTTTGTGGACCGATCACACCGATGGGTACCAACAGGAGAATGTACAGGGGAAGGGCGGCAATGCTCGCGATCACGCGCAGCATGCTCCCGGCCGGTGCGATGATCGTGGCTCCGTAGACGGTGGCCGCCGCAAGCATCGTGAGCGATACGCGCTTCCAATCGTACTGCATCGGATAGATCCGCTGCACCACCACATAGAGCACAGCAGCACCTGCCACATAGGCGATCACCTTTGCCCATGCCGCACCATCGATGCCCAGCAACGGGAAGCCGATGAACGTGGCCACCACGTTCACGATGCCGGCAACACCGGTGGCAATGGGCAATGTGGCCGTACGCTTCGTGATGTGCGGACCAACGGCAAAGTTGATCATGAAGCCATTGAAGACATAGGCAAGGAGAATGATCGGCACGATGTGGAGTCCGGACCAGTACAGCGGATTGATGAACCGTCCACCAATGAACGGCAACTGCACCAGCAACGGCATGGCAAGCGATGTGATCAGGAACACCGCACCGCAGACCGCCGTGAACAACGTGAACACGCGCGCGAACGTTGCCTTCGCATCTGCGTCGTCGCGATGATGCAAGTAGAACGGCTTCCATGCATACTCGAACACCGTGATGAACATCATCATCGGAATGGCAAGACGGAAGTTCGTTTGATACATTCCCACGGCGGCATTGCTGGACAGCATGAGCATGATCGGTCGGTCGGCCACTTGCACCATGATCGACGAAAAACTCGACGGCACGGTCGGCAGTCCGAAGCGGACCATCTCGCGGTACAATGCACGGTCGAAAGCACGGCGAAGCGACGTGACCACCGAGGGCACGAAGACAACAAAGGATACTGCACTGGAAATGATGCCGGCATAGATCACGCCCTCGATGCGCATCTGCCACACCACCACGAACAGGATGTTCAACGTTACGTTCACCACGATGGCGAGCAATCGCATGAGGGCGAAGACACGCGGACGTTGTTGCATACGCAGTCGCGCGAACGGGATCAGCACCAAGGCATCGAACAATGGAATGAGGGCGGCAAGGCGGACGAGCGATGCACCGTCGCCTTCAAGTTTCAGGAACGACGACGTGGCGATCGGCGCGGCCAGCAGGACCGTAGCAACCGTCACGACGATCCCAATGACGGTGACGGCCCAGAAGGCAACGCTGAACACCGACCTGTTCCGCTCGTCGTTGTCGCGCTCATAGAACCGCATGTAGGCCGGCTCCATGCCAAGCGAATACAGGATGTTCACGAAGGCGATCATGGCATAGATGGCCGACACGTCTCCGATCTCTCCGGCAGAGAGGTAGTTCGTGTAGAGCGGTGTGAGGAGGAACGTGAGGAATCTCCCCAGAACCGTGCTCACGCCGTAGACAAGAGTATCAGAAGCTAAGGACGTGATCTTTGATCGCATGGTCCGTAATTTACCACATGAAACGTACCCTCCTTGGCCTTGGCCTCGTCCTTGCCGCCCTCCTGCAACTTGGCGCGCAAACCGCAACGACCCCCGAAGCGCAACGTGTTCTTGAACACGTTCGATATCTGGCCTCGCCGGAGCTGGCGGGCAGAGGTCCCGGCACCGAGGGCAACAAGCTCGCTGCCGACTATATCGAGAAGCAATTCAAGGCGGCCGGACTTCTTCCCGCCAATCAAGGTCAGTTCCAGCAAGCCTTCACGCTGACCACCGGCGTCAAGCTCGGCGCGCACAACAGTGTGATGTTCGACGTTCTTGTGGAACGCCCCGGTGTGCCGCTGGACCAGACACGCCCCACGAAGATCGGCTGGAAGATGGGCGCCGATTATCAGCCCTATGGATTCAGCGAGTCGCGCACGGTGAAGGGCGCCATGGTGTTCTGCGGCTTCGGTCTCTCGGCACCAGACAAGAACTACGACGACTATGCCGGCATCGACGTCAAGGACAAGATCGTGATCGTCCTGCGCGGCATTCCGAAGTGGGCTGAGAAGGAGGAAGGGTTCAAGGCATTGGCATCGCTGCGTGCAAAGGCCACCACGGCGCGTGACAAGGGCGCTGCGGCCATCGTCTTTGTGAACGAGAAGGGCGATTCCGCCGACGTGCTCTCGCCCTTTGGTCTCGATCGCATGGGCAAGAACTCCGGTATCGTGGCCCTTCAGGTGCGCCGTACTCCCTGTGCTCGCATCTTCCCGTCCAAGGACATGCCCATGTTCCAAGCGGAGACGGCCATTGAGAAGGACAAGCGACCGCATTCGTATGCACTGACGAACACCACCGGATCCATCACCACATCGCTTGAATACACAGAGAGCACAACGCACAATGTGCTCGGTATGGTGCGTGGCACGGAGCGACCCGATGAGTATGTGGTCGTGGGTGCGCACTTCGACCACCTGGGCATGGGCGACGAGAACTCCTTGCACACATCGCGCGAACCCATCATCCATCCCGGGGCTGATGATAATGCTTCGGGAACGGCCGGCGTGATGGAGCTTGCCCGCCGGTTCGCAGCCGCACCGGGAAAGCGGACGATCGTCTTCATGTGCTTCAGCGGCGAAGAGAAGGGCCTGCTGGGTTCGAAGCACTTCACCAACAACTCGCCCATTCCCTTGGCGAACATCGTGACCATGGTGAACATGGACATGATCGGCAGACTCAAGGACAATAAGCTGAACGTGCAGGGCGTGGGCACTTCGCCGGGCTGGCCGGCCCTGCTGGAGCGCGCCAAGGGCGACCTGCCATTCGTGATGACGACAACGGCCGATGGCTTCGGTCCGTCCGACCATTCCTCCTTCACGGCCAAGAACATCCCGGTGCTGTTCTTCTTTACGAACCTGCATAGCGACTATCACCGTCCCACCGACACGTACGACAAGATCAACTACGATGGCGAGGCCATGGTGCTCACCATGGTGGAGCGGACGGTGCGTGAAATCGCCGATGCGGCGGACAGGCCGGTGTTCACCATGCCCGTGCAGACCGCGCAAAAGAGCGCGTCGACGGGATTCCGTGTGACATTTGGCGTGATCCCCGACTATGGTGACGATCCGCAAGGACTGCGGATCACTGGCGTGAAAGCGGGCGGACCTGCTGAGAAGGCCGGACTGAAGGGCGACGACATCGTGACCAAGTTCGGAGCCACGACCATCAAGAACATCTACGATCTAACGTCGGCCATGGGCGAGCACAAGCCGGGCGACAAGATCAACGTCGTCGTCCTCCGTGACGGGAAGGAACTCGTCCTCCCCGTCACGTTGGAAGGTAAGTGATCACTTACTTATCTGCGAAGACAAAGCCCATGATGGCAAGAGCGGCGGCGCATTTGTTCAGCTCATCGGGACGGAGTTTGTCGATGGTATCACCTTCGGTGTGGTGATACCAGAAGTACTTCGAGTCTTCGACATTCAGCGAGAGAACGGGAACGCCCTTGTCCTCGAGCGGTCCGGTGTCAGCCCCGGTATGTCCATTGCGCACATAGGTAACGCCCAGCGGCTCCAGGAGCGTACATGCATCCTGGAAGGCAAAGAGCGTGTCGCCGCCCGACGAAGTGGTGAAACCAAGCGGGGCGAACGTGCCTTCGTCGGATTCAATGCCGAGCACATGCTTCTCATTGCGCGTTTGTTCTTCGTAGGCCTTGCCGCCGCGCAGGCCGTTCTCCTCATTCGTCCAGAACACCACGCGCAAGGTGCGGCGCGGCTTGAGTCCTAGCTTTCGAATCGTGTTCAAGCCGTGCCAAGCCGCAAAGCATCCACCGGCATCATCCATAGCGCCGGTGCCCAGGTCCCAGGAATCGATGTGACCGCCCATGCAGACCACTTCGTTCGGGAGTTCTGTGCCGGGGATGTCGATGATGATGTTCCGCGAGGGCGCGTCCGCCATCCAATGTCCACCCAGCGTGATCTCCACTTCGATCTTCTGTCCGCGATCCTGCATCCGTTGCATCATCATGGCATCTTCCATGGTGATGGCCGCATGCGGGATCTTCGTGACCGAGTCGTTGTAGCTCATCCCGCCGGTATGCGGTGTCTGGATCCCGAATGGACCCACACTTCGCACCAGACTTCCGATGGCACCGTGTCGTGCCGCCGCAACAGCGCCGCCAACACGATACGAGACCGTTTCTCCGTAGTGCGTGAACGGAACGTTGAACAACACGATCTTGCCGCGCACCTTGGCAGCGTTCTTGGTCAGGTCGTCATAGCTCGAGACCACGAAGACCTCTCCCCGAAGTCGGTCGCATGCAATGGACCCACCAAGCGCGCACATCGGCAACGTGCGCTCGATCGGCGATGTCATGCGGGCCGATTCATTCCCGCGCATCCAGTGCGGCACCATGACGTGTTGGGTGCGAACGTTCCACCCTTCCGCCTTCATGCGGGCCACGAGCCAGTCGATCCCTCGCTCCAGATTGGCCGAACCGCTCAAGCGCTTCGGATACGCGTCACAGAATTCCCCCAATGTGCGATAGATGGTACTATCGGCCTGTGCGGCCGCGGCCACCTTCATGGCGATCTGGCGATACTTGTCGGCCACCTCGCCGCCTTTTGCCCCTCCGCCGCCCGCCAGACATAGTGCGATAGCGGCCAAGAGCCCTGCCCCTCGTGTACGCCCATGCGTCATACGATCTCTCCCCGTGTGTGTGTTCGTGAATATAGTATCTGAGCGCACAACTGCCGTCTGCCAGCCGCCGTTTTGGTATTTTTGTGTTCATCCCACTTCGGAGTACCGATGAGCCTGCAGATCCGAGCCCTCGACAACGACGATACGCTGCCTTTTATCAAGGCACAATGGCTCTTCTACAAGGACGATCCCCACTGGGTCCCACCCATGATCATGGATCGGAAGAAGCTCCTCAACCAGAACAAGAACCCCTTCTACAAACACGGCAAGCTGCAGATGTTCCTTGCCGAGAAGGATGGCAAGGTCGTGGGACGGATCGCGGCGATCACGAACAGCAATCACAACACCACGTATGGCGACAAGGTCGGCTTCTTCGGATTCTTCGAATGCATCCAGGACCAAGGCGTTGCCACGGCGTTGTTCACCGCAGCCGAGCAGTGGTTGCGCGATCGTGGGATGACGCATGTACGCGGACCTGTGAATCCGTCATTGAACGACGAGGCCGGACTGCTCATTCATGGGTTCGACGGTCCACCCGTGCTCCTCATGACGTACAATCCGCCATACTACCAACAGCTCATCGAAGGTGTTGGCTACAAGAAGGAAAAGGATCTGTACGCCTATCTGCTGAAGAACGAGACGTATCTCGATGCGAAGGTGCAGCGACTGCGCGACGTGGTGATCAAGCGCTACAACCTCACCTTCCGCAACATCAACCTCAAGAACAAAGAGCAGTTCCGCAAGGATGTCGACGCACTGCGCGAAGTGTACAACGCAGCATGGGAAAAGAACTGGGGCTTTGTCAAGATGACGCATGCGGAGTTCGACTTCCTTGCAGCAGACCTCAAGCAGATCGCCGATCCGCAGTATGCATTTCTTGCCGAGGTGAATGGCAAGGTGGCAGGGTTCTGTCTTGCACTTCCGGATATCAATCAGTCGCTCAAGCACAACAAGAAGGGCGGCCTCCTCGGCGGCGTCTACCACCTTCTCTCCAAGAAGAAACACATCGATCTCGTTCGCATCATCGTGCTTGGCGTATTGCCGGAATTCCGTGGCAAGGGCATCGATGCACTGATGTATCAGGAGATCGGCGACCGCGCTGCGCAGAACGGCATCATGAAGGGCGAGGCATCGTGGATCCTCGAAGACAATGTGATGATGAACCGCGCCCTTACCGACACCATGCATGGCGAACGCTATCGCACCTATCGCATCTTCCAAAAACCACTCTGATACAACACCGAACCTATGGGTAGAGCATTTGAATTCCGTCGCGCCCGCAAAGAGAAACGCTGGGCGAACATGTCGAAAACGTTCACGCGTTTGGGCAAGGAGATCGCCATCTCCGTGAAGCTTGGTGGACCGGATCCCGACACCAATCCTCGCCTCCGTTCCGCCATTCAGATGGCGAAGGTGGCCAACATGCCAAAGGACAACGTCGAGAACGCCATCAAGCGTGCGTCGAGCAAGGACGCGCAGGAGCTGGCCGAGTCGAGCTACGAAGGCTATGCACCGCATGGTGTGGCGGTCTACATCGAAACGGCAACGGACAACCCCACGCGCACCGTGGCCAACATCCGCTCGTACTTCAATAAGATGGGTGGCTCGCTCGGCACGTCGGGATCGCTTGAGTTCATCTTCGATCGTAAGGGCGTGTTCACCATTCCGACCAGCGGTGTCGATCTCGATTCGCTCGAGCTCACGCTGATCGACAACGGTGCAGACGACATTCAGAACAACGATGGCGAACTCACGGTGACGACGTCGTTCCACGACTTCATTACGATGCAGAAGGCCCTCGAAGAGGCAGGCATCACCGTGGAGTCCGCAGAACTCCGTCGCATACCGAACACCACCGTGACACTCTCCGATGAGCAAGCGGAAGATGTGATCAAACTCATCGAGCGCATCGAAGAGGACGACGACGTCCAGAACGTTTTTCACAACATGAACGAGAGCGACTAACATGTGCGGTATCGTAGGCGTCTTCAATCATCCACAAGCCGCCGTCCTCTCCTACTATGCTCTGCATGCACTTCAGCATCGCGGACAAGAGGCATCCGGTATCGTCACGATCTATGAAGATCCGATCAAGAAGAGACCGCGGTTCGGTGTGCATAAGGGCGAAGGTCTCGTCCTCGACGTGTTCAGTGATCACAAGCTCTTCGAGTCGACCATCCACGGTCGATCCGCCATCGGACACAACCGCTACTCGACCACCGGCAGTAACTCCCTTGCCAACATTCAACCCTTCCACTTCAACTATCGCAACGGACTGTTCGCACTCGCCCATAACGGCAATCTGACGAACACCCGTACCCTTCGCGAAGAGCTGAAGAACGATGGCGCGATCTTTCAATCCACAACGGATAGCGAGGTCTTCCTCCATCTGATCGCACGCAGCAAGAAGCAAACGCAGATCGAACAGATCCGCGATGCTGTGCAAACGGCGCACGGAGCATACTCGCTTGTGATGATGGGAGAGAATGCACTGTATGCTGCGAGGGATCCGCATGGATTCCGTCCGCTGTGCATCGGTCGTCTCAAGCATGCCGACGGCTACGCCTACATCGTCACGTCGGAGTCGTGTGCGCTCGACATCCTGAGCGCCGAATACGTGCGCGAAGTGGAGCACAATGAGATCCTCGTCATCGACCAGCACACGATCGACACCGGCGAGTTCACCTCGCATTACATCGACGAGTCAATGGACACGTCGAAGCATTGCATCTTCGAATACATCTACTTCTCGCGGCCGGACAGTAAGATCTTTGGTACGCCGGTCGACCGAGTGCGTCGCAAACTCGGAAAGAACCTTGCCGAGGAAAGTCCGGTACCGTCCGAGAACGACGAAGAGAAGGTGATCGTGATCGCCGTGCCCGATAGCGGCAACACGGCAACGCTTGGATATGCGCGTGTGAATGAGAAGAAGTATCCGACGCGCTACGAGATCGGCTTGATCCGAAGTCACTACGTTGGTCGCACGTTCATTGCGCCCGGACAGAACAATCGCGACTTCAAGGTGAAGACGAAGTTCAACGTGGTGCGTGGTGTGCTCGAAGGTAATCGCGTGGTCGTGATCGACGATTCGATCGTCCGCGGCACAACGTCGAAAGCCCTCGTCAACCTCATCCGCGAGGCAAAGCCCAAGGAAGTGCACCTGCGTATCACGTCGCCGGCCGTCAAGCATCCGTGTGTGTATGGGATGGACTTCCCAAGTCGACATGAACTGATCGCCAATCACTACGACTCCGAGCAACAGATCGCAGAGGCGCTTGGTGCCGACACGCTCCACTACCTCTCGGTAGAGGGAATGATGGATGCCGTTCCGCAAGGACATGGCATCGGCTACTGCACTGCCTGCTTCACCGGGAACTATCCCGTACCGGTCGATGCTTCTGCATCTACCTACAGCACGGAAGAATAATGATCGACACCGATACCGAACCCTCCATGCTCCCTCCATCGAGGAAGAGCAACTGGAAGATCATCTACGCCGCCTTCGCCATTCTTGGCATTGTCGGCGTTGTGTTGGCCCTGAAGTACCGTCAGGTACCGAAGCGCACAGAGATCGTGAAGAAGCGCGCTACGCCTGCCGTGCGAGCCGTGTTCACGGCCGTTCTCAGTCCGATGCCTCCGAATGAGATCGACGGCATCATGGCCGACATCGCAGCCGATGTGATGATCGATTCTGCGAACACCGACATGGTCGTCGGATCTACGTCGTATGGAAAGAAATGCGCTTCGTTGCGCGAGTACCGCGAGCTCGTGGTGGAGTCCATGCAGTCGACGTCCCACCTTCCCGTTGGCAAGCAGTCACTGCTCTTCTCGCAAGTGCTCGGCGTGCTGATGGACGATCATACGCCGGCCACGCTTTATGTGATGGGCGATCTGCGAGATGGGGATTTCAACGACATTCGGAAGCGCACATCGCAGAGCGCAGGTGCTCTCGAGATCCGACAAAAGTCCATCGCGCCTGTTCGTGTGGTGTTCTATCTGCGCCCGAAGGATGCTCCGGTGCACCGCGACTACATTTCGTACTTCCAGAACAACGGCTATCAGGTGGACGTGCGCTAAGCGTCACTTGGCGATGATGACGATCTCTGTGCGTCGATTCAACCGTCGTCCAAAGTCCGTTGCATTGTCCCCGATCGGTCGTGCCGCCCCATGTCCCAGCGTTTGCACACGCTTGGGATCGATCCCGCGTTGCACGAGATAAGCCTTGACCGCTTCGGCGCGCATCAGTGACAGTGCTTTGTTCGATGCGGGCTGACCTTTCGAGTCGGTATGCCCTTCCACCCTCACCACCACTGCCGGCCTCGACTTCATGAAGTCGATCAACACGTCAAGTTCTGTGACCGAGTCGGGCAACACAGCACTGGCCGTTGCAAAGAGCAGGTTCTCGATGATGAACTTCCGGCCGATCTCGACGATGGGAATGATCTGTCGCACAAGCTCACGCTTTTGCTCATCGAGGATGGCCACATTGATCGAATCGCGCAGCACCTTTGAATCCGTGCGATACGTCACCGCATAGAGATTGGTGAGCTGCGTGGAGTAGTTGTCGAGGATGTTCGCGAACGATTCCTTGATGTTGAACACGGCACCACGTGTTGCATCGGCGATCGTGTGATACTCGGGGATCTGCGGCGGAGCGATGGCGAACAACCGAATGCCGTTCTCCTTCAGCATCGAGATTGTGCTCTCGGTGGTCATGTAGGTACGACCATTTCCCTTTTCACCGAACTGGTGATAGGGCGCGTCCGTGATCAGCACGGCCACCTTGTTCGCAGCCGGTGTGAACTCCATCCTGCATGCTTCGCGAATGGACTCAAGAGCATTCTCCTTCTCATCGAATCCGCCGCTTGCATAGACCTTGCTCAACCATCCAAGGAATTCCTTCACGTTGGACGTTGGCTGATAGGTCTTCTCGATCACATCGGAGAACAATACGAGTCCGATGCGATACTCAATGCCTCGGTTGCGCAGGGCCGACACGAAGTTCTCGACGTTGTTCTTCACTCCGTTGATGTAGGACTGCATCGTTCCCGTGACATCGATCAGGAAGATGAAGTCGACCGGAATGCGATCTTCGATCTTGATCTTCTCGACCGACATCACCGGCTTTGGAACACCGTTCTCGACCACGGTCAGCAGCTTCGGATCGATCGTGTCCAGCATGTTCGTCGTACTATCGGTCACCACTTCCACGATCAGCTTGATCTTCGGGAACGACGTGATATCAACGTTCTGGATGATCATGTTCACGCCAAGGGCCGACGACTTGATCTTGGCATCCTCTGCCGCCTTCCGCGCCTTCTCCAGCGAATCGGTCACCTGTGCATGCACATGCCCCACCATCAGGAGAAGAAGGCCTGCGAGGGTTGCAAGGTGGCGGGGTCGGAACGTGAGCATCATCCTTGAGTTCATAGAAAAAAGCCCCTTGAAGACATCTTCGAAGGGGCTTTCGATATCATCATGATCGCGTTAGAAGTTGAGTCGAAGTACCGGAGAGATCATGAAGAAGTTCGGTATTTCGTACGGACGCACTCCGCGCAGTGGCGTAGAGTAGCGACCTTCGATATACAGCCAGTCTCCAAGCACCGGAATGTAGACCCGACCAAGAAGGATCTGGTTCGAATACTGCAAGCTTACGCCAAACGGGAATGCTGCCTGATTGCGATACTCTGCCTTGGCGTAGATCCAATCTCCGACCTCGTTATTCTTGTAGGTCTGGAGGCCGTTCACTCCGGCATTTGCCAGATAGGTGTAGCCAACGGTCGTATCCTTGAACACGCCTGTCTCGCGTACTTCGGCATAGGACATACCAACGTCGAAGCGGAAGAAGTTCTCAGGACGTGATGGGTCGACCCACCAGTTGTAGAACAACGTCACTTGACCGGTTCCACGCAGCAGGTATGCTGTTGCATATGGATCGACGGCATAGCTCGGAGCGGTGATGCGGCGCGTGCCGATATCGTTCAGATAGTACGTCGTTGGATCGATGGCACGGTCAGCGGAGATGCCGGACAGCGGCAATTCAAGGTTCACACCTACACCGAACTGAGGCTTGAACGGCATGTGGAAGTCCAGGCCTCCAACGAGCTTTCCACCGGCACCGGCATTGAGTTTACGACCGGGAATGAACTCCAGCAGTTTCTTTCCGCTATCGAGGCCACCGGTGACGCGATAGCCGGCACCAAGACGAATGTTCATCAGGTACGGAATAGCGCGCTTGGTCTCCTGATCGTCGTTCATGTAGAGCGGACGTTGGAGATAGACGCGACCTTCGCCGCTCGACCAGTACTGATAGCCAACTTGGTCGGTACCGATGCTCGACTTCAACCAGAAGCCCGAATTGCCGATCTTCAATGCTTGTTCAAAGAGCGACAGAGTGAACGCATGTTGTACGTTCGTCGGCTCCATGTAATTGATGATCGTCGCAGCTTGCTGGGCAGTGGGTGGTGCTGCCGGGGGAATGTCGACGTAGCAATAGGGACGCTTCGGATCGGAGATCCGGAACGACAGTTTCTTCATGTACGAAGCGATCTCGGCGGCCACCATGCGTTCCGATCCGCATTCAACGAGAATGAGGTCGTACTCCGGTTCGCCCGTGCCTTCCTTGAGCGGAGCGCACGTGACGATGATGTTCTGTGCGTCGAGGTCTGCCGCATTGTATCCCATCAAGGCGAAGTTCTGCTTGATCTGCACTTGCAGATCTGGCTCGCAGATACGCCAGCGTGGGAAGTACTGCAAGATCTCGGGATCGATCGTCTTAAGAGCACGGATGATCGTGTCCTGCGACGTTTGCGCATTGGAAGCAACATTGCCAACAAGAGCAAATGCGAACAGAGCAAGTATGACGTTGTAGCGATTCTTCATCATGTTCACGATCATCAGAAGTTATAGATCAGACGGACAGCAGGAATGACAAGGGAACTGCGTTCCCACGGACGTGGATCGCGGAAGATCGGGGCAAAGATCTTCGCATCGAATCGAATGGCAAACTGATCCACGATCGGAACCTGCAGCCACGGTGTGCCAAGGATCGTTTCGTCAAAGTACGAGAGAGAGAAACCAACTGGCGTCGACCAGCTCGTTGTCATAAAGTCAACGCGACCCGAGATACTTCCGATCGTCTCGCTGGCCACCTTGGAGAATGGTCGCGTCGTATCGGTCGGATTCGTCGAAGCAACGTTCGTCCACGTTTCCATTCCGTAGACCGCGCCACCGAGGCGGAGGCGGAACATGAAGTCGTTATCAATACGAACGGCGAACGAGTACTGCAGCGAGGCCGTATAGCGGACCAAGTAATCTTGGCCACGATTCGTTGCGGCGTCGTACACCTGGTGGTCGGTCTTCTTCGCATCATCGAACACATAGCTTGCTGCGATGTTGAAGACACCCGACTCCGAGATCACGCGGACCGGGAAGTCAAAGGCGCCATTCAGACCCATGCCTGCATACGTCATCGTGCGCTTCGCGCCGAACTGATCGGAGATCGAGGCCCAACCATCCGTAGGCAACACAACGCCGAGACGGGATGCGCCCCAGATGGCGTTCAGCGACATGCGGCTTGTGAACACGGAAGGGTAGTTGATCTCTTCGAGACCGTACTTCAGTTCCGCACCGTACTTCGGCAGATTGTCGTTCGTTGCTTCGGCTGTATCCACTTCGCCATCGGCATTCTTCTTGCGCTCGTAGTGACGGTAGGTGATCCCGTCAACGATGCTGGCAACGATCTCGTTGTCATAGATATAGTCCATCGGAAGACCTTCGCTGATGCGAATGTAGTCTTGGACGTTGTCTTCCGAGATCCCCTTGGTGATACCATAGGCTTGCTTTGCAAACCGTACGCCTTCTTCACCGATGCCTTGTGCTTCCGGTGTGACGTTCTCGCAATTCCCTTGAATGATCTGGTTTTCGAGGAATTCATACAGCGTTGCGGCTGGCGAACCTTCCGGCGCCGATGTGGCACGCAGTTCATTCTCGATGTATGTGTCGCTCGGAGGATCGAGATCCTGCTTCAGACCATAGTAGCTTTCAGTGGTCTTCTGCGTCATGAGTCCGATCACCTTGAACGGCTCACCTGGTACACGTCGAGTGGTGACGATGAAGGCCTTCTTGAACTGCGCCTTTTCCCATGCCACCTTCTGCGAGTAGTACTTTTCGTAGGCCTTACAGCCTTGCGACTTGATCCACTTCTGATATTCCTTTTCATCCACGCCTTCTCCGCCCGACAGCACGTAGCCTTCGAGCTCGTCGCGGAACTTACAGACCTTGGCCTCATCCGGTAGGGCGGGCTCCTTGGGTCCAAGAAGCATGTTCAGTTTCTGAATGCTTCCATCGTCCTCGGAGACCTTGTACACAGAGACCATTCCGTATCGCCAATTGCGGAACTTCTGGAGCAGACTCTTGACCTGCGTGTTCTGCTGCGCCGGTACGACGCCAACAGAAACGGCAGCAAGGATGACCGCACACACCGATGTTCTCACAAACTTCATTGTTGTTCCCATTCCTCGTCCTTTTAGTTCGATACGGAGATCGGTACGACCTTTTGACGCGGCTTCGACGTAGCGCCTTGCGACTTCGCCGTGGCCGAGATCGAGATGCTTACATTACCCTTCACCATCCCCTTATTCAGTGGGATCTTTCCACCGGTAAGCTTCAAGGTCACTTCGTACTCTTGTCCACTGATCTTCTTGGGCTTTCCAACCACAACGACCTTGTAGACCTGATTCGTCTTGAGATCTCGCACGGTTGACGACGTCACCTGTGCATCGACATCTCCAATGTCGGCCTTGTCCTCTGCCGAGATCTGCGGTGGACGGACCACGATACCACGGATCCTGAATTCAGGATCGTTGTTGTTCATGATCGGATCGACCTTCAGGTCCTGCGTGAGCACCTGCGGCTTCTTCAGTCCCACTTCGCCAGACTCATTGAAGAGTTCGACCACTTCGCCCGACTGTGGATCCTTCCAAGCGATGGAGAGACCGATCTTGTCAGATCCGGCCGGCACAACCACATTGTCGCTCGAACCAACCGACAGTTTGCGGATCGGTTGCGACTGCGAGGATCCGCCAAGGTTGAATTGCATGATGAACTCGTCGGGCTTGATCGTGCTTCCCGACGGTGTCTGTGCCACCACTTCGATAGCGTCGCCCCATGAAGCTTCAAGTGCGCCCTTCACTTCGTCGAAGTTCGTGATCTTGGATGCGTACACATAGACCGAGCACTGCACCGCTTCCGATGTCTTGCTGTTGGCCTTCTGCAGGAGCTCGAAGACATATGGTTCGTCACGTGGTGCAAGGTTGCCCGAGATCGGGATCTCGAGATTGCGCGTCACGAACTTGGCCGTACCATCGGCTGTCGATGCCGTTGCATTCGAGCCCGTCACACTGGCGGAACCCGGTTTCTTCGTGATCTCTGTCGATCCGTTCGCTGGCGACACCTGGAATGGAAGCGTGAGCTTGCTGAGCTTGTCGAAGACGCGAACCACATTCTTGAGGTCGGCGATCTTCGGCTCGGCGGTTGGGATGTTCGGCTTGACCACGCGGACCGTGAAGCCCATCGACGCCTGGTTCTGCATGAGTTCGCCCGATTGGTTCGGACTGAGGATCATGCTGATATAGGCATAGAGCTTGGCCTGACGTGCAAGGTCCGGACTTGCGCCTTGAAGTTCATTCACGCGCTTGTCAATAGCATCCCGGTATGCTCGACCAGACATCTGGCTCAGTTGGAATTTCGTGGTGAGGTCCTTCGTTGGCCCATCGTTCATCGTACGATCGAGCTCCTTGATCACACTGCGGAGATCTTTTACAGTGAGCTGCACCGTACCGATGTTGACCTTTTCTTCGTCAGCGGCTTCGATGTTCGCCGAATTCTTATCCCGGCGAATACCCAGGATCTTGTTCGTGCGCGAGAAGAAGTGGAGTTTATAGATACCGGTCCGACCCGAAGGTTTGAAGCGGGCCATGAAGGAGCGGACCTTGATCGACACAGGATAGTGGTTCGTTCCCGGAGCGAGCGTCGTGTCGTGATCGTATTCGAACTCGACCTTACCGTCCATGCCATTCCAATACGACTTGAAGTCTCCGAGCGGAGCTTCCATATTGTACTTCGGTACGGCGGTCTTGAACCATTCGACGGTCTTCGTCAATTCGAGCGGGATCTGGGCTGCATTCAACCAATCCTGGTCGAAGGTCGCTCGCTGATATCCCAATAGGGACCAGCCGTGCGACTGGGCATTGATGCCATTGCCTTTTTCGAGAATATCACCGATCTCCGCATCGGTCGGGAAGTCCGTGATGTTCTTATTGTCATCGGCGGAGTGCCAGATCTGATAGTAGATCTCTCGCACGTTCGAGGCGAGCACGAAGTCGCGAAGACGCTCTTCCTTCTGTTTCCCGTCAAGGTGGTCATCCTGAAGGACCTTGCTCAGGTCGTTCATGACGTCCGTTACCCCAACTTCAACGAGGTATTCACGTTCTTCCTTGATCAGATTCATGCCCGGCTGATTTGCCCAGGCAGCGTCCTTGAGGACGATCTGATCTTGTGGACGCGTGCTCAAGCCTTCTACGCCAGTACCGGTTTGGAGCTGGGCCAAGATCGACTGAACGATCTTCATCGACTCTTTTTGCTTTGCGATCAAGTGCTCTTCAGCTTCGTCGCGCTCCACGATGATGATCAGGAGCTCGAGGATAACTGCGAGGTAGAGCACAAAGTAGACTTTCCCTGCTCCGCCCTTTGACATAGTTCCTCCGAACCTACTTGAGGTTGATGTGTATCGTTAGAAAACGAAGAATGGCCGCAGCTTACTTAACGTTCGTTGTCGTCGTTGCCGAAGCCTCAGCATTCGTCGTTGTTGTAGCGGCCTGCGAGACCTTTGTTCCCTTGGTCGTGCAGCAGGAGCTGCTCTTCGCCTTCTTCGTCATGCATGCTTCCTTTTCAGCTTGGGTGCACTCCTGGTGCGCAGCTGTGGTGGTTGCATTGGCGGTCGTGCAGTGGTCATCGCTCTTCGTGGAGGCCTTTTTGGCCATCGATGTGCAGCAGGAAGCGCCCTTCTTGGACTTGGCTGCCTTTTCGTCACACTTGATGCTTGCAGTGGCCACGGCGAACGATGCGCCAAGGCAGATAACTGCGGCTGCGAACAAACGGTTGATCTTCATGAGAACTCCTTGTGTAACAGGTAGAGGGGTCAATTTAGGTTTCAGGGCTGTCTCTTCCAAAGAAAGAATCCGTGTACAATTATTGTGAGGGCAAAAAAAGAGCGTCGCCAATGTGGCGACGCTCAATCACTTCCATAGTACGTATGGCGAATCAGGTCAAAAGGTTACGAGCAACCACTGGTGGTTCCGCAATCCTCACAGACCGTGCAGCTTCCGTTGCGCTTCACACGCATGGAGCTGCAGTTCGTGCACTGCTCACCGGTGAAGCCCTGGGCACGCGCCGTCTTGTATTTGGACACGGTCGACGTCTTGGTGCCATTCTCGACCGGGGCCACCTTGCCCTCGTCATTCACGGCAAAGGGTCGCTCAAAGTCCTCAGGGTCGATGGACATTGGTCCGATCACATCCGAGGGGAGGGTATCTGCCTCGGTGATCGAGGAGGCCATGTTCTCCGTGCCGCCCTTCACCTCGTCGATGGCCTTGACGTGGACGAAGTCGGTCCGACCCAGATAGTCGTATCCAAGCGTGCGGAACACGTAGTCCAGGATGGACGTGGCGTTCTTGATGGCATCGTGCCCTTCGACGAAGCCGGCCGGCTCAAATCGCGTAAAGGTAAAGGAATCAACGAGTTCCTCAAGCGGAATGCCGTACTGAAGTGCCTTCGACGCGAGAACGGCGAAGCAGTTGAGCAGACCCTTGAACGAGGCGCCTTCCTTGTACATGTCGATGAAGATCTCGCCCAACGAGCCGTCTTCGAATTCGCCGGTCCGGAGGTAGACCTTATGTCCGCCAACGCTTGCCTCGCGCACGAATCCGTGGCGACGCTTTGGAAGCCTGCGGCGCTCTGCACGGTGGTAGACGCGCTCGACGATGTGCTGATAGACCTCTTTGGGGCCCTTCGTCTCGTCCAGCGAGTCCTCGTCGCCGAGCATGACGATCTCGTCGTAGTCGTCCGCATTGCTGGAATTGAGCGGTTGCGAGAGCTTGGATCCGTCGCGATACAGGGCAATGGCCTTGAGCATGAGACGCCAGGAAGCCATGTGCACGTCGCCGATCTGCTCGACCGTTGCCTCGTTCGGCATGTTGATGGTCTTGGAGATGGCACCGCTGATGAAGGGCTGTGCCGCCGCCATCATACGGACGTGCGCCATATAGTCGATGTAGCGCTGTCCCTTCCGTCCGCACTTGTTCGCACAGTCGAACACGGGCAAGTGTTCGTCCTTGATGTGCGGTGCTCCCTCGATCATCATGGTACCGCAGACGAAGTCGTTCGCCTCTTCGATCTGTTCCTTGGTGAAGCCCAGTCCCTTGAGCACGTCGAACGCCGGATCGTCCAGCATCTCTTCGGTGAAGCCAAGCGTATGGCAGAATTCGTCGCCCAAGGTGTAGCGATTGAAGACGAACTTCACATCGAAGGCCGTGTCCAGCTGATCCTCGATCTTCTTGATGATCTCGTCGCTGAAGCCCTTTTCTGTAAGCGTTGCCTTATTGATGTGCGGACAACCCGTAAGCGTTCCATTACCCTTGCAGTAGCGCTCGATCTCGTCGATCTGTTGCTCGGTATAGCCTAACGTATGCAGGGCCTTGTGCACGCTCTGGTTCACGATCTTGAAGTACCCACCGCCGGCAAGCTTCTTGAACTTCACGATGGCGAAGTCCGGCTCGATGCCCGTGGTATCGCAGTCCATCACCAGACCGATGGTGCCTGTGGGGGCGATCACCGTTGCCTGTGCGTTACGATAGCCGTGCTTCTCACCAAGGGCGAGGGCACGGTCCCATGACTCGCGGGCGGCCACGAGAAGGTCGGACGGACAGACGTCCTCGCGAATGGCCATGGGGCGGATCGTGAGCCCTTCGTAGGCGGAGTCCTCTGCACCGTATGCTGCATGCCGGTGATTGCGGATCACGCGAAGCATGTCTTCGCGGTTGTGCTCAAAGCGTGGGAATGGACCTACGTCGCCGGCCATCTCTGCCGAAGCAGCATAGGACTCGCCGGTGAGCAGGGCCGTGATCGCACCCGTGACCGAGAGTGCCTCGGGCGAGTCGTATGGAACGCCGGCCGTCATCAGGATCGTGCCGAGGTTGGCATAGCCAAGTCCGAGCGTCCGGAAGTCGTACGAGAGCTTGGCCATTTCCTTTGACGGGAACTGTGCCATCAGCACCGAGATCTCGAGGACCATCGTCCAGAGGCGCGTGGCGTGCTTGAGATCGCCGATCCGCCACTCATGCGTGGCCTCGTCATAGAAATGGGCAAGGTTCAAGGAGGCGAGGTTGCAGGCCGTATCGTCAAGGAACATGTACTCCGAACACGGATTACTGCCGTTGATGCGGCCATCCTTCGGACACGTGTGCCATTCGTTGATCGTGGTGTCGAACTGCAGACCTGGGTCTGCGCTCTTCCACGAGCTGATGTTGATCTTGTTCCAAAGGTCACGAGCACGCACGGTGCGGCGCTTCGTGGAGTCCGTCCGCCAGACAAGGTCCCACGTGTCGTCCCGCAACACGGCGTCCATGAAGGCGTTGGTGACGCGGACGGAGTTGTTGGAGTTCTGACCCGACACGGTCACGTAGGCTTCGCCTTCGTAGTGGGTGTCGAAGGTCGGGAAGTTCATGGCCGTATACCCCTGCTCGACCAGCGAGAGGGTGCGCATGATGTAGTTCAACGGAATACCGCGGTGGGAGCCACGACGGATGAGTCCATCGAGCTTCTTGTTGGTCTTCGGGTCCGTGCCGCCCTTGACGGCCTCGTCCATGATGGCCTGCAAGAACGTCGCATTGATCTTCGAACCAGCAACGAGGGCTGCGACCTTTTCCTCTTCGCGGGCCTTCCACTCGATGAACTTCTCGATGTCAGGGTGATCGACGTTGACGATGACCATCTTGGCCGCACGACGCGTCGTACCACCGCTCTTGATGGCGCCGGCTGCACGATCGAAGATCTTCAGGAACGACATGAGGCCGGAGGATGCTCCACCACCCGAAAGTCGCTCGTTCTCACCACGCAGGTTGGAGAAGTTCGAACCCGTCCCGGATCCGAACTTGAAGATGCGCGCCTCGCGCGTGGCAAGGTCGAAAATGCCGCCTTCGTTCACCAGATCGTCGTCGACAGACTGGATGAAACAGGCATGCGGCTGCGGATGCGTGTAAGCATCGGTGGATTTTGTGAGCTTCTTGGTCTCTGGGTCGACGTAGTAGTGCCCTTGCGGACGTCCCGTGATCCCGTAGGCGAAGTTCAGTCCGGTGTTGAACCATTGCGGCGAGTTCGGTGCGGCCATTTGCTTGAGGAGCATGTAGGACACTTCGTCGTAGAACGCTTGTGCGTCCTCTGCCGTTGTGAAGTAACCGTACTTTTCTCCCCACCATCGCCAACAGCCTGCCAAACGGTGTACTACCTGTTTGATGGAGCGTTCCGGTCCGAGAACGGGCTGACCCGATTCGTCGAGAATGGCCTTGCCATGCTCATCGACCTGTGGAACACCGGCCTTGCGGAAATACTTCTGTGCAAGGATATCGGTAGCGACCTGCGACCATTGAACCGGAACTTCGATGGCATCCATTTGAAAGACAACAGATCCATCAGGGTTTCGCAAGATCGACGTACGGCGAGTGTATTGAAAGTGGTCATAGACCTCTTTCCCTGCCGACGTAAACCGTCGAGCAATCTTCATGCAGCCCTCCAAAGGCGTGTAGGTGTGAACGAGAAACGGAAAAGCCCCCCGGCTCCCTCACACCATTCTTCGAAACACCGGATAACGATCCCATACAGCGAGATGTGCATCACGCTGCCGTTCTTTCCGATCATTCGAAACAATGGGGTGAGAGCCGCAATCGAACCGTTGTAGGTAACCCCAAAACGTTCATTCCACCGCCGATGTCGCCAAGCGATTTGTTCTCTTTATGCTGCTGAGTTCGATTGCTGCGGGCGGCAAATTAGGGTGTTCGTGTGCTCAGTTCAATGCGGTATTGTTCGTGTGGAAAAATATCGTTGTGGCGGGGCGTGATTATCTTCGTGGACGATGATGAACCCCCTTCTTCCCTTCGCCCTGTTCGCCGCTTCTGTCCTTGCTGGGATCGTTTTGCGGTCGGTTGTGATACGTTCCTTGTTGCGTGCTGCAAAACGGAATGAATTCCTGTACGCCGAAACGGTGATCGCATCGGTGAAGAACATGATCGTTTTCTGGTCGGTCCTGGCCGGTACGGCGATCGCCCTGGAAATGGTGAATGAGACGGTCCTGTGGCGTCGGTATGCCGATACAGCGCTGTTCGTGGTCTTCGTGCTGACGGCCGGAATTGCGGTATCGCGAATGCTCACGGGCATGATGCGCACACGGGCAGAGGAGACGCACGATGCGGCATGGTCGTCGTCGATCACGCGCCGATTGGTGCAATTGGGCATCCTGAGTCTCGCCATCCTGTTGATCATGTCGTCGCTTGGGTTCCAGATCACCACGCTGCTGACGGTCTTCGGTATCGGAGGTGCGGCGTTTGCTCTGTCCCTTCAGGACACCTTGGGCAACGTGTTCGCGGGAGCATCGATCACCTTGGGGAAGCAGATCCGCGTGGGCGACCATATCAGCATGGGCACGACGATCGAAGGAGAACTGTGCGATATCGGATGGCGGAATAGCACGATCCGTCTGGCCGATGCCTCGTGCGTGATCGTTCCCAATCGCGATCTCGCGAATGGCCATGTTCGCCGGTTCACGTCGAATGGAGCAACGTTCACGATCGAGGTCTTCGTGCAGGTGGACCCACGACATCTTCCCTCGGAAGTGATCGCAATGATCTCCGCCCTGCTCACACCGCTCACAACGCAACAGGCAGTGCTGGCCTCTACGGTGGAAGGGGACGTGCGCTTCATGACCACCCCGCCACCCTCCGTGCGACTTCATCGCTTGAATGCGGCCACGACGACGTATGTGGTGTCGGTCTCGGTGGACTCGCTGGTGCGCAACACCGAGTCGCGCGATGCACTGTCGTTGCTGCTGTACACGGGCGTGCGCGAGACCCTGTCGGTGCATGGCGTCACGACGGTCCTGTCATGATCGAGGCCCTGCTCCACCTGGACGTCTGGCTGTTCTACGCCGTGAACCACGGCTGGTCCAATCCCGTGTTCGACGTCATCATGCCCTTCATCACCAACTCGCGCTATTGGCTTCCTGTCTATATCCTGGGCTGTCTGTACCTAGTGGTGCGGCAAGGCGGCAAGGGACGATGGTGCACCGTCACCCTCGTGGGTACGGTGGTGCTGCTGGATCAGGCAAGTGCGCATTTCTTGAAGGAAGCGATCGGTCGGGTCCGACCGTATGATGCCCTCGGCGACGTGATCCAACTCGTTGGTAGTGGCGGTGGCTCGTTCCCTTCGAACCACGCCATGAACAACGCTGCGGCCGCCGTCATCCTCTCGGCGTTCTACCCTTCCCTCCGTCCCCTCTGGTGGACCATTGCCGTTATCATGGCCTTCTCACGCGTGTACTGCGGTGTGCACTACCCGAGCGATGTGCTCGGAGGCATGGTGATTGGCGCCCTTGTGGGGTGGGGAGTGGTGCACTTCGTGGGACACAGAGTGCGACACGGAGTGGGACACGGAGTGCGACACTAGCGTGGGACACTAGCGTGGGACACTAGCGTGGGACACGGAGTGCGATTTTTGATTCCTTGATCCTGTATTCCTCTTCTGATTTCATCCCTTTCCCGATCTCACCGCTCCTTCCAACGTTGCGGGAAGACCGGTCTGTGTCCAGTCGCCGGCGAAGGTGATGTTGCCGATGCTGAGGTGCGAGGGACGAAGGGCATTTGCAGCCGGTGTGGCCAGGAGCGTGGCCTGCCGTTCCTTGATCACGCGGGAATGCAGGAGGGTGGCGGCCGACATGGCAGGGAAGGCGGTGCGGAGTTCACGTTCGCAGAGGGCCACGATGTCGTCGGCCGACATGTCGACGAGGTGGTCGCCCGCACTGACCGTGAGCGCGACGTGTCCGGGATAGGCCCGCACCACGTCGACATCGGCCTCGGTGATCGCACGCCGATCGAACACCCATTGGACCGTGGTCCCCAGCATGGCCACGAGATCGTCGGTCATCCACTGCTTGTCATACCACAGATAGACACTGACGATGGGTGAGTACTGTAGATCGGGTGGACGGAATTCGATCCCGGGAGATGCTTCGAGCAAGCGTCGGAGCGGACGTGGTGGGATCGCACACACGACGTGATCAACCCCGAGCACCTCGCCCGACGAGAGCACGACCTGCGTGACCTTGTCGGCGTCCCACACGAGTCGGTCGACCGACGTGCTCAGGAGCACCCTTCCGCCACGCGCGGCAAGCCAGGCGGGGAGCGGGTCGGTGTAGACCGAGAGGCCTCGACTTGGCAAGTAGAGCTTCGACGATTCTGCCCCGCCGAAAAAGGCCAGTCGCAGCACGTTGACGAGCAGACCGGCATCGGCCTCGTCCAATCGGGCATTGAGGGTGGCAAGGACGATGGGTTCCCAGAATCGTGAGATCATCGTCGCCGACTGTCGTTCTCGCGTAAGTAATTCCTTACACGTCTCTCCCGTTGTCCGAATGCGACCGAGGTCCAATCTCACGGCGAACCGGAGAGCCACAAGGCGGTCGCGCAATGGAATAGAGCGCAGGAGGAGCATACCCAGGGCGACCCCGGCTTTTCCTGGCAGGTATCCGGCATTGAGAAGATCCGACGATCCGTCGGCATCGACGAAGCGGACGCGGAGTGCGGGCTGCTTGATAAAGTAGTGGTCGGCTCCGAGCTCCTTGGCCATGGCCAGAAAGTCCGTATAACAGCCCATCATCAGGTGCTGGCCGTTGTCGATCACGTCGCCGGTGGTCCGGTCCACGAACGATCGTGCCCGACCTCCCAGATAGGGCCGTTCCTCGACGAGCACCACGTGCGCGCCCGAACGGGCCGCATGGACCGCCGCAGCTACCCCTGCCACCCCGCCACCGATCACAACAACCGTTTGCATCATTCAGCAAACTTCGGGAAGTTCCACCCCATGATCACATGGGAAGATTTCGAATCGGTGCACCTCTGCGTTGGCACCATCGTCCGCGCCGAGGAGTTTCCCGAGGCCCGCAAGCCGGCGTATAAGCTGTGGGTGGACGTTGGGGACGGCCAGGTGCGTCAGAGCAGTGCCCAGATAACGCATCTCTATACACCAGAAGGACTTATCGGGAAGCAGGTGATCTGCGTCACGAATTTCGCCCCGAAGAAGATCGGTCCGTGGACGTCAGAGGTCCTCGTCACCGGTTTTTACCGTGCCGACGGAGCCGTCGTCCTTGCCACCCCGGACCTTCCCCTCCCCAACGGCACACGACTGGCCTAACAGCAGGTCATTCCCCGCTTTGTGGTATTTTGCAAGGCTGTTACCGCGGAAGTGGCGAAATGGCAGACGCACCAGACTTAGGATCTGGCGGGTAATTCCGTGAGAGTTCGAGTCTCTCCTTCCGCACAACACCGGCCCCCAAGGGCCGGTTTCATTATAGAACGCTCAATCGGAGAGAACGTGGAACGTACGCAGATCACCTTGGACGGATGCCGTCGCGAGGTACGCATAACCCTCTCAGACAGTGACCTGCGCCCGCACTTCGACAAGGCCTATACGGCCGCGCAAGCCAACATCGAGATCAAAGGGTTCCGTAAGGGCAAGGTACCGCTTGCCATCATCAAGCAGCAATTCGGTCGCTCCATCGAGAATGAGGCGCTCGACGATATTGCCGATGCAGAATTCCGCTCCTTTGTTGCCGAAGAGAAGGCAAATGTGGTCGGTCAGCCATCGCTGACAGACGTCAAGAAGGATCAAGGGTCCGTGACCTTCACGATCCAGTATGAGATCCTGCCCGACTTCGAGCTCGGTCAGTATCGCGAGCTCGTGGTGAACAGACCCGTACGCGCCGTCACCGAGGCGGACGTGGACGAAGAGATCGCACGGATCACGTTGCGTGCAGCAACGTTCGAGCCGGCCGAAGAGATCACCGACAACATGTTCGTGGCCACGATCAGCTTGAACGAGCTGGATCCCGAGTCATCCATGCCGATCCTCGGCAAGGAGGCAAAGGAGGCACGGGTGTTCCTTGATGACGACCAAGTGGACATGCACCTGCGCAATTCCCTGATGCATCAGCACGTGGGCGATACGTTCAACTACGTTGCCGAGACGCAGGACGAGAACGCCATTCCGCCACAGTATCGCGTGCAGGTCACCGACATCCAGCAAGTGGTGCCGGCACCGTTCACGAATGAATTCGTCGAGCAGATCACGGGCGGAAAGTTCACGACCACCGAAGATCTGCGTGCAGATATCGAGCATCAACTCAAGCACTATTACGCAGACGCGGCTCGCGAGTCCGTCGAGAATCAGTTGATCGAACAACTCGTGCAAGGACACTCCTTCGACGTGCCGGAAAGCGTCATCCATGCTGTTGTCCATCAACTCGCCGATGAGTTCAAGGAGCGCAACAAGAACGTCCCGGACATCGAGAAGATGACGGCGCACGATCTCGAACCGCAACTACGTCCAACGGCCGAGCGCATCGCGCGTTGGGAACTCATTCGCGATCGTATCGCACGCGCAGAGCAGCTTGAAGTGATGGACGAAGACATTGCCAATGCTGCCGTGAAGTACGGTGTCACCGAAGAACAACTGCGCATGATCATGCGTCAGAACCGCAGCCTGCAAGATCAGATCTTGGCAGAGAAAACGGTTCGCACGCTCGTAGACTATGCCATCATCAACGACGTCACTGTGGATTCTGAAGAATCTGTTCTCTAACGAATTGAACGAAGGCACCATGGTCAACCAACTCGTTCCGATGGTCGTTGAACAAACGAGTCGCGGTGAGCGCGCATACGACATCTATTCGCGACTCCTCAAAGAACGCATCATCTTTATTGGCACACCTATCGACGACTATGTAGCGAGCCTGACGATCGCCCAGTTGTTGTTCCTGCAAAGTGAAGATCCGAACAAGGACATTCACGTGTATGTGAACTCGCCGGGTGGCAGCGTGTCGGCCGGTATGGCCATCTACGACACGATGCAGTTCGTCAAGCCCGACATTTCGACGATCTGCGTCGGCATGGCCGCATCCATGGCACAGGTGTTGCTATGTGCAGGTGCCAAGGGCAAGCGTTTTGCGCTTCCGCATTCGCGCATCATGATGCACCAGCCGTTGGGTGGAACACAAGGTCAGGCTTCTGACATCGAGATCTATACGCGCGAGATGATCCGTACGCGGGACATGTTGTACGACATCATCAGCTTGCACACGGGCAAGGATATCGAGACGATCAAGAAGGATGCCGATCGCGACAACTACATGTCGCCAACCGAGGCACTCAACTACGGTCTGATCGACAAGATCCTCGAAAAGCCGCCGGTCGACGCGAAGTAAACAGGGGTTTGGCACGAAGGAGGGACGCTTATGAATACGACGGAACAAACGGGACATCCCGAAGAGCTGCATTGTTCGTTCTGCGGACGGAGCTCGCGCGAGGTCACCAGCTTGATCGCCGGAAAAGGCGTGTACATCTGCGACATTTGCGTTCAGAACTCCGTCGAGATCCTTCGCAAGAATCAACCGGCAGCAGCGCTTCGTACCGATATGAAGCAGCTGCCGAAGCCGTCTGAGATCAAGAAGCAGTTGGACTCGTATGTGATCGGACAGGACAAGGCCAAAGAAGTCTTGTCGGTTGCCGTGTACAACCACTACAAGCGCATCCAGGCCGAAGACATGGTCAGTCCGTTCGACGATGTCGAGATCGAGAAGAGCAACATCCTGCTTCTTGGTCCAACCGGAACCGGAAAGACATTGCTCGCGCAAACCCTTGCGCGTATCCTCGACGTCCCCTTCGCCATTGCCGATGCAACAACGCTCACCGAAGCGGGCTACGTGGGCGACGATGTGGAATCGATCATCGTGAACCTCCTGCAGAATGCCGACTACAATGTTGAGCGCGCAGAACGAGGCATCATCTATGTGGATGAGATCGACAAGATCACGCGCAAGAGCGATTCCGCCAGTATCACACGTGATGTATCTGGCGAAGGCGTGCAACAAGGTCTCTTGAAGATCCTCGAGGGCACCGTTGCCGGCATTCCACCAAAGGGAGGCCGCAAGCATCCCGAACAACCACTCATCTATGTGAACACGCGCAACATCCTGTTCATTTGCGGTGGTGCGTTCGACGGACTCGACAAGATCATCGCTCGCCGGAAGCGTACGTCCACAATGGGATTCACAGCACCCGTCGAGGCGACCATTGAAGAAACATCGGCAATGCTCGTGCACGTTGAGCCGGACGATCTGATGAAATTCGGATTCATTCCTGAGTTCATCGGTCGACTCCCCGTGGTGACCGCACTCAATCCGTTGAGTGATGAAGCGATGCTCGACATTCTCACCAGTCCCAAGAACGCACTCGTGAAGCAGTACCAAAAGCTTCTGCTTCTTGAAGGCATTCAGTTGGAATTCGAACCGGGCGCCCTTCTCGGCATCGTGCAACGCGCCAAGGCACGTCGCACCGGAGCACGTGCTCTCCGTGGCGTGCTTGAAGAGTTGATGAATCCGATCATGTACAAGTTGCCCGACGAGCGCAACGTACGTCGATGCATCATCACGGCCGAGACCGTCGACCTCGGAGCCGAGCCCCGCTATGAGTACGCCGATCCAAAGCGTGCACCTCGCAAGGCGCACTCCTAACACGCGACTAGTGTAGCGTGAACTTCACCGGGATGTAGATCCAGCACGCAACGGCGTGGTCGTTCTGCCGCGCCGGCGTGAATCGCAATCGTTGAATTCCATACAATGCATCAGCATTGAAGAGCATGTTGTCGCTTTCGACCACACTGCATTGCTCCGCTGTGCCCGCCGCTGTTACGAGTGCCTTCACGACCACTGTACCTTCGAGACCCAATCGGCGTGCCTGCTCCGGATACCGAATGAGTCGATAGAGATCAGCGACATCATAGAACGGCTCGCGTTCAACAGGCGTGAACTCTTCATCGACGATCTCCTGCGGTTGCTCGATCGGACGTTCGGATGGCGCTATAACATCCGTTCCTTGCGATGTGATCCCGATCTGTCCGTCCGTACCCTTCCCGTCCACCGTTCCTACCTGCTCCACCGGAGCGATCGTCTCGGTGAACACCATGCGTGTGGCTTGCGTGATATCGGTCGTGCTTCGCGCCACGCCGCCTTTCTGCCCTCCCTGCATTGCCGACGCGGCATAGGCCTTCGCAAGATCGAAGTTCGACTGCACGGCGGCGATCACGAACGGTCGCACCCGCACGATGGTCCGCTCGAACGCAATGGCAAGAAGGATCACGAGGGCGGCAAGGCCCAAGGCCGTGATCAGTCCTATGGTGGTTGGACGCTGATCGGCGGAGAGACGAGAGACCGATACGGTTGCAGACATGGTATCCTCCGGGGTTCTTCCCAAGAGGACACATGGCGTGATCGCAGAGTTACAACAGCCCGCGTGGTTGCTGTTACTTCTCCCAGTTCCGTTGAGGGATCAAGAGGAATGGCGCCGAGTCGTGACCAAGCGTTGTTGTTTGCAGTCGAAGAAGGAGCAAGCCGCTACTTTCGGTGTCAAGGGAAATGGGGAACTGATGGATGCCAGACGAAACAGGTGTTGCATCGACAACTTGTAGACGACGTCCATCGACCGTGAAGGCATCGACCATTATGCTGGTCGCTTCCGGGATCACAACGCCGACGTGATCGTTATCGATCTGCCAGATCCTTGGGCGTGTTGATTGTTGCACTTGACGAGCATCGAAGGCACAGTACAGCGACAGCAGAAGACCGTCGTTGTTCTGTACACGAACGAATGGTGTACCAAGTGAATCCACGCGAAGGAGAAGAGGTGTTCGAATGGATGGACCGAACAACACATCGGCTTCCAGCGAGCAGAACAAGGTTGTATCGCGATACGGTCCACGTGCCGTGACATCAACGCTTGAAGCGGTCGCTACCGCCTGTGTGGTCGCCGGTTGGAGCATGGCACCATCGTTCACGGTGTTGGTCATGCGTAACTGTGAGGCATCGTGCGAGATGGTAAGGCGGATCGACCCGCTCGTGGCATTCAAGATCCTCGTCACGTCCGACGTCGTGAGCGTGGTCGGTTGCGTTGGTCGGATGTGAACTGGGATCGACCTTCGCTCACCCACCATGGCCTGCATGGTATCGAGCGACACATCAACACAGAGCAGCGCCGTCGTGGTGACGTTGATGGTGGTGTCGTTGCTCGCGAACCAAACGCCGTCGTGCGTGAACGAGATCACCGCCGACTCCGGACCAATGGACTGTGGTGTGATCCGGATCGGAACGCGCGCCACGGCACCGCTATCGATACGAAGTGGTGTTGTCGCTGCAAGCGCAACGAATCCGCTGGAGCTTTCCATCGATACGATGTTCAACGGAGTATTTCCAAGATTTCGAATGACCATGGTCGTATCGACAACTCTTCCGATACATTGCTCACCCGCATCGACCGTGGCCGTCACAATGTCCATCACGGCCTGTATTCCTCGCGCCCACAGTTCCGGCTGCGTTGTGATGCTGCAGGTTGGAGAAGAGACGATCTGTAACGCCGCACGGCGCTGTTCAATGTCGGTGGGTGCGGCCGTGATCTGAACATCGATCCCCTGTGTCGGGGCAAGCATTGTCGGAAGTGCTGTGAGCGGCGTAGCCGTGAACTCGGTGGCATGGAGTCCGACGACGCGAACTGCTCGCACGTCGATCGGCAAGGTTCCCGAGTTCGTGAGACGGAGTGTCGCGTTCACGGACGCACCAACACGAACATCTCCTGCATCAACGATCGGGATCGCATCAAGCGTGCGCGTCCCAACGACCATATGCATTGCACGCGTACTGTCGCCGGCCACCGCCGAACGGATCGTCAACGTGCCAACCACATCGCCGTTCGTGGCACTGATGGCCCGGACTTGGATGCTCACCCTGCTTTTGGCAGGGATCACGAACGGACCCGGTGGTGAGACCGTGAACTCGCCTCGGTCGGAAGTGATCGTGTCGATCTGTACCGGACAGGCAGAGGGGTTGTCGATCGTCAGCGCCCTGCTCGCAAGTGTGGACGGACACGTGGTGTCGAACTCAATATCTCCAACAGTTGGTTGGAACGCAGGTATCTGCGCTGTTGCTCGCACAACGAGCGTGTCGACCGTTGGTGCCGCAATGCTCGAGACGATCACGTACGACGTGAACACGCCTGGAGTAGCAGAGGTGAACACGATCGGAACCGACGCACGAGCGGCACGCGCGATAGTGATCGGTGTGGTACTCGAGGGATCGATCGAGAACTTCGCAGCATCAGGTCCGCGAACGGTAATGCCGTCGACGGTGAGTGCACACCCACCAACATTTTGAATGTTCCAGGGGCCGGCCAGTGTGTCGTTGACGCACACCGTTCCAAGATCGAGCGTGTCGGTAGTGGATGCAAAGAAGAACTCTGCATGCTTTCCTGTTCCCGTGACGGTCACCGTATCGGCCACCTCAACGGTTCGTACACCTTGGCCCGTGACATTTTCACTGTCGCGAACAGCAACGCGGATCGTCGCAACATCGGTGCCCTGTGCAACAGGTGCATATCGTACGCGCACGATCGCTCTTCCATTCGCAGGCACGATCGTTGGCCATGGTGTGACGATCGAGAACACACCGGGAGGTCCGCTCAACACGCGAACATCAACGATAGGCAAGCATCGAACGCCGTCGAGTTCAACCGGAACGTCGATGGTATCAGCCGTTCCCGGACATACCGGTGGCGTTGCGACAGGATCGAGGTTGATCGACCCGAGTAGACCGGGCACGTCAACACACAGTTCTGCACGCACAAGGGTATCGGCAACATTTGCAAGGACAGCAATTGGGATCTGGCGTGTTGCACCGATCAAGATCGGATCGATGGCCACTCCAATGACCACGACTCCGGTCTCACCAACAGCAAGTGTTGATGGGATCACAGTACTCGACAACGATACAGCGCGAACGCCAACCGGCAGACCGGTCATCACAACGCGCAGATTCGACGTCGACGTCTTCCCCGTGTTCGTGATCAGATAGATGCTCTGCACGGTGTCGGGTGCATACGGGCTATACATTGGATCGCCACAGGGGATCTCTTCCACGGTCTCAATGGACGTGCACGAGCCGCCACCGGCAATAGCAATGTCACCGCCACCACCACCCCCGCCGCCACCACCACCGCCGTATGCAACGGTGAGCGAGTCGACAAGACCCAGCTCCGTCGCAGAACGCAATTCGCGCGCACCGGGTGCAAGAACCTTCTGATCCCAAAGCAAGAGAATGGCACTATCGGTGTAGGACAGATTGGTGGCGACGCGTTCTTTCCACGCAACGCGATAGAGTCCCGCCACGTTCTGTGCCGTAAAGTCTGTCCAGTTTCCGAAGAGCACCCTGCTTGGTTCGATCACGCCATCACCACGAAGATTGCCACGCGCGGCCAATCCCGGTGCGATCGGCGTTCCCTCGAGTGCGAGCCAGAACTCAGGGATGCCTTGCGCCACTCCTTTGTCGAACATCTGCTCGGTGGCACTGAATCCAAAGGCCGTTGCGATCGGTGCTTGATCGTTCTGTCCGATCTTCGTGTCGATCAACTGCAACACCCCTACCTGCCTTGGAACACGACCACGATTCTGGATCGTGGTGCTCATGCGAATGAACGCTCCGCTTGGCTTCTTCACCGGCTCCATGGTGAACACTGTAATGATCGTATCACGTGTACCCGGCATCACCGCTTCTAGTGTGGCGTTGATGCGCGGTCTGCCCGCCACCGTATCGCGAAACAGGTTGAGCACCTTGAGAGGATTCGGCGGAGGAGTTGTTTGCGTGATGGTGTCCATTTCAAACGGCAACTGAAACACCACATCGTCGATCTTGATGTGGACATGACTGGTGTAGTTCACCGGTCGCTTGCCCGTTCCGTCTTCCTGATAGATCAGCGTCTTCGATGGCCCCAGATACTTCGTCGAGATCGCAAAGTGTCCGTTCCCCAACAAGGAGGCAGAGAGCTTGTAGGGTGGCAAGGCATCAAGAATGGACAAGGATGTTTGCGACGTACATGGCTGCAGCATCACAACGGCGAGCGTGAAGATGAGAGTGAGGTTCTTCATCATTCCACCGGTGTCGCTACTTCGAGAAGAACGGTTCGGTTATAGCATCGACCTTCAGGCAGATCATTGTCATGGATGAGGGTAGGTCCGGCACCGATGGCACTCGACTGTGCAGGGACAACGCGTGCTTGGATGGATGCCAACACGGACTCAGCCCGACGTTGCGAGAGCGACGTGTTATAGGATGCCGATCCGATGCGATCTGTGAGTCCGGTGACGCGCAATGACGAGTTCGTGCGAATTCTGCTCCGAACCAGATCGAGCATCGATCGTTGACGGTCATTCACGTTCGGTGAATCGAAATCGAAGAAGATCAAGCCAAAGCGCTCGATCACTGAATCCTTCACCACCTCGCCATTGTAGCGGGTTGAACGTACGATACGATGGACCGGTACAGAACCTCCTCCGCGAACTTGTCCGCCTTCGGGTGTTGATGCCGTGAGTTCAAAGCGAAGTGATGCATCATTTGCCGCACCAAGTGTACGTACGATGTCGGTGATGGCAGGAGCCCATGCAATGCGGGCGGTCGGAGCTCCTATTCCGTTCGAGGCGAACAGCGCTGCAGAAGTGTTGTCGCGCACGTGCGCAGACCAAGCCGCGATGCGCTCGGGATGTGCGATAGATGGCTTCAGATCGACGGTTGCAGGTTCGAGCTGACGTTGCACGGAGCGCTGTCGGACGGGAGCGAGAATGTCGTCGTGTGTTGCCACCAATTCAACACGCCTGTTCTCCGCTCTTCCGTCGGCAACGTTCACATTTGATGCCACCGATGGTAGTACTCGCGATGTAACCGTGATACGATCTGCAGCAATGCTCCATGTGTTCGTAAGGTAGTTCTTCACAGCAAGAGCACGTCGCTCCGACAGCGTTGTATCGATCTCCTTGTCATTTGGTTCACGACATCCCGTGAGCGTGATCTTCGCATTGGCATTCCGGGTCATTCGTGCACCCACGATGTTGAGGATGTTGTAGTAGATACCAATGGTGGAATCCCCATCAACATCGTCCACATATATGGAAGGGTCTGTACTGCGTGCTGCACGATACCGCGATGGGATCGCTGCGGACTGTACGTCAAAGAAGACGTAGGGAAGCAGCGGCACGATGTCGAGTGAGCGGGTCTCTTGTACTAACACCTCACCATACGGTTTGATCGTGCCATCAGTGGCCACACTCTCAAGGTCCACGCTCAACACCGGTTCCGGCAGCACTACCAGAGCGGGCGCCGAGACTGGCGGCGGTGCGTTCACCGTCGATGGTGTCGACTCCGGTGCATCAAAGGAATAGAGCAGACTTGCTCCTACACGCACGTCGTGCACTCTCCACGCATTTCCATCGACCACGGTCGTAAAGGCATGGGTATATCCGATCTCGGGCTGCACGGTCAGTCGTGTTGAAACGGGCACAATGGCTCCCATTACAGCCGTTGCAGCGAAACGAAATGCGGTGGCGTTCGGGAAGGTGCTCGACTGGATCACACGCGTCGTTCCACCGGTGCGGAACTCCAGCGACGATGGCGAGAGGATGGTCTCTTGTTGTTCGAATCCCGCTCGTGTGTTCAGTCCGAATTGCGGACCGAGCCCAACGAAAAAGACCGGAGAGATCGCATAGGTTGCAAGAAGGTCCAGGTCGATGTAGTCGAGCTGCGTTTGAAGCTCATACTCTGTCGTCATCCTCACCAGCGACCCATCGCTCATGGCCGTGTATGGCTGCACATCGTTTGGCGATGTGAACGTTCCGTCTGCTTTGTGGTAGAAGAGGCGTGCAGATGCACCCCATGGACCGGAGATATTTGCTTGAATGATATTGCCGGCCATCCATCCGGGTGAGGTGGCATCTTGGAACGTCCCGCATTCGATGAGCCCATCGGTCGTTGTGATCGTCCCGTGATGCATGTTCAGCGCGCCTGCACCAAAGATCCCGAATTGCCACTGCGACAGCTGGGCGGTACACGGAATTGTCAAGAGCATGCACAAGAGCAAGGATCGTATCATCGGATCACCATGAGCGAATGGGATGAGAGCGTACTACCGTTACGCTGAAGAAGAATGGAATAGAGACCATTGGACAACATGGTGCAGTCGATCGACCGTACATCATAGGTAGCGTGTGGTTGGTCGATCATATAGCGAGCGACCACAACACCTTGCATGTCCACGACCTCCATCGAACACGCAGCGCTACCAAGATCGATCATCGCGATCGTCGCCGTCTCACGCGCCGGCGAAGGCGCGACCATCATGGCAACGGTATTTGTTGGGCGCACGAGACCGCCACTGTTCACACAGTCTGTACGAACGACGAGTGTATCGATGCTTGAGAGAACGCATACAGGCGATGAACCACCCTGTGTGAACCACATCTCACCCTGCACATCATTTCCTCGCAGAACGTCGCAGCGCATCATGAACGTGGCAGATGCGATCGGCGTCGTTGTCGAGACACTGACTCCTGCCTCGCCGGAACCATTCATTGCAATGGTCGTCTGCGTTGCATCGATACCCGGCGTCGTCGACGTGATCGATCGAGGTGCCAACAACTGGCCCGGATAGCGGAAGTCCATCGTGAACGTTGCGGGAAGTGAGGACGCCGATGTGATCGTCAGTGGAATGTCGATCACGTCACCTGCCTGTGCAAGCATGTTCTGCATCGTCGTTTGCACATACTCCACAACACGTCCACTTACAGGCACATCAACAGTGCCAAAGGAACCAAGCGCACGAACGGATGCCGTGATCGTTCCCGATCCGGTGGCACGCAAGAGCACACGACCTCGCACTTGCGCACGAGGTGGTAGTGTTGCCTGTGTGTTCTGAAGGATGGTGTAACCGAGATCGCCCACAACATCAAGGTTCGTGATCGTGATCGTATCGACGGTACTGGCGTTCTCGAAGACAACATCTCGTTCTACCGAGTCGCCCGGACAGAGGTCTCCAACAAAGATCGAGTCCGTTACCGACCGGACCGTTCGCGACCGAGGAACGATGCACAGATCCGCCCTTGCCGCCGTATCACCATCATTGTCGAGATCGACCGTTACACGTTCGACCGCCTCGCGTTGCATCGTGAAGAGGATCTCCAGTTGTTGCGATGCACCCGGTGCGATCGTTATCGGCAATGGAGCGGAACCCGCACTGAAAACACCGGCAGTTCCGCCAATGAACCGAATGGATCGGATGGTGACGGGACGGTCAGCGGGATTCGAAGCCGTGATGTAGAGGGGGATCACCGATCCTTTGACGGCAACAACTGTGTCGCACAAGCCGGATGATGTGGCTACGACCATGGTTCGAATTCCTCGACCGGAAACCGCCACGGGTAGACGACGTGCACCAACAAAGGTCGTGAGCACGGCAGGTGCTGCTCCGCGCTGCTGCGGTTCAAACTCTATACAGACCACCAACGAATCCCCTGGTGCAATGCGCGATCTGCCGATCGGCGATACGATCCGATAGGCCGACGGCGGATCGATGATCAACGAGTCGACCGTTGCAGTGTCGGTGCCAGTGTTTCTGAGTAGTGTCGTGCAGACGCGTTGTGAAGTGCGAACGGCCACATCACCGATCGTGATGGCATCCGTGAGGACAGATAATGTGCTTGCAACACCTTCGCCGCGCAAGTGCACGGTGTCGGAGAATGCGCCGCATTCAAGCACCACATCCGCCGTGCGCGTCCCGGGTCTGATAGGACGGAACCATGTTCGGATCGAGCGACGTTCACCGGCTGGAATGATGATCACGGTCGTGTCGACTCCCACAGAGAACTCTGCGGTCCCGCTGATGCTGACGCGTCGAATACTGATCGGAAGCAACCACGTGTTCTCGATGACGATGTTCATGCTATCGCTCACGGCTCCCACTTCCGTCTGCTTGAATTCGACATCGGCCGCACGCAATGGTTCGTAGATCTCGATGCCGTTGAGCACTGTTCCTGAGCCACTACCGCCTGCAACAATGGGGACGTTGCTCGACGTCATGGCGATGCGGCGCTCACGTCCGGATTCGATCAGAGACGGCATTGGCGACCACGTACCGGTCGGGTCTGTTGAACTTGGAAGCGAGAAGATCTCACATGAAGCAAGATCACCGCTCTTTCCATTTCCTCCCACGATCACGTATGCACTTGACGTATCGACGGGTCCGGCTACAAGTGACCCATCATGTTGCGCCCGTGCATCATTCATGGTGGGTGCGGCACGCCATCCACTTTTCACATCATACCATTCACACGAACTCAACACCACGCCCGCTGCATCCCGTCCACCGAACACACGCGCGATCTCGGCTCGATCGCTTACACATACGGCATGCGAACGATACACGCGTGGCGGGTTCGCACGGGCATCCCATGCAGTGTTCACCAGCAGTTCCGTCGATGTGGTCGGCCCCGCCACCTCGCCACCTGCCATAAGCACTAGTGGCTGACCTGTCTGATCAAGTGTTCGATATGCGCCATGTTCGGCGCGTGCGGTCACGGCATCGCCGAGTCGGTCGATCCGACCTGTGGCAATAGTGATCCTTGTGCTGCCAGTCTGTTTCGTACCACTGCCCAATGCACCCGAAAGCTGAAGGATCCCTCCTGTGACAACGATGCCACCTCTTCCATCGGCAACAGCTCTACAGTCTCCAACGGCGACGGGGAGGTCTCCGACATGTTCCCATTGCCAATTGTTCTGTCCTGCGACGTAGCGAAGAACGTCGACGCTGGCATTACTGACATAGTTGCCTCCGGTACCTGTATATCCGCCAATTGCATAGCATCGGGATGTTCCGTCTGTGGCTCGAACTTCAACGAGGGTGAATCGCGTACGTGGGGTTGGAAGCGTGTTCAGTGCGGGCACGACCGAACCGGTCGTCCCTCTGATCACAGCTGTCTGTCCTTGCGTGAGGCCCGTCGCGGTATGTCCGCCGACCACGACCACATCACCCGTATGGACCATCACCGCACTGTGTCCGGTCACGGAGGTTGGAAGGGTGGCAAGGCGCATCCAACGGGGCTGTCCCGCGAACACCGCAGTGGTGGTCCAGAGAAACAACAGAAGGAAACGCTTGCCCATGAAACACCCACTCAAATTGAACACTGTCTAACATCGCGGAATGATATGTGGAATACAAGGAGGAATTCTTGCATTTTTAGCCGATCCATGAATAACCCGAAGATCATCCAGCTCTTACAAGGCTTTTCCGAAGTGCAGATCAAGCGCTTCGTTGATGCTGTACGATCGCCGTTCTTCACCACGAATAGAACACTAGAGCCCCTTGCAGTAGCGATCGCTGCTGCATATCCGTACACAGATCCCGGCTTGATCAACGATGAGCAACTACACGCCCGTGCATATCCGGACGAGGAATTCAAATACTTCACATTCAGGAATCGGATCTCGGACCTATACGCCATCGCTACACAAGTGTTGCAGTTCGAGCGCTTGGAAAAGAACCCAAGTATGGGAATGCTCCTGAAAGCCCAAGGTCTTCGGATGGTCAAAGCACATGGGCTCTTTGAGCGCTACATCGAACAGACAACCAAAGAGCTGAGTGCCATTCCTGTGCGAGATGAGGAGTATTGGCTTACACGTTCTCGGCTGCTGGAAGAGGAGATGTTGTACCTGACGCTCGTACGTCCACGTACCGATCGTCAGATTCTGCAAGATGAGCTCGACACGTTTCTTCGCTACGCCGTGATGCGCCTGCTTCGCCAATACACCACAATGGCCCATGAAAAGCCGATGAACGATGTTGGCTTCGCCTTTCATGGAGAACGAGAGATACGGGCGCTGATCGCAGAGCATGCCTTTCTGCAGGCCGAACCGACCATCATGATGTACACTGCCGTGCTCGACATGATGCGAACGCAGACTGAAATTGCGTATCAGGCACTGAAGAAGATCTACGACGAGAGCATTCACGAGCTTTCGTACATCGACGGCTATATGGCCAATCTGTTCTTGAGCAGTTACTGTACTGATATGGCCAATGTTCACGGACGCGTAGAGTACTGGAACGACATCTACGACCTCATGCTTCGGAAGATCGAACTGGGACACCTCGGAGCACACAATCTTCTGTATCCGGATCTCATCTTCACCGTACGTGCCGCCGGGTACACGGGGCATGAGGCATGGGTGCGCAATTTCATGTCAGAAGTGAGCCCGGCACTTCCCGCTGATGTTCGAGACGACGTGCTCCTCTTCTGCGATGCCTTTCTTGATCTGCAAGCGGGCCGACATGCATCCGCCCTTCGTACGTTCGCACAGGTTGGATTGAACGACGACATTTGGAAGGCTCAGATACGCACGTATTCCGTGATGTGTCATGTTGCACTTGGTCAATACGAACAGGCAAGATTTGCGTGCGACGCCTTCCGTCACTTCTTGACGAAGGCATCGACCTTGTCGTCGTACTATCTGCCAACGCTCAAGGAGTTCGTTCGTATCGTTCCAAAGCTTGTGGCCATGCTGGAAACGGGAGGTCGACCCAGTACGGCAAAACGGGAGAAGCTCATGGCAGAGATCGATGCCATGAGCTCCAACGTGTTCATGATCAAGCAATGGACGCGTACAACTGCGTCAACGATCGCTATCGACTAACGACCACCGTCTGTGTGCGCTGTACACCGCCGGCACGAAGCTGCACCGTGTACGAACCGCTTGGCAGACCGCTTGCCGAGAAGCGAGCTTGATGATCTCCGGGTGCAAGCTCCTCATCCACGAGCGTGGTCACGAGGAAGCCGAGTTGATCGAAGACCTGCATCTTCACGCGACTCGCCGCCCGAACAGTGAACGGGATCGTGGCCACATCGCGTACCGGATTCGGATGGGCGATGCCCAAGGAATACGCTGCGTCGGCACTCAACTCTTGTACGCCCGTTGGTTTGGTCTTGATGATGGGCACTGTTGTGAAGTCCTTGAAGAGCACGTCTCGCAGCACAGCCGGATCGGCATCGAACCATTGTTCGAGCACCGATGCATAGATCTGTCGAAAATCGTACTGCATCTTCAGGTTGCCATTATCAAGATCCGTCAAGCTCGGATTTACACCAAGCACTCCGTTGATCACCGGCGTTCCAACGAAGAACATCGGTGCGGCAGTACCGTGGTCGGTTCCGTCGGAGAGATTCGATTGAACACGTCGACCGAATTCGCTGAACGTCATCGTCACCACACGATCATCGACGTTGAGTTCCTCGAGATCTGTCTGGAACGCTGTGAGCGCCTCGGATACGCGCTGGAGCAACGTTGCGTGGTTTCCTGTTGTGGGATCGGTGCTCACCACTTGCGCGCTATGCGTATCGAAACCTCCGAGTTGCACAACGTAGACCTTGGTCTTGAGTCCACCTGCGATCAGTCGCGCAACGATCTGCAATTGTGCAGCGAGGGTGTTACCCGTTGGATACGTGGCGAAGTTCTTGGCCTTGTCGGCCGCCGTCTTGATCACTTGCGAGTATTGCAACGATTGCGACTGCACCTCGCGCACGTACTGCACATTCAACTTGGCGTATCGCTCCGAGGGGAGATCTGTATCTCCAAGCACCGTGCCGTTCACAAGGTTGTAGAACGTGGTCGGGTCCTGCAACGCAACGCCCATTGATGTGTTGTGGGAGTTCGTGAGAGCAAGAGCGACCACCGGTGCGATCTGAATGGCAATGGGATCGGGCATCGTTGCGTTCGGATATCCGGTCGGATAGTCCGGCCATGACTTCTCAAGGAACCTTCCAAGCCATCCGGTACTGTTGACGACGTTCGAGTCCGTTCCGGTCATCCATATATCCGTGGAACGGAAGTGCGACAAGTTCGGATTGGGGTACGTCACACCTTGGACAACACGCACCTTTCCGTCCTTGAACATCGAGTGCATGCCCGGCATGATCGGATGCAGACCCGTAGCATCTGTGAGTTTCAGTGCCTTCGCTTCAGGAATGGCGATGTTCGCTCGCACACTCATGTAGTCCGAGTAGGCATCAAGCGGCAGCACGGTGTTGATACCGTCGTTCCCGCCCGCCAATTGGACAAGCACGAGCACACGGTCGGACTCGGTACCGAAGAGCTGTTGCAATGTTGGGTCGGTATAGGCCTTCACCGGCATCCCGTTGATGACGAGAGGCAGTGCAAGAGCGCCGGACGAGCGAAGGAGGAAGTCTCTGCGTTTCATTGAGTTGCCTTTCGATCACACGAGTTGGTATTCAGCCATGCGGAAGAAGAACTTGAAGAAGCTGTCGAGCCTCAGTTTCACCAGTGCGCTCACGGTCTTGTCTGTTGGAGTGGCCATGTACGTCGTCCACAGCGCAGTCCAATCATAGTCCTTGCCACCCGGCACAAGCACGTCTTCGATCAGACTCAGTCGCTTCTCCGCCGTCAGGTCTACCGTGAGGAATCGGTCGATACATTCATCCACCAGTGCATGTGCATCCGATGGGGTCTTGAATTGCTTCACGAGTTCGACGGTATTGATCGCCCCCTGCCTGCCACGCTGCCCCAACACCAACGAATCTGTTGCACCGTTGCGGAGTGGAAGCGTCACAGTGGTCAACCATAGCTTATAGTAGTCGGGCGTCTGATAGTAGGCTTCCCAACCGGCCACATTCGGTGGTTCCCCAATATCCATCTGCAAGGCCATCATGTAGTCGGTGATCGACTTGAAGAACGTTGCACGTGTTGGCAGGTCTGCAGGGATCGCAAACGTGTTCACAGAGCGAAGCAGACCGATGAGGAAGTCGGCTGGACTCTTCAACACGGCCCCATGCACGTCGGCACTGTAGAAGTGTTCGGATGCGAGCAGAGTGCGAAGTACCGGACCGATCATCCAGTTGTTGGAACGGAGCATGGCGGCAAGGGGCACGATCACGCTTGTCTCCACATCCGGTGTGATGTCGCTGTTCACAAAGAACCGATAGAGCTTTCGAACGACGAAGAGCGACGTGGCATTCTGCGCAAAGATCATGTCGAGTAGTTCGTTCAGCTCGGTCAGCCCCGCACTCGCATCGGTGCGACCTTTGATGACAACGTTGCCATAGTTGGCAGAGAACTGCTTGTCGGTCTTGTCGTGACGACGAATGTCGAACGTGACCTTTCCTGTCTGCCGATTGTCCACCCAGCCGGTCAAGATCTTCGCAGCTGCACGTACATCGTCTTCTGTGTAGGTGGTGTAGTTGCCCTTGGCGATCTCGGGTCCCTTGCCGATCGTGAAGAGCTCTTGTAGTTCGCGTGCATAGTTCTCGTTGGCATTGCCCACCGTGTTCGTGTTGCCATTCAAGTATCGCAGCATGGCAGGTTCAATGGTCACCTGTCTGGCCATGTCCTTGAAGCTCTTCTGCCCATTCATGCGCAGATAGTTCAAGAGGCCATACGAGTACTGCGGCTGCTGCACTACTGTGAATTCGGTTGCGAAATGATTCATCCAGAACAGCGTGAGCTTTTCGCGGATCGAGATGCCGTCCAGCAACAGTTGCTCGGCCCACCAGGCCTTCGTCCACTGATTGTACTGTCCGGTATTGATCGCCTGGTCCAGCGTTCCCGTCACATAGGTTGTTCCGGTGGTGGGATTCACGGGAGGTGGCGGGGCGGCACGCTCAGCAAAGAGCGTGTCGAGCGTCTTCGTCAGTCCATTCTGCACGACCCCATCGATCTGAGTCGGCATGGCCCCAAAGCACGTGCGTCGGATGAGATGCCATGCCTCTCTTCGAGTCCATGGTCCTGAATACGGATCGATCGCTGCCATACGCTACCCTCTCTACAACATGTTCTGCGAGAACAACCCTCTTGCGGCGGCCTTAGGATGAAGTCCATCGGACCAAGTTTAACCACGTGCCCAAAATACACCTGTTCATCGTTCCGTTACAGGCCCGCATCTATGGACTATTTTCGCAGGATGCATCGACCTTCGTTCCCCGACCTGCGTCTTCAACTCGGCATCTTCCTTGCCGCCCTCCTTCTGTTCGTTCCCTTTTTGGGATCGGTGCACCTCTTCGATTGGGACGAGGTGAACTTTGCCGAGAATGCACGCGAGATGATCGTTTCGGGCGACTATCTGCATATGCAGATCGACTTCGAGCCGTTCTATGAGAAGCCACCTCTGTTCATCTGGATGCAGGTGGTGAGCATGAAGATGTTCGGGATCAATGAATTCGCCGCGCGCCTCCCCAATGCCATCATCGGTGCGATCACCCTGCTTGTGGTGTTCTCCGCCGGGAAACGCTATCATGGCAGACGGTTCGGTCTGTTGTGGACGGTGGTCTATGCCGGCACACTCCTCCCGCATTTCTATGCGCGATCCGGCATCATCGATCCGCTGTTCAATCTCTTCATCTTTCTCAGTGTTCTTGCCATGCTCCGATCCTTGCAGGGCGAGCGCTCGGCCATGGTGTGGAGCGGGTTCTGGAGCGGCTGTGCCGTGATGACGAAAGGACCGGTGGGTGCGGCCCTCGTCGTTCTCACCACCACCATCGCATGGGCATTGCTTCGCAAGCGCATGCGTCTGCCGTGGAGAGAGCTGCTCGTGCTTGGTGCGCTGACGTGTGCCGTCACGGCGCTATGGTATGGCGTCGACTATCTTCAGAACGGACCGCAGTTCATCATCGAGAACGTGAAGTATCAGATCCGATTGCTCACCACCGGCGATGCCGGTCATGAGCAACCATGGTACTACCATCCGCTCGTCGTCATGATCGGATGCTACCCTGCCTCCCTGCTCATGCTTCGCGGCCTCACATCAGATCCGATGGAGTCATCCGAACAGCGCGAACTCCGCATCTGGATGATCGTGCTCATGTGCGTAGTGCTCGTGGTGTTCTCGATCGTCAAGACCAAGATCGTGCACTACTCGTCGATGACCTATTTGCCACTGACGTTCTTGGCTTCTGTGATGCTCGATCGGTGGTTGGGTGGAAGGGTGGCATGGCCACGATGGATCACTCTTGGACTTGGCGTGCTGTGCATACTGATCACGTCCGTCCTTGCCGCCATTCCCCTTGCAGGGATGAACGTACAAGCCCTTCTTGCGTTACCGACGTTTCGCGATGAGTTCATTCGCTCTGCCGTGCAGCAGCCGGTACCGTGGACGTGGATCGATGTGCTGATCCCTTGTGTGTTGCCCATCGGTTTGATCGCATCGATGATCCTCCGACGGTATCACCGCACCACGGCGTCGATCGCCACATTGTTCGGTTCTGTTGCTGTGATGATCTGGTGTTTCTTGCCGGTGGTCGCGCCCAAGATCGAACGCTACACGCAAGGTGCGGCGATCGATCACTACACATCACTCATTGGGAAGGATGTGTATGTGGCACCGTTGACGATGAAGAGCTATGCTCATCTGTTCTACACACAACGACCGTATGCACTCAGCGCTGCTGCACACGGCATCCCGCATCAAGAGTGGGAGCCATGGCTTTTGCACGGTCCGGTGGACAAGCCCACGACATTCGTCTGCAAGGTCAACGACGCCGTGCGATGGCGCACGGAGCCTACGTTGCGTGTGATCTCTGAACGTGGTGGGTTCGTTGTCTTCGAGCGAATTCGGTAGACTACTTCTTGACCTCGGCCATGCCATAGCCCTTGAGCTCGAGAAGGGCATTGTCGGCATTCGACGTGGCGATGTTCACATCCACGTTGAAGACACCGGCCTTGGTCGGTATGTAGCGCACGCGCACTTCGAGCGACTCTTTGGACTTGATGGTGGCGGGGATCGGCGTGACCACCTGGAGGCCTTCCGAGCCGGTGACCGATGTGATGGTCAGCACGTCGCTGCTCATGTTCGTAATGGAGACAACGCCGTCCGTTTCAAGACCGACAGTGGCCTTGTTGAATCCGATGTAGGACGACGACAATTGCACGGCTCGCTGGATGTCGGCCACGAGTGCCACGGATCGTGTGGACTTCTGCGGATCGGACGAGACGATGGTGAGATACTTGGTGAACGGACCGTTCATCGTTGGAAGGTTGATCGACACCGTCACTTCCGTTTGCACGCCTGGGGGTAGGATGTTCTGCTTGAGTGGAGCGCTTGTGCAGCCACACGACGGACGGACCTCTTTCACGTCGAGCGTGTCCGTCCCGATGTTCTTGAGCACCAGCGTGCCTGTGATCTTGGACGACTCGGAAAGGCCGCCCTTTGGAACAATGACGCCAAAGTTCAGCGTGTCTTGAACTTGAAGCTGTGCCTGAGCCGCAACACTCACGGTGGCAACAGCAAGCAGGATGATACGCAGGAGAATCTTCATACCACAAATTATGTGAATTGTAAGTTCGCTGGACATGATCTGCCCCGTTTGCTCATCCGACACCCTTGTTGCGAACCACATCGGAACCACTCCGGTGTTGCGTTGTGGAACGTGCAGCGTGGTCGTCATCGAGCCGTCGGCACGACGAATCAATGCCGACGCGTATTATAGCGAAGAATACACCCTCACGCAGACCTCTCGAACGTCCACCGAGCGCCATCGGTTGTTTCGATTTCCGGAGTACTACCGTCTCCTGCACGAGATCGGTTCGCTACGGCCGGCACCGGGAACGTGGCTTGATGTGGGTTGCGACCATGGCTTCTTCCTTGATGAGGTTCGTCGTGCGGGCTACACGGTCGAGGGTGTGGAGCTGGCTTCGAAGGCCAGAGCCTACGGTCAACAGATCGGACTCACCATCCACGCTTCGGTCGAAGAAGTATCGAACACGTTCGATGTGATCACCATGTGGCATGTCTTGGAACACATCACCGAGCCTCGTGCCATGATCGAGGATCTTGTCAGACGACTACGTCCAGGCGGGATCCTGACTGTCCGCGTGCCCGATGCAGGATCGTTCTGGAGTCGACTGCTCGGACATCGCTGGATCTGGTTCCAGCCGAGCGTCCATCCGATCCACTTCACCCAGAAGAGTATCCGTATCCTGTTGGAACAGGCCGGTCTCGACGTGCTTACCGTTCGATCGCAACATCCGAACTCGCTGCTGACCCGTAAGACCTATCACGTGGCCAATGCCGTGTTCGCACGAACGATGCACCTGCCCCGTCCTTCTCTGCGAGATCACGTGGCACGCATGTATCAGGACATCACCGGCGTAGAGATCATGGCCATCGCTCGAACAAAATGAAGATCTGGCTCACCATAGCAGCAGGTTGCCTGATGACCATTGCCGCCATCGGCGTGGTCATGCACGTGCCGCAAGACGATATCAAGCCTGCTCCGCGAACCAGTGTGATCGATACAACGGCCACCACGTCGATGCAACGTGCGGCTGCCATTGCCGTGAGCAAGGGCGTTGACACGATGTTCATCCGTCGCATCCTTTCCATTCCGCAAACGGGCTTCGATTCGCAGTGCGTGCGCATCAATGTGACCAACTATGCCAAGAAGACGGATTATTCGTTGAACGTCAACGAGATGTCGGTCAAGAGCGTGCGCGCCTTTATCGCCGACCACGATTCCCTGCTGCTGGCCTGTGAGGAACGCTATAACGTCCCGAAGGAGGTCATCGCCTCCATCCTGTGGATCGAGACGAAGTTCGGTCGCGTCCTCGGTAAGCACCACTTGCCCAGCGTCTATCTCAGTGTCATGCTCAGCGCCGAACCGGAATTCATCGAGAAGAATCTCGAGGCCGTGCGTCCAGGGGCCGATGTCGACTCGGGGCGTATCGATAGTGTACGTCGCCTCATCGCCACACGTGCGCATCGCAAGGTGAATTGGGCCGCCGAGCAGCTCAAAGCACTCGACAAGATCGATCGCAACGGAACATTGGATGTGGCCGCACTCTACGGCTCGTGGGCCGGAGCCTTCGGGATGACGCAGTTCATCCCGTCGTCCTATCTGCAATGGGCCGCGGACGGAGATGGGGATGGGTCGATCGACCTCTACACCTTGAGCGATGCCGTGTACAGTGTTGCGAACTATCTGCGCACGAATGGATGGGGACCATCGCCCGAGCAGCAACGGAAGGCCGTCTACCACTACAACAACAGCAACGACTACGTCGACGCTGTTCTCAAACTCGCAGATCGGGCCGAGCTACCGGGACGTTAGGACGCGAGTGATTCCGCTTCGGCGAGCAAGCGCTCGATAGCATTGAGACCGATGTTCCAGAACGACGGATCGTTGATATCGATGCCCAGCGGAGCGAGCAATTCTTCGGGACGCTTCGAACCACCCGACGAAAGCAATGCGATGTACTTCTCCGGGAAGTCAGCTCCGTCTTGCAAGTAGATCTCGTACAGTGCCAGTACCAGCAACTCACCAAATGCATACGCATACACATATCCCGGTGTATGCATGAAGTGTGAGATGTACGACCACCAGTAGCGATATCCTTCGGTGAAGGTCACCGAGCCACGGAAGGCGACAGCCTGCGTCTCCATCCAGATCTCGTTCAAATGCTCGACACTCAGTTCGCCACGCGTGCGACGTGCCGTGTGCATGGCGTCTTCGAAACGGTTGAGCGATACTTGACGGAAGACCGTCGACGTGATGTCGTCGATCTTCTCCATGATCAAGCTCAGTCGCTCTTCCTTTGTGGTGGTCTTCTCGAGCAACGAACGGAACACGAGCATTTCACCAAAGACCGATGCCGTCTCGGCGATCGTCAATGGCGTGTCGGCGCCGAGCATGCCATGCGGACGGGACAGATACTGATGGATGCCGTGACCGAGTTCGTGAGCCACGACCTGAACATCTCGGTTCGTTCCGAGATAGTTCAGGAACACATAGGGGTGAGCAGATGGCACCGTTCCGGCACTGTACGCTCCGCCATTCTTGCCCGGCAGTACGGGTGCATGGATCCATGGTCGTTCGAAGAACATCGAGGCGATCTCTCCTGCCTTCGGGTGGAACGCCGTGTAGGCATTCACCACGATCCCTTTCGCCTCGTCCCACGAGACGAACGACGGCACCTTCGATACAGGAGCGTACCGATCGTAGTCGTACATCACGTCAACACCCAAGAGCTTCTTCTTCAGCTTGTAGTAGCGTTCGACCAGGTCGAATCGACCGACCACGCTATCGATCAACGTCTGCACGGTTGCATCACCGACCTCATTCGCAAGATTCCTTGACGAGATCCACGACGGATACTTCCGAAGTGTATCGTTCATCAAACAGTCTGCCATCACGGTGTTGTAGATGAAGGCCTGCGTCTTCGCACCGGTCTTCAATCCCGCACTGAAGACCTCAGCTGCTTCCTTGCGGATGTTGCGATCGCCATCGTGCAACAACTTGAGAATGGCCGCCTCGGTATACTCCGTGCCACGCAGCGTGAACACCTGTGCGTTCTGCAATTCGTCGTGCAACCGCACCCATGCGAATCGAGATGTAAGCGAACGCTCACTCAAAACCTGTTCGATCTCTTCGGAGAGAATGTGTGGTTTGTAATCCGCTGTCGATTCGATCCAATGCTTGTACCGTGCGAGCAGTGGTGAGGCGGCAAGGGCGGCAAGGCGATCATCGGGAAGTGAGCACATCTCCACCGATACCCACACCAACCAATGCCATGCACGTGAACTCGTTTCGCGAATGAGCTGCAGAAGCGCACCATTCGTGGGTTCTTCCGTGTTCGTCGACCATTGGAGATGAGCGAACGAGCCCATTTTGTCGAGGATCTCGAGTAGGGTCTCGTATTCCGCCATCATCACGGCGAACTGCTCTTCGTTCGTCGAGGCCAGCGTTCCTTTCCATTTGGTGCGGAACGCATTCGTCCGATCGACGATGGTATCAAGATCGTGTTGAAGCTCTGTGGCAGGTGCCGCAGGGTAAAGGTCTGAAAGGTCCCAGATGACGTTTTCAGCACCTGTTTGACGTGTTTCGGATGTCGTTGACATGTCTGTAGCTCGTAGCTCGTAAATTGCCGCATACAACACGGAAGTGGTATGCAAGAACTGCGAAAGTACAGAAGAAATGTTCTCCAGCATCGAGATGTGCTGTGGAATCTCTTGATCGTCGCATCAACGCTGTACGCTGCCCTTCGCATTCCCGCCGACATCGTGATCGGCGTCACGAACACAAGTTGGTTATTCGCCGCGCACCTCGGACTTACCATCATTTTCGTTCTCGACCCTGTCTTTCACTATCTCAGTGCTCGTAGAAAGGGGGATGGAGAAGTTCGCCAGTACGTTCGCACCTGGTTGGCCGTCGATATCCTTTCCGCCCTTCCACTCATCGTCCCCTTGCCTGCATCGTCATTGTTCCGATTGCTGACTTTGCTGAAGATCACACGGGTGACGGCATTCATCAATCAATGGCGTCGACAATTGCTGCGCGCATCGAATTGGTTGCGTCTCGCCTACTTCGCCTACGGATTGATCGTGATCGTCCATATCACGGCATGCGGCTGGGTGTGGATCCGCGACGTGCCAAAGGGCATCGACCCGCGTGATGCCTACTTGAAGGCCGTGTATTGGAGCGTGACCACATTGGCAACGGTGGGCTATGGCGATATCACACCCGAGACCAACGACGAGATGATCTATGCCATCGTTGCCATGATGATGGGCTTTGTACTGTATGGATACTTGATCGGCAACATCGCGGGCTTGCTCAACAACTTCGATCCGATCAAGCAAGAGCACGTGTCGAATCTCGACAAGCTGATGGCCTTCATGCGATATCGACGACTCCCTTCGACCATGCAGCATCGTGTGCTGGACTACTACACCTATATGTGGCAACAGGGTGTTGGACTCGACGAGACGGCCATGTTGAACAGACTTCCCCCGGGCCTGCGCACTGAAGTGTCGCTCTATCTGAAGCGTGACGTAATCGAACAGGTGCCCATCTTTCGCAATGCCAGCGAGGCCTTGAAGCGAGAGCTGGCCACCGCCTTGCATCCGATCGTCGTCACTCCGGGAGAGAACGTGTTCAAGATCGGCGACAGTGCACGGAACATGTACTTCATCAGCAAGGGAAAGCTCGAAGTGCTCGATGAGAACGAGCGAACGATCGGGTACCTACAGGAAGGCGAGTTCTTTGGCGAGATGGCGCTTCTTGCGAAGAGACGTCGCATGGGGACGGTCCGCGCTGCCGACTACTGCGACCTCTACATCCTGGACTCTGCAATGTTCGACCACATCAACGAACACTACAAGGAGTTCAGCATCGAGCTGCAAGTGATCGTCGAACAACGGCTGGACGACCTCAAGAAGAACGACTTCAGTCGAACGCTGCACGCATCGTAGGTCTTACGGCACGATGCGATAGATCATCCGTGGGAAGGGGATCACTTCGCGGATGTGCTCTGCACCGGTGATCCACTTCACGGTGCGCTCCACACCAAGTCCGAAGCCGCTATGCGGTACCGAACCGAACTTGCGAAGGTCGAGATACCATTGGAAGGCCTCTTGCGGCAGGTTCTCGTGCAGGATGCGCTCGAGAAGCTGATCATGATCGTCTTCACGCTGTGATCCGCCGATGATCTCGCCGGCACCTTCCGGTGCAAGCATGTCCATGGCCAGCACCGTCTTCACGTTCTCGGGATCGCGCTTCATGTAGAAGGCCTTCACTTCGGTCGGATAGCGATGGATGATGCAGGGCTTGTCGAACTGCTGCATGATGGCCTCTTCCTGTGGCGCGCCAAAGTCTTCGCCCCACGGGAAGTCGATCTGGATCTCGGAACCATCTGCCTGCTTACGGTTGAGTTTGATCTCGTTCTTGTTCAACCACTCGACGGCTTCGGTGTACGACATGCGATAGAACGGTCTGCGTACGGCCTCGAGCTTCGAGATATCCCGTCCGAGTGTGGCGAGCTCGCGCTGACAGGTCTTCAGCACGTATTGCACAATGTATTCCACAAGGTCTTCGGCAAGGTCCATGTCGTCGTTCAGATCGAAGTAGGCCATTTCCGGCTCCACCATCCAGAACTCCGTCAGGTGACGTCGGGTCTTCGACTTCTCTGCACGGAAGGTCGGTCCAAAGGTGTATACCTTGCCAAGGGCCATGGCACTGGCTTCTGCATACAACTGTCCGGATTGCGTAAGGTATGCCTTCCCCAAATCGAAGTACTCCGTTTCGAACAACGTCGACGTTCCCTCGCAAGCGTTCGGCGTGAAGATCGGTGAGTCCATCAGTCGGAATCCGTTGCCGTCGAAGAAGTCGCGAATGGCCTTGACCACTGCGCTCCGAACACGCATGATGGCATGCTGACGTGCGCTGCGAAGCCATAGATGGCGGTGCTCCATGAGGAACTCCACACCGTGTTCCTTTGGCGTGATCGGATAATCCTTCGACACCTGCCACACGCGAACATCCGTCACATCGAGCTCCACTCCCGTTGGCGAGCGCTGCTCGGAACGAACGGTGCCCGTGATGGACACGGAAGATTCCTGTGACAACGAGCCGGCCGCCGCGGCGATCTCTTCCGACACGTTGGGCTTGAACAGCACACATTGCACGGTGCCGCTTCCGTCGCGAAGCTTGATGAAGATCAGCTTGCCCTTTTCGGTCTTATCGTACACCCAACCGTTGAGTGTTACGGTCTCGCCAATGTGTGATTCGAGTTCTTCGATGGCCACGTAGCTTTTATAGCGCGATGTCATGAGGGGTCGTTCGGTGTTGAATGGAAGGTGACAATTTACGGACAAAGGGCGGAAGGGCTCTACGAGGAGCTATAGGAGCACCACGCCAAGGGAGAAACTCACGAAGAGGTTCTGGACCGGATACTGGATCGTTCGAAACGAAGGGTCGAACACGGAATTGAGTCCATACGTGCATCGACCGTCCACAAAGACGTCGCGCCAGAGTGACCATTGCACGCCCGCTTGCAGGCCCACATCCCACTTCTGCATCTTCTCGGTGAAGGTCATGTCCTTCTGCACCACTTCCGGTCGGATGCCCACCGTACCAACGCCCGTGGCATACGTCCCCGTCGACACAAGGTAGCCCACATACGGTCCACCCATCACGTTCAGATCCGAGGCCGCCGTCCAGTGCACCATGCACGGGAGTTGCAGATACGTGTTGCTGAACTGACCTGTGGAGAGGCCATTGAAGACGGTCTCGACCTCGAGGATCGTCTGCGAACCATCGGCTCCGGTGACCACCACGCGATCGATATACGGCTGATCGACAAGCGGTGCCGAGAACGTGGACGAGTACTTCGTGTAGACGAGCTCCAGTGCAAGGCCCCATCGTTCCGACAGCGAATCGCGCAACCACGCTCCGCCCACGAAGCCGGGAACCGGTGATCCAGTGGAGCCTTCGGGAATATGACCGATGGGGATCGGCGAGCCGAGGGCCGCACCAACACGCATTCCTGCCGTGAGCGACTGAGCTTCGGCACGAACGGTCAACACCAGAAGCGCGATCGCACAGATGGTCGCTGTTGTGCTCACGGAAGGATCGGTTGCATCTGCGTATGTCGGCGTGGCATACCACGCTCATCAACGCCGGTCACCGTGATGATATAGGCACCGGTGGACATGTTCCCCACCAATGCCTCTGCCGTCTGTGCGTACGTACGATCGAGAACGTTGCATCCGCGAAGATCGCTCACCACAACGCGTTCAATGGTTCCCGACGTGGTGGCGAGTCGCACGTCGTGTGCATTCGACACGATGGTGCACCATGCCTCCTTGCCGCCTTCCCATCCGTCGTGCACCGAGACCGCATCGTAGGAGAGCGAGACATCGTCGACGGTGAGCACGGAGCCCTCATCACCTTTGAAGTTGCCGCCACCGGCGCTCGACGAGAAGACCATGGCCATGGTGTCGGGCACACTGCCCGGTTCGAGAACAACGAAGGGGACGTTGAATTCCGTCCACGTATCGATCGCACCGCGTTGGGTACGAAACGCTTCGGCAATGAGCACGCGTTGCTTTGTGGTGTCGTTCCAGCGCCAGAGCCGCACGTAGAGCGATGCAGAGTCGTTCCCCGCCGGCGCATACTTGTACCAGCCGCGAAACGATGTGGGCATGGCCGTGAACGGAACACCAAGGCGTGCGCTCTCCACCGGCTTTGCAAGATTCAGTTTGAACGTGCCGGTGAACAATGAACCCGAGGCGATCTGTCCGAAGACCTTCCGCGTGGTGAGCTTTGCGGCATACGTACCTCGGTGTGCATCGGTGGTCTTCTCGAGGACGGGATCGGCACCGGCTGCCACGTGGATCACGCCATTGCCGGACGACCACACGCCGCCCGACGGTTCTTCGTAGTCCTTATAGGCGCCCGAGCCCTTGACCAACGTCCACTCCTCGAAATCGGCATTCGGCACTTGTTGTGCTCGAAGACCCACAGAGAACACGATGGCGACGACGACAATGAACAGACGGTCAATGATTTGCATGAGACTTCCTGCAGTGAGTTCGTAGAAAATCGGGAATTTTAAGAATCGCCGATCCTACGGAGCTTCTAAATCGTCTAAATGCCTAGAAAGTATCGACTTGATACATTACCCCACCCGCTTTCTACCCGATTACAGTGTGTAAGGCAACTTGTCACGGCCCTGGGGCCCTCGCGCCCACCGGACTCTATTGTCCGGTGCAAGGGGGTTTTTTAGTTCGGTGCTTCCACTACTGTGGGCGAGTTTTGGAGAAATTACGCCTACCGAGACGTCGAAGGTTATTACGATCCGGATAGCATCGCAATGCTCGGCTAATATGTCGAGCAGGTCTTAGAAACACCGCTTATGATTCTTTGGTCTGAGCGCGACACTCATAGTGCAAGGCAATGCATGAATGGAGTTCGCAGCAAATCGTATTCTCAGAAACGACGATGTCTTACGTAGCGCTCTCTTTAGACGAAGTGCAGGAATTGCCATGTAACAAATGCGCAGCAGGAGAGTGCACTTAAGTGCGGCCTAGAGCTTTATGTGTGGCCTCTGTCCTTGCATCAATCGAAAGAGCTAGATGCGTTCCATCCAATAACACCGTGTAACAGTGCGGCTGCCAATGAAATCAATAGCCATGACTATTCATAGAGCTTTGTATCAATGATACTAGAAGCGATAGAGATGCATATAGCAATAGTTGCTATATGCGAGTGTTTCATTAACATGTTGGAGATAGTATGAATAGCTTTACTGCCAGCCTCGTGCGGGCGCTTGTCGTTTGTTGTGCAATGTTATCACTCGGGTTTAGTCCCGGTAACGCACAGTATGAAAATTGTCCATGCATAGGTAGCGAAACTACCTATCTGATGAATCTTTGCATTAACGGGGTCACCTGTGAGTATAGCGTGACAATGTGCCGGCAAACTTACAGTCCTGGTTCTGCTACTGCGCCTTGTGCCAGCGTTGCTTGGAATATCGACTCGTACATTCAGATCAAGAAGATCTGCAGAACGGCAAATTCTTGCTTTCCTCTTGTGACTGATGTCGAAGTCCTAATCACTGCGATAATGTGCGAGCTTAACCCCATTGGAAAGGACTTCTTTAATGTGAAATCTGCGATACCAGATTGCGATCCAGTAAATGGCACCAAGTGGTATAGTATGGTTGTCGCCACCCCGTATTGCATGAAGTATCTCCCTGCTTCTGAATGCTACGTCAGTTGCAATACAGGTACATGCTGTCTTAAGCATTACGCATTCTGCAAAGATGCAGCAACGGGCGTATACAATTATACAACTCGTACATGCGACGATCCAGCAACAGATTGTCCAGTTGGAACGAATTTCCCCCTTTGTCAAAGGGCTTGTCCTACATGGAATCCAAACGATTGTCCAACCTGTAACTAGTACGACGTAAACAATGCCGTAATACAGTTGTATCTTGCAACTGTATTACGGCCATTTAAACTAGCAGTGTTCATTTTTCTAAGTTCCCACATGATTAGAGCTATTGTCTTATTCGTGGCACTTCTGGCCATTAGCTCCTACGGCTTACATGCTCAATTCTTCAGCCGGAACGCTAATCCTAGACGAATACCATACGTTGAAGCAACATATGTCAAGTTTCCGATGCGCACGACTTTGCTTGCGCGCAATCGACAAGAGGATTCGGTCATCTACGCAACCTTTGGTGATCAGCTTTGGTGGTCACTTGATCAAGGCAAGAGCTGGAGCCGTATCAACAATAAGGACAATGCATCTCTACTTATTAATGCGTCATTGACTTTCGGTCAAAAAGATAAGCATCTAGTTTGCGATCAAATGCTGACAAACTACCCAATATCAGTTTATCGACTTGAAGATGACTCCTTATCACTCGTTAGTTTTCCAATGCACATCAGAAAGCCTGGAAAGATTCCTCAAGGCGGATTCCTCAGTACATCGAGATTAAGAGTTGCCTTTTTGGACGATGACTCAATTGATGTTGAATGGCCGGGGAATACTACTTGGGAGTCTTTCCCTTTCTTGATCGAAGAAGTAAGCTACGCGCCAGATCGAATGTACTATGCCTCAGATTCGGCAATTGGAATTCTCTTAACTGATACAACTACCGTACTTATATGTGCAGACACGAGAGTTCCGTTGGTCCTTCATCATCAGAAAGGAATTCGTCAGATAGGGAAGATCACCGATTCACTGTTACTTGCTTGGAGAACTGTAAGTAGCAATTCATCAACGCTCTTGCTTTCCAAAGACGGTGGTAGTACATGGGAAACACTATGTGGACTTGTTGGTGAACGGGCTCGTTTTACGTGGCTGAAGAACTTCCCTCGCATTCTTGTCACGACCAGCTTAGGATTCAATTACCTCGTCGATCATAAAGCATTCAATGTTGATAGTATTGGTCGTGCATTCAACTCTCAGGAACTGGACTCCACATTGATTGGGAATCGTGCCTACATGATCCTCTCAGCGAGGTTGCCCGCTGACACATTTGTGACTGTACAGACGAACACGTTGCGCCCAATTGAATTGGTAGCACTATCCGATAGGAACTTAGTTGCGAATTCGCTTCACAGCATGTTTTACAGTGTCGATGGTGGGCACTCATGGACTTTCCCGTTCTTCGATGACTCTTGCTACAATGTTTCGAGCGTTCGCGGCCCTGGTGTGTCCGCTGCCATGCCTACAAGATTGCAAGCCAACGGAGACCGTGAGGTGATTGGATACTATCTTGATGCTGGCGCAATTGTAAAACACTTACCTACGACAGATTTATACGTCAGTGGTGTGCAGGCTGCCAATTCTCGCAGTTCGGACTTTAGTGACCCAGAGACTGTGAAGTATGGATTGGGAGTTGTAGATGTAAGGGGCATCGATTATACCTATGAGTCTGGAGACGTACTTGGAGCTCAGATGCAAGGAAGAGACGTGATCTTTGACTATTCAGATGCAACGCCCAAGGGACAATCGATGTACTTCATTGATTCACGTGGACTCGTAGTGTTTTCTGACTCGATGTACATTTCTCGGGATACAGGACGCACTTGGCATGCCGTACGCACACTGCTTCCTACTTATGATGCGTCAATCGTCTCGGTATCGTCATTCATCACAACCGATGCAAATGTCTGGTATACTGGGCATCGCGGATACTCTTACGCTGATGCAGACTCGACCGTTGTTGTTACTGGTGGTATATACTCTTCCGCGGACTCAGGTCTGAATTGGAAGCAGGCTGTGATCGACGTGGATTTCAACCCCTACGTTTGGCAAGTGTTGTCACTGAAGTCTGGAACTATACTCGCCTCAATCGGGAACATTGTAGGTGAGGTAGGACTGACGAGATTAACAGAAAAAGGGCATTACCTTGCGCGGTCGACCGATGGCGGGAGAACATTCGCAAGAGTGGCAACCATAGAAGAGAGAGATCATCCTGCAAGTGGCTTAGGACACAGGATTGTTGAAGCTGCTAACGGAACAGTGTTTGCAATTGGTCAGGACGTTATACTTCAGAGTCGTAGCGATGGATCGACATGGGATACGGTATACGTTGGAAATAGTCTCAATGGCTTTTTTACTGACCTCGTCGCTCCTTCAGATACGTGTATTTGGTTGGGCTCGAACGAAGGACTAGTAAAACTGACAAGGTCACCGATCATGGGGGTTGATGTCGAGACAAAGTACACCTTCACTTCGCTTTGGGCGTATCCAACACCAACGAAAGATCAGCTTTCTATACGCATAAACAACATGAGTGCGAGTGGCTCACACTTGATGCAATTGCGACTGTACTCACTCGTTGGCGAAACTGTTCTTGATTTGTCGAAGCAACTGTTAAGTATTCATGGCTCTTCAGGCGTACTGATGGTAAGTACGAGTGATATTCAACCGGGAATCTATATGCTTGTGTTGACTGGACAAGGAGTTCGAGAGTATCAGAAGATTGCAATCTCTCATTAGTGAATCGCTACAGGAGAATTGGAGTAAAGTCCCAGTCTTTGTGAGTGTACATCAATCGTTTTCCGCGTTTCCTGTTTCCTGCTTTGTCGGCATTGTGAATGTTGGAACGGGGTTGCTCTTGTTTCAAGAAACACGTACACGCAAACGAACTGGCAGAACAAGAACGGTTCAACAACTTAACGGAACTTTCATACGTTGGTTCGGACCTAGCCGATACCCCGACCAGTATAGGGAGCTCCGCCGTTGACAAGTGCCCTATTCGTTGTGACGCCTCCAGACTGAGGGTCTCGATCACCTTCTCAATCTGCCAAAGTGTAAGCGTGCCATTCGCCGCCGTCTATCCATGTGCCAACATCAGTGATCTCGCAGGACTGCTGCGCTTTGCCTGCGCGTCGCCCTGATTTGCGGAGTTCGTTCGCAACGATGGGATGTTCACTCAATAGGCGAGCTTTTGCTCCCCATGTTGCTACTTTTGCAAATGCGTTTGCAATGATCGTACCCTCTATGTTTGTTGATGTGTCATCACAACCGTGATGCTCTGATACTAACACACCGCTTACGGTACGCCTTGCCAAGGGTGCCACACCCGACGAAACCCGCATGAACACTAGCTCTTAGATTTTCATGCGTACCGTCCGCAACTCATCGGGAATTTTGCGACATGCACAGACCTACACAGCTCCTTCGTCGAAACATGGCCGTTCTGACATCCACATGGTCGGATGGATTTGCGTCGTCGATCCTCTTGCGCGATCTGCGCGACGCCTGTCCCTGCGCCTATTGCACGGGCGAAGAGATCCTCGGTCAGAAGGTCTTCGCCGGCATGAAGACCTATGCTCCCGGCATGAATGAATTGGTGAAGCTCACGCCCGTTGGCAACTATGGTGTGCAGGCGGCGTGGAAGGACGGACACGATTCCGGCATCTACACATGGGAGATGTTGCGAACCGTGTTCGAAGAGAAACAGCTTTCCGCCGAGCAGCTGACCCAGATCGACGCCGAACTCGCCTCGGCGAACGGAACCTCTCACTAACGCATTTCGTTCTCGACCACATGGCTACAAGAATCGACCACCGCATCGTGCGCGCTCCTCGGGGCACAACACTTACCTGCAAGACCTGGCAGATCGAGGCCGCGTATCGAATGATCCAGAACAATCTGGATCCCGAGAACGCCGAGAAACCCGAACAGCTCATCGTCTACGGAGGGCTTGGAAAGGCGGCAAGGAACTGGGAATCGTTCGACGGCATTTTGCGCTGTCTGCGCGAGATGGATGCCGACGATACGCTCCTCGTCCAAAGCGGCAAGCCTGTGGGCGTTGTCAAGACGCACGACATGGCCCCTCGCGTCATCATCGCCAACTCCAACCTGGTGCCCAAGTGGGCAACGTGGGACGAGTTCCGACGGTTGGATGAGCTTGGGTTGATGATGTACGGACAGATGACGGCGGGCTCTTGGATCTACATCGGAACGCAAGGGATCGTCCAGGGAACCTATGAGACCTTTGCCGAATGTGCACGTCAGCACTTCGGTGGTACGCTCCACGGTCGATTCCTGCTCACGGCCGGACTCGGTGGGATGGGCGGCGCACAGCCGCTTGCCGCCACCATTGCCGGCGCTGCTGCCTTGTGCATCGAGATCGATGAATCGCGCATCGACAAACGCATCCATGATGGGTATTGCGATCGCAAGATGTCCGATCTGGACGAAGCGCTGGCCGTGATCCGCGACCATCAAGAACGGAAAGAGGCCATCTCGATCGGTCTTGTCGGTAATGCCGCCGAGATCTTGCCCGAACTGGTGCGACGGGGCATCACGCCCGATGTGGTCACCGACCAGACCTCGGCCCACGACCCGCTTAACGGCTACTATCCCGCGGGCTATTCGAAAGAGGCGGCCGACGTGTTGCGCCTTGCCGACCCTGCCACCTACCTTGAGCATGCGTACGCCAGCATTGGTGCGCATGTGCAGGCGATGCTGGAGTTTCAACGTCGCGGTGCCGTCACCTTCGACTACGGCAACAACATTCGTGGCGTCGCACGCGATCAGGCGGGCGTGGCCAACGCATTCGACTTCCCCGGATTCGTGCCCGCCTTCGTTCGGGAACTCTTTTGCGACGGGAAGGGTCCGTTCCGCTGGGTGGCCTTGTCGGGAGATCCGGACGACATCCGCGTCACCGACGATGCCATCATGGAGCTCTTCCCCAATAACGACCACCTGCACATGTGGATCCGTGAAGCCCAGGCCCATATTGGCTATCAGGGTCTCCCGGCACGCATCTGCTGGCTCGGATATGGAGAACGTGCATTGGCCGGGAAACTATTTAACGACCTCGTACGTTCGGGAAAAGTACAGGCGCCGATCGTGATCGGGCGGGATCATCTGGACTGCGGAAGCGTTGCTTCCCCCCATCGTGAAACCGAATCGATGAAAGATGGTTCTGATGCTATTGCCGACTGGGTGTATTTGAATTTCGCCCTCAATGCCATCGGTGGCGCTACATGGGTATCGTTGCATCATGGCGGCGGGGTGGGCATGGGACTCAGTTTGCACGCCGGAATGGTCATCGTTGCCGACGGAACCGACCTTGCTGAGCAGAAACTGGCACGCGTATTGACTTACGATCCTCTCATGGGTATCTTGCGTCACGCTGATGCCGGGTACGACCGGGCTATTCACAACTCGAGGAAATTTGGCATAGAAATACCACTACCTTCTTTGTAAGTCGATCTCGAACAAACATCGGACAACATGGCATAACTGCTACGACATTCTAACATACACACTGTCAAAAGTCGTGTGTTTCTGTCAACATTTCGTAGCAGGAGCCTCATGCGAACCGATCAATTTCGTCGGCGTACTGGTCTGAACCCAGTCGCAGGAGTATATCGACAACAGCGTTTTTCACAGACAGAAGGTAGAGATTCTATGGACCTCGCCCTGCAGATCGAAGAACTCTTCCGGAACGATCGGAAGAAGTACCTCGGATTCATCCGTCAGCGCGTCCGCAGCCAAGAGGAAGCGGAAGACATCCTCCAAGACGTATTCGCAAACGTCCTCGCCGCCTCCCAAGACGTACAAAAGCCTATCGAGAACATCGCATCGTGGGTGTTCACGTCTGTACGGAACCGTATCATTGACTCGTACCGCAAAAAGCGCACCGACAGCTTCTCCGACATCGGCTCGAACAACGAGAAGGATGAAGGTCTGGAGAACGTGGAGCGTTTTCTTGGTGACTTCTCCTACAACCCCGAGAGCGACCTCGTCCGCAAGACCATTTGGGAAGCCGTATTGGCCGGGCTCGAAGAGCTGCCGATCGAACAAAAAGAGGTCTTCATCAAAAATGAATTCGAAGGTGTATCGTTTAGAGAGATGTCCGAAGAGTCCGGTGTGAACATCAACACGCTGTTGGCTCGCAAACGGTACGCCGTGTTGCACCTCCGCAAGCGATTGCAGGATCTGTACGACACGGTCAACGAGAACTAGCCTCTCCCCCACATGTCCCTGCTGAATACAAGAACAGCCCGCTCGATGATCTACCTGGTATGCATCGGCGGGCTGTTGGTATGTAATGCATGGGTTGTGATGGTCTTATGGAACACCGTGCTGTGGCCGATGACGCCAAGCAACGAACAACTGAACTTCCTGGAAGGCGCCGGACTCACGGCATTCGCCTACGTGATCGTCTTCACCGTCCGGTACGGCAGGAAGGCCGCTAAAACGCCCGCTACCACAGCCGATGCGCATCAGCGCACACATTCTCCCTCGCACCATGCAGGGACGCCCCAACATTCGGAATTGAGTGCCCTTTGCTCGTCCATGACGGCGGAGGAAAAGGCCCGACTCAAGCATGAGTTGGCCGCAAGAGCGGGGTGTAAGGAAGAGATCGGAAGAGAATACAGGATCAAGAATACAAAATGAAGGGTAGATCCTTCTATTCTTGATCACCACATTTCTGCATTGAATTCTGTATTCTTGATCCTGTATTCTTCTTCCGTTCTCTTCACGGGGTTCCCATGGGTATGGTTTCCGAATTCAAAGAATTCGTTTCACGCGGCAACGTCCTCGATCTGGCCGTGGGTGTGGTGATCGGTGGCGCGTTTGGAGCCATCGTCACATCGTTGGTCACGGATATCATCATGCCTCCGATCGGGATGATGTTGAGCGGCGTCGACTTCTCGTCGATCGTCACCACGTTGAAGGCAGCAGGTCCAGACGGCAAGGGCGCCGTCACCATCAATTGGGGCAAGTTCCTCGATGCCGTTGTTCGCTTCCTGATCGTTGCGGCCGCCATCTTCATGGTGGTGCGCCTCGTGAACAAGATGCGCAAACCCGCAGAGGCCCCCGCTCCCGCCGGACCTTCGGCACAAGAAGTACTTCTTGGCGAGATCCGCGACCTCTTGAAGAAATAGTCACTCCATGCGTTGCGCATAGTACGTGCGATGTCCGTCGCCCACACGTACGATGAACACCACTCCGTGATGATCGCTTGCGGGGAAGGAAAGCGCATGTCGTAGCTCTTCCGGATCGCGCGGCCAGCCTCGCTTCTTGAACTCCGTATGCTTGTTCCATTCGAGCTCTCGAATGCGAACCTGCATGCGCTTTTCGCTCACACCCTCGTCAACAGCAACAACCCGGAAACGCGTCCACCACACCGAAGGCCCGGGATCGATCGACGCAAGACCATAGGCGATCTGCGGGTCGATAGGACGTATGCCATGGTCGCGATACACGGCCGTGAGCAACCCTGAGGCGATAAGGGTGGCGTGGGGCTCGAAGAGCACGGTGTGCGACACGGAGTGGGACACTTCGTGGGACACGTTGTGGGACACTGCGTGGGACACTTCGTGGGACACGTTGTGGGACACTGCGTGGGACACTGCGTGGGCTTCTGAATTGCCTGATTCCCTTATTGAATTCTGTATTCTTGATCCTGTATTCTCCTCTCCAGTTATCCTCCTCACCTCCTTGCCTTCCACCAGCGTCGCAGACACGTCGTACGACGTGCGGGTTCGAAGAACGAGCTCTTTGCATTCGTTGCCGCTGCCAATGTAGTCGCGACTGAGACCGCGCATCAAGGACGGGGGCACGTCATCGGCCGGACCGAGCTTGATGCCCACGGCACGCATGAATGGTATGCGCGGATGCGTTGTGAGCAGGGCAAGCGGGGGATCGTGATGCGCGATCGAGCGGGTGCGCTTGCCCGATGGTGTCCGTCGCGACGGGTCGGCCCACAATCCATCTGCCTGCTCCATGGCCTGTTCCCATGCATCGCAGGGAACGGCGGCGTTGATCACGTCGACGTTGTCGATCCCGGCCCGACGGAAGTTTCCTTGCGCCAAAGCAGCAACGATCGGATCTGCTTCAAAGCTCACCACTCGTCCAACACGTGCAGCGATGGCCTGCGTGTCGAGACCCGACCCTGTGCAGACCTCTACCACCATGGTGCAGCCATCGAAGAGCTCGGCATGCACGCGCGCGATGTCGGGATGCGTGGCCTGTTCGGCACCCACTGACGTGAACAGCCAAGCCCCTTGGGCCTTCCCAAGCCGTTCCGCCTTTTGCGCACCAACACAGAGGTCGATGAGCGTTGCTGCAAATGGTCTGTGAACTTCGGGCAACATGGCACGCACAGCCTCGACGCCCTTTGGAGTGACCAATGCATCGACGCGCGTGGCATGGGCGCGCAAAAGCGACGTCAGTGTTGACACCAGTTCTGCAAGTTCTTGGTTTCGAAGGAGTTCTAGAAGGTGCGGCATTGTTTCCATGACTGTTTTCTAATTGGGGGCGTGGTCGAAAAGCCCGATATTCGCGCTTCACATTGTCACATTATGAGACCGTTACAATGAACGCCCACGAAGAACACGCACGTCTTCAGTTAGCTCAACAAGGGCTCGCCAACATGGGAGAGATCTTCTATAATCTCTCCACTGCCGAGCTGTACGAACACGCTTTGTTCAATGACGAGGGCATGCTCACTGAGCACGGTGCGCTCAATGTGAACTCCGCGCCATACACGGGACGTCGACCGAACGACAAGTTCGTGGTTGACGAGGCATCAAGCAAGGACGATGTATGGTGGGGCAAGGTGAACAAGCCATTCTCCGAAGAGAAATTCAATGCGCTGAAAAGACGCGTCTATGCCTACCTGCAGAACCGCGACGTCTACGTCCACGACGTCGTTGCAGGCTCCGATGAGAAGTACAAGCTGAACGTTCGCTTCATACAAGAGCAGGCCTATCACTCGCTGTTCGTCAAGAACATGTTCATCGAGGCAACGCCGGCTGAACTCGAGGGATTCATTCCCGGATTCACAGTGATCACCGTGCCGGACTTCAAGGCCATTCCCGAGATCGACGGCACACTTTCCGAAGTGGCCGTGATCCTCAGCTTCGAACAAAAACTCGTCCTGATCTGCGGCACGAAGTATGCCGGCGAGAACAAGAAGGCCATCTTCACCGTGCTGAACTATCTCCTGCCAAAGGTTGGCGTGATGAGCATGCACTGCTCCGCGAACATTGGCAAAAGCGGCGACACGGCACTGTTCTTCGGATTGTCCGGTACCGGAAAGACCACCCTGTCATCCGATCCTGAGCGCGCACTCATCGGCGATGATGAGCATGGCTGGAGCGATGACGGCGTCTTCAACTTCGAAGGCGGCTGCTATGCAAAGGTGATCAACCTGTCCGCAGAAGCAGAGCCGATGATCTTCTCACTCACACGCACATTCGGAACGATCCTCGAGAACGTGGTGATGGACGAAGAGACACGCGTGCTCGACCTTACATCGCAAGACATCACCGAGAACACACGTGCTTCGTACACGCGCGACGTGATCCCGAACCTCGCACCGGGGAACAAGGGTGGTCATCCAAAGAACATCGTCTTCCTGACCGCCGATGCCTTCGGTGTAATGCCGCCGATCTCGCGTCTTACACCCGAACAGGCCATGTTCCACTTCCTGAGCGGATACACGGCGAAGGTGGCGGGGACGGAGGCAGGGGTGAAGGAACCAAGCGCAACGTTCTCAACGTGCTTTGGTGCACCGTTCATGGTCCATCACCCGAAGGTCTATGCGAATCTGCTTCGCGATAAGATCAACAAGCACGGTGCCACGGTATGGCTCGTGAACACCGGATGGAGTGGTGGTGCGTATGGCGTTGGACATCGCATGAAGATCCAGCATACGCGCGCCATGTTGCGTGCGGCGCTGAATGGCGATCTCAACAATGTGGAGTATGTGAAAGATGCCTTCTTCGGACTCGACATCCCAACGTCGTGCCCCGATGTTCCGGCCGAAGTATTGAACCCACGCAACACGTGGGCAGACAAGGCCGCCTACGATAAGCAGGCGCAGCACCTTGTCGAGTTGTTCAACGACAACTACAAGCAGTTCGAATAAGAACGGTCGACGACGACGTTAAAAATCGTCGTCGTCATCGATCACATCAAGATTCGCATTCAAGATATCTGGAGGTATCGGGTCATCATCCATGGCCCGTGCCTCCAGGATCTCGCGAGCTTCCTCGAGGTCATCCTCAAAGACCATCACCTTCACGCCATTCGATGCCGTGAGCGAGGGCAGTGCACCACCGGCATCATCGTGGATCACACGATAGTCGATGCCGGCATCACGCAGCTGTGATTCAACGAGTTGCGCTTCGATCTCTGAATCGAACTGAGCAAGCAACATCATAGCCATTGTCGTTCTCCACGTTTACTTTTTGTTCTTCTGCATCTCGGTGGCAACACGCGAAATGAGTTCGAATGTTTGCCGTTGGTGTGCCATCTTCACCTTCGCATCCGGATTACGGAAGCACCACATGATCACCGTGTGGTCGTTCACCAGGAACTCTTCCGTTTTGTCGATGTTCTCGGGCTTCTCGTTCGCCTTGTAGATGAACTTACAGATCCGAACGCGAGCGTCGGCCGGGAGAACCTTGTCCCATTCCATGTACAAGATAATACCGTCGGACGTGCCTCCCTTGAACGTTTGGAATGCCGTGCGCGTCGGTGTTCCGATCGCTGCATCCACCTTGGCCGTTTCCTTGAAGAACTTCTCGGCCACGGCGGACGGACATGCGAACGTATTCACAAGTTTGATCCCATCGGGCACCTTCGAGGCCGGCATCTGGAGCTCGTTCCACGGCAGCGGAATGGTCCGCGTGAGCTTGGTGAAGTTGTAGCGTTGCGTTTCCGACAAAACCTTGACCGTCTGACCCTGCGGGGTCTTCGTGGGGATCTGTGGGCTCAACGACGGTGGCATCTGCTGTGCAATGGCAACCGAACCAATGGCCAGAACGAGAACTGCTCGCATCATGGTATGCATAGATTCTTCTCCGAAGTTCAAACGGTTAACGAGTGAGTTTTCTGTAGGTGAGCCGATGCGGGCGCTCGGCATCGATGCCCAATCGACGTTTTCTGTCCTCTTCGTATTGCGAGTAGTTTCCATCGAACCACACCACATTCGAGTCACCTTCAAAGGCAAGGATGTTGGTTGCGATCCGGTCGAGGAACCAACGATCGTGACTGATGACCACGGCGCATCCGGCAAACTCTTGCAATGCCTCTTCCAAAGCCCGTAGCGTATTGACGTCGAGATCGTTCGTTGGCTCATCGAGCAGGAGCACGTTCGCGCCCTCTTTCAACATCTTGGCCAAGTGCACACGATTGCGCTCTCCGCCGGAGAGATGCGTCACGAGCTTCTGCTGATCACTGCCGTTGAAGTTGAACCGAGCCACGTAGGCTCGCGATTGCATTTCCCGATTGCCGAGCATGATCACATCGTTCCCGTCGGAGATCTCTTGCCAGATGCTCTTCGTTGGATCGAGCGGACGGTTCTGATCGATGTAGCCAAGCTTCACCGTGTCCCCCACGATGAACTCGCCGGCATCGGGCTCCAACTCTCCGGTGATCATTTTGAACAGCGTGGTCTTTCCCGCACCGTTCGGTCCGATGATCCCAATGATACCTCCGGGAGGCAAGGAGAAGGAGAGATCCTCATACAGGATCTTATCGCCGAACGCCTTGCTGATGTGCTTTGCATCGATGACCACGTCGCCCAGGCGCGGACCCGCAGGGATGAAGATCTCCATCTCTTCGTTCCGCTTGACGGTGTCTTCGGTAAGGAGCTTCTCATAGGCACTGATACGCGCCTTGCTCTTCGCATGGCGACCCTTCGGATCCTTGCGAACCCACTCCAGCTCTTCCTTCAAGGCCTTCTGACGTTTGCTCTCTGTCTTCTCTTCTTGCGCCATGCGCGCAGACTTCAGTTCCAACCACTTCGTGTAGTTCCCTTCGAACGGAATGCCGGCGCCATTGTCCAATTCAAGGATCCAACCCGCCACATTGTCGAGGAAGTATCGATCGTGCGTTACGGCGATCACCGTTCCCTCATACTTGGCAAGGTGCTGCTCCAACCACGACACGCTCTCCGCATCAAGGTGGTTCGTTGGCTCATCCAACAGCAGCACGTCGGGCTTTTGCAACAGGAGCCGACAGAGTGCAACACGACGCTTCTCACCGCCGGAGATCACGCCAACAAGCGTGTCCGATGGTGGACAGCGGAGTGCATCCATTGCGAACTCCAGCTTACTGTCGATATCCCATGCTCCCAGATGCTCGATCTTGTCTTGCAGCTTCGCCTGCTTTTCGAGCAGCGCATCGAAGTCCGCGTCGGGATCGGCGAACTGCTCGCTGATGGCATTGTATTCCTTGAGAAGGTTCACCGATTCCGTGGCGCCTTCTTCAACGATCTCCTTCACGGTCTTGTTAGGATCGAGCAACGGCTCTTGCGGCAAGTAGCCGAAGGTCACGTCCTTGTTCTTCGTGATCTGACCGATGTACTCTTCGTCGAGTCCTGCGATGATCTTCAACAGCGAGGATTTTCCGGCGCCGTTCAATCCCAAGACACCGATCTTCGCCCCGTAGAAGAAGGACAGATAGATGTCCTTCAAGACGGTCTTGTTCGGCTTGTAGACCTTGCTGACGCCGACCATTGAAAAAATGATCTTATTCGGTTCTGCGATTGCCATTGAGTTCATCCAGGGGTTACGGTGAGCGACAAAATTACGAACTTGAGTGATGCCACTGATCGGAAGGGATGAACATATGGCCACGTGGAGAGAGGTTCTTGGAGAGCGCTCCGGCGTTCGTGCTCTCGGTGCAACTTCCATTGCCCTCGCACTCACGCTCTACGTCTATGCGAACTTCCTTACCGCCATCGAACAGCGTGTTGGTGTGGTGCTGACCGATCCGGTCCTTGCCGCCTTCCCAGCCCTTGATCTTACCTGGCCCATCTTCGTCATCCTCTATGGGACGCTGGTGGTGGCCATCGTCGCGCTGCTACGCGACCCGCTGCGCCTGATGCTCGCCGTGCGAGCGTATGCCACGCTTGTGGTGATCCGGATGGCCTGCATGTGGGTGATCCCGCTCGAACCTCCTGCAGGAATGATCCCGCTTATCGACCCTATCGTGCAATCGGCAACCGGGGCGAGCGCTGCATTGTCGAGGGATCTGTTCTTCAGCGGACATACCTCGATCCTCACGCTCATGGCCTGTGTGATGCCACGTCGCGGAATGCGGATCTTCTTTGCTGTGCTTGCCGTGCTCATGGGATGCTTTGTGATCCTGCAGCATGTGCACTATACGATCGACGTGCTGGTGGCTCCGATGGCCGCCTTTACAGCGTACACGCTCATGAAGGGCCGAGGCGATCTGCCAGACCGGCAATGACCTCTGCGAGCACCAATCCTGCGAGCTTCGCCGTCCGTCCATCCACATCGTATCGCGGATTCACTTCCACGATATCGAAGGCGCACAATGCGCGATGCATTGCCGCCGCACGAACGCAGTGCAGCACTTCTTCGGGTGTGAAGCCAGCCGCTGCCGGCGCACTCACACCGGGAGCATAGGCCGAGGCAACAGCATCCATGTCCAGCGAAACGTAGAGCTTCGATGCGGCCTGTGTGGCCATCATCAATGCATCGTCCCATGCCGCCTTTATACCTCGTTCACGGATGTGATCGAGCATGACTGCATGCATGCCGTAGTGCGCGATGAGATCGAGATGGCTGCGCGAAACACTTGTTTGCTGCAGACCAAATTCAAGGAAGGAGGCAGGGGCAAGGGAGGATGTAGGTTCCGTGAGCATTTGACGGAACGGAGATCCACTGTGGGAGCGCACGTCGTCGATGAGCGGTCGCACATCGGCATGGGCATCGATGTTGATCACACCGAACGGTTCTCCCACATAATTCATCGCACGGATCGTCGGCCACGCCGTGTCGTGGCCTCCGCCAAGCAAGATCGGAATGCATCCCGCGTGAAGGAGACTCGTTACCACATCGTGCTGTTCGTCGTGGATCTGCTCAAGGGTCTTACCGCTCGTATCGATGTCGCCTGCATCGCACACGACCAAGCGTTCGCTCTTGATCACACGTTCGACGGCCGATGTTGCGAGCTTCGTGAAGGCCATGCGGACAGCACGAGGTGCATCTTCCGCACCGGGTCGGCCACCGTTCCGCTCGACGCCGATGTGTTGCGGTATGCCAACGATCACGGCAACGATCGATGCCGTTGCGGGGATCTCGTCGATGGGCGTCAGAAGATCACCGAATCTCGGGTCTTCAGGATCGGTCCCATGAAAGATCGCCTCCTCCGGTACGGACCGAAGAAGGCGTCTTGTTTTGTCGGGGATCATCATTGCGTTACTGTACCACGGTGAATGGTACCGATGTGCGGCGTTGTTCGGATTCCAACGAGAGGAAGTACATCCCTGGCGTAAGGGCGGATGGGATCAGGTAGCGTTGCTCACCTTCGACGATGATACCGTCAAAGAGCGTGGCGACGATCCGACCGAGCACGTCGCGAACCACAACGCGTGTGTTCACGAGCGTACCCGCATGCACAACGACAACGGCCTCGCTCACGTTCACCACAGGATTGGGCAGCACGCCAAGATCCACTTGATCTGCGAACGACGTTTCCGTTGTTGCCACATCACTCGTGGTGGATGCAACACCGATCAGACGCACGATCACATTGGCCGAGCGTTCGTCATTCGTCTCGACGCGAAGCGTACCACTGCTGGTGCCTTCGTCGGAACGCAGGAATTTCACGGTCACATACATCGTGTCACCCGGCTGCAGTACCACACCACCGGCCGTGTCCGGCACGATGCTGGACGTGGTGAAGTGTCCCTTGAGTTGGAAACAGGTGATCGACTTCACGCGAAGCGGTACGCTGCCCTTTGGATAGACCTTCACGATGCGCTCTTGGAATTCGCCTGGCTTCACCGGACCGAATCGGACCGTGTCGGCACTCACACCAACCGTTGGCTTCGGAGCGACGCGGAACTGGATCCAGGCGCGATGACCAAAGTCCGGCTCGAACGACTTGGCATTCGTGCCATTCCTGATCACCAACGATCCTGTACCCAATTGATCGCGAAGGAACCAGAAGTCCAATCCGTAATCCAGCTTGTTCACCAACTCATACTCATAGCAACCATCGGCGAGCGTGTACTTGTTCTCGAGCGTCTTATTGCTTTCGAGATTCTCGCCGGAACCGATCACCGAATCATTATCCAGGCGACGGAGCTTCCACACGTATTGCTCCGGTGCGAAGTTGTTCGTCTTCAGCGTGATGGTCACATCAGGAAACCACACCGGTGGCAGTACGATGTTCGTGGTGATGGAATTGTTCTGCTCGTATCCGTCGGTGCCGCCGTTCGGTGCGCTGATCTGTACCTGGAACTTCTTATTGCCATCTCCGCTGCCCCAGTTCGGCGGAGGAAGGGCCACCGTGTCTTGATCCATGAAGGCGAGGTTGCCGTTCCACGTATACGTGCTCTGCACGCCGTCGGTAAGGCCATACGTGAAGGTCACGGAGCGAAGTGCCGTGGACCCTGTGTTGCGCAACACCACAATGGGTTGTCCGCAGATCGGATTCATGCGCGAGTAGAACTCCCAGTTGTTCGGTGCGATCACGTCGACCAAGCCTGCATCAAGTGCGAAGTTGGCCGGACCATAGGCAATGAATTGCGAGCTCACGACCCAATTGCCGTAAGCGCCATTGGTAGAGTCGGAGTCGATACCGTGGTCGATGCTCACACGCTGACCCGGCGTGACGGACGTGGTGATGTCGTGATCATAGATGTCCACAGGTGCTCCCGGACACCATCCTGTGCGATCGATCAACCATGTTCCTCCTTGTGGAAACACAGGATTCATCGCGCATTCCTTCCACAACAACCAGCGGTTCTTCTCGGTGCCGTTCACCTTGAGCCAATGGAAACGCGGACAGAACTCTGCACAGTTGGTAGGATTACTAAAGGCATGTCCGCTGGTCGTGGTCTTCACGCGGAAGCTCCGAGCATCCGGATGAGCGAGCACATCAACGGCAGGAAGTGCCGTGCCTTTGACGACATCGGAATAGTTCACACTGTTAAGGTCGACGATCTGATCCAACTGCTTCACGGTGCGCGGCGGCGTACCCTTGATGAAGACGAAGGTGAGATCGATCAGCTCTTGTTGATTGCCGGCGCTCAGGGTCACGTTGTTGCGAAGGATCGGCGCGAAGTCTGTGACATCGTAGATCCAACGGAATCCGTTCGGGCCAAGGTCGAGATTGATACCGTACGGCGTGATGTATCGACCGATCTCCCATGTGACGAGCGGAGAGAAGTACTCACGATCCTGACGGGTGAGCGTTGTCTGCGCCGGGATCATCACGCTGTCCACCTTTTTGCCGTACTGATCCACCGTGTACGAATAGATGCCGGCTTCCCAGACAAGAAGAGTGTCTGTAGGTGTGGATGGATGCTTGGGTGCATCGAACTGATAGATGCGACGCTCACATGGGTTCTCGTAGAGCACCACTGACAGTTGCTTCGCGGGAACAGTTGTGGTCACGGCCGTCGAGTCGTTCTTCTGCACGAATGTCCCTTGCTCGAAGGCAAGGTTCAAGCGTCCTTCATCACTTGCCATCGGATCGAGTCGCAGGTCCATTGCCTGTACGGTCGTGCGCAACGGCAGACCGAAGATCGTGGCATGGTGATTCTTTCCGGATGCATCTTCGGCAACGAGACCATTGGTCTCCGAGCAGCGATAGTATGCCTGCAGATTGGCGATGTTCGGATGCGCGGCGTCGATCGACTTGAACAGATACGCCTGGATCGTGGTGGAGTCGAGCGCTTTGTTCCACACTTGGATCTCGTCGAGCATTCCCTCATACGATCCTGAGCCTCCGCTACCCATCACGAACTTCGTGATGCCCCGCATCGACTTCGTCTTTCCATTCCCACTGAAGAACAAGGAACCATTCAGATACATCTGCATGATGCCAGTTTTCGAGTTCTTCACAAAGGCCCAATGATTCCACTGTCCCTTGTATTGAAACGCCTGCGCATCCTGCTCGATCCGATCGAACGCTCCGCTCACGGGGTCGATGCCGCAATCCCAATACACTCTGCCCTGATCCCACGGAAGGTGGGCATTGATCACACGTCGACCTTTGTCGTCGTACGCTTCAAAGGCATTGATCGCGCGTGGCAGTCGGTTCGGATCTCCGTACGTCCAGAAGGCAACTGTCACTTCATCAGTGATCGCACTGCCCACCTCTGTTGGCAGTGTCATCACATCACCGGCAGTGAACGCATAGGCACGTTCTGTTCCAATGATCTGCAGGCTGCTGAATGCAAGGTTCGCCGTTGTCTCGAGTTTGCCGGCGGGCGTTCCGCCTTCACAGCTCACGTCGAGAATGATGTTCGAGGTTCCATCCCAATCGAATTGCGTGGTGAGCAGCAGGTCGTTGTTTCCGACCGCAATGGTCGTTGCCTTCGAATACACGGTGGTGAATCCATCCATGTCCATGCGACCATTGCGCAGGTCGGCACGCGATGTCTGCTTCATGCGGAACGTGAGCCGCGCCATCGAACCTGAAGCTTGCTTGCCGAAGAGACGAATGCCGGTGAGCTTTCCGGGTTTCACCCCGGCAGTGACCAGATCGGCTGCCGGATAGATGTACTGTGTTCGTTGCGGAGTGGTATTCAACAGAGTCGTGTTCGTGCCCACCCGATTGCGGAACACGGTGTCCCACGTGACGTTGGTGGACTGCGTGCGGGTGACGTACTTCTCGTATCGACGGAGGTTCGAGGTCACCGGAACCGACGTGTAGCCAAACGTGGCAGGCGTTGCATTGCGCACTCGGAAGTTCGGTGCGATCTGCAGCGTCGAGTCGTATTCACCCGTTGAATCAGTGACGGTGGTGTACGTCAGATAGTCCCACTCACCGCACGGATACTTGTCCTGCGTGGTGCGTGGGTCGCATTTCAGCGTGTAATACATCAACACCTTCTCATACGACTGCTTCGGCGGGAACAAGTAGGTTCCGCTTCGCTTTGTGATGTCGTCAAAGGTGAGCGTCTTCACCACCACCGTGTCGCCTGCATACGCAAGGGTCAACGAGGTCACGGAAAGGAGGAGAAGGAAGAAGGAACGAAGGTACATGGTCGACTCCTAGTAGGATCAATGTCGAGCAACTCCGCCATCAACATTGATGGTCTGTCCGGTGATGATCCCGGATGCTGGCAGAGCAAGAAAGGCAACAACATTTGCGATGTCCTCGGGCTCATCGGCCCGATGCACCGCTTGTGTTGGAAGAATGTGTTCAAGGATCGAAGAGACGCCGCTTCCCGCATTCGTGCGTTGTGTAGCGGTAAGACCAACGGTGATGGTGTTGATGGTGATGTTGTACCGACCCACTTCGCTGGCCAAGGAACGTGTGAGTCCGATCACACCCATCTTGGCCGTCACATAGTGCGTCAGGTAGGGCGTGCCCAACCAGACCGTGTCGGACGAGAACGTGATGATGCGACCGAAGCCCGCCTTCTTCATGTGTGGCAACACACCACGAATGGTCAGGAACAGAGAATTCAACGTCAGGTCGAGCGTGTGCTTCCACTCTTCGAACGTCAGTAGTTCGAAGGGTTCTTCGGAATAATGGCCCACGTTGTGTACGAGGATGTCGATACGACCGAAGCGCTCCATGGCGGCAGCGATCAATCGCTCCACGTCTTCCGGCTTGGTCACATCCGCCTGAATGCTCAAGACATCGCCGCCGATCGCACGCACGGCCTCTTCGGTCTCGCGCGCTTCGATCAGATCAGCGATCACCAAGCGCGCGCCTTCCTCGGCAAGACGCTCACAGAAGGCACGTCCATTGCCGATAGCGGCTCCCGTCACGATGGCCACACGATCGCGCAGGCCTCGTTCAAACGCATTGATCTGCATGGGTTCCTAGATCAGGCCTTGATCAGGCCGAGTTCAACACCAACACTCTTGAAAATGGCGAGGATGGCATCAAGATGCTCGTCTTCGTGAGAAGACATATAGCTCGTGCGCAACATCGACAACGTTGGAGGAACTCCCGGTGGTACGAAGGCATTCACGAACACGCCTGCATCATACAGCTTACGCCACATGATCATCGTCTTCTCGACATCACCCAACACAACCGGAACAATGCCCGTGTTGCTGTCGATCACTTCATAGCCCATTTCGTGGAAGCCCCTGCGCATCTTATCGGCATTGCGCAGCAGCTTGTCGATCCGCTGTGGTTCTTCTTCCAGGATCTCAAGGGCCTTCAACGCAGCGGCCACACTGGCCGGTGTTGGAGAAGCGCTGAAGATCAGCGCAGGGGAGTGATGCTTCAGGTAGTTGATCACGCGCTCCGGACCTGCCACGAAGCCGCCCAGCGAGCCGAACGTCTTCGAGAACGTTCCCATCGTGAGATCCACGTCACCCACCAATCCGAAGTGCGCAGCCGTACCTCGACCACCCGGACCGACCACTCCCGTGGAGTGTGCGTCGTCCACCATGATCCGCGCACCATACTTCTTCGCAACACGGGTCATGTTCGGCAGGTCGGCCAGTTCGCCGCTCACACTGAACACACCATCGGTCACGATGAACTTCCCTGCATCGGCCGGAATGCGCGAGAGCACTCGGTCGAGATCTTCCATGTCGTTGTGCTTGTATCGCACGAACTCTGCAAATCCACCCTTGGCCAGCATACATCCGTTGATGATGCAGGCGTGATTCTCCTTGTCGGAGATCACATAGTCGCCCTTGCTGACCATACCGCTGATCACACCCAGTGCCGTTTGGTAACCGGTGGAGAACAACAGACAGTCTTCGTAGCCAAGGAAGGCGGCAAGGCGCTTTTCGAGTTCGATGTGCAGACTGATCGTGCCCGTCAGATAGCGCGATCCGGAACAACCGGTGCCGTAGAGGGCAATGGCGTCGACGGAGGCCTGACGTACACGCGGATCGGCCGTCATGCCGAGGTAGTTGTTGGAGCCGGCCATGATCACGTCACGACCTTCCATGCGGACGATCGGACCTTCGTTCTCTTCGATCGGGCGGAAGTAAGGATACAGACCCGATGCCTTCACTTCGTCAGCGCGGGTGAATTCGATACACTTCTGAAAAATGTCCACGTAGTCTCCGGAGTTGATCGTTACCAAGAGGCAAAACTAACGGAAATTCTCGGTCTGGACCGGGAAGTCCAGCTCTGCACCCTTCACAAGGTTGATCACTTCTTGCAGATCGTCCTTGCTTTTGCCCGTCACTCGCACTTTCTCGTCCATGATCTGTGTGGTGACCTTGATCTTGGAGTCTTTGATGAGTGAGGTGATCTTCTTTGCTTGTTCTTTCTCGATCCCGCTTCGGAGTTTGATGTACTGCCGAACGTGGACTCCGCCAAGCATCTCCGGCTTGTCCTCGTCCAAGGCCTGGACCGAGATGCCGCGCTTGATCATCTTCTGAATGAGAATGTCGCGGGCGGCGTTCACGAAATGCTCGCCATCGGCCTTGATGGTGATGCGTTGCTGATTGCGCTCGAACTCCATGTCGCAGTTCGAACCCCGAAGGTCGTAGCGGTGGTCGATCTCCTTCTTGGCCTGATTCACTGCGTTATCAGCCTCTTGAAGATCGATCTCACTCACGAAGTCGAAGGAAAAGGTAGATGCCATAGTCTGTAAGATACTCGGTATTTTTCCATTCATGAAGAAGGTTCTTGCCGCCCTGCCCCTTGCCCTTGCCCTGATCTGCTGCGTTCCAAGCGCCGTGGCCCAGTTGGCAGGCTATGCCAATGTCCAGTATTTCCAGGTGGTCAATCTGCGGAACAACGTTCCGCTCACGGGCTATCAGGTGAAGGTGCAAGTAGACCATAAGTCTCTTGTAACAAAGGGGCTTGCAAAGGTCGATGGATCGGACGTGCGCTTCACGGATTGTACGTTCGGCACGCAGTATCCGCTGTATATCGAGGGCGGACAGAACACGGCCGCCATGGTGGTGTGGGTGAAGGTGCTGTCCACGATGCCGGCGCGCGACTCCATCGTGATGGCCATGCATACCGGGAATCCGGCAGCTACGTCGGTCTCCGATCCGCAGCGCGTCTTCGATTTTTTTGACGATTTCTCCGATGCCTCCCTTGCGAAATGGGAGCGCACGGCAGGGTCGACGGTCACGGGTGGCTGGTTGAACCCCTCGGCCGAAGACGTGCCCTATGGCGGCAACACCTACATCCAGACCAAGACCGACTTTTCGTCGTTGAACAACCGCGGCGTGGTGGAATGTGTTGTGCGTTCGAATGCGCTTGAGCGTGGTGGTACGATCATGTTCTTTGCGGACAATGCAGGTCCAACCCGACACTATGGCGTGCAACACGACACGCGCAGAACATTTCCCAGTGGTGCCCCCGACGGAGATCTTATCCGTCGCTTCGGCACAGGCTCTGCACAGTCCACGTTCCTCTCGAACTTCAACTATCCGTGGAACGGCAACGAGAGCGTGTTGTACACGATGTCCATCAACGGCAACGACAACATCCAACTCGTTCGCACCTCGCTGTCCGATGCGTCGCGCACGAACAGCATGAATGCAGGTCCAACCGACAAGTGGACGTGGCGCAAGGTGGGCTTCTCGAAGTTCGGGCAAGGCGGCGGGGATATGACGGTGGACTGGGTGCGCATTCGACAGTTCGCCTCGCAACCCGTGGACGTGCGTGCCATCGATAACACCATTGCCGTGAGCGGACCGACCACGTTCTGCGATGGAAGCACCGTGATCCTTACGGCACCACCCGGTTTCACATCGTATCTGTGGAGTGATGGAAAGCGGACGCGGCTCGACACGGTCTCCAAGGCCGGGTCCGTGAGCGTGAAGCTGTTCCAAGGTACCGGCTGTGAACTGGCCACACGACCCATTTCGATCTCCGTACTCCCACGTCCGACGGCAAGTGCCGAAGACGGGAAGGCCGTTGCCCTGTGCGATCCAACGCAGAGCGCAACGTTCACGGCCGACGCGGGCTTTGTGTCGTACAACTGGTACTCAACATCGAATGCAACGGGACCATCATTCAGCAGTGCACGACAGGTGGTGGTGAACACGGCCGGGCCGTATAGCGTGGTGGTACGAAGTGCGAACGGATGTACCGACACGGCAGAGTTCTTCGTGCACGTGATCACCGATGTTCATGCGAAGATCACCACGTCCACCGGACTCCAAGCATTCTGTGTTGGCGATTCCCTTGTCTTGCGCGCAACACCTCCGGGTGCAACGTATGCCTGGAAGAAGGACGGCGTACCCGTTGGTGGTACGGCAGATAGTTTGGTGGTACGCAGTGGTGGCGAGTACAACGTGACCACGACCATTGGTGAAGGCATCACGGCCTGTGTTTCGGATACATCGATCACGATCACGCAAAGCGGTCCTCCTGCCGTCACACTGCCTGCAACCGTGAGTATGTGCGATGGCGACACCACAACGCTCGATGCAGGTCCGGGCTATGCGTCGTATCTGTGGTCAACGGGCGACACAACGCAGTCCATCAAGGTCGTCACCGCCGGCACGTTCTCTCTGCGCGTTGGAAACGAAGCACGCTGTTATGATTCAGCACGCGTGGTGGTCACCATCAGTCAGAACCCGAGCATCACCGTGATCAGCGAAAGCGGAGCAACGGTGATGTGCGAGAACGATACGCTTACGCTGGCCGTCACGGGCACCGTGTCGGGTCTGCGGTACAAATGGAACACAGGCGACACAACACGTCGCATCGTCATCACCGGACCCGGTACCTATAGCGTCGAAGCCTCGGGATCGAGTGGCTGTGCGGCCATCGGCAGCATCACCATCGCACCCGGCAGTGTGGCACCACCGAACATCTCGTACACAGGTCCTCAACAACTGTGTCCCGGTCAGTCAGCCATTCTCTCTATCCCCGCAGACTACGACGGCATCCTCTGGAGCACCGGCGACACAACGAATTCCATTACGGTGTCCACGGCAGGCACCTACACCGTTACGGTGCGCAAGAGTTCATGCACCGGTAAGAACAGTATCACGGTCGAGCAGGCACCATCACCTTCCTACATCATGAGTGCCGTGAGTGACACAACGGTATGCGGCGACACGATCCCCGATGTGGTGACGATGATCTCATTGCGCAACAACCTTGCACTCGATCGTGCGATAAGCGTTTCGGTGAGCGGACAGGGCTTCACGGCAGACCCCACACAATTCGGTCTCAATGCCGCCGCGCAAGACGTACGCATCACATGTGCTGTCGGATCGCAACGCGGACGGTTGACGGGCATGGTGGTCTTCACCGACCAATGCGGATGGCAGGACAGTGTTGCCGTTGTGATCGACGTCACCACGAAGAGCGTTGTCGTGAACACCGATCCCGCACCTGCGCAGCCCGTACGCACCGGAGAGAAGGTCACCATCGATCTGCATGCCGATGCCACGGGATCGCTCTCGCAACTCCTTCGCTCCGACACGCTCATCGTAGAGCTACAACACGAGTTCACAGCGCTCGACCTCTCAACGGTCACATCATCCTGTGGCACTGTGGTGGTACAGCCGGACAACGGACCAGGGAAGTACAAGCTCATCATCACCGACTGCCGCGAGGCAACGTCTGATGTGCTCGGCTCACTCACCTTCACCACACTCATCGGTACCACGCTTCGACCGACCATCCATGTTCGTTCCATCTCCAGCACATCCGTGTGTGTGATCCCAACGATCGACACCACGACGCGCGAGGTCGAGCTCTTGCGATTTGGATGCGAACTCAGTACTGTGAACGTGAGTGGAATGGCCGACGGCATTCGCATGCTTTCTCCGCAGCCCGTGCTCGAAGATGCTGTCCTCGAATTCGGCTGTGCCGCTCCTGCGAATGTTCGCATCGAATTGGTGGATGTGGTCGGAAGGTCGGAGGATCTCTTCAACGGTCCACTTGACGAAGGTCTGCATCGCATGGTCATTCGTCCGTCCACCAGTGGCTCTCATGTTGTTCGACTATGGCTGCGCAACACCATCTACATGCAATCGTTCTCGGTGGTCAAGTGAAGTATTCCCTCCTTGCCGCCTTCCTTGTCCTTTCGTTCGCACCTGTCTTGGCACAGGAGTATCCACCGTTGCTCTTTGGTGTTGCCGGCGGCTACGCGCAGACCATGCACACGGCATCGAACCTTACATGCCTGAGCGATCCCGCCTGTCCGCCCTATAGTGGCGGGAAGGGTGGAGGGTGGTATGGCGCTGCAACCATGTCGTGGCGCGCCTCTGAGCATCTTGGTCTTGCCGTTGCTCTTCGCATGCTGCCTGTGAACGTGACGATGACGGAGACCGTTGCAGGTCCGCCCGTACGAAACGAATCCGGCGATGTGGTCACGCTGCAACGCGAGCATACACTCACGTACAAGGCAACACAGTTCGCCCTCGACATCGGTCCGGAATACACCCTTGGTGTGTTTCGATTCTCACTTGGTGCAAGCGCTGCATTGCAACGCTCTGCAACATGGTCGAGTGCAGCACGCATCGTGTCGCCCAACAACATCACGTTCGGCGACTTTGCACGCGACACAATGTTCTATCCTGAGCAAGCTGTACCGAATGCATCGTCGTTCCTCATCGGCGCCAATGCCATGATCGGCTTGGATCTTCCGATCTCGCATGCTTTGCGATTGTCTCCCGAGGTTCGTTACATCTACAGCTTCACACCGTTGCAGACCGGTGCATCATGGCATCAGCAGAACATCGTTGCCGGCATTGGTATTCGCGTGGCATTGGATAGACCTTCCAACGAACCTGAACCGGAACCGGAGATCGTTGTACCACCGCCACCGCCTCCGGTGGTCGTTGCAGAAGTGGTCGTCCCCCCCCCCCTCCGCCTCCGCCGCCACCACCGCCACCACCACCGCCACCACCGCCACCACCGCCACCTGCTCCGGTGGTCGTCACTCCGCGCATTCAGATCATCGATCCGGTGACGGAGAAGCCGTTGCGTTCGATCATGATCGCCACGACGGAGCAAGACGAAACGTTCCCGCTGTTGCCGGTGGTGTTCTTCGATCTCAATGCAAGTCGGATCCCGGCCAGATACAAGCAGTATGCGAGCGTGGAGCAGTTCAATGCCGATAGTATCGTGCCGAGCGCGCTTCCGATGCACTATGAGGTGTTGAATGTGATCGGTTCGCGCATGGCCACGTCGACGGGGACGCTTCATCTTCGCGGATATGCCGACGTGGGCACGGAAGGTGGATCGTGTGCACTTGCCATGGAGCGTGCAAAGGCCGTTCGAACGTTCTTGACAACAGCATGGAAGGTCGCACCACAACGCATCGTGATCGACTCACCGAGTTGCACACAGGCAATGCAAACCGTGGCGACGACCGATCAAGGTCATGCAGAGAATCGTCGCGTCGAGATCGCTTGTTCCGATCCTGCCGTGATGTCGCCCACCATTCGCACACGATTCACATCGCGTGTGGGGACCACGCCACTCGATCCGCAGGTAAAGCTCGACAGTATTCCGGCCACGTCGACATGGCAATTGCGTGTGACGAATGGCGGAGAGCTCCTTCATCAGGAACGTGGCACCGGTCCGGCCACGGTGAAGTGGCATATCGACGAAGCAACACGTCAGCGCATCGCACTTGGCAAACCCATCGAGATCGAAGCATCGGTCGACACGATCTCCGTCAGGGCAACCGTTCCTGTTGGAGCCGACGTGACGAACACGTGGGCGAATCGCCTCTCGCTCTCGCTCTTCAGCATCAGCAGTGCAGAGATCAGTCCGCGCGACAACGAGGCCATCAAGGTGTTCGCCGCAAAGCTCAAGAAGAATGAGAGTCTTGTTGTACGAGGCTTCACCGATAACCTCGGTGGTTCAGACTTCAACAAGTCGCTCAGCAAGCGTCGTGCACAGAACGTTGCAATGGCCATTCGTGCCGTCCGTCCCGATGTCCGCATCGACGTGGTGGAAGGTCTGGGCAACACCACACAGCCGTTCGGACTCACGTCGTATACCTTACCCGAAGAGCGCTTCCTCAGTCGCACGGTGCAAGTGGAGATCAAACGGTAAGGTTCGTGATCGCTGTGCTAGCGGTGATGTCGATCATCGTTCCCGCTTATGGTCAATCGAATTCGACCATTGCCCAGCTACTGCAATGGATCAAGCCTTCTCAAGCGCCATTTGCGAGATTGGCTAGTAGGCCCGTTGCGTTCTGTGTGATGTCGGACGACGGAAATTCTCAGCAGGTACTGCGTGCACTGCAAGAGTTCAGAAAGACACCGGCTTCGCAGGGAATAGAGGTAGTTGCCGTATGGTATGCCGTGGGGCCGCGCATGCTTGACTCGCTCACGGCACGGGCGGCGTTTCTCGATCTGATCGCATATGACCATCGCCGAGACGTCTACGGTTATTCAACGAGATCCAAGACGCTACCGTATCTGCTTCTTGCAGATACTTCGCACGCGGTCGTGTGGGAGGGCACCGCAGATGCAACCATCGACGGGGTCCTCCAAGCGTTCGCACTGTTCGGTCAACTGCCACCCGACCCTTCACGTCCACTGTCTACCGAAGCCGTGAGCGGATTCTCGCTCCGCATTCAACCTGCATCAGCTATCCCGCCTCGACCACTCAACGGCACCACGTCGGATCATAACCGACGATGGGTTCGAGGTGCCAATGCACCCGACGCTGTTGGTGCCATCGTTTCGTACATGTACCCAGATGCTGATGTTCATGTGCATTCTGCTCTCAGTGGCACTGGCAGGTTCGATATCGATCTCACCTCGACGAGCGAGGAGCTTTGTTTTCGAAAACGTGATTCCATCGTGCGTCTTCTCGACAGTGCCCTTGGTACGATCACCGACGTTTCGATCCATTCCTACATTCGTCATGCACTCATTCTCATGAATCCACTCGAGCTCGACCGCTATCGCTCTGACAGTGGCATCACGATCCGAGAGTTCTCCGAACACTATCGCGATAGGTTCTTCGAGACGATGGTTGTCGATCCTTCCGTTCCGTTCGATGTTCGCTATGACGTTCCGAGAACGTTCGATTGGCGGGATACCGTCGTTGCGAAGCTCAAGTCAATGGGATTGGAGTTCCACATGCAAGCCGGTAAGGCAACTTCGATCGTTGTGCGAAACGCGACCACGCCTGAGTCCGAAGTGATCTACCTCTTGAAACGAACGCACGTTATTCCAACGTTCAGTGCAACAGCGTATGCTGCTTCCGACAAGGCTTGGTATGGCGGCGAGGCAGGAGTCAACGTTGGCCTTCTTTCGAATGGACATGGATTCCATGGTTTCTATGCGTGGCGAGGATGCGTCGAAGTCCTTTCTGATGGGAGCTCCGTCATTGGTGGCATCAATGCCGGCGTCGACCTCAGCTCGATCTTCGTCATGCGTCTGCGCGGCGGCATCTACTCAGACTTCCATACTGCAACGACACTTATGGTCATGCCGGAGCTCGGCTTCTCCTTCTGGGGCCGGTATGCTCTCACGGTCGGTGGGATGATCCCGCTCTTGGGTGCACATGTTCTCCCTCCAAGCATACGATGCAGCTTAACGTGGAATGTGTTGCCTAACGGTGCGCATTAGGCAACCTTAGATCATACGCAAACCATCATGGCGTGCTAGGCCATTTGAGTTCACGGACGCAGGACGACAGAGGTCCGATCTCCCACTCGAACAACATAGAGGCCGGGAGCAAAGCCTTCTGTTGCGATCTGCGTTGTGCCCTGGAACTGTGCGGTCCATACCACCACGCCGTGCACGTTATAGATCGCTACCATGGAAGGGGTCGTACTTTGTAGTGTGAGCACATCTCCAACAGTGTACATCGTTCTGAGATCTTCATTCGCTGTGTGCTCTGCTACGGATGTTGTTTGTTGGGCGCGATACCACCGCTGTGCCAATGGATCTGTTGAGAAGAATGCATGGATCCGTGCACCGGACTTCTCTTCACCAAGTGGCGAAAGGTGAAGTCCATCACCAGAGAAATCGTCACAATGCCAGAACAGACCATCTAGCTTCGGTGTTGTACCATCGGCCCAATTGTCCGTGCACCACATAAGAGCAGGCAGACTTGCGTCAACGCCCGTGAAGTCGTACCCCGCAGTGCCAACGATCTGTCGCTCGATGAGGAACTTGATCGCCCAACCATTGAGATGATCTCGTGGAGAGAGCAGTCCTCTTCCTGCAAGTGCAGTGGCCGGATCGATGTATCCCGCATATGAACGCGAAGAGAAGTAGATCACCTGAAGGTTAGGATACAACGTGTGCATCGTTGTGCACAGTGTGAACAGGTCATCAGCAAGAGCCTGTGCGGCGCCCGGGAACGTCGTATCCGCTGTCTGCGTGTTGTCTGTTTCGATCCACGCCAATTGAACCTGAGCTGCGTTACATCCAATGGAATCGAGAACGTGTGTGGCATTCTTCCAGTAGTTGTCCGATGGTTGATTCATCTTCTGCACACCTTGCCCGCCAACACATGTATTCGCAAACGTCAACGTTGCGTTCCGCGTTGGATCAGCTGTTGCCAGGGCAACGAATGCATTGAACTCCGTGCGTGGATTCGATGCGCCAACTCCGATCATCACGATCTTGCCGTCGGTGAGATCTACTGAACCATCGAGTGATCGCGGCACAATGGCATCAATGACGTTCTCATAGCTTGGCATCATATCCGAAGGCGGCAGGGATCGTCCTTCAGGATAGAGTCCTCCACGTACTCCCTTCCACGTGGAGTTCGACATGTCAGATACCGGCAGCCGCCCGAGTGGTGGCCGCGAACAGTCCTTTTGGGCGATCACGATATGCGTGCATGCCAGGACAGCGAGGAGTGGGATGTAGGTTCTCATGATGCGCAAAGAACTCAGCATGCTGACGTATCGTTACAGTACCTGCATGTCTTTTTGTAGGTTGCGTCGTTGATTCAATTCTCCTTGGAGAGACAGGTATGTCGATGATGCAAGACACAGAGCTGAACGCCCTCTACAAAGAGTCCATGGATGTTCGCAACAGACTTGTTGCGGCACTGAAGTCGCGTGCGATCACGCTCGACAGAACCTATGTGTTCACCGAGGGCGAGAGTGCAACCGTGTCGTTGAGCGAGCTGTTCGGCGACAAGAATGATCTGATCGTGATCCATAACATGGGTCGGTCGTGCAACTACTGCTCGTTGTGGGCTGACGGACTCAATGGCGTGCTTGATCACTTGCTCACGCGAACGAGCGTCGTGCTGATGAATGCAGACTCGGCCGCCGCACAGCGCGAGATCGCACAAGAGCGCGGATGGAAGTTCCGCATGATCCGTGATACGGAAGGTGCATTCACCGATGACATGGGCTTTCGAACGGAGCACGAAGGAAAGAAGTACCTGCAACCCGGATACTCGGTGTTCCATCGCAACGACGATGGGACGATCACACGTACAGGCTACGATGCCTTTGGTCCGGGTGACGTGTACATGGGCGTCTTCCACATGTTCGACATGCTCGCCGATGGCGGCGAGGGATGGCAGCCGAGGAAGTCATGAGTGCACTTCCAAAAGAGTTCTGGACATTCTTCCGTCAGCTTGCCAAGAACAACAACCGCGAGTGGTTCCATGAGCACAAGGCACAGTACGAATCGTTCGTGAAGAAGCCCTTTGCGGACCTGACGGATGCTCTCATCGATGCTATTCGGGATGTCGATCCGCAGATCCAGATCACGTCCAAAGAGGCACTGTTCCGCATCTATCGCGATGTGCGGTTCTCCAAGGACAAGACGCCATACACGCTTCATGCTTCTGCTATCATCTCTCCGTTCGGTCGGAAGAGCGAGGGCTATCCCGGCTTCTACATCCACGCTTCACCGGGAACGAGCATGATCGGCGGTGGCGCCTACATGCCCGACAAAGAGCAGCTTGCCACGTTGCGATCGTTGATCGCCGATGACCCTGCCGCCCTTCACTCCCTTCTCAAGGCAAAGCCGTTCAAGAAGTTCTACGGCGAATTGCAAGGTGAGAAGAACAAGGTGCTGCCGGTGGAGTTCAAGGATGTGGCAAAGACAGAGCCGTTGATCGCCAACAAGCAGTTCTACTTCATGACGGACGTGCCGGACGATGTGTTCTCATCGCCCGACACGATCAAGCGTCTGATGCAATACTACATGGCGGCACGACCGCTCAACGTCTACCTTCAGCAAGCCTTCTGAACGAAGTTAGAAGTTCACCGTTGCCGTGAGCGAGGCTTGCCGACGGAGGATGTTCCCACCGAAGATCTCGTAGTGCGCGCGATCAAGTGCGTTGAACACATTGCCGCTCACGCGGATCGCATCCGTGACGTACACACCGGCAGAGATGTTGAGCACGGCATAGGCAGGCACATATCCATCGAACAGACCTGCGATCCAGCGGAAGCCTTCGACATAGCGCAGCGAGACGTTGGCATCCCACGAGTTCGGCTTGATGTATTCCAGTCCAACGTTCACGCGATGTGGTGATGTGTTCGGAAGGATCTTCTGTGCAGTAACGGCATTTTCTTTCACATCCACGCTGATGTAGGCGTAGTTCGCCCACACCTTGAATTCGTTCGTGAGGAAGTAGTCCACGCTCAACTCTGCACCATACTCGTTCACAATGGCGATGTTGGTTGGCGCGATCACAAGGGCCGACTTGCCCTCATACGTCGTGATCTGTGATGGATAGGCAGTATTGATCTTCGCAAGCTCAGCCATCATCACACTATCGCCGATGCGGTCGAGGTTCGCATCGCCCGTATTGCTCTTCAACGTCGGATAGATGTTCTGTGCGATCCCACCAAGTGGCGATGCGATCAGATTGGCGCGCTGATTCCAGTAGGCATTTGCTGTGACGAACAGGTTCTTGAGGATCTGACCTGTGTAGCCAAGCTCATACGACAGCGCCGTCTCGGGCGTGAGCGTGTAATTCCCGGTGTTCCATCTTCCGGTTGCGGCCGTGAGATTCAAGTTGGCGGAAGTTGGTGTTCCGGCAACGGCAGAGACCACGGAGTCGACAGTGCGGTTCACACCTGCGAGGTTTGCAGGCGGACCTGCGGGAGATCTGCGATAGAGATCGGCATAGCTCGGACGCAAGAAGGCACGGTTGAAGGTGGCACGGAGGGAATGTCCTTTCTCGATCTCCCACACAAGTGCTGCCTTTGGCGAAAGCTGTGTGTTGAACATCGTACTGCGATCCACACGCAACGCTCCAACGAGGCGCAGTGCGGGTGTGATGCTGTATTCACCTTGACCGTAGATGCCTGTGAAGTTGTTCGAGAGATCGTCGGGCTTGATGAGTGGACTGATCGCAGGATCGTACGTGGTGTTCACCAGTTGCAGTTCTTGAATAACGCCGGCGACCACGCGGAGCTTGTCGTCGAAGAACTTGTCGTTCCATTGGGCATCAACACTGTACACATTCGACTGTTCGCCCGAGTTCGCAAGTGCGTTGAACACGAGTTGTGGCTTTGGCGCGAAACGATTGCTCCACAAGGCTTGCACGTTGATGCGCTCAGAGTTGTAGGCAAGTCGCACAAAGGGCTTGCGAATGTCCTGCACGACAAGGCGACCTGTTTGATTCACGTAGAATTCATTCCCCGAATACGTGTAGCCGCCTTCGAGGACGAATCGCTTCACGGCATCGATGTTGTAATCCACACGTGCTGTTCCCGAATAGGCGAACGGATGAAGGATGTTGCTTCCCATCGTGTCGATCTTCCGCACGTCCGGTGCTAGTCCGGCATACTCAAGGCCATTCAATGGCTTCGTCGTGTCCTTGAATCGCGAGTTGAACGAGTAGTTGTATTGATAATCGGCACCGATGGAGATCTTGTAGGCCCAGTGTTCATCGATGGCACCGGCATGTCGTACCGAGGCGCGATAGAGATTCCATTCACCGGCCGTGAGACTTACGCGTGTACCGATCACATCGCGAGGATTCGTGGTCGTGACGTTGATCACACCGTTGTAGGCATTCTGCCCGTATAATGCCGATCCCGGACCACGCACCACTTCGATCTGTTGTACATCTCCGAGGACGCTCGAGAAGGAGTTCCATTCGTTCAAGTTGATCAGTGGTGTCGACGGATCACGTCCGTCGATCAACACCAGCGTGCGACGATTGATCGAATTGTTGAAGCCGCGTGTGTTCACATTGAAGTCGTTCGCACCGCTCCACACCACATCAACACCGGGAAGATGCTCCATGGTCTTGGCGATCTGTCCGTGCGAGCCTGCCAACTCGATCTGCAGCGGCGTGATCACCGAGATCGCCGCCGGTGCTTCTGTCAGTTTCTGTGCTTGTCGTGCGGCACCATAGACCACGATCTCTCCGGTGTTCTTTGCATCGGAACGTACGACGATGTTCACGTTGGTCGTGTCGCCCTCTGTTGCCACAACGCCACTTCGATCTTCGGCCAACCAACCAAGTCCGCGTACTTCCAGTGTATACGTGCCGGCCGGAATGCCCTTGATCACAAAGGCCCCACCGTTGCGCGAGTACACCGAGAAGCGCTTGCCGGCCACCGTGACCCGGATGCCGTCCAGACGCTCGCCTGTTGCAGAATCGGACACCGTTCCGGTGATCACGGCCCCGCCTTGCGCGGCCTGTGACGTGGAGGAAAACGTGACAATTGCCAGTATGCTGAGAATGAACACCAACACGGAGGAGCGTTTCATGGGACTCTCGCTTGTTTTAATAAAACCGACCAGTCGGTCGGTCACAAAACTACGAAAGTGAACACTTCTGTAACTTCACCTCCATGTCGTTCCGTCTCGATGCCCTCTCTATCCTCCGCAGACCCTTCCCGCGCGCCGAGTCGTCGTCGAGACGGTGGCTCAACGTGCTCGGCGTCAGTACCTTCGTCGCCCTCTTCCTCTTGGTCTTCGGTCCGTTCGGACTCAGCTCCACCTTCCCTAACCGCACGCTCATCATCGCCGGCTACGGGATCGTGACGGCTATCTGCATGGGCTTGCTCATCGTCGTGCCGCCCTTCCTCCTTCCCAAGGCCTTTGCCGAGGAGCGGTGGACCGTTGGCAAGGAGATCTTGATGATGGTGCTCACGATCTCGCTGATCGGTGTGGGCAACACCATTTACTCGTGGTGGGTGTTCGACTACGACCTTGGCCTTGAGCTCTTCCTCGTGTTCCAGGGTGTGACGTTGCTCGTGGGGAGTATTCCGGCATCGTTCATCGTCATCCTGCAGTATCAGCGGTATCAGTTGCTGTTCACGCGTGGTGCACGCGAGATCGAATCGCATTTGCACATGCCGGTCGTGCAGGTGTCCGACGCCATTGTTCGTATTGAGGACGATGAAGGGAAGAACGGCATCGACATCGGCATCGACGACCTCATTGTGATGTCGGCCGCGGACAACTACGTGAATGTGATATGGCGGCAAGGAGGCAAGCGTACACAGCAGCTCTTGCGCACGAGTCTTAAGAGCATCGAGTCAAGTCACACGCTGCCGCCATCGTGGTTCCGCTGTCATCGAAGTCATATCGTCAACCTCAATGCCGTGGAGCATGTGCGCGGCAATGCACAAGGGTATCGGTTGCAGTGCGCGGAAGGTGTGGAGGTGGCTGTTGCGAGGAGTAAGAGCAATCAACTTCGTTCGAAGTTGAGTTACAAGTGACAAGTGACGAGTGACAAGTTGCACTGCGTGGGACACGGAGTGCGACACTGGCGTGGGACACTGGCGTGGGACACTTCGTGGGACACTTCGTGTGATCTTGAATTATGTGATTCGAACATTGAATTCTGTATTCTTGATTCTGTATTCCTCTTCACATTACAACCATATCCTATACCTCAACCCATTCTTCACCCCATAATGCGGGTCCTTCGTGAATTCTCCTTGGAGGATCCCTCCATTTGCGAGGATGGTGCGTTGCGAAGCGATGTTGTCGAGATCGGTGGTGAGGTCAACGTATCGAAGTCCTTCGGCCTTTGCATACGGAAGGATCTCTGCAAGGGCACGGGTGGCATAGCCGCGGTTGCGCATGGATGGGATCACTGAATAGCCGATGTGACCAAGTACATACGAAGGCAGCTCTTCCGTGCCTGGTTGCCAGCGCAAGCCGATGCTACCGCAGAACGTGTTGTCCCACATCCAGAGTCGCATGCCGGGTAGACGTGGCTTGAGCGTTCCATCCGGCATTGTGATCGGTCCGCCCCTTGCCTCCTTATCGACCATGCTCGCAACGAACAATTGAGGGTCAGCATCGATGCGTGCGAGTTCCTGAGCAATGGCCGCATCGCTCATGGTGTTGGGTGACCAGCCACTTTCCAAGGCGGCACGGTAGGAGGGGAGATGTTCGAGTGACGGGATCACAAGCAGCATGCGGCGCACCTTACACAACGTGATACGTGTTCTGGACGAAGCCGAAGGGATAGGCCGTAGTGGACACGTGACGGAGCGCAACGTCGCGGTCGAGTGGACCGAAGAGCGGGAGTCCGCTGCCAAGGACAACGGGGATGAGCGTGATCGTGAGATCGGTGATCAGACCATCAGCAAGAAAGCTCTGGATGGTCTTGCCACCATCGACATAGACACGCTCGACGCCTTCCGATGCGAGCTGTGCGACAAGATCGCGCGGCGAGGCGCTAGAGAGTCGCACCGTTTCGGGAACGCCGACAGGAAGTGCATGCAACGTGCGACTCAGCACAACAATGGGCATCGATCCGAATGGCCATTCGGGAAAGGTGAGCACTTGTTCGAACGTGGCGCGACCCATGACGATGGTGTTGATGGTCGACATGAAGGCCGCATACCCACAATCCTCACCGGCAGGAACTCCGGCATTAGCGTCCATCAGCCAGTCGATCGATCCGTCCGTCCGTGCGATGAATCCGTCGAGACTTGTTGCGATGTACACGGAACATCGAAGTGACATGTTCTAATCCTTAGTTGGTCGGTTCACCGCGATAGGCGGCTTCGATGGTGGCGATGTCGAGTTTGCGCATGGAGATCATGGCATTCCACGCACGTTGTGAGGCAACCACATCGGCCGTGTTCAAATAGTTCATCATGATGCGTGGTACGATCTGCCAGGAAAGACCGAATCTGTCGACAAGCCAACCGCACTGACCTTCCTCGCCACCTTCCGACAATGCATTCCAGTACCGGTCCACCTCGTCTTGCGTATCGCAGTACACCATGATGGACATGGCCGGTGTGAGCGGATAATGCGGTCCGCCATTCAGGGCCAGATACTCGGTGCCGTCGAGTGTGAAGAGCACTGTGAGCACGGATCCGACGACGCCAGGTCCACCCTCCAGATAGTACTTCTTCTCGATCACCTTCGAGTTCGGAATGATCCCGCAATAGAATTCGGCGGCCTCTTCTGCGGTTCCGTTATACCAGATACACGTGCCGATCATTGACATCACATCCACCTTCTCTCGTTCACTTCTTCTTTGCCGTTGCTTTTGCTTTCGCCTTTTCTTTCTGTTGCTTCACGCGGAACGTAACGATCTTTTTGATCAGACCGGTGGGCAATGCCTTGGTATGCGGGAACTGGATCGATCCCTTGGCGTGCACGTAGTTGTCGAGTTGGTCTTCAAATGCTGCCACCCCACTCGAGCCCGGATAGAGTCCAATGTGATTCTTGAATGCGGCGAAGTGCACCAGGTTGCCATGCAAATACAACGTGGGCATGGAATAGCTGATCTTCTCTGTGGCTTCGGGAGCTGCGGCCGCAATGGTGGCACGCATCGCTTGCAGTCGCTCCTGGATGGAGGGCGGGAAGTTGGCGATGTAGTCGTCGATCGAGAGGAGCTTCGGAGCGTTCATCGATTCGCACCTGTAGGGTGTTGAGAATATGACACAAATATGGGAATTGACGTGCAGACCGACCTCACACGGCGTGCTATCCACCCCTGGACGTTGCCATTCGGTCCCAGCGCATGCAAATCGGCCCACAGCAGTGGAACCGGACGTGGTGGAGGGCGTAGGTTTGCGCCGTTCATTTCCGGAGGACCTATGGAACATCTTCGAATCGTGATCCTGATCGTGCACATCGCGGCCGGTTTTGGCGCACTTGTGTTGGGCGCGATCAACGCCGTGCGGACGAAGGGCAACACCTCGCACCGGTCGATCGGGCGGTACTACATCGGGTGCATGGTGGCCGTCGGTGCCACCGCCCTCCTCCTTGCCGCCCTTCGCCCCAACCTTTTCCTTGCCATGGTCGGACTGTTCAGTCTGCACATGGCATGGGGCGGCTATCGGGCCACCAAGATCAGAACGGCTGCAGACCTTCACTGGTCGGACAATGCCACGACGGCGGCCGCGCTGCTGGCCGGCATCGTGCTGATCTCGCTCGGCCTTCTGCACGGGAATGTGGTGATGCTCGTCTTTGGCACGGGCTCGGCCATGAATGCCCTTTCCGACCTGAACGTGGCGCGCAAGCTTCGTGCCGGCACCCTTTCGCGTGGTGCGTGGTTGCGACGTCACATCGGTTTGGTGAGTGGTTCCTACATTGCCGTGTGGACGGCCTTCTTGGTGGTGAACATTCCGTTCGATCCCGCCTACGTCGGCTGGCTCTTGCCCACAGCCATTGGTACACCGATCATTGCATATGCTACGAGAAAACACATGATGCGCTACGCGTTGATCCTCTGCCTTGCCGTTACGAGCATGCAGGCAGCCGTTGACAATTCCCTGTTCACTGCCGTCTTGCACCAACATGTGAAGGGCGGCGTGGTGTCGTATGCAACGTTGAAGACGGATGCACGACTCGACAAATACCTGAAACAGCTCCGCGCGGAAGATGCCTCGGAGCTCACGGGCAATGAGCTGAAGGCATTCTGGATCAACGTCTACAATGCCTTCACCCTGAAGAAGGTCTGCGAGCACTATCCCGTGAAATCGATTCAGGACATTCCGAATGTGTGGACGGAGAAGTTCATCACCATCGATGGTGAATCCTATTCGTTGAATGAGGTCGAGAACAATCGTGTCCGTCCGCTTGCCGACATGCGCACACACTTCGCTCTTGTGTGTGCCGCGCAAAGCTGTCCGCCCCTACGAAGCGAGGCCTATACGGCGGGGAAGCTCAATGCACAACTCGACGACCAGGCGCGCACCTTCATGCGTTCTCCACGATGGAACACCTTTGACGTTCGAATGAGTTCATGCACGCTGTCGAAGATCATCGATTGGTACATCGGTGATTTTGGCGGAATGTATGCGAAGGTGCTCAAGGCGCTGAGTGCGTATACGACCGATGACGTCACACGAGCGCTCAAGGGAAGCGGATATGCCTTTACCGTGTCATTCAACGAGTACGACTGGGCGTTGAACGATCACTGATCTTCGGTGATCACGATCGTTCCGTCGGTCTTGATGACGACCACGGAGCCAGGCAGTTTTTCGGTTCGCACGAACTCTTCCGTGGCACACGAGAACACATGTCGTACCTGTTGCAGACGCAACGTCCCGTCCGCCTGCACAACACATCCGCGGAGCAGCGTATTGTCGCAGTCGGTCTGCAGAAAGGCGATCAATGCCTTGCTCTGCACCATATCACCTCGGAGGGTGGCAAGGTAGATGTTCTCGTCGCGATCCGTGCGCTGAGCCACCACGTTCCGAACGTAGTATTCGGCCACGATGAATCCATTGTCGGTGGCGGAATCATAGACCGTGCACTCTGCAATGCGGAGGAGAAGGATGTCGGCCGACACCATGCCATTCGAATCGGCATAGCCGAATTCTTTCAGAAGTGGCGTACGCACGGAGTCCACCGTGATGGCCTCTGCCGACGGAAACGCCTCCTGCACGTTGAGCAGAATGGACTGTCCGATCGTCAGACACGAACACGTTTCGCTGCACGAACGCAGGTCGACCTGCTGCGCGGTGGCATACGGTGAAAACGCGAGTGCAAGCAAGAGAATGATCAAACGCATAGAACAAACATCGCATATTTGCCCATTATGAATCGACTCATCCTTTCGATCGCATTTGTTCTCTCGTTCCATGGGGCGGTCCAAGCCCAGTCACTTACCGGCAAGGTTGCCGCTGTCTACACGTGGGCCTTCCCCATTCTCGAGAACTATCGGATGATGGTGGAGCAAGCCGTGAACACAGAAGGCGCTCTCTATCTGGGTCCGTTCAACACCGTGCACCACGCACCACAGAACATGGCGGGCTGCGTGACCACAGCATGGTTCGATCTTCGGCAAGAGCCGATCATGATCACCATCCCGCCCATGCCGGATGACCTCTATTCGGTGATGCGATTCTCGGATATGCAGACGTATACGATCGCAGAGTTCGTTGCGCGGCCGGGCACGTACGTCTTCGTGCGCAAAGGAAAGCATACGGTGACCGGCAAGGCCGATTCCATTATCGTCAGCGACTGTGATTACATCTCGCTGCACGGGTGGACGCAAGTACGTGGCGCCGACACGTCGAAGACCTTGAACGCCCTTCGCAACATCCAATGTGGTCCGGCGAGTGGCTCGCTCACCGTCACAGCCCTTTCGAACATCTATCCTGTCTCGCCGAACTTTCCGCCCTATTCCCTTCGCACCTTCACCTCTGCCGATGTGCTCCCGATCCTTGCGCAGATCGTCTCCTTCATGGACATGCATCCGGATGATCGCAGTATGGCTCTGTCGATGATGCAACTGCGCGCCATCCCGACGGACAGCATCAACATTGGCATAGCGGGGGCGATGGCAAAGATCGCCGGACACATGAAGGAGATGGGACGTCCATCGAACGGGTGGACCATCACGGAGGGGTTGTATGGGTCGCGCTCAATGTTCAAGGGCGACCACTTGCGGCGGGCCGCCGCCTGCATGGACGGACTCTTCGGTCCATCCGATCACGAGACCCTTGTGGCCTTCACCTTCCTGCCATCACCGACGTTCACGATCTCCTTCGATAAGACCTCGATCCCATCGGTGAAACGCTCTTGGTCGATCTCTATCGATGGAATGCTGTCGAGCGTGCTCACGGATACAGAGCTTCGTCGAAACAAGAAGGGTGGGATCGACATCGTGGTCTCGCCAACGGAGCCACCTGCCATGGCCACAACGAACTGGCTGAAAAGTTCACCAACGGGAACGGTGGGTGTGACGATGCTGATGCATGGTCCAAACGATGTGATGTTCACCAAGAAGTGGAATGCACCAACAGTGCACGTGCAGAAGACGCGTTAGTCGCCGATGCGCGCCGTGATATCGATGTTCACGGTGATCTCGTCTCGCACTCTGATCAAACCAAAGAGTGCCGTCGGCGGATCGATATTGAAGTCCGTCATCTTGAGCTTCTTTGCACACACGAACTTGTACCGTCCGGGTCCCAACTTCTTCGCTGTCACATCGAGCGTGACCTTCTTCGTCACGTCCGTGATGATCATCGAGGCCTGCATGCGAAGGTCCGCACCCGACACAGCGTCGTCCAGGGAACCGCGAACGATCAGGGCATCGTGGAACTGGATGATGATGTTCGGATAGTCGTCGGCTTTCAGTGCATCGCACAGATCGCTGTTCATCTTGTTGTTATCGCAATCCAGTGCCTTGGTGCGCAGGGAGAGCGAGGCGTTCTGGAACTTGATCGTGCTCGGATTGACGATCTGCAGCTTGGCCGTCTTCGGCGGGATATTGTCCTTACAAAAGCACTCGAACGAATTGATGTTGCTTGTGCCTTCGATGGAGAGCTTGCTGCCGCTTTCGATGGTGTACGAGTAATCCAGAAAGACCTGGTCAGCTCCGAACCGGAAACCGCTGAGCACGGAAAGGAGTGCGAGGGCGGCAAGGAATCGATATGCGGAACGTGAGATCATGAGACCTAATATCGGTATAAAACGAGGATCGACCTGCAAGGCGTTTGAAACGCCCTGCAGGTCGAACTCGACGCGGGGCTCCTGTTAGAAGCCAACAACTGCTTGGATCACGACACCACTGATCTTACCGGCGTTACGAAGATCTGTGGTTGGGAAGTCTTTGTAGTTCTGGATCATGTACTCACCCTTGAGCTCGATGTTCTTGGTGAGATACCAGCCGGCTGCGATCGCAATGCGGTCAACCGTTTGCTTCGTTTGCGCACCGGATGCGTCTTTGAAGCCTGCCAATTGTACACCGACCGTGTTGTAGCGACCGGCGATGTAGATATTGTCTGTGCTACCAAAGCGGAAGATGAGGTCGGCGGCGATCTGCGTCATCGTACGATCGGCTGTTTCAGCAGCTGAACGACCAGTTGCTGTTTCGAATGTTCCGAAGAACTCGAGTCCGCCTAGTTGGAACGTTCCGTTGAACATGAACGACGTGACCTTATCACTGAAGCCAGGATTGACACGACCGGACCATGCTTGCGCCGTTGATGTTGGCTTCATGGCACTTGCGGAGGTAGCTGTTGCACTGTAGTTCGCTGCTTGGCTTTCCATCGTGAGCCAGTAGTTGGATCCCGTACGATCACCCCAGAACAAGGTGTTGCTCGACGAACTTGGGTCCATGTATCCGGAACCTGTGATGCGAACGCGGCCGTTGTCGCCGAACTTCGTGTCGTAGCCGGCCTTGAAGTAGATGGCTGGGGAACGGCTTGTATCCTTATCGGCAGCCGTTGGTGCGATCGGATCGATGGCACCCTTGATCTCGCCATTCGTTACACCAACAAGTGCAAGGAAGCCACTGTGTTGGAACGTCACGTCGGCACCGATCTCGGTCGTGAAGGCGTCGACAAGGTAGTTCTCGATGAACGGATTGTAGATCGTTGCTCCACCGTCTGACCGACGGAAGTGAGCATCACCGTAGTTGATCTCCATGTGACCAGCACGGATCGTGAGATACTTCATAATGTCGTCGATGAACTCACTACCAAGGAAGGCCAACTTGTCGAATTGTATGTAGCCACCCTTTACCCATGTTTCCTGGTGGTGACGGGACGAGAGATAGAGAACCAAGTTCAACCGCACACCGTCTGCGAGCTGAGCGTCGAGCATCAAGTTCGCTGCGGCATTGTTGAAGCCTCCGGTTGTACCGTAAGGTACGTTGGCATCGATCGAGTCCTTGCCACCATTGTACTTCTTCCAGTTGGGAAGCGTCGTACGGTCTGCACCTGTGAGAACGTTCGTCCCATCATAGGCACCGTTCTTCGTGGTGAGCATTTGGAAGCCTTGCGTGAAGCCGGCACCAAAACGGAGTTTCATTCCGTCGTACTTGACCGTGTCCGTCTTGCTTGTTTCGTACACGTTCAATCCGTCCTTGTCGTAGGATCGATAGTACTGGATCGAGGGGAATTGTGCGAACAATCCCATCGATGTGGCGCCCATCAGAATGGTGATCGCCAAAAGTCGAAGCGTTGCTTTCATGACCTAATCTTTTCTGTTGTGAAACAAAAACCCCGTGTGTTGTCTGCTTGATCGTCAACTGACGTTCGTCAGATCTTCTTCATCGTTACGTCGAACGATACCGTCACGTCGTCGCCCGCCTTGATCACGCCAAGCATGGCGGAAGGACGGTCCATATCGAATTGCGACATCTTGAGCTTCTTTTCTGCGGAGAACATCACTTCGCCGTTGGCATTCACCTTGGCGGTCACCGTCATATCGATCGTGACCGTCTTCCCTGCCACCTTCAAGGTCCCGACCGTCTCAAGTACAAAGTCGGATCCCTTCTTTGTGAGGGATTTCACCTGGGAGAGGTTGTACACGATCTTCGGGTTCTCTTCGGACTTGAGAGCTTCGTAGATCTTCTCGTCCATGGATTCGCCTTTTTCAGACTTGATCGACATGACGTCGCATTCTACCCAGAACGATGTCAGACCGGTGAGCTCCGTTCCCACTACCGAGAAGTCTGCCCGTGCCTTCATGTTGTTCAGAGGGGCTTCCCAGTCGTGGAGGGTGGATGTGCCGTTGATGACCATCTTATGGGCCTTATCACCGTATTTGTCGGCAAAGACTTGCGTAGTGCCAACAACGAGGATGGCGAGAGCGAAGAGGGAGATAGACCGTTTCATCATGATTCCTGGAGTGTTCGTGGTTCTGGGTACAAACATCAGGGTGCCTTCTACCCCGAAAAATGATTTTTATCATCTGTTGTGTAAATAATGCCGTAGCTGCGTTGCATTTTAGCCGTGTACGATTGGGGTTCAATCTTTGGAGGGGTCATGAGTACTGTTCAGAAGGCACGAGATGGATACTTTCATCCATCCTCGGTCGAAGAGATCCAGGCATTAGTGCTTGATGCCAAGGCGCGAAAACGAACGATCCGTGTGCGAGGGGCCGGACATTCCGTCAACCAGGCCGTCTACACCGATTCGTTCCCGTATGAGACGGCGGAGTATTATGCTCCATCGGAGATCGCCGACAACTATGCGTTGAACTTCCAGCCTGTGGAGGTACCGGACAACGAGATCAACATCCTTCTCGACCGGTTCATCGATGTGCACTTCTACGAAGAGCATGGCAAGCACTACGTAAAGGCCTGTGCAGGTTGCCACCTCGGACGCGATCCGTACGATCCGACCGAGACGTCGACGTACTTCAACAGCCTGTTCTATCAAATGGACCAGCGCGGCTTCGCCGTGCCCGACATGGGAGGGATCACGCACCAAACGGTGGGTGGGTTTCTTTCAACGGGATCGAGCGGCGGATCCCTGAAGTACAGTATCGAAGATGCCATCGTTGCCTTCTCCTTTGTGGATGGAAACGGAGAACATCACCATTGTTCCAAGTTCGATGAGAACACAGATCTCTTCTATGCCATTGGCGTGTCGATGGGTCTGCTCGGCATCATCACCCATGTCACCTTCGAATGCATGCCTCGCTATAGCATCAGCGGTAGCGAGACCACAACCTACGAAAGCGATTGCGCCGTGGATCTCTTTGGTAACGGAAGCAAGGGAAAACCATCGCTCGAGACCTTTTTGCGCGAAACCGAGTATACGCGCCTGATGTGGTGGCCACAGAAGAAGGTCGAGAAGATGGTGGTATGGAAGGCGGCAAGGGTCCCCGGTCCCGTCCCCACGCCCTACATCCCGCAGCCGTATATCGAGACCCCGGAGATCTTCGGTTCACCGACGCCGCTACAGTACTTGGGCGCACTCTTCTACAACGCCGTGGTCACCTGGCCGGCATCGTTGTACGAGGTGATCAAGAACGCCACGCTGGCCAAGATCCTGAAGCCCATCATCGAGCTCATCTATGAGCCCTTCCTCTTGCCCTTTGTGATCAACATCTTCGTGCAGAACGACGATACCAAGCCCGGAGGAAAGCCGCAGGAGTTCCACGACCTGTGGTGGCGCGGACTGCCGATGGACAATCAGGTGGACGACCGCTTGCTGCATGTGATCTTCACCGAACTGTGGATGCCCATCGAACAGACGCAGGCGGCCATGGTGGCGCTGAACAACTTCTACGACAAGGGCGGCTACAAGGCAACCGGATACTTCTCGAACGAGATCTATGGCACCAAGGCATCGAAGTTCTGGATGAGTCCGGCCTTCGAGCGGGACGTTGTGCGGTTCGACATCTTCGTCTACAGCGATGGCACAAACGAGCCGTACGACTTCTACACGCAATACTGGGATCTGCTCAAGCCCTTCAACTTCCGTGCACACTGGGCGAAGTACTTGCCGGGACAGCCCTACAGTCCGGAGCAACTCAAGGAGTGGTACGAGTACTTCCGCGCACAGAATCCGCGGTGGGACGATTGGATGGCGCTGCGTGCGAAGCACGACCCGGATCAGATCTTCGTGAATGCCTACTGGCGGACGCGCTTGCAGATCGGGCCGCTCCAACCGTCGGACTATCCGCCGGCTCCGTCTCCACGACCACAGCCACAGCCGGGACCAGATCCCGATCCCACGCCGGTCTCGTACTATGTCGCTTCGATCCTGTATACACTTGTCATCTCCACAGCTGTTGAAATGTTGGGGTCGAACATCCTCGACATATTCAGATGGGCTTCGCCAACGATCGAGATCGCCATCATTGCCATCATGACCCTTGGCATTGGCGTCGGAAACGTCTTGTTCCGCCGAAGCAGTGGTGTCTGGATGCTACTGCTGACATTTGCGGCCGTCTTGGTGTTGAATGTGACGAACGGACTCCTTGGCGACAAGTGGTGGACGTGGCACGCCGAGATCGGTCTTCCGCCATGGCTCGTTGGCGTCGTCTTCGAATCGTTCGTAGCCGTCGTTGTCTGTTATGTATCACGGAAACTCGGAGAGAAGTTCTTCCGACAGCATACGGCCAGATGATAGACCTTCCGGGATATCGTGTTCGCGGGGTTCTCTATGAGAGCGCTGCTCATGTACTCTACTATGCTGAGGCAGAGAGTACGGGAGAAGACGTCATTCTCAAGACCATGCGTGCGGGATCCGCTACTCCGCATCGTAGCAGTCGGTTACGACTCGAATATCTCCTCACGTCGCGCGTTGCATCGGCCTCTGTGATCGGTGCACGCGCGCTCGTGGAGCACAGGAACATTCCCGTCTTCGTCAAGACCGATGTTCATGGTGTCCCCCTCGATCAATTGATCCCTTCCGGTGGCATGGATATCTCCGACGTGTTGAGCATTGGTGTTCAACTGGCGGACGCTCTCGACGCCATCCACTCCGCCGGCATCATGCACAAAGACGTGAAGCCCGAGAATGTGATCGTCGTGCCGGAAACGTTCACGACGTTTCTTACAGATCTCGACATTGCCTCCGAGCTGAAGCAAGAGCATGCCGAGGCAGCAGAGATCGGAGAATTGAGCGGATCTCTTCCCTATATCGCTCCTGAGCAGACCGGACGTATGAACCGCGCCGTGGACTATCGGGCTGATTTCTACTCGCTTGGCGCGTTGCTGTACGAGATCACAACAGGTCGACGACCGTTCCACGCCAGCGATGCGATGGAGATGATCCACTGTCACATCGCTCGTCAGCCCGAGCCGATCGCACTCCTTCGACCGGACGTGCCGAGTGTCCTTCAGTCCATCATTCATCGCCTCATGGCAAAGACGGCTGAAGATCGCTATCAGAGTGCGTTCGGATTGGGGGAAGACCTACGTCGGTGTCAGCGTGAGTGGTCGGCATCACAGACGATCGAGCCTTTCCGCCTTGCCTCCAAGGATGCATCCGATCGGCTGTTGATCCCGCAGACGCTTTATGGACGCGAAGCGGACATCATGGCGATCGTCGAGACATTCGAGCGATCCGCGACCGGCACCACGCAGTTCATGACCGTGTCTGGATACTCCGGTATTGGCAAGACATCCTTGATCAACGAAGTGCAACGTTCGATCGCCGGTCACCGAGGTCACTTCGTTTCGGGGAAGCATGACCAATATCAACGGAATCTCCCCTACAGCGCGCTTGTACAGGCACTTGAACGATTGATCCGACAGATCCTCTCCGAGCCGGATTCGATGCTCGCAGAGCTCCGTGCTTCCATCGTCAGTGCACTACGAGACCAAGGAAGCGTGATCACGGACGTGCTGCCGGTACTTGAGATCCTGATAGGTCCGCAACCAAGCATCGTCGAAACTGGTGGGCTTGATGCGCAACGCAGATTCAACGAGACGCTCACCGCCTTTCTCGGAGCGGTCGCAACTCCCATGCATCCCTTGGTTCTCTTCTTGGATGACATGCAATGGGCGGATTCGGCAACTCTCTCCTTCATTGAACATCTCGCGTCGAATACGCAACTGTCTCTGATGTTCGTGCTTTCGTATCGGGACAACGAAGTACCGGCAACGCACCCGCTCATGGGTTGCATTTCTGTGCTCGAACGAGGCCCTGCTTGCTTTCAGCAGTTACGCCTTTACCCCCTCACGGTTGAGAACGTCTGCGATCTCTTGCATGATGCCCTTGGACGTTCGCATGACGAGGTACGGCCACTCGCGGAGATCCTGCGCAAAAAGACCGACGGAAATCCGTTCTTCGTGAATCAGTTCTTGAAGACACTGTGCGAGCGATCTTCTCTGTACTACTCGAAGAAGGAGAAGCAGTGGCAATGGGATCTAGACGACATCGTGCAGCGGGGCATGACGGATAATGTCGTGGAGTTGATGACACAGAAGCTCCGATCGTTCTCACCATCTGTTCAGCGTACACTGAACATTGCTGCAGCGATCGGGGGCGAGTTCGACTTCTCACTGGTCGCCACCGTGAACAACGATCAGCGAGGCACGGCAGAGCAATTGTGGGAACCGCTTCGTGAAGGTCTGATCTATGTCGATGGGAACGTGTCACTTGCCGACGTGATCCAGTCGACCGATGCTGACCTCGCCTTGGCCAGTTCGATCAGGGTCCGATTCCAGCATGACCGAATTCAGCAAGCCGCGTATGCGCTCATGTCCGAGAACGACCGTGCACAGGTACATCTTCAGATCGGTCGCGCCATGGTCGAGCGATCGCGCATTTCTGGACGAGATACGATCTTCGAGATCGCGGCACAGTGGAATGCTGGAAGACAATACTGTGAGCACGATGACGATGTTCTCTATCTCATGCAGATGAACACCAACGCTGCCACACAAGCACTTGCATCTGCTGCCTTTGCCTCTGCCCGGGTCTATGCTCTCACTGCGTTGGAATGCTCACCGCCGGATGCATGGGACCGCTATACCGAGCTTACGCGAACCATGCACGAAACACTTGCCGAGTGTGATGTGCTCTGTGCGGAGTTCGAACATTTGGACTCGATCTGCACGATACTGTCGCGACATGCGACGATGCCGTCGCATTCCGTTCAGGTGTATGACTATCTGCGCCGTTCCTACATCGCGCAATTGCGTTTCGCAGATGCGATCGATGCTGCGCTCAAGGCAGTTGCACTTCTTGGTGTGAAGTTCCCGTCGAAGCCAACACTAGCGCACACCGCGGCAAAGTTGATCCAACTCAAGTTGATGGTGGGTAACAAGACCCCCGATGATCTTCGTGCACTCCCCGATCTGCACGACGACCGCGTCTATCAGATCGTTCGGATCACGGCGGAGATCGCATCAGCGGTGTACATGACCTGGCCGGAGCTCTTCCCGTTGCTCTTGCTCAAGCAAATGGAGTTGACCCTGCGGTATGGCAACCACCGATACAGCGCATCCGTGTTCGTGGGGTATGCCATCATTCAAGTGGTCGCCCTTGGCGACGTACGACGTGCATACGCTCTCGCCACCGCCGCACTTTCTTTGCCGGATCGATACAATGCCAAGGAACTGATCTCGAAGAATCTCTCGGCATACGCATTTCTCATTCAACATCGTGTCGAGCCGCTCGATGCAACGTATGCGAACTATCAACGTGCATATGCGGTTGGCATCGAGACCGGCACGTTCGAAGACGCGTGTTTGAGCTATGAGTGCAGAGCGTTTCACGAGTCGTTCCAAGGGAAGGACCTTCAGGATCTGCTCGCCTCTGCCAATCGCAATCTTGCCACGGTCGGTGAGTGGAAGCAAGACCGGTATGCCCTCACAACGGAGATCTATCTTCAGACATTCGAGCTTCTCCTGGATCCGACAGCGCCAACCACCTTTCGTGGTTCATGGGGAACAGAGGAGGAAGTGTTTGAAAGGGCGGAACGGACCAAGGACAAGTCAATGCTTTGCTCATTGAATTTGCATGCCGCATTCATCAGTTACCTGCATGAGGACTACGAGCGTGCGTCAATGCGGTTTGAGCTGGGATATCGCGATATCGAGTCGATGAAGGGCTCCATTGCCGAGCCGATCTTTGCACAGTTCAAGGCACTCTTGGCATTACGTGATGCACATGCCGTACGTTCGAGTGCTCGGCGTACCGCTCTGCGCACGGCGCGTTCCGGACTCCGACTTTTGCAGAAATGGGCGTCGGATGGACCGGCTTGCACGCAGCATCGGGTGGACCTTGTGTTGGCAGAGATCAACAGGATCAACGGACGATTCACCGATGCATTTGCCGCCTTCGATCGAAGCATCGCACAAGCAGCACGGTACCAGTTCCTCGCCGACGAGGGCATTGCCAATGAGCTTGCCGCACGAATGGCCGGCATGATCGGCCAGATGGACGTTGCACGCAAGTATGCTCGGCACGCTCTCGATTGCTTTCGACGCTGGGGTGCGCAGGGAAAGGTCGCATTGCTTGAGCAGCGCTATCCCGAGGTCGCTCAACGGTTCGAAGCGGGTTCAACTTCGGAAACGTCAACCACGTCCTCTTCCACATCACACGGACATGGAGCATCGCTGGACCTTGCCTCCGTGGTCAAGGCTTCGCACGTGCTTGCAGGCGAGATCGATATCGATGCTTTGCTTCCAAAGCTGATGACCATCGTGATGGAGAATGCCGGCGCGGAACGCGGCATGCTGTTACTCGAACGACAAGGACAGTGGCTGATCGAGGCGGAGAGCGATCTGAACCATGGACAGACGCGGCTGATGCATTCTGCTCGACCTGACGGACATCTTCCGTTGAGTCTTCTGAGCTACGTTGTGCGCACACACGAGTCCGTTGTGCTTGCCAACGCCGGTACGTCCCGCCAGTTCATGTCGGACGACTATGTGGTCCGTCAACAGCCACGCAGTGTGCTGTGCATTCCCATCACCCGACAACACACGATCATCGGTGTGATCTATCTCGAGAACAATCTGGTGACCGGTGCCTTCACGGATGAACGACTCGAAGTGTTGAACCTTCTCAGTGTGCAAATGGGGATCTCCATCGAGAACGCCATGTTGTATGAGAGTCTTGAACGCAAGGTACAAGAGCGCACAGCCGCTCTGGAGGAAGAACAACGGAAGTCGGAGCGCCTCCTGCTGAACGTGCTCCCGGCCGTGATCGTGCAACGACTGAAGCAAGGCGAGACGACCATCGCAGATCGATCCAGCAATGTGACGGTGTTGTTCGCAGACATTGTGGACTTCACGCATCTGTCCGCATCGATCGAACCGGAGCAGGTGGTGGACATTCTCAACACGGTCTTCAATCACTTCGACGATCTTGTCGAACGTTACGGCGTCGAGAAGATCAAGACCATTGGCGACGCCTATATGGCCGTTGGCGGAATTCCTGAGCCGCGTGAGGATCATGCCGACGTGATGGTGCGCCTCGCCCTCGACATGCAGGCCTCTGTGCCGCTTCTGGCCCGTGCTGTTGGACTCGACTCGATCAAGATCCGCGTGGGCATTCACACCGGCAGCGTCATCGCCGGTGTGATCGGACGGTCGAAGTTCAGCTACGATCTCTGGGGCGACACGGTGAACACAGCCGCACGCATGGAGAGTCATGGCATGCCCGGACGTGTGCATGTGAGCGAGGACGTCATCCGTCACTTGAACGGTCACGCCACGACCTTCACCATCGAACAGCGTGAGCAGATCGAGATCAAGGGTAAGGGCCTGATGACCACGTACTTCGTGTCGTAGCCTTGCTTGCCGCCCTTCCGCCCTACGTCTTCTCCGGCACCTTTCCTCCAACGTAGGCCGCACTCGTCAGCCCCATCAGAATGAGCATCGAGTTGTCGATGTCCGGAATGCTCACCGTGGCCCACACGCGATAGCAGTAGTAGAAGCCGAAGAGCGCCGTCCACACCACCACTTGCAGTCGTTGCAACGACAGACCTCCGGAACCATCGTTCGTGATATCAGTAAAGATCGAATGCGTTGGTCGTTGCTCCACCGTGGTGTTGTTCTTTGCCGCCGTCGAGCGCTTCGTAAGCTCAATGCCCGCAGCCGCAAGGGCAGACGCCGTGCTAATGGTGATAATGCCGAGCACGCTCGACGAGATGGGCACGTAGAGCGTGGTGATGGTATAGAGGTAAATGGACGAGATCACCACCAGCAGGAACCAGAACGCCATCTGTGTGAGCGAAAGACTGTACGCCCCTTCCTTTCCGGAGTCCGATTCGCTTGTGCCACGCAGCATCGTGGTGTTGAGTGCGCGATTCACGAAGAAGATCACGAAGAGGATCACCACGGCGCTAGCGATATAGAACCGATCGAGATGGATCACCTGGATCTGCATGCTGTATCCGTTGGCACGAGATGCAGCGCGGATCACACCATGGTCGTCGATGCGATCGACCTTGCTCACCACGGTGCTCAACGGATACCCACTTCCGATCTGGGCAATGCTGATCGAGACCGGTTTATGCTTCCACGGATTGGGTCTGCCCAGCACCTCTGCCCACTGCTTTTGATTGACGCCGCTGAAGTCGTCGAGCGTGAGTCGGAAGGTGATGCGCGACGAGTTCGTGTCGACGCTCTCTGCCTTGATCCCATCGAATCGCTGTCCGTCCATCACGAGCACGATCTCGTCGGTGGAGTTCACGGTCTTGAGAAAGGCGGAAAGGTTCGCCACTTCGACGATGAGTGCCTCGTTCAATCCGACAACGGTCGGATGGGCAGAATCCATGCCATGCGCAGAGATCACGATGGGCGTGGTAATAGGTGCAGCCGATGGATCGCGCCAGCGATACACCGACTGTGCGTTCGCGATCGTTGAAAGGGTGACGATGGCGAACGCAAGGATGGAAATGTTCATTGCATCTTTATGAACTGTTGTGTGAAGACGGCATTGGTCGTGGTGATGCGGACGATGTACCGTCCGGTTGACATCGTTGAAAGCGAAAGGGGAATGCCTTGCATGAGTGCGTCGCTCGACACAACACGTTGCAGCACGAGTTCTCCGAGGGTCGTGTACACGCCAACCGTGGCCGTGCTCGAACGCGTGAGATCGGCGCGGACCGTCACGATGTCGGAAGCAGGATTTGGAGCGATCTCCACCGAAGCGATCTCGCGAGAGACGTCTTCTCCTACGCTGGTGAAGACGATCGTTGGGTCGTACTCGAAACTCACGACGGACTCGATGATGCAGCGTTCCGCTGTTGGTGCGAGCTCTTGAATACACAGGGCACCATTGTCCGGTACCAACGTGCCGATCGTACGCGCCTGACCGGTGGCATGCCCTTCGTCCAGATCTCGGTCAACCACCACGCGCGTGACGCCGTTATACGTGAGCCACCCGTTCAGCAAAGCCCACGTGCCGCGTGTCCGTCCACTTGCCGTATACCATCCGAGCTCTACGAGCAATGGTGCTTTGGCAAGACGCTCGATCATCCACGGTGCCGTTGGTGCCGTTGCTGCGCCTGTTTCGTTCTGCGCACTGTGCGACGAGGATGTGGCCGTGATCTGTGCGTCAGCGATGCTCGCACTTTGATACCGCACACGGATCGGTTGACGTACACCGTCGAGATAGTCCAGCACACCCTTGATCATGTTCGTACGCACGGTGCCTTGCCGCCCTCGCTTCCCTTGTTGCGAGAGTGAGATGCGACGTTGTGTTCGGGTATCAGGGAATTGAAGGGCGGAAAGGGTCGTGTCGAGCATGTGCAGGATGTCGGCAATGGCCGACTGACCGGATGCGCCGCGATCGCTGAGCGTGTCGGGCCAGAGCGAGCGCGTGGCAGTTGAATCGAGGTCGGTGATGTCGTAGCGTAGCCACCGAAGATTCGTGTCGCCGGGAGCGAAGACTCCCCGAGTCCACGTTGGCAAGGCCAAGGTGCCCGGAGAAGGGCGCCACGACTCGGTTCCAAGTGTTGGTGCATTATGCGATGCAGAGTCGGGATAGACGCGAAGTCGATACACCGTATGCGGGATCGTATCGATCGGTCGCCGATCTGTGAGTGTGTCGGCATACCACACATTCATCCACACAGAATCTCGCACCGTGCTCTTGATGTGTGTGCTATCGACGACCATGGTAATGGACTCGCCCAACTGATCACCAACGGGAATGTTCGCAAGCGACACGGTGGTGATCGATGGCGTGAAGGCGTTGGCGAAATGCAGCGACGTACTTGCTGTGTGATCTACCGACGTCGAGACGCCCTTTCGTCCGAAGATGAATCCCGTAAAGCCCTTCCACAATTTGCCTGCCGTGCTTCGACCAACGCGATGCACAGAGGAATCGTAGGATTCGGAGCACACGAAGTAGGGAACGGTCGCGTGCGCTTTTCCGTCGGTGCCGAGGTAGCCGTCAAAGTACGGCACACCACCGGTGAGCGTATCCCATGATAGCTTCCGTTCTCGCGTGCCACCGGCACGACGCTGGTCACCGTCGTCTTTGTACCAAAGGTCCTTGCTCGTGGCGGACTGTGATGCGCCGGTGAGTACCACGGCATGACGTCCGGTGACGGTGGATCCACTACTACCGCTGTCCTCGTGGAACTCCACGAACATCTCCACGTCCTCGCTATCCTTCACTTCCTTCTTCAACCACTCCCACTTCGGATAGCCGCCATCTCCCTCGTTTTTCGCCGTCTTGATGTAGTCGTCATCACTCTCTGCATCGCTCGTACTGCCACGGATCTGGAACTTCACCTTGATCGGTAGATCGTACTTGTTGATGAATTCGAGTTTGCCACGAACGAAGTCCTCGCTCCACACACCCGTTTCCTTCTCGCGCCGCATCAGACGTCCCAACTCTTCGAGCTTCTGTCGATCCGAGAGTCCCGTCTTCTTCATCGGAAACTGCTGTTCAAGCCACTCCATCGAATTCGCTGCGGACGTGGGCGCACATGCATTGAGATCACCCGCGAAGTTGGCGGCTTCGTTATAGGGATGGCTGGCGGAGTCGAGATCGAGGTTCGGAATGCGACATCCCCACACCAGACCATCGGTGATCACACTGCCAATGGGAATGGTGATCGGATCGAGTCGCACGGATGTTCGCATCGTATCGCGCACGCCACCTAAATAGATCTTCGTGCTATCGAGGTCCAGCCACTGATAGGCTTTCAAGGTGGTGTCCGTGCTCAGCGTCGTGTCTGTAAGATCGTACGAGAGCCGCAACGAATCAGGCGCCGACGGCTTCAGCACGGAATGCAGGTCGACGTTCTGCTGCATCGTCACACTGTCCAGCGATGGAGGAACGGCCTGATTGCGAAGGATCCAGTAGGCGACACCGGCGATCGTCCATGCACGCACATTCAGATAGCGATACACGTTCGATGGACCGTACCGATACTGGAACGTTGCATTGGCCTTGTCGCGATTCACGAAGGGGCGGACGTAGGCATTCCAGTACAAGGCGGCAAGGAGGACAGGAGGATAGACAAGGGCATCCTGCGTGATCGTATTGTTCGAAGGGTTGATGTCTTCCGCGAAGGAGATCGACGTGGTGATCGTGTACATGCCCGACGTCAGCGGATACCACAACTGCGCGAGCAGTAGGGTCAGATGCGTATAGGGAGCGATGTTCTGTCCGGGGATCTCGGTCTGATAGACCAGTGTTCCGCTGGCCTTGTTTCTGATCGTGACGGCGATCGTGTATTCCGCGGTGGCGAGACGGTTATCGTTGGCGATCTCGATGGCGAGCTGTGCCGCCATCAGTGCTCGAAGTTGTCCGTACAGTGCGATGTACTGCACCGGACGCAGATCTGTGGCCTTCGCCGGCCTCGCTAGGGCGAGTGCGAACACAGCCACCAACACACATGCGATACTGCGCATATCCCCCTCCGGGATCGTGTGGAATTTCTACGGCGCCAAACTACAAGAATTGTAACCTTTTCCTAACTCATTGTTACTCTGTCGTTCAATTCCCGTTCTTCAACATGTTCTATGAGGGTAGGTATGTCCAAGGTCGTTCACTTTGAGATCCCCGCAGAGGATCCGCAGAAGAAGATGGACTTCTTTTCGAAGGTATTTGGCTGGTCGTTCCAGTCGTGGGAAGGTGCAGACTACTATATGACGAGGTCAGGCCCCGAAGACGAGATGGGCATCGAGGGCGCTATCATGAAGCGGAACGACCCTTCGCAGCCCCTCGTCAACGTCATCAATGTCACTTCCATTGATCAAACCGCGCCCCTCATCGAAGCCAGCGGCGGCAAGGTCGTCGTCCCTAAAATGGCCGTCGGCGACATGGGCTTTGTGGCCTATTTCACGGACCCCGAAGGGATGATCCATGGGATGTGGGAGATCGTCAGATAAGTGACAAGTGACAAGTGACGAGTTGACACTTCGTGCAGTTTATCAAGCACTTGTCACTCGTCACTCGTCACTCGTAACTCAACATGTCACTTGTCACTCGTAACTCGTAACTCAATTCAGTCTTTCACCAACCGCACCGACAACCCCCTGTCCATTTCGTTGTACACGGCATAGACAAGCGAGTCGTTGCAATAGACGAAGCGTTGCTTAGCGGTAACGGAGTCTTCCTTGGTGGAGGTCCAGAATTCGCCGTACACGCCCACGAGATAGAAGGCCCCGGCCTTGCCGCGATATCCGGCGGGGAGGGCAGAGAATCCGAATTCGTTCGTGCCGGCACCGCCGCCGGCCCAGCCGACCCAGCCCGTCACGTTCTTGAGCTTGAGTCCGGGATTCACACCGGCGTAGTCGACCAATGTCTGCCACTCCGCATCGGAAGCAACATGCCATCCCGCAGGTGCAAGTCCGCGCGGATCGTTCACGGCGAACCAGTTATAGAGCTTGCCGTAGAGCGAGTCGTTCGATGGGAGATCATCCGTATAACAATAGGCCGGCGTGCCACTCTTCCCTGCCGCCACCCAATCCTTTGCATTGGTCACATACAAGATGCTGTCGCCGTTGCGGAAGCGACTCACGTTCAGATTCTTTGACGTCCATACTTGCGTGCCGATGCGCACCGAGCCTGCGGGGAGGACTTCGGGACCCGTACTGTCGTCTTTACACGATACGAGGACGAGAAGGGTGGCAAGGAGAAGGAGATGTTTCATGTGCAAAGATAGCTGGTGATCACAACGACAGCGCCGCCGCCAATTCGTCGGCGAGGGGTTCAGAATACATGCCATAGGCATTCACAAGCACGCCCTTGATGCCATGCTTCTCGGAGGAGATGGCATAGACGATCACTTCGTCGGCGGGATCGGACGCGCCCTCCAGTCGTATCACGGAATCGATCTTGAACTCATCATGAAAGAGCTTGACGGCATTTGCACCGCACTCCAAACAGTTCGTGCGGAGATTCAGATCCTCCGTATACCCTTCTCGTTTGAGTCGGTCCAAAATGTCGACGAGGGTTGGTTCCATGATGCTGTGACTGTGGCTTGTTCTGGGTGTTGTATGACCGAAAATATAACCAGGATACGCTGACAAAACTCATAGTGCGCCGCACGGAACACCCGTAGAATCGACCGTTCACAGAAAGGTGACCTCATGAGTAAGAAGCTCCTCCACCACTTCATCACGCCGCAAGCAAGCGTCGATGAGCGGGTCGCACTTGGAAAAGCCCTCCGTTTCGAACATCCCAGGATCAAACTGGGCAACTACAAAGCATCGTCAAAACGCGTCGATCCGATCTCGATCCTTGAGAAGCAGGCCAAGACCCGTCTCCCGGAGCTGGTCCCATTGCGATACACGCGCATGCTCACATCGCCTTTCGCCTTCCTCCGCGGGAGTGCGGCTGTGATGGCATCGGACCTTGGCGCCGGCGGACGTCCCGTTGGCATCAACGTGCAGGCGTGTGGAGACATGCATGTGGCGAACTTTGGTGTGTTCGCCTCAGCAGAACGAAATCTTGTGTTCGGGATCAACGACTTCGACGAGACCACTCCGGGTCCGTTCGAGTGGGACCTGAAGCGCTTGGTAGCGAGCATCGTGTCGAGCGGTCGGTTCTTGGGAGCCGATGAGGCGCTGTGCGCAGAGACGGTCGCCGCCGCCGTGCGGATGTATCGCAAACGCATGCACGACTATGCACACTTCGGAAATCTCCAGCTCACCTATGCACGCATTGGTGAAGAAGAGATCATTCAATCGATGCAGGGTTCGGCTCAGGCAGGAGCGCTCAAGGTGATCAAGAAAGCCAAGCAGCGCACGCACATGCAAGTGCTGAACAAGCTCACCGACATCATCGACGAACAACATCGCTTCCGCGATGAGGCACCATTCATTGTGCATGAAACGGAAACGAGATCGGGAAAGCCCATCTCCGAAGCGATCTCCATCTTCTTGAATTCCTACATCAGTTCGTTGGCCGACGATCGACGGATCTTGTTGAAGCGCTATCGCATCGTCGACGTTGCACGAAAGGTCGTCGGCGTTGGAAGTGTGGGCACGCGTTGCTGGGTGATCTTCCTGACGGGAAACGGAGATGATGATCCGCTCTTCCTGCAACTCAAGGAAGCACAACCATCTGTACTCAAGCCATACGTGCGAAAGTCCGCCTATGAGAACCAAGGTCAACGCGTCGTCTCAGGTCAGCGCCTCATCCAAGGCGCCCCCGACATCTTCCTCGGCTGGGGTGAGATCGAAGGCTTCGACTTCTATGTTCGCCAACTTCGAGACATGAAGGGCGGCGTGGAATTCGAACCCGGAAAGGTGAAGATCGAGAACATGCCGCAATACGGCTCTCTCACAGGCTGGGCTCTCGCCCTCGCCCATGCTCGCTCCGGCGATGCCGCTGTCCTTGCCGGCTACGTTGGCAACAGCGACGAACTCGACGAGGCCATGATCCGCTTCGGCAAGGCCTATGCAGATCAGACCGAGAAGGATTATCTGGCATTGGCAAAGGCAGCGAAGAAGGGAAGGGTGAAGGTGGTGAGTTGAGAAGGAAAAGAGAAGTAAAAGAGAAGTAAACAAGAAGTAAAAAAGAAGTGTCGCACGCTAGTGTCCCACGCCAGTGTACCACGATAGTGTCCCACGAAGTGTCCCACGCTAGTGTCCCACGCCAGTGTCCCACGAAGTGTCCCACGAAGTGTCCCACGCTAGTGTCCCACAACGTTTCTTACGACGCAGCGGAATCCCAGATGCCCCATGCCCGTGTCGGGCGATTCGCCGCGACGGGCGCGGACGCGATAGGATTCGCAGTAGGAGACATGACAGAGGTATGAGCCGCCGCGGATGACGTGCTTCGTGATCGTTGCGATCTCTTCGTTGGGATCCCAACTGGTGGTGGGGCCGGTGGGATCGACGGGCGTGCGCTTCGACGTACGTGCGGCCGCCTCATAGGCATCGGCGCGATAGAGGTCCGAGCACCACTCCCATACATTCCCTGCCATGTCGTACAGACCCAGTGCGTTCGGACGATAGGAGCGCACCGGTGCTGTGGTGATGTAGCCGTCTCGCTGTGTGTTCTTCCACGGGAACGAACCTTGCCAAATGTTGGCCACCGAGTCTGCCTCGGTTGGGAGTCGATCGCCCCATGTGAACCGAGCATCCTCTGCACCCGCAAGTGCGGCAAGCTCCCATTCCGCCTCGGTTGGCAACCGCTTCCCTGCCCATCGTGCATAGGCTTCTGCATCGTCGTAGGCGATGTGCACCACCGGATGGTCCATGCGTGCGTCGATGTTGCTGCCGGGTCCTTCCGGATGTTTCCAGTTCGCACCGATCGTCCATTCCCACCACGCACTCACATCGGTGGTGGGCGTTCCTTCCTGAGGCATGCGGAAGACGAGCGATCCCGGTTGGAGCACGGAGTCGGGCGGACGTGGTGTACCGGCGGGTACCTGTGTTCGCAGCATGTCCCAGTCAACCGGACGTTCCGCTACCGTCACATACTTCGTTGCCGCCACGAAGGCAGCGAACTGCGCATTGGTCACTTCCGTTGCGTCCATCCAGAACGTCGAGACCGTCACTCGATGTGCCGGCTTCTCATTGCGTGGTTCACCAGCGCCCGTCGATCCCATCATGAACGTACGTCCGGGGATCATGACCATACCTTCATGCCGTCGGTCCTGCGCATGCAGACCAACGGCAAGGACGACCATCCATGCAAGGATCACAACTGTTCTCATACCAGTGAACTTACCGAACGATCTGCAGAAGTCGAACGACAGATGTTGTGGACGTTGTCGCTCGCACGAGATAGGTACCCGCGGAAAGGTGCGAGGTGGCAAGGCGCTCTCCTGGTTGCGGATGATCGACCGAAAAGAGCACACGACCTGTGATGTCGGAGATCGACACCGAGGAGACCGGTGCATCCGAGAGAATGGTCACATGATCCGAAGCCGGTTGCGGCACGATCTCCACGTGCATGGTCTCTGTGTCGCGCACGTCACTTGAGGGACCGATGTGTCGCTTCAGAAAGTCGATGGTCGCACGATCTAGGTCGGCAAAGAAGTGATGCCCGGCATAGGCCACAGAAAGGGCATCGCGCAGTTGCAAGATGGAGAGCTGACTTTGCGTGACGAGGAATGGGAATCGCGTTGGATCCGCTTGAATGATCGCGGAGATCGAGTCGCTGTTGAATCGAAGCATCCGTCGTTCATCCAGACATCCGTTCGTGTCGAGCTCGGTGACCATCTTCTGCGATGCAAGGACCGATGCACCAAAGCGGACGAAGTGTTCGGGAACGACGGGATACGGTGCATGAAGCAGATAGCGCGTATCGATGCCGCGTCGTTCCAGCGTTCGTGAATTCTCGAGCGCATTGGCATTGCCCGTTGGTCCCACCTGTTCATTGTCATCGTTCTGTGCCATGCACCACATCACGGGCATGGTGATCGTGAGCATCTGCGTTTGCCGACCCTGCGCACAGTAACTCACCGCCGCACGCATGCCAAGGACCACGCCTGCAGGAATGGAGAAGGCGCCGCCATTGCTCATGCCCACGCCGAAGAGTGGCGTCGACGCTGACATGACACCACGACCGATCATCGTATCGATGATCGCACGAAGATTGCGATAGTCGATGCTCGAGTCCATCACAGGCGCACTCACGTACCATCGGAGTTTTCCATCGCCATTGCGGTCTTCACTCAACGTGGTCTCTTCACTCTCTGTGATGATCACGGCGAACGAGTCGGCAACGAGGTCTTTCACGAACATGTAATTATCCGCACTTGTCGGCAGCCAGCCTCGCGCACTTCCACCCGTCCCATGATAGAGCATCACTACTCCACGTGTTACCGCTGGGAAGTGCGAGTACACATTCTTCGCACGCTCTACGCCTTGTATCGTTTCGTAGCGAAGGGTAAAGGGTGGAATGGAACGATATGTTGCCGTCACCTTCACATCGGTCGTTGGCATCACGAACGTTGCATGCCACTCGGTGCGGCCTTCCATGGCCAGGTTCGCCGTGTTCAACCATTCGCCGAACACTTCATCGGCCGACATTGCTCGGGCGAAGACGTGGACTGTGTCTCCGGGAGTGAACGATCCCGATCCGTATCCATTCTCCACGGTCACCGTGTATCTCGTTGGCGTTGCCATTGTGTCGATGGCCGTGCGGAGATGCTTCTTCACGGCGAAGTAGGTTGGTGCCACGTTCTGCGTGCTGGATCGCACAACGATAGCGCCACCGATCTTGCGATTTCGATCGATCCATGGAGAGAAGCCGAACGCTCCAAGGGAGGAATTGTCATCGATGGCACCGATCGAGATCGTTGGCGTTTCCACCCAGTTCCCGATCCCGTATCTACTCGCCGCCATCGTTGGGTCGATGGTCGCAAATGCATCGAACGGTGAACTCACGATGACGGCGCCACGGGTCTGATCGGCACACATCGTTTGAATGGCCTCTTCGCTCAAGATGCGTTGCCCTGCCACCTCGCCGCCTCGCAAGAGCATCATGATGAACTGTGCGTAGTCATTGGCACAGGAGCGAGCGCCACCGGCGATCATCGGATTGTCCGTTGGACCGAAGCCGTCGTAGTTGGTACGGAGCATACCAAGCGGACGTGCAATGGTACGCGTGAAGAGTGTGTCCCACGACATGCCGCTCACGATCTCCGCAATGCGACCGGCCACTTGCATCGACACACCACCATAGCGGAAGCCGGCGCCTGGTGCGCCCAGGAGATCGATACGCATGCCGATCGAGTCCACGGCCTGTGCAAGGGTGAGCGTCCGATCTGACTCGTATTTGGAGTTGCCCGGAAATCCGCTCGTGTGGCTCATGAGCTGTCGAATCGTGATCGATGCCTTTGCACCCGTGAAGCTGGGAAGAAACTTGCCGCAGGTGTCGTCGAGCGAGAGCGAGCCTTTGTCGACGAGCGACATGATCACAGCGCCCGACATCCACTTGCTTGATGAAGCGATGGGGACCACACTGTCCGCACTGAACGTACCCGTCGACCGAACATGGACGATCCCTGCTCGATCCACGAACACCGTGGAAGTCTTGCCCTGCAACCCTCCGATGGCTCGCGCAGAGTCTTGCAACATCTTGTCGATGGACGTGAAGTCGATCTGTTGTGCGTTCAGTGAGACGCTGACCATGCATGCAAGAAGGACGAGCACCTTCATATTGGCTCTTTCGAGTTCGTGGTTGTGGGACGGCCGGCTACGACCGACGTCGGCAATATCGGGTTTAAGCATCTTCGCTCGAAATCACGTACCTTCCTACGATGTGGAAGACCTTCATCTTGATCTTCGTGATCGCTGCGCATGTTCGTGCGGCGGATTCGACAGGTGTGCAATGGTGGCTCACAGCCAGCGGATATGCATCGGCCTATTCGTCTGATGAAGGGTCGCAGCCCTTTCACGATCTCGTGACCACGGCACCCCGATCCGGCATTGGTGGCAACATGATCGCAGGCTCGCTCACCGGCACATATGGCATCCTGTATGGCGCACTCACACTACAGGCCGGAGACGTACCAACGGTGGTCTGGCAACCGGCATTCCCATATGTCCAGGAAGCGTGGCTGGGCCTTCATTTGCGCGACGATGTGCGACTCGAGGCGGGCGCCTTCATCTCGCACCTTGGTGTGGAATCGATGATCCCGTTCCAGAATGCCATGGGCATCATCAGCATCGCGGGATTCTTCGATCCGAACTTCTTTGCGGGCGCGAAACTGTATTGGGATGTCTCATCAACGGTGACGGTGCATGCCGATGTGCTCACGTCGTACAGCGGCTTTCAGTACGAGGGTTCCATCCCGGCGTTCTGTGCAAGCATGATCTGGCAACCCGACTCGACGCTCTCCGTCTATGCGAATTCGATGTTGAGCGATGAGCCACTCTCGCGTGGCACACAGTTCCAATCGTACACGAACATCTATGCAGAGTATACCACCGACGATGTGCATGCACTTGCAGAGTTCAACGTTGGTGCAGAGCTTCCCACGGCCGATCACAGCACGCTTCCGATGACGAGTGCGCAGCTCACTATCTTTCACAACGTGCTACCCACCCTTGCCCTTGGGATCCGCGGCGAGATCATCCTGGACCCGCACGGGATCATGGCGAACGATCGATATCCGTCACCGCTGCCCATCACACGATTGAATGCTGCGGGCGTGACGGGGTCGATCCAGTTCCGCCCCAATGATTGGGCACGTATCGGCTTCGATCTGCGACGTGTGTCAGCGCTGGATGATACGTCCATCATCGACGTCGATCCGAACATCTCTGCTCGTACCGAAGCGGTCGTGAGCATCGACGTCTTCCTGCAATGATCACGCGCTCGGGATCGCCTGCGGATACGTGAACATGTTGGTGGGATCGACGAGTTGCTTCACACGCTTGAGTCTGTCGAGGTTCGCACCGTAGTACGCGTCAAGGTAGTTGGTCTGCCGACGGTCGATGAAGTTCTGATAGCAATGCGCGCTCGTGTACGTTGCCATCTCTTCGTGAAAGGCATCGAGCCATGCATAGTTCGCAGAGAGCACGGCTCCTTCGTCGGCGGGCAACCACTCGAGATCGATCGAGGTGATCATCGTGCTGCCGCGATGCACGAAGGCCGTGTCCGCAGCCGCCGTGTCGTCGATCACTCCACCCATCAGAAAATACTTCCACGTTCCTGCTACGCTTGTACCGGGCCATGCACGCATGTTGCGGAAGATGGTGGCTATGGCGGCAGGGGTCAGGGCCGACGTGGCAAAACGAGAGCGTTCGTGGGAGTATTCGGGGTCTCCCTCTTCCGAAAGAAATTCTTGGCCGTCCCAATACTCCATCGTCGACACGGTGCTCGATGCAGGTGCAGCAACATTCACAGCGGACTGCAACAACGTGTTCAGTTCGGTCTGCGTACCAACGAGCTGACCGAGAATGTTCACCACCAGCGTCTGCGTTGCTCCGTTGGGTGTTGCGATCACCGATACTTTCAATCCAAGCGTCGTCGGCGCAGCCAAGGCCATCTGTTGCAAGGCCGTGAACACTTCTTCAAGCTTGCTGTCCCACGTGATGTTGAACACCGTGATGGTCGGGGCGGGAAACGGAGCGAACTCGAACTGCGTGTGGACGCCGAAGTTTCCACCACCGCCACCGCGGATGGCCCAGAACAGATCTGTGTTCTCCGTTGCTGAACACACACGCACCGTTCCGTCGGCCGTGACGATGCGCGTCGACACGAGTCGATCGCACGTCAGTCCATGCGCACGCATGTTGAATCCAATACCTCCGCCAAGCACGAGTCCGCCAACCCCTACCTCCTTGCATCTTCCATGCGTGATGGCCATGCCCTTTGTGCGCAGCGCCGCATAGGCATCCTTGTTTCGCGCGCCACCACCAACGATGGCATTGCCGGTCGTGCCATCGAACGTCACCGCATTCATGCGCGAGAGATCGAGCAACAATCCCGTCGTCATGGAATACGCCGCATAGCTATGTCCACCTGAACGCGCCACCAAGGCTATACCGTTCTTCTTGGCCCAGAGGATGCACGTGCGCAAATCGTCTTCGTTCGCACACTGTGCGATCCCGGCAGGCAACGTTCCCGTGTACTGCAAGGCCCACGGTCGTGCACGATCAAAGTAGCCCATCGATCCCGGAAGGAAGACATCGCCCGCGATCGAGGCATCGAGCTCGGCCCAGATCGGTGAGGGATCGGTCGTTGTGGACGACGAGCAGCCCGTGAGCCACTGCATTCCTTGCGAGGCCACGGCAACACCGGCAAGCGCCTTGGCGCCGGTGACAAGGAAGCGTCTCCGCGAATTCGGTGTTTCGATCATCTGTTCACCACGAGAAGAGATGGCCTCTGTCCATCGATCTGCACCACATAGGTTGCCGATGGCAGGGAGGCAAGGCGGAAGGTTTCGGACATTGTCGATGCAATGGTGTGATCGGCGACCAATTCTCCGAGCATGGTACGGATCGTAACGTGCGTGAAGGGAGTGGTCGACGTGATCGTGACGTGCGATGATGCGGGCACGGGATACATGGATGTGGTGCCGTCGGCGGACCGTTGTTCCGATACCGACGTGGTCGCGACCGTGTCGACAACGACGAACTGACCCATCATGCCCTCATCTTCATGCAATGCGATATGACAATGGAACATGTAGGGATGTGCTGCATCGGCAAAGTCGCTGAAGCGTGCAATGAATCGCACGGTCTCCTTTGCATTCACCAGGACCACATCCTTCCAGCCTCGCTCGGCTTCGGGCGGAGCCACACCCTTGCGCGACAGCACATTGAACTCCACATCGTGGATGTGGAAGGGGTGACTGAAGTTGCCGGAGTTCGCGATCGACCAGATCTCGGTGGAGCCGAGTGGAACGTTGTAGTCGACGAAGTTCTCATCGAACAACCGGTGATTGATCAGGAACGACACGCCTGCATTGCCGGCAATGTTCGTATCCGAGATCGTAAGTGCGCGCGTGCGAATGGCATCTGATTCCTTGAGAGCTTGCACAGCAACGAGCTCTGTTGGAATGGCCGTGATGGGGTTTGGCGTTGGCGCGCCGACAACGATGTGCATGATGTTGAAGTCGATGCGCGCAAGGGCGTTCACGAACGGCTCCACCGGGATCCTGTCACCGCCCGGTACATTCTGTGCAAGCACGGAATTGAATGCCTTGAGAAAGAGATCCTTGCCTGCATCCTTCGAAAGATCGACGAGGATCTCGATGCGCTCGCCCGACGAGAGCAAATACCGATCGAGCGTGACGGGCTTTGCGAGAAGACCACCATCACTTGCGATCACATGGAACGAGCGCTGATCGCTGAAGCCAAGATTGTAGGAACGTTCGGTCGATGCATTCAAGATGCGGAATCGCACCACTTGCGACGGTGCATTCCACTCAGCACGGAACACACCATTCACCTGCATCGAATCTCCATACGGCTTGTCCTTGATCTGCTTGTTCGCATCCACGGCACGATCGCTGAGAGCGAGCGGAATATCGTCCACACCATACGTGCGCGGCAGTGCAAGCGCTGCTTCCTCGTCATCACGCACGATCATCATTCCGCCAAGTCCCATCAGCAATTGCTCTTGTGCCATCATGTGCAGGTGCGGATGGTACCAATACGTGGCAGCGTGATTGTCGACCTTCCAGTACGGACTCCACGTTGTTCCCGGCGGGATCGGTTGATGCGGTCCCCCATCCATCACGGCCGGCAAATGCATGCCATGCCAGTGCACGGTGGTCGTGTCCTCGAGTTCATTCTTCACCACCATGTGCACGGAGTCTCCCTTGCGCAGAATGATGGTCGGTCCCCAGAACGCACGTCCTGTCTGTTCGGCATTGAATCCTGCCGTCATCGTCATGGTACTGCCCCACCACATCATGGAGCCCTGTTTCGCCGTGAGTGTGATCGTGTTCCCGCTCAACGTGTCGGGGATCCACAAGGCATTATAGCCCTGGGCGAACATGAAGGTGGAGGTGCAACAACAGAGAAGGAATACACCGGCACGTAGGTTCTTCCGTGTCGCTTCATCCATCCGCTCCACAGTCGATCGATGTTGGCATGGTGGATCCAGAACACAGGATCGTTGGGAGACGAGGCCTGCGTCATGTTGCCGGCGATCACCTTGCCGCCACTCGGCACCACGCCGCCCACCCAGATGTGGACCACGTTGTGTTGTTGACTTCTTCGTGCCGGCGTTGGGATCACGTCCATGAGACCGTCTTCGCAGGTATCGCCTCGCGTCCCTCTCCACCCTTCAAGCGCATTGCGGAAGCTCACGGCAGAGTCGACGGAACTGTTCCATGGTGCAGAGTCGTACGTGGCGATGTTCAACGTTTGCTCCATCTCTGCGGCATTGGGAAGCACGACGCTGCTGTCTTTGAACTTCGTGAAGGCGCGCACGAGATAGGGCACGGGATTGGGGTCGGTGTCGACGTCGTCGAAGATCGAATCGATATCGTCGGTGTCGAAGATGCGCACCTGGAACGAGTCCTTTTGGAACGGACCCGACGTTACGGCATAGCCTTGCGACGGATCGCCATCGCCTCCCATGAAGTCGGCAGCGAACACCGTGCTCACGCTCGACGGCTGCGTCCAATCCCAATACGGGATCGTCACGTCCTTGCCACTCACGGTACGCAAGGCCTGTTCAAAGAGATCGAGGTAGACGCGATGCCACGGCAGGAAGCCCGGATTCTGATGGGCTGGGTACATTCCGCTCATGTCGCCACCCATGCAGTAGAAGGCCTTCAGATGCCAGTACACGAACTGGTCGTAGTAGTTCATGGACGAGTCGTAGGGCGACTTCACCGTCTTCATCTTCTTGAGCGCATATACGAAGTCGGCACGTTCCTGAGCCGAAAGCGAAAGCACATTCTTGCGTGTTCGTAACGTACTCGTGGCAGGGTCGGTGGTGGAGCATCCCGTGCCGGTCAAGATGGTCACAACGATGAGCAGAGCGCCGAGCACGGACCGAAGATGGTGCGTTGATGTCATGCATGTCCCTTGATGACAGTGAGCGAATGCTGCAATATGGCTGTGAAGTGCCATTCATAGTATGTTTGCCGTAGTGTGTTCAGGGGTGATCACACGATACTCACGCATTACGGGGTTTGCTATGCATCGACGTTCGTACGCTTTCGTCGCTCTTTCACTGCTCATGGCGACGGCACTTTGTGCACAGCCGGAGCTCGTGCAGCCGTTAGAGGTTCACTCGGTGGACAAGGTCCTCACAGACACCCTCACCATGAAGATCTCTCCGATCACGTTCGGCACCACGACGATCACGTCGCGGTTGTACAACGAAAGCTGTCCGGGTCCAACCTGGAGGATCAAGCCCGGAGATCTGATGCGCGTTCTGCTTCAGAATCAACTGCCGCCGAATCCCGATCAGGACAGTGCCGACGAGGGCAACTATCCGCAGAAGTTGAACACGACGAATCTGCACGTGCACGGACTGAATGTTTCGCCGAAGGACAGTTCGGACAATGTGCTGCTGGCAATTCTTCCTGGCACCGACTTCCAGTTCCACATTCAACTGCCGGCCGATCATGCTTGCGGTACGTACTGGTATCATCCGCATCATCACACGTCGACGTATGGACAGGTGATCAGCGGTCTTGCCGGGGCCATCATCATCGAGGATGAGGAAGACACCACGCTCACCGATCCGAAGCTGCTTGCGATCAAAGATCGGGTCATGATCTTCTCTACCTTCACATATGACTCAGCTGCGAAGACCCTTCTCTACCCTCCCCGCCTTACCTCGGCCACGGCCTTCTCGCCCTTCCCCGGTATTGAAACGCCCATCCTCGTGAACGGCATGCTCTCGGCAACGGTCACCTTCCGTCCGGGCGAGATCCAACGCTGGCGCATGATCAATGCCACGTTCGAATTGAATGCCGATGTGCGCTGGTTGCGCATCGTAGGCACCGATACGACGGTGATGACGCACCAAGAGATCGCGAACGACGGATTGTACTTCCCTGCCGCTGTGCCTGTTCAGCATGCCTTTGTGCCGACCGGTGCGCGTGCCGATGTGTTGGTGACGGCGCCGACGGAAGCCGGCACGTATGTGATGGAGCTCACGACGAAGGATCGCAATCTTGCTGTCGTTGATCGACGTGTGTTGATCACAATGGTCGTTGCAGGAGATCCCATCGTCCCCGCCATGCAGATGCCATCACGTCTGCCGCGTGCCGTATCAGGCGGGACGATCAAGGACGACGAGATCACGGGAACGAAGACAGTGGTCTTCAACATTGGTGACCTGTCGAACATCGGTACCGACTCGTCGCTCGTGACGCGATCCTTCACGATCAACAACGCACCATTCAACCACGATGTGGTGAACATGACGGTGCAAGTGGGCACGGCAGAAGAGTGGACGATCCAGAACACAAGCACGGCAACGCATCCGTTCCACATTCACGTGAACGAGTTCCAAGTGATCGAGCGCAACGGCGTGAAGATCGATCCACCGGTATGGCACGATGTGCTGCTGCTCGATACGATGGCCACCTATAAGATCCGCATGCGATTCGTGGACTACGATGGCAAGACCGTGATGCACTGTCACTATCTGCCGCACGAGGACTGGGGCATGATGAACCTCATCGACATTCTCCCTGCCTCGACGTCTGTCCACGACCGTCCATGGGACGCACCACCGATGGCCTTCCCGAATCCCATCATCGGTCGTATCGAACGCATCTCCGTGCGCGTGCCTGACTTCCTGCAAGGTCGTTCGATGAACATCTCGTTGTGTGATGTCACGGGCAAGACGGTGTTCTCGCAGCGCATCGAATCCGTGTCGACCACACTCCTTCCGCTGGATGTATCGGCATTCGCCGCAGGCACGTACTATCTGCGTGTGGACGATGGCAATGCCTTCCGTGAGACCGACATGCTCGTCCTCGTTCGATGAGTCGTTCCTTTGTCATGATATCGATCCTGCTTTCGCTGGCCGTGCTTTCGAGCACGGCACAGCGAAGCGGTGTGTCGTTGCCACCGGTCACGAATGTTCATGGTGAGCGTGTCGATGTGATGCAGATGTCGCAGACGCGTCCCGTGATCGCCATTCGGTTCCTTGGTGCCATCTGTTCGCATTGCATGGAGCAGATCGTGCAGCTCAATGGGCTCGCCACGACCTTCAAGAAGTCGAACGCCCACGTTGTCGTGTTCTCGCAAGACCCGTTGGAGAAATGTCGCGAAACGATCACCGAGTATCATCTCGATACCGCGTTGATCACCATGTGCAACGATAGTGCGAATCGTTGTTCACGTGCACTCGGAACCACCATCACCGAGGCGGATGGAAGCGTGACCGAGTTGCATGCCTTTCTTGTCGTGGACCGCGGTACCGTGGTCTTCGAAAAGTACTCCACCTCTCCGATGATGGCACTGCAGGCCGTTGTCGACCTCCTTGCCACCCTTCCCGAACGGAAATCGCCGACAGCACCGTAGATTGCAGCAGTATTCGGACATAGTTGTCCGAAATATCTCTGCAACCTTCCGGGTGCGGTCATGAGCAAGCGTGCATTTCTCCCGCTGTTGTTGAATCCACAACACTGGTGGCTTCCACTTTCGATCATCGTGATCGTGAGCATTGCAGGTGTGGTGATGATCGGCGTGCACACCTACACCGAAGCGCCACCCATTCCAACGTACGTTGCCGAGGATGGGGCCGTGGTGATCTCGCACGACGAGATCTTGCGCGGTCAGTTGGTGTTCCAGCGCTACGGATTGATGGACTATGGCACGATGTTCGGCGACGGTGCGCTTCGCGGCGCCGACTTCACGGCCGAAGCCTTGCATGCCGTTGCCATGAGCATGATGAAGGTGCTTCCACCCGACGTAGTGCGTGCAGAGATCAAGCGCAATCGCTACGATGCGGCAACGAACACCGTCCGCCTCTCTGCTGCGCAGGCACAGGCCGCTCGCGATCTTGCCGCGCATATCGCCTTCCCATCGCTCACCACCGGAATGACGGAGAGTGAGCGACACGAGATCGCGGCCTTCTTCTTCTGGGGCGCATGGGTCTGTGGTGTCGACCGTCCGGGCGAGACCTATAGCTACACGCACAACTGGCCGTACGATCCCGACGCCGGTAACACGCCAACGTCGGCGGTGGTGATCTGGACCTTCATCGGATCACTTGCCTTGATCCTCGGACTTGGTGCCGTGCTCTACTATCACGGAAAACTCGACAAGCTTGAAGACGCGGCCTTCACGGCCAATGCACGACCGTTCATGACGTCGGCCGATGTGGCCACGTATACGCCGCATGCCTTGCAGCGCAAGACGTACAAGTTCTTCGTCGTGGCCATTCTCTTGTTCGGCGTACAAGTACTGTCGGGCATTCTCACCGTGCACGACTTCGTTGGCTTCGTGCACTTCTTCGGCATCGATCTCTCGCAGACGTTACCCATCACGATCACGCGCAGTTGGCACATTCAACTTTCCGTGTTGTGGATCAGTGCATGCTGGATCGGTGGTTCGTTGTTCGTGATGCCCATGATCCAACCCGAGCAATCACGAGCACAACATCTTCGTGTGCAGGTGTTGTTCTGGATCACGGTGCTCATGGTGGCAGGGATGATGGTGGGCGTCTTCATGGGTCCGCACGGACTTCTCGGCACCATGTGGTATTGGCTTGGTCATCAAGGATGGGAATTCGTCGAACTCGGCAAGGTATGGCAGATCCTGCTTGCCATTGTCCTCATCCTGTGGGCCTTCACGTTGTACAAAGGACTCCGTCCCGTCATCTCGCTCAAGCAACCATGGGCTCTTCCCAACTGGATGGTCTATGCCACCACGAGCATTGTCATCCTCCTCATGTCGGGCTTTGTGGCACAGCCAACGACGAACTTCGTCATCGCCGACTTCTGGCGCTGGTGTGTGATCCACATGTGGGCCGAGGCCTTCTTCGAAGTGTTCACCACCGTGCTCATCGGCTACTTCATGGTGCTCATGGGTCTCGTCAGCGTCAAGGCCACCTTGCGTGTTGTCTACCTTGCCACCCTGTTGTTCCTTGGTTCAGGTCTGCTCGGCATCTCGCACAACTTCTACTGGAATGCAAAGCCCGTTGCCACCATGGCATTGGGGTCGGTGTTCTCGACATTGCAAGTGATCCCGCTTGTTCTGCTCACGCTTGAAGCATGGCGGTTCTCAAAACTGCCGCGCGTGATGGCGGCGGAGCATCGCGAGACCACGGGACAGCATGCCGAGTTCGGCTTTCACGATGTCTTCCTCTTCTTGCTCGGCGTGAACTTCTGGAACTTCTTTGGTGCAGGTGTGATGGGCTTCATCATCAACCTGCCGCTGGCCAACTACTACGAGCATGGCACCTACCTTACCGTCAATCACGGACATGCGGCACTTATGGGCGTCTATGGCAACCTTGCCATTGCTGCCGTGGTCTTCTGTAGCAAACTGCTCGTGCGTGCAGATACGTGGACGCCGCGATCGATGCGCACGATCTTCTGGTCCATCAACATCGGTCTCTTCCTGATGGTCATCCTCGATCTCTTTCCCGTTGGCATCTGGCAACTCGCCACGGTGGTCGAACGCGGACTCTGGTATGCGCGCAGTGCGGCCTTTGTGGACAGTGCAGGGTTCCAATCGTTCACATGGATGCGCATTGTTGGTGGCTCCATCTTCACCCTTGGAGGCGTTGTCCCACTTGTGTGGATCTATCTGCGTGCACGGCAACGGTAGGGCCTTCCGTGATAAATATCATTGACCGGCTCCAATGCTGGCACTACGTTGCGTTCGGTCTCACAATCCGAGCCACGTTATGCGTGCACATCTTCCCCTTCTCGCCCTTGTTGCCCTCTTCAGCGTTGCATGTTCAACAAGTGATAACCCGGTCGGACCTGGTCCGGGGACCGGTACGATCACCGTAGGGACGTACGCCTCATCCGGTACGATAAGTGTTGGATCCGGTGGCGGTACGATCACGATCACCGGCGGGTCGATCGACGGGTTCAAGATCGTGGTTCCGCCCGGTGCGTTCACAGAATCGAAGTCTGTGAGCATTTCATCGGCCGCCGTTCGTGAACACACATTCGGTGGCGATTTCAATCCGATCTCATCGATGATCCGCATCGACTACGGCGGTGGATACGCCACTGAACCGATGATCGTGCACATACCCGTGCAGGTGCCCAAGGGACATTTTGCGATGGGGTTCTACTATGATGAGGAGACCGGCGAGCTCGAAGGGATCCCTGTCTCCGCGATCAACGACAACGAGATCGTTCTCACCACGAGGCATTTCTCCGGTAAACACCTGAGCGACGGTAGAAAGGGCGGCATCTTAAGTTCGAAAACCTATGTGGACGTGATCGTTGCATCGATGGAATCGGCCAAACTGTTTGGTCTGCAAGAGTCTGGATTCCGTCCCGGTACTGACGATTGGGAATTTCCGAATCAAGGGTCCTACGTAGCATCCGGTGGACATTGCACTGGTCAGAGCATTACGGCCATTTGGTACTACGGTGTACGCAAGCTGGGTGCAAATGACCCTCCATTGCACGACCGATTCAGCAAGATCCCGGCTGTGTGGCAAGACAATAGAGACGGATATCGCTTTGCTTCTGTGGTATGGGCAGATCAGGATCGGGACAAGCGATGGAACTGGGCCGACAAGTTCGAAGAGATCGGAACAAAGCGATTCTCACACGACAGTCTCCATTACCTCTCGTTCGCGTATGCGATCCATTTGACAAAGAAGCCGCAGTTGATCGCCGTTCGTGATGCTAATGGCGGTCATGCGATGATCGTGTACAAAACGAACGGTCGCGTCATGAGCATAGCCGACCCTAACTATCCGTCCGGCTATAACCACTTTGTGACGCTCGCAGAGAGCGGTTCGTTCATGCCGTATGAGTCGCCAACAAGAGTCGGCGACCCACCGAAGCTCTATCCCAACATCTACTATGTTTCCAAGACAGCGATCTTCTCGTTCGATGGCATCAGCACGCGGTATGGCGAGATGCTCAAGCATACCATTGGCGACTTCCCTCCCAATGCGTTTCCACCTGTAGATCTGTTGTGGTACGATGGCAAGGATTGGAAGGATGTTCCTGATACGCTCGATGCAGAGCTCGACACGATCACACTTGCTGCACGGTGTCAAACGTGCGGGGCGACGTGGGGCGACAACCTCACCGACGTCTGGCAACTTGACGCGAACGGAGATGTCCTGCGGAAGAACGATGCAAGCGGCATTCTGAAGGTCCCACTTACGTCGGGCGCAAACGAGATCCATCTATGGATGCAAGGCGGCCAGACGGCGAATGTCACGCGGTACATTGACTTTCGAACGATCGTCATCAGGAAACAACAGACCGCTCGCATCGAGTACTGGCTGGCCGGAAAGGAATCCGATGGGTCGAAGGTACACTTCGGTGCGAAGGAAAGTGAGCGGGGATTCGTTGGCACATGGAACGGCAACACATTCACCGTAAATGTGACAACCACCCTAACGGATGACGATGGTACTCCCTACAACGTGCGTGCACGGATGAACGTTGTCTGCAACGCACAACGGACCATGGTGAACGCATTCGACGAAAAGGTCGAGGTGTTCTCAGGCTCCGAGTCAATGGTGCTCACCGACATCAAGGGTGTGAACGTGCCACTCACGTCTTCCGCCGGTAACGAACTGATCTTCGGTCGTCAGGCAGCAGAGACCTGTCAGAGCTTTACCTATGTGAACTTCACGTTCTGGGGTTCGGTCACTGAGTACTGGTGCGATGACGAGTCGTTCCTCAAGATCATCATTCCGAAACCGTAGGATGCCGATCTGCTCGATCCACTGACCGACGCGACGTGGAGTGTTACTCTCCAACGATCACGGGCATCGTCCACCACCGTCCGTCTTGTGCCATCCGAAGCACGTAGCTGCCGGAGTAGACCGTGCGCACATCCAAATAGCACATTGTGCTGCCTTGCTGGATCGTGGCGGTACGAACGATCGTACCAGCGAGATCGACGAGTTCGATCTTGGCGGACGTCATCATAGGCTTGGTGACCTGTACCACCAGTACATCGTGCGCGGGATTCGGGAAGACCGTCACGCTGCGTGGTCGAACATCCTCGCTCACCGACACCGTTGTATCGCTCGTGATCACCAATGCATAGCTCTGCGTTGCCGAGTGATCCTTGCCACCTTGCGTGATCCTTGCCTGAATGCTCACAGCATAGGTGCCTTCTACCGGCTGCGCCCACGAGACCAGGCCGGTAGAAGAGTCGATGGTCATCCCCTCTGGCAACGAAGTGAGTGCATATGCGATCTGTGCGCCAACGTTGTTCTGTGCCGTTGCGCGATACGAGTACGCAATGCCGGTCTTGCCAACGGTAACTGGCGTCGACGTGAACGTCAAGGTCGGCGTGGTGCTGTTCTGCACATATGTCGTCACCGACTCATTCACCACCACTTGCGTTGGCGATGTTGCGCCGGGACCTTGTCGAGGGAAGTTCTCCGTTGTGACCACGCCGTAATACGTTGGTCCGATCATATACGGGAATGCAGAGTTGCCGTTGGCGTCGATCGTTGCGAAGTAGGCATACGTGCCTTGGGGATATTCGGGAGTGACGCAGAACCGTCCGTTGTGCACGTCGAGGTC
>JBGAJM010000003.1:0-335966 GCA_044224925.1 Kapaibacterium sp. (SeqCode)
ACAGAATCACGTGGTCGGATCCCATCCACATCGTGCACGTAGCGCAGTCGTGTTGTGATCGCCGTGCCACGCTCAAGCATATGTCGCCATTCTCCGAACAACTCGCAGGCCGCACCGGGTGCGGGCACGCCGTACCGACGGGTAAGCGACCAACGCACGTCGCATGCTGCCGTGAGTTCGTCCGACCGACCATGCCACTGCATGCCCACGTAGATACCGGCCTCGTTGGCAACGGCGGACGCGGCCGAAAAGGTAACGGCATGTGGTGACGTGAACTTCTCGGTGAACAGACGTGGTGCGATCACCACGCGGCCGCGTACCATCGGAACATTGATGCTTGCGCTCACGGCGAGGCCGTGTTGCATGGCGGCCGCCTCCCATGAGATCTCCGACAGACCGATGAACTGCGATCCGAAGACGGAACCAACGGTCACGTCGCCATCGGTCATGGCCGCAACACCAACACAGCCGCGGGCGACCGGCCATTGCAGCATGCCGCCCGGATGACCGTTCTGATCGACGAAGGCCGTGGCCGGACCGGCCTGCACACAGAGTCCGCGCAGATATCCCGTGCGCAACGTCGACGTCCACGGCGCCATCCGTGCATCGTGCATGATGGCCGCACTGTTCACTACGGTAGCACCGGCAAACGATGCGCCACCGAAGACGAGACCACGTCCGCACGTGAGCCGCATATCACCCGCCATCACCGTCCATCCGTTCACCGACGTTCGAAAGGAACCGCTCAGGAATCCCTCGGCGAAGCTCTCATCGGCTGCACGCACCGTTGTGGCCGTGAAGGATCCGAATGGTGTGGAGACCATCGTGCGTTGCATCATGGCGAGCGACGCATCCACGCGTGCGCGCATGAGCACACGAACGGGTACCGGCGCGGCTTGCATGGTGGCGCATGAGAACAGCATCACGCGCTGATCCGGTGACAGACACAACGAATCGGCGATGGCATCGATCGATAACGTTGAATCCCGTCGTGCAAGTCGGATCACAGCGCCTGCCGTTGTTCGCGAGAACCCCGGCAACACCAGCAGATCGGTGGCCGAGATCGAGCGCAGTGGTAACGGGTCGGCGCGAAACCGATCGACGGCGTCCAGCACGGGCTGCACATCGTCCAGCACGAGATCGTCCACCTCTCCTGCATGTGCATGCATCACCACGCAACAAAGCACAGCGAGAGCGAAGCAGCCATTCCCAACGATGCGGTGTAGCCAAGGGAGCAGCCGACGGTGCACGACGTCGACGTGGGCAGCATGGCCGCGAGCCGCAATTGCATGGGTGCAGATTCGATGCCGAAGGCAAGCGCGATCGACTCGTCGGCATAGCGCGTGTGGACGACAAGGGCGGGCATCGACGTGGCTGTGATGTGGAGTCCGGATTCCACCGTCCAGTTCGGATCGATCAGACGTGCGCACGACATGCGAACCGACGAGTTCACGGAGGTGACCATGGCGGCAAGGGTCCATGTCGAATCCACGTCGGCCAGGCACGACAGTGCCACGTCCGTCTGCAGCACCGGCGCGAATCCTTGCGCCCCTGCCACCTTCATCACGACCTCGCCGCCCACGGTCCACCGCGGTGTGAGGACGTACGAGGCAGCGGGACGGAGCACGCACTCCGTCCATCCGCCGCCCGACATGCCGGAGATCGAGCCACTGACGCATGCGGATGTGGTGCGAAGGAGCGAGGCATCGATGCGCACGGAGGACAGCTCGGCAAGACCGAATGGCGCTGGGTCGAGTCGTACGAATAGCCGGTCGGACGGCAGTGTGGCGGACAATGTGGCCACGTTCACCCCGTCCACCTGCACGAGTGCCGTCTGTGGTGTGAGTGGGAGGATGCCCGCAAGGCAGAGCGACCACGTGTGTATGTTTGTACGGCATTTCGACACCAATTCGCGGATCTTCATGAGAACGACCTTTCGCATCGCCTGCATCGCACTAGTGGCAGGAGCCTTGATGAACGTGACAGCGTTCGGTCAAGAGATCATTGCCACGGTGAACGTGAACATGGACCAGATCCCGTTGGACCAACGGATGGAAGTGCAGTCGATGGCCAACGACGTGCGCACGTACCTGAACAACCAGCGCTACACGCCGGGAGAGTGGGATGGAGAGAAGATCCCGGTCGACGTGACCATCTTTCTGATGAGTCGGAACGAGAACACCTATTCGGCACGACTGGCCCTGGTGTCGAAGCGACTCGTGAACAATCAGCCCAATACCGGTGGCGCACTGCTTCGGGTCTACGATCAGAACTGGTCCTTCGACTACACACTCAATCCAACGCTCACCTATCAGGCCATGCGGTACGATAAGTTCTCGAGCAGATTGGACTTCTATGTCCTCATGGCCATCGGCATGGACATGGACACGTATGAGGAGCTTGGTGGAACGTCGGCGCTCAAGGCCGCACAGGGCATCGCGCAGTTGGCGACAGCGGCCAACGAGAGTGCCTTCAACACGTACTATCAGCCTGGAGAGATCACGCCCATGTCGCGCATCACGGAGTTGCTCGACATTCGGTACGCCGACTTCCGTCGACTCATCTTCGACTATCACGATGCCATCGACATCTATGGAAAGAACAAGGAGCAAGGCCGCAATGCCTTAGCGGCGGTGATCAGCGCCATTGCGAAGTTCAAGCGCGAGAAGATCTCCAACCGAAGCGTGCTCCTGCAAACGTTCTTCGATGCCAAGTATCCGGAGCTTGCCGACGTGTTCAAGGGAACGAACATCGGCACGTTGTGGGCCGACCTCGCATTCCTGGATCCGAGCAACACGCAAGTGTATGAACAAGCTCGCAATGCCAAGTAATCACGAACACTACATGCGCCTGGCGTTGGACGAGGCGCGAATGGCGGCAGAAGCGGGTGATGTTCCTGTAGGCTGTGTGATCGTCCACGAGGGCATGGTGGTCGGACGTGGTGGCAATGCGATCCAGCAACGGAGCGATCCAACCCGCCACGCCGAGATGGTGGCCATTGAAGATGCCGTCTCGGTGCTCGACCGGAAGTTCCTCGACGACTGTACCCTCTACGTCACGCTTGAACCGTGCGCCATGTGTGCGGGGGCCATCGTGCTCGCGCGCATTCCAACCGTTGTGTATGGTGCCTCCGATCCCAAGACCGGGGCATGTCGAAGCGTGTTCGAGATCGTCGACGATCCGCGCCTCAACCATCGTTGCATCGTGCGCACGGGCATTCTCGAAGAGGAATGCTCGACCATGCTCACGGCCTTCTTCGAGGCACGACGCGAGGGGACGACATCAGAAGACGTCGTACCAAGGGAAGAGGACACACGCGCATCGGCGCGGATCGATTCCACACGTCAACCCCTGGAACCCGCGCTCTACCTTGTTCCCACGCCCATTGGCAATCTCGACGATATCACTCGACGTGCCGAGAACGTCCTGCGTTCGGCCGATGTGATCGCCTGCGAGGACACGCGACATACGGGATCGCTGTTGCGTCTCTTGGGCATCCATGCTCCACGCCTCCTTTCCAACCACGACCACAACGAGCTGGAGCGAGCGTCGCTCTTCGTGCAATTGGTGCGCGAGGGAAAACGCGTGGCCCTCGTGAGCGATGCCGGCATGCCGGCCATTTCGGATCCCGGCTATCGTGCCGTGCGGGCCTGTGCGGATGCGGGCATCCCCGTGATCGCTCTGCCCGGTGCCTGTGCCTTTGTGACGGCGGCGGCGGCCAGCGGACTCCCAACGAATGCATTGTATTTTGGCGGTTTCCCGCCACAGAAGAAGGGACGGCAGACCTTCATGCGCTCGGTCCTCGAGCGTCGTGAGACCGTCGTCCTCTACGAATCACCCTTCCGTGTTGGCAAGCTACTCGACGAAGTGATCGCCCTTGGCGGTGCCACCCGTCAGGTAGTGGTGGCGCGCGAGGTCTCCAAGAAGTTCGAGGAGTATCTGCGCGGCACGGCCACCGATGTGGCCGCCACCATTGCGGCACGCGGCGGTATCAAAGGGGAATGTGTTGTGCTCCTATCCGGAGCATCATCGGAGGAGTTGGATGTTCATCTCGTTTGAAGGGATCGACGGAAGCGGGAAGTCGACGCAGCTCACGCTCCTTCGGGACGTGTTGGAAGACCGTGGACTACGCACGCTCACCGTGCGCGAGCCCGGCGCCACGGTGTTGAGCGAAGAGATCCGCTCCATCCTCCTCAGCAACAAGCAAAGCATCACCAGTACGGCCGAGCTGCTGCTGTTCAATGCTGCCCGCGCCCAGCTCGTGGAGCGGGTGATCGTTCCGGCGCTGGAGCGCCGGGAGATCGTGCTCTGCGATCGGTACTCCGACAGTACCACGGCCTATCAGGGATATGGTCGTCAACTCGACCTCGGTGAAGTGCGCACCTGTAACAACATCGCCACGCGCGGCATCATGCCGAGGGTGACGTTCTTTATCGACGTGCCGTATGAGGCAGCGCAGCAGCGCATGAGCTTCCATACCACGTCGGGTGGTCCGGACCGCATGGAACGCTCCGGTCCGGAGTTCTTCGATCGGGTCCGCGCCGGCTATCTGGAGATCGCAGCCGCCGAGCCGCATCGATTTCACGTGATCGACGGTGTCCGAGACCGCGATGTCATTCACGCCGACATCGTGGCCATCGTGACCGCTGCGCTTTCCACCCCCTAAGAACGCCTCCCGAAAACGTCGATTCCGTATCTTTACGATTCCCCAAGAACCGTCCCCTCCGAGGAGCTCTATGAAGTTGTTTTCTCTTGTCATCGCAGCCTGCCTGGTCACCGTCAGCGCCATTGCAGGGACCCCGTCCCGCACCGTCGACGCGCGTGCCATTCTCACGGCCCCTATGCCGTCAAAGGATGTCCGCGTCCAGAATTTTGAGCCCTATCGCTTTGCGCTGAACGTCGAGACCGCCCGTCAGGCCTTTGCCGACGGACCGACGTCGCTGCAACTCAAGAACTTCCCTTTGGCGACCATGGGTGCCCAAACGCTCGACCTCGTGCGCACCCGTGCCGTGGTCGATGCGAACTCGAAGATCCTGGTAGGGCGGAAGGGCGGCATGAAGCCGATCACCATCGAGCCTGTGATCTCGTACAAGGGCACGATCAATGGCGATCCCGAGACGATGGTCTCGTTGCATTACACCAAGGGCGACCTGACGGGATTCATTCAGATGGCCGATGGTCAAAAGCTGAATGTTGGTCCTGAGTATTCCACACTGTCGACGCCGCAAGCCGTCCCGCACATGGTGGTACCGGAGAGTATGCTGTTGAAGGGTAGTCAGTTCACCTGCGGTTCGGAGTTCCTTCCATCGGATCCCGCCACTGACGGTCGTCACATGTTGGAGTCCGCCCTCAAGAACGGCGAACAAGCACAGGCAGAGTACTTGCGTGAGGTCAAGCTTGCCCTTGAGGTGAATCAGGACCTTTGGGAAAAGATGCACAACCAAGGCAAGACCGACGAACAGATCATGGCCTACTTCATCAAGGTGGTCTCCTGCTTGTCACAAGCCTACGAACAAGAAGTGGATGCAACGTTCTATGTGACCTACATCCAGATGTATACGAACGAGTTCGAAACGCCGTACTCGAACAATGGACTCGATCCCGGCTCCTTGCTCGGAGAGTTCTCCTTGAACTGGTCGAACAACTACAACGATGTTGATCGCCACCTTGCCCACCTCTTCACCATGCAGATCCAACAAGGCGGATTGTTCATCGGTGGGATCGCCTATGGCGGTCAGTCGGGTTCGCGTCTGTGTAACAAGGGTGACCAAGGCGGATACGGTGTGAGCACGATGTTTGGAGATCAATCGCCAATGCCCGGAGATCCAACGCGTGCGAATGCCTTCACGTGGGACATCTTCGTGATCGCGCACGAAATGGGTCACAACGTTGGTGCACCACACACGCACAACTGCTACTGGAACCCGCCGGTGGACACGTGTCAGATCCAGAGTGACAATACCGATGCTTGCTACACCACAGGCAAGCGCGCACGTCCCGGAACGATCATGAGCTACTGTCACTTGGTGAACGGCTCCACGACGCCCCTCACGTTCGGAACGAAGGTCGCCGCAAGAATGAAGCAATGGGTGGCCGGATCGTGTGCACAAGCGCCGGTGAAGGCAACCGTACGCATCACAGCGCCACGCGGGTCGCAATCATTCACGGTGAACTCCGACGTTGAAGTTGAGTGGGCATCGGCACGCGTGAGCGCGCTCACGATGCAATATTCCACCAACAACGGTGGTGCATGGACCACGGTGAAAACGGGCATCAATGCTGCCGATCGTTCCTATCTGTGGAAAGTGCCGGCCATGAACACCACGCAACTCTTGTTGCGCTTGGTGAGCGACGAAGATGCCACGGTTGCTGACACGACCCTTGCAACCTACTCTGTGAGCCTTCCGCTGTCGTTGACAGCGCCAACAGGTGGTGAGCGCGTTGCCGGTGGTTCGAAGTACACGGTCCGTTGGACCAAGACCGCAGCTGTTGGGAATTGCGATCTGTTCTATTCGACCAACGCAGGCGCTTCGTGGGAATCGATCACCACGGGAGTGTCGGGCGCATCGTTTGATTGGGATGTTCCGTCGGTGGTGACCGATAGCGCCATGGTGCGTGTTCGTCAATCAACCGGATCCATTGAATCGGTGGGCGGAACATTCTCCATCGGAGAGCCACGCTTCTCCATGCTCATTCCCGTTACGGGCGGCAAGGTGTGCAACAACTTTGTGAATCAGTTCCGCTGGTCGGGAGATTTCATCGATCGTATCCGTATCCAATTCACCACGAACAACGGCACGAACTGGTTGAATGCGACGCAAGCCGTGTCGGTGGATATGTATCCTGGAGAGACGTTCGCTCTCTCGACATCCCTCAAGGCCGTTGCAGCCGGTACGAAGATCCAGATGCGCGTCTTGAACGCAGCCAATACGAACACGCCACTCGCCACCTTGGACAACATCACGGTCGAAGCGTGCTCGCAAGCTGTCTCTGTTCAAGAGTCCGAAGTTGCGGAGAACGATCTTCGCATCGTGAGCGTCACGCCAAATCCTGCCGGTGCAGAGGCCATGCTCACGCTTTCCACGGCGCGTGCCCTGAACGTGTCGGTGATGCTCGTTGATGCAGCTGGTGGATCGATCTCGCTCGTGGACAGAACAGACGTGTCCGGTAGCGGAGAGCACCTGATCCGCCTTGCACTCAACAACGTGGCCGCAGGCTCCTATCAGCTTGTCGTTCGTGCGGGATCGGTCTCCACGACGACAACATTGAACGTCGTGCGATAAGCACACATCAAGGGGACGCACTGTGAGCTTGTTCAATAAGGTGGTCGTTGCGACCCTTCCGTTCATTCCGAAAAGTATCGTGAAGATCGTGGCCGGGCGATACATCGCCGGGCCACGACTCGACGATGCCGTGGCCTGCACACAGGCGTTGATGAAGAAGGGTGCTGCCAGCACCATTGATGTGCTGGGTGAGTTCGTGAGCGACCGAGCTCGAGCCGTGCACGAAACGGCCATGGCCTCTTCGGTGATCGATGCGATCGAGCGCAATGCCTTGCATTCCTACTTGAGCGTGAAGCCAACATCGCTCGGACTCGATATCGATCGCGACTTCGCCTTCGAGAACATCACATCACTCGTCTCCAAGGCACGCACACTTGGACTGTTCGTGCGGATGGACATGGAGAACACGCCGTATACCGACGTGACGCTCGACTTCTATCGACGACTTCGAGCTCTGGGCTATGACAATGTAGGCGTGGTGATCCAGGCCTATCTGCATCGGTCCGCAGCGGACATTCGATCGCTTCTTGACTATCAACCTAGCGTCCGCCTCTGCAAGGGCATCTACGTCGAAGACGCCTCGGTGGCCATCAAGGATGCCGACGAGATCCGCGCGAACTATCGCTCCCTCGCACGTCTGCTGGTGGACGGAGGCGCGAAGCCACACTTCGCAACGCACGACGAATCCCTCATCTCCGATGCAGAGGCACTCGTTCGCGAGCGTTCCTTGTCGCCGGATCGATACGAGTTTCAAATGCTGCTGGGAGTGCGTGAAGACCGACGTGACGCCCTGCTCCGTGCAGGTCACACTGTGCGCATCTATGTTCCCTTTGGAGAGGATTGGTACGGATATAGCACCCGACGCTTGAAGGAAAATCCGCAAGTTGCCGGCTACGTTGCCAAGGCCATCTTCACAGGAAAGTAGTATGAACGTCACTCGTCACTTGTCACCTGTCACTCGTCACTTGTCACTCGTCACTCTCTTCCTGTCACTAGTAACTCTCTTCTCCTGTTCGACTTCGTCTTTCGACACCACACAGTTCGTGACCATTGGCACGTTCAACATGGAGTGGTTGGGAGATGGCGTGGGTGATACGAAGAAGCGCACCGATGCAGACTATCTGCGGATCGCCGACATCATCGAGAAGACCGGTGCCGACGTGATCGGCATTCAAGAAGTGGAGAACGAAGCCGCCCTGAAGAAGGTGCTTCGCTATCTCGACGGGTGGAAGGGCGTTGTGGGGAGCACGGCGCGCGAGCAGAATGTTGGCGTGCTCTGGCGCTCGAACGTGTCGGTGAACGTCGAGGGTGAGTACATGCCCGTGGCCATCGTGCCCGGACGGAACCGTCCCGGCTTCGTGGTGCAATGCACCAAGGGCGATCTCACGTGGAAAATGATGGTGGTGCATCTCAAGAGCACGTCTCGTTACGATTCGACGTCGGAGATGCGCGAGGAATCACGTCGCGTGCGGGCGCACCAAGTGGATGTGATCACGGCGTGGTCGGATTCGCTCTTGAATGTGGCGATGGAGCAGAACGTGATGGTGGTGGGTGACTTCAATGACTTCCCACAGCGTGCCAACAGTCCAACGCTCACAAGTCTTGTGCAGTCGTCGAACATGAAGTTCGTCACCGATGGCGTGAAGAGCTGCAAAGAGAAGAACTTCGTGACGATCGATCACGTGGTGGTGAGCCCATCCATCCTGCAACGCCTCATCAAAGGCACTGAGCGCACTGAGAACTTCCGTGCCTTCCTGTCCGCTGAAGATGCCGATATGGTAAGCGATCACTGTCCGGTGATCGTTCGATTCAGTACCGCTCTACCGCGCGCGAATTAAGCGTAAACGGTGACCTTGTTCCCTTGCTTCACACTACGAGCAAGGACGGCATACGTGTTGTCCAGCAACCGTTCGTGTCCGTCTGAAGGATCGAGCTGTGCAATGCCCACACTCACGGTCACGGTGAATCGCTTATCGTCCACCGTGATGATCGAGCTGGCGATCTCGCTGCGTAGTCGTTCCATCCAGAGTTGTGTGCGCTGGGCATCGCGAGCGACCAGGCCAATGGCCAGGGTGTCGTCGTCGATGTGTCCGACAACATCATAATCGCGGATCTGCTGTTGGACGATCTGCAGTACGTGCAGAAGAATGCGTTCCTTGCTCTCGGAGCCGCCAAGGGCGCGCTCGACCACATCACTCCGGTCGATACGCAGCAAGCAAAGCGTGAACGGAGAATCGAAGTCCGTCGACCGCGTGCATTCTTCCTTGAGGCGCAACATGAATCCGTTGCGATTCAAAATGCCCGAACCAAAGTGCAGCAAGGCGCTTGCGCGCAGCATCTCGTTATAGCGCAATTGCTCGATCACTGTGCCCGCATACTCACCCAACGTTTCCAAGATGCCGATGTCCTGCTGCGATAGCGATGCGGCAGGATTCTCCACGTACAAAGCGCCGTAGCTATGCGAGGCGCTCTTCAACGGAACGGCGATGAACTGTCCGCCATCCATGTGCGGTTCGCCCGCGATCGCACGCACGGCCGTGTAGGACGGCGTGCTGTGAATGGTCCGACCGGAGAGAATGCACTGACCTACTTCCGATTCTTCGAGCGAGACCTGACGTCCCACCAAATGGTCGTACGCCTGCTCCACACTTCGCGCCGCGCCAACTTCCCACTGCGCGCCCAACGAGTTGTAGGTGCACACGCCAATGGTGCTGATGTCCATTGCCTGAATGGCCGAGTCGATGAGGGCATTCAACACAATGGGCATGGTGATCGACGAACCGCGGATCTCGTTGCGGAAGGCATTCACAGCCTGCAGTGTTCGTGCGGATTGCAGGAGGTCGAACTTGCCGGTGTACGACTGTACAAGGCCGCTGATGAGCTTCGTGAAGTGACCGAAGAATCCAACCGTGATCGAATCGTACGCGTCCACTTCTTGCGAGTCGGCGCACAACACACCGATCACAGCGCCACCAAAGATCACCGGCACACCAATGAACGAGACCGTTCCGGCGCGACGGGAATAGTAGGGCAGCAGGTCGAGTTCTGCGGCAGGGGAAATGGCGGTAAGGATCTCAGGTCGACGGTATGTGGCGATCTGACTCACCACATCATCACCGATCGACAGCTTGCGCTCTTCCGTGAAGGCATCCGTTGCATCCGTGATGCGCGCCTCGACCACCAGCTGATTCCGCTCGTGATTCACCCAGAAGAAGGCTGCCGTGCGCGCACTCGTCATGGAGCGGATCACCTGCAGCACTCGGTTCAGCAAATGGTCGAACTCCTTGCGAGGCTCGTCCGTTGCCACCGTCTCTTCGTCGATGAAGTCGTTGATCGTGAAGTTGAGCTGACGTCGTTTATGACTCTCCTTGTTGGCATCCTCTTCTTGGACGGCCTCGGGAAGAGGCACTTCGTGGGACACTTCGTGGGACACTTCGTGGGACACTTCGTGCGACACTTCGTGGGACACTTCGTGGGACACTTCGTGGGACACTTCGTGGGACACTTCGTGCGACGCTTCTTGTGATTCTGTATTCTGTATTTCTTCGATTGGATCTTGTATTCTTGATTCTGTGTTACTCTTCGTATTGTCTTCCCTCCGTCTGATCGTCACATCCTCCGACAACTGCTGCTCGACCTCTGTCATCTTCGGTCGCGCAACACTCCGTGCAGGGGGAGCCGCTTGCATTGCCGCCTTGCGCTCCTCGATCCTTCGACGCATCTCGCTCCGCTCGTCTTCCACCGATGGCCGTTCGGGCTCTGGTTCGGGCTCGGGGCTTTTCGCGCGCAGCGGCCGGGTGTCGCGGAGAAGGGGGGTCTCCGCCTTCTTCTCGGAGGGCTTCTTGCGGACGATGCGCACGCCTGACATCTCGTCGCCCAAGTACTCCGTCGAGATCACGTCGGCAGGCTTCACAGTTGGCTTCGTGCCCATCTCGGACGCGGGCACAACGATGGGGATCGGAGGTTTGTATTCTGTGTCTTCGAACAAGGGCTGTTGATGCTCATCGATGAAGGAGAGTGCCGTGGTCGCATCGCCTTCTGTCTCGGCGCCGAATTCCTTGCGGAACTCTTCGGGATCGAACACAGTGCGGACGCCCTTGTTGTCTTGCTTCGTGGTCTGACCGAGATTCGTTTGCTGCGACACGTTGCGCTTGTTGACGTTCAGATCCAGCAAGCGCGGAGAGATCATCATGAACAGCGCCACACCGCCAAGAATGGCAATGCACACTCCGATAAGGCGAACCGCCATCTCGTCGATGAACAGGGCGATGAACAAGCCCATGACGATCACGACAAAGGCAATGGTATCGCTTGGGGCGAAGATCTTACGGAGATCGAGTTGACGTTTCGGCATGGTTTATCGGAGGAGCTCGACAGAATATCGCATGGTCGTTTCCTGCGAGACATTTCGTTGCTCGCCGGTGGCAACAATACGAACATTCGCGGCAACGATGGTGTAGACGTCGTTCTGTTTGTAGACGGTGAATCCCTTGGCCACGTCGATGATGGCGCGACCGGAACCTTTGACCACGGACTTGGAGAGGGTGACCTTCATGGGGGCGTCGGCCGGGAGCTTCTGCAGGGTGATCGTGCCGTTCATGGTGGCCTCGATGTCGGCAAGCTTCCGGTCCTTCACCATCTTCACAGCGGCCACGTGGTACTTCACCGTGTTGCTGGCCATGAAGAGGTTCATGACGGGAGCCGACGTGGATGTGACCCAAGAGTTCGTGGAGTCGAGCTTCGTGGTGGGGAAGCGGAGATACTCTTGCTCGGTGAACGTAGCATAGACCGACATTTCGATCTGCTTCGAGAGCTCAGCCGCATATTCCTTTGGAACATTCGGACTGGCAGCCAGGATGCGATTCACCACGCTGGACACGCCCGACATTTCCTGGATCTGGCCGCGTGTGTTCGTGAGAATGGTGATCTCCTCGCCCAGCAGGGCATTGAACGAGATGTACTTCACATCCTTGCGCATGGCCGTATCCGACGAACGGTACTCCTGCTCTTCGAGCACCTTCCCTGTTTGTCGACTCCGCACGGTGGCCTTCACTTGAATGCTGTCGAAACGCATGCCCACTTCATAGGAGCCGTCGCTGCGGATGGCCTTGATCCGCTTCGTGTAGACGTGTTTTGTCTTCGTGGTCGCGACCACGGAATCCGATCCACCTTCCGACAGCTGCGTCACGCGATAGCGATACACATCGCCCTGCTCATAGCGCAGGCGCAATGAATCCAGATGAGCGTCTTCGATGGCGATCACTTTCGCGCCACTCGTGTCCGCCGCTGTTACGCCGGCAGTGCCCGTGGTCTCCGATGCTTGTTCTGCGGGTTTGTCCGAGGAGCCGTTGCATGCGATCAGTGTGATGCAGGCAAGGATAGCAAGACGTGCTACCACTGATACTGACCGGTAAGCTTCCATGTGTTCTGTGTGGTGATTCGTTGCGTAAAGGTCTCGTTCGCGGCCTTTCCGCGGAACCAAGCGTCGACGTGTTGTGTGAGCGTTTGAATGATGCCTGTGCTTGCAAGCGACAGGGTCTGGTCGACGGCGGCCTGTCCGTCCAGCACCGTGGTCACGTACGGAACACCGTACACGTGCACGCGCTGATCGCGTCGAACATCGCAGGTGTCCTTGGTGCGAAGCACATAGAATCCGCCGGAATAGGCCTCGAACTTCGAGCGTACCGTATCATCGAATCGGATGCCCTCGATGCGAAGACCGAACTGATGCTTCCATGATGAATCCACGGCCACCTTGAGTCCGGGAATCACGCGCTTCTGCAGATCGCCCAATTGGAGCAGGTTCTCATCCGCAACGCTTTGATTCCAGATCAAGGCGAGCACACTGTCCATATCGACACTGTTGTCCTTCAAGTAATCGCGGATCCATGTGATCTGCTCTCCGCCGATCTTCGTGACCTCGGCGTATGGACTGTAGGTGAGTTCGAACGAACGATTCAACGGACCCATGTAGGAATTCAGATCGGCAAAGTTCTTCGGCGTGATGTCCTTCTGCGAATCATACGTCACGCTCAGTCCGTCCTGCGTGAAGGCATATGCCAGCGAGTCCAGATTCACCACCACCGACACGATGCCCTTCATGCTCTCGAGGCATCGGATCGTCATGAAGTACTTTACATCGCGTTGATAGGTCTTCTTTGCGCTATCGCTATGCGTGCGAACCACCTGTGTGCTCTCGGTGAACTCATAGCTCTGGGCAATGCCTGCGCGGTACAATGCCTGGAGGCGGTATTCACGACCACTCGGTGCAACGCCTGCCAAGGCGGGCTTGGTCTGCTGTGCGGGAAGCGAAGGGGCAATGAAGGCGGCAAGGAGGAAGAGAGTGGCGAGCGTTCGTATCATGGCTTTCATCCGTGTTGCGTCGTGATTGTGAGCATCCAAGCTGCGATGGACATTCCATCCCAGATCCTTCCCTGACGGATGGCATCAGTGATCTCGTGTGGGGTGAGCACCACGATCTCGAGATCCTCCGTTGGATCGGGTCGGGCAGTGGTGGGAACGAGTGTGCGTGCGAGGAAGACGGTGCAGATCTCATCAGTGAGGCCGTTGCACGGATTGAACTGTCCGAGGCGAACAAGGTCTGCACTGGCAAGCCCTGCCTCCTCGCCCAATTCCGCCCTAGCGGCCTCTTCCGGATCCATACCGGGCTTGACGCCGCCGCCGGGAAACTCCAAACTGTCCTGCCGGTTAAGATACCGAAACTGGCGCACCATCACAATGCGACCATCGTCCTGCATGGGCACCACCATCACGGATCCGGGAGTATGCACCCAGTAGTAGGTGCTGTGTACTCCGTTCGTTGCCGTGTAGGGCTCTTGCCGAACGTCCCAGTAGGGGTTGCTGTGGATGATGTCCATGATCGACCGGTGTTCCTAGAAACGACAAAGGGCAGGGGCCTGCGCCCCGCCCTTCATCAACATCAACTGTGCGATGGCGTTACTTCGAGTTGGCGATCAGCTCGGACTCTGCGAAGAAGAAGGCGATCTCGTTGCGACCGTTCTCGACGCTGTCGGAACCGTGCACGGCGTTCTCGCCCTTGCTCGTTGCATAGTTCTTGCGGATGGTGCCTTCGGCTGCTTCAGCAGGATCGGTGGCACCGATCAACGTACGATAATCAGCGATGGCGTTTTCCTTTTCGAGAGCGATCGGAACGATCGGTCCGCTCGACATGAAGTTCACGAGTTCGCCATAGAAGGGACGCTCTTTGTGAACGGCATAGAATTCGCCGGCTTGCTCCTTCGAGATGCGCGTGAGCTTGCATCCGAGGACCTTGAATCCGGCAGCCTGGATCATGGCGATGATATTGCCGATGTCGTTGTTGCGAACTGCGTCGGGCTTGATGATGGCGAGTGTACGTTCCATGGTGTTGTTCGGTATGATGGGTTCGTTCAAAAAATGATGTCTTACTTCTTCTTCGCTGCCGTCTTCTTTGCCGGTGCGGCCTTCTTGGCAGGAGCGGCCTTTGTGGCAGGAGCGGCCTTCTTCGCTGTTGGTGCGGCCTTCGAGGAGATTGCCGGGTTGGCGAGCACTTCCTTCATGAGCTGACCGATGCGTGCGGGCGAGTCCACCACGTGGATACCGGCATCGCGCATGGCTGCGATCTTATCCGCCGCTGTTCCCTTACCACCGCTGACGATGGCGCCGGCATGACCCATGCGACGTCCGGGAGGTGCCGTTTGTCCGGCAATGAATCCCACAACGGGCTTGGTCACGTGATGCTTGATGTACTCGGCGGCTTCTTCTTCTGCCGTTCCACCGATCTCGCCGATCATCACGATCGACTTCGTCTCGGGGTCGGCATTGAACAACTTGATGGCGTCGATGAACTGCGTTCCGATGATCGGATCGCCGCCGATGCCGATACATGTTGTCTGGCCGAGACCAACGTCGGAGAGTTGCTTGACGGCCTCATACGTGAGGGTTCCGGAGCGACTGACGAGACCAACACTGCCCTTGGAGAAGATGAAGCCCGGCATGATGCCGATCTTCGCTTCGCCAGGTGTGATGATGCCGGGACAGTTCGGTCCGATGAGCACGCTCTTGGAATCCTTGAGCTTTGCTTTCACCGGGATCATGTCCGCCACCGGAATACCTTCTGTGATGCAGATCACCACGCCGATCCCGGCGTCGATCGCCTCGAGGATGGCGTCGGCCGCCATAGGGGCGGGCACGAAGATGATCGACACATCGGCCTTCGTGGCCTTCACAGCATCCGAGACGCCGTTGAAGACGGGAAGCGGACGTGTGAACGTATCGTCGCCCTTACCGGAATACATGGTGCCGCCCTTGCCAGGTGTGACGCCTCCAACGACATTGGTGCCGTATTGAAGCATCTGACTGGTGTGGAACGTGCCTTCAGCGCCGGTAATGCCCTGAACTAACACTTTTGACTGTTTGTTGACGAGTACGCTCATAACGAGAGTTCTGTAGTTTGTGCTCGGAAATTGGACGACAAACTTACGGATTTGAGGCCGAACAATGGTAGAGATCCAGATCAGGTACGACGGCGATCTTCGAAGTACCGCCACCCATGGTCCTTCAGGCACCACGCTGATCACCGACGCCCCCGTCGATAATCACGGCAAAGGCGAGTCGTTTTCGCCCACAGACCTGCTGGCAACGGCCTTGGGGACCTGTATGTCCACGTATTTGGGCCTTGCCGCCAACAAACATGGATACGACCTCGTTGGATCTCGTATTCAGGTGATCAAGGAAATGACGGCAAACCCCCTTCGCCGGGTCGGAAAGCTCTCGGTGACGATCACCCTACCACGGGCCATGGACGACAAGGACATGAAGATCCTCACGAATCATGTCACGTCCTGTCCTGTACGGCTCTCCATTTCCGATTCGATCGAAGTGCCTATCACGTTCGTGGTGGCCGGAGAATAATGAGGTACCTGCTAGTCTTCCTTTGTTGTCTGTTACCACTGCGCGGACAATGGGATGCCAATGGATTCGCACAGCTGAAGCTCCGCACGTACACCGACGTAGTGGATGGTGGTCCTTCGATCTTTTCGCGACGCGTTGTTGTGGATCGTTTCGATCGGATCATGGCCGTGCGATTGGGCAGACGCGTACCTGACTCCGTCTTCTCGATCGTGTTGGAGAGAGTCCTTCCGAACGGTGAGCATGACCCATCGTTTGGTGACCAGGGTGTAGCCGTGATCCCTTTCGGTACGGTGCAGCACGACCGTCTGCATGGAGTGTTCGTGGATTCGGTAGGCGCTATTGTCGTGGTCGCCAACGTGGGTCCGACGCCGTTCTTTGCACGTATTCATGCCAATGGAAGGCTGGACTCGACGTATGGAACGAACGGATTCGTCAGGCTCGACCCGACATTCACATGTGGCAAGGAAAATGGAGTCGCCAACGGACATAACGTCTCGATCGCATGCTCCAAGGTCATCGACGACACGACAACAAGATGCCTCCTGGTCAATGTGTCCGATCGTGGCATCGTCTCGTACGAACCATACATCTCCTCTCGGTGCAGTCACTTCATGGTCTATCATCACGGTGAGCAGTACCTTGCTTCCGGGCGCACCGTCATCAAGCTCGACACGAATGGTCTCATCGATACAACGTTCGGCTCGTTTGGAAGCTTCCGATGGCGCCATTTAGGTGGGGAGGCGTTCACGGACGACTTGGAGCTCTATGACGACTCAACAATCGTGCTACTGACCGATGAGTATACCCAAGGGTCGACGCAAAGGGAATGCGAGTACATGATCCGATATGTAAACACTCGATCAGGTATTCAAATGGACTCCGTCGCTGTTCCATTTGGCTACTTTGATGACCCGAAATTGGCGCTTTTCTTTTTGGTCGTGGGAAATGACGGTGCTTTGGCGGTAGGCGGTTCATATCGTGGCGACAAGACATCGACCTATCCAACGATCTTGAGATACGTTCAACGAACCAAGCCGGACGCAACGTTCTATGGAACAGGCCAATACAATATTGGGCTTTTGTATGATGCTGTAACATTAGATCTAGCCTCGTTGTCCACATCGCAGCTTGTCGCTTTTGTATCACCGGGCTCACTCGCTCTGCTTGGTGACCCTGTCACCTCAGTTCATGAATCCACGGCCTCACCTTCGTTTTCGATCGTTCCCAACCCGATCGATGATCACTTCACGATCCGTGCATCATATCCCATTGCAGGCATTCGGTACGAGATCGTGTCGATGCTCGGAGCAGTCGTGCAAGAGGGACGAACGGATCACGAAGGACGTGTGGTGATCTCCGGAGCACTAACGCGCGGAAGCTACATTGTGCGCATCAGTGGACCTTCCCACGAGGTCACCAGCGTACTTCTCCAGGTGCGATAGACTCGAGGAGATGTGGGTAGTTCCGGCGGAAGATTGATTTGACAACGTACCGGTGCATAGGGCAGAGTCGCGTCCATCGCCTATCGAGGTCACGGGTTCCAGCCATTTCACTATGTTGTCAAGAGCTACGATGAGCGTGGCAGACTCGAAGCACTCCTTCGTTTTACGGAGAACGTTGGCTTCGATGCCGTCTACTACAGCTACAATTCCATGAATGCCGTCACGCGTATGCGCATTGTCGATCCGCTCAAGCAACACTACACATGGTATACCTATGATGATCAAGGTCGTCAAAGCACCATGCGGTCGATCATCGTAGATGGCGGATTTGGAGTCGGTGCGCAGCCGGTGTTGCCGGCGGAACTCGCGGATATTCCCAACGATCCTGTAACGAGCGTAACGCTTGCGCCCGACGAGCAATTCATCTACAACGAGCGCAACGAGCTTGTGTCCACGATCCTCACCGGTCCGGTGAAGCGGGTGAACCGCACCTACAATCAACGCGGATGGGTCACATCGATCACAGCCAAGGATGAACTGCCGTTCAATCCAAAACCTCCGGAGTTCCAGCAGAACCTCGAGTACGATGCTGCAGGATTGATCAAGGGACAGTGTTGGTTGCGAAGCGGTGCGACGGCCGGTGAGACGTACATCTACGATGAACTCCAGCGACTGAAGAGCTATATCGGCTCGAATGGAACGAACGCATATGACTACGATCTCGTCGGCAACCGCCTGAGTGATCTCACAGGAGGTACAGCGCGCGTATACGCCCACGGTGGTGCAGCACTGCAGCCGAATGCGTTGGTCTCCGTCACCGGTGCCACCCATAACGCCCAGTTCACCTACAACGCCCACGGCGCACCTACGCTTCGCAGCATGAAGGAGTTTACTCCTCAGACGGCCACGTCGAAGATCGAGGAGTTCTCCTACGATGCATCTGGCCTCATCGAGCGCTATCAGGTACGGAAGGCGGCAGGGCAGGGCGCACAGTCATCGGAATGTGCACCGGACGCTTCTATGTCACCACGCAGCGACTGGCGCTATCGCTTCGGTCCAATGAAGGAGCGCGAGCAGAAACGACTCTATCTGTCTGATCAAGGTCCCAATGCCTCGCTGCCGTGGGTCTACTACCTGCTCTCCGGCAACAAGCAACAGCTTGCCGTCTACAACGGCGTCGAGGGCAAGCCCTGTGGCGGCGCCTTGGGGAACGTCTACATGTGGCCCGTCGAGTACAATGCGTACGGAGTGGGTGGCGGCCGAGTGATCACACGTCCCGACAATACGAAGCGCTTCGTGGTCACCGATCACCTCGGAAGCGTGCGACTCACGTACGATGCACAAGGTGCAGTACTAGAGACTGCCGACTACGAGCCGTTCGGAGCACTTGCCACCAAAACCGGAGAAGAAGCACGCACAGGCTACATCGGTCGTGAGACGGACAACGAGTCCAACCTCGGCTTCAACGGTGTGCGCCTGTATGATCAGCAGTATGGAAGGTTCTTGAGTACAGACGCGATGTGGGAGAGTTCCCGAGATGTCCATTCATTCCACTACGCACACAATTCACCGGTGAGCAGACTAGACGGGAATGGGCTGTTCGACATAGATGAACATGTGAGTATGGACATGGAAGCATTCAGAGCGGCAAATCCAGATGCTTCGTTTTTCTCAACTCTGTGGGCGGGCATTTCAAGTTGGGCCACCCATGTCAATGCAGACGTCTTTAACATTGGAAACTCAGCTCAGCATCTCGACAATATGAACAATGAGATGGCTCAAGAATGGTTGGATGCTGGTGGATATGAGCGTTCTGATAATCATCAAATGCAGGACTTTTATTGCCACTCCAACTACGTCGAGATCATGACCCAGCGAGGGTATACAGCTGACAACATGCCATTGCTAGATGAACTCGATAAGAACGGCGAGGACTACAAGAACGTTAGGACCCTATTGCATACCACAACCTACCCGAGCAACGGCTCAACGACAGACCATGATCCAACCGAAAACAAGGATCTTGCGAAACTGGCTGAGAGTCCGACAAAACCTGGGACACCAACTCTGTTCTATTCGAAACACAAAAACTCTAACCAATATGAAACAGCGAAGGGACTTGGCACGAAGGCGACGGTCAAGCGAGCTCTTGAAGAAAAGCAAAGGTCGGAGCCTGACTCATGATAACGGTACCAATGCGTCGAGTAATAGGTGTCTGCTTAACATTGTTTGCACTCTCATTTCTGAGCGGTTGCAGCGAGGTGTATTCTACTCGACGCATCCTGTGTGGGTTGGAAGGTGATGATGTGGACAGCATCAGTGTGCATGTTTTTCGCAGTAATGATGACAATACCACCGAAGTATGGAAGGCTGATATCGAATTGAGTCGGATTGACATTGATCGCACAGATAGAAAAGTCTTAGATACGCTGCTTGCGAGGATCTGTGATCTAGAAGCAGACATTGATCTTGATACGATACGTGGGGATGAGATAGATTCTGTTGAGCTACTGTATTGCCTGCTTCAGATCCGGTTCAACGATCAGAATGATGGCATGAACCTCAGCCAAGGTTCGCTCGGGGTCTGCACACAAGCATGGCCTGGGCCTAATAGTCGAATCTTCGGAATTGTGCCTGCTCACTATAACCGTATCATACCATATAGTCTCAAGAAGTGTTACAGCTCTCGTGCAGCAGGTCCTGCACTATTGAATGGCATACGCAGTATTCTATCAAATCACGGGTATGGATCTTTGGTAGACTCACTGATCACACAGCAACGCCGAATACCGAATCCAGCAAAGGCAAAATGATAGTGAAGATTAGCCGCGGCATGTGCTTCAATTGATCATGCATGCTTCACTACTCACCTGCAGTCAACATCGTAGTGATCTCCTCATGTTGCGGATACACTTCGAGGAGTGACTCGGGCCGAGCGAGCTCAAAATCAGCGAATGTGAATGCTGGTGCTACCATTGCACTGACGAGGACTTGATAAGTCCTCACACGTTGCACCAAACCACGTGCCAGTTTGGAGAACACATACGAATTGCGAGATTCGATGGCCAAGGAGACTGCCTTGAAACGACGCCACAACGCCGAGCAGTTCTTTGGAAGCGGTCTGTGGTTCTATGAGTGTAAAGACTATGTGGAGCTGGCACCTGTTATCGATACAATGCTCCATGTGTTCGTTGGACTCCAACACCGGCTTCCTCAGAGTTCGGGGACCCTTCTCCTACGTGCGACCGCGCTATCGTTGTCGTGTTACCCTGCGAAGCTTGCCTCAACCGCCGCTGCGATCCGCAGCAGGAGCGCATCCTGGAACATGCCGGCCTGGAGCTGCATGCCAATGGGGAGTCCCTTTGCATCGGTGCCGGAAGGGATGCTGATGGCGGGGATGCCCGCAATGTTCGCACTCACGGTAAAGAGATCGCTGAGCCACATCGCCACGGGGTCGTTGTTCTTCGCACCACGCTCGAAGGCCGTGGTTGGTGTGGTGGGCATGAGCATGGCGTGGTGGCTCGCGAAGATCGAGGCATACGCCTCGCTGATCAGTCGCCGTGCCTGCTGCGCCTTCGTGTAATAGGCATCGTAATAGCCGCTGGAGAGCACGTAGGTGCCCAGCATGATGCGTCGCTTCACTTCGGTCCCAAAACCTTGTGTACGCGCCGCCACCATCACATCTTCGCTTGTCGCTTCGGCGCGATAGCCATAGCGGACGCCATCGAACCGAGCAAGGTTGGACGATGCTTCGGCCGTTGCAAGGATGAAGTACGTTGGGATCCACACATCGCGGTGCGGCAACGTGACTTCGTCGATCGTTGCACCCAAGGCTCGCAAGCGTTCGATCGTTGCGCGATACGCAAGGATCACATCGTGATCGCAACCTTCAAGGTCCGACTCGGGCAACACGCCAATGCGCAAGGGATCCGGCAAGGGATCGGTAAGGGCGGCAATGCTCGAGGGATAGGTGCGCGGTGCCGACGTGCTGTCCATCGGATCATGTCCGCAGATCGCATCGAACACGGCCGCTGTGTCTTCCACAGTGCGCGTGAACGTTCCGATCTGATCGAGGGATGAGGCGAAGGCCGTCAAGCCATAGCGTGACACGGTGCCGTAGGTGGGCTTGAATCCGACGACGCCGCAGAAGGCCGCCGGTTGACGGATCGATCCGCCGGTGTCGCTACCGAGGGCGGCATGACTGAGGCCGGCGGCGACCGATACGGCCGAGCCGCCACTCGATCCACCGGGAACCAACTTGGGATCGATGGGGTGGAGCACCGGACCGAAGGCCGAGGTCTCGTTGGAGGAGCCCATGGCGAACTCATCCATGTTCGTCTTGCCGATGATCACGGCACCTGCATTGTTCAGTCGCTCGATGATCGTGGCATCGTAGACGGGACGGAAGTTCTCGAGGATCTTCGATGCACACGTCATGCGCATGCTGCGCACACTGATGTTGTCCTTGACCGCAATGGTCATCCCTTCCAACGGACGCATCAAGCCGGTGGTGAACCGCTCATCACATTCCGCACTGCGCGCGCGTGCCCCGTCGGCATCCACGGTGATGAAGGCATTCAACGCAGAGCGCTCTTCGATACGCGCAAGGAACTCGTCGAGCTTCTCACGTACCGTGGTGCTTCCGTCGTTGAACTCAAATCGGTCTTGATGATACGTCATAGGGTACTTGTCACTCGTCACTCGTCACTCGTCACTTGTCACTTTCTCGTCACTTTCTTTTCTTCGTTCTTCACTTCGCAGTTCCGGTTTCACACGCACAGGCTCCTCGACGATCGACGCTGTCTCTGCGCTGATGTCGCGGATCTGTTGGGTGAGATCTTCTTGAGCTTTACGAAACTGCCTGATGCCTTTGCCCACCATTTGGGCAACTTCGGGGATCTTCTTTGGTCCGAAGAGCAAGAGGACGGCCAGAAGGATCAGCAGGAGTTCGCCGCCGCCTACGTCAAACACGGTACACCTGCAAAAGGGGAACGATCAACACGATCACTCGGGCTTCTTTTCTGTCGGCTTCTCATCCTCGCCACTTGCCGCCTTCTTGAATTCCTTGATACCGGAACCAAGACCCTTCATCAGATCGGGGATGCGCTTGGCGCCGAACAACACAACGATGACCAAGGCGATCAGCAACAGCTCGGGCATTCCTAGGCTTGGCATGATTAACTCCGCGAAAGTGCAATACTGGTGAATACGGACAGACCGTCTGTCGATCCGTTCAGCGGGTCCGCAGCGCGTTCGGGATGGGGCATCAGACCCATCACGTTCCCCGCCTTGTTCAAGATACCCGCAATGTTGTGAAGGCTACCATTTGGATTCGCCTCGGGAGCATCGTCGCCGGCGGGGGTCACGTAGCGGAAGACCACGCGTTGTTCAGATTCAAGTTCGTCGATCACCTCGGGAGGGGCTGTGTATCTGCCTTCTCCGTGGGCAATGGGAATGCGGAGCACACTGTTCTTCGCTGTGCTGCGCGTGAATGTCGTCTCGGCGTTCTCGACGCGAAGGTAGACGTCCTTGCAGACAAAGCTCAGGTTGGCGTTGCGGATCAACGCGCCGGGCAAGAGTCCGCATTCGGTGAGGATCTGAAATCCGTTGCAGATGCCCATCACGATGCCGCCCTTGTTGGCAAAGCCGACCACTTCCTGCATGATGGGCGAGAAGCGAGCAATAGCGCCGGTGCGCAGGTAGTCGCCATAACTGAACCCGCCGGGAAGGATGATGGCGTCGAGGGCCGACGGGAGCGTCGTGTCCTTATGCCACAGCCGATGCACCGTCGATCCGTCGAGCGCTGCGGCGAACTCTGCGTCCGCATTGCAGTTACTTCCCGGAAAGGTCACAACTCCAATGTTCATGCCACTGCTCCGCTGGCAACGCGCTCTTCCAACCGGAACGCATAGTCTTCCATCACCGGATTGGAAAGCAATTTCTTACATGCATCATCCACGAGTTCCCGTGCACGATCCTCGTCGGGCGCCTGAACGGTGAGCTCGACGTATTTGCCGATGCGCACGTTCGACAGTGCCGGCATGTGCAGAGAGTGCAGGGCGCGTTCGACCGTCTTGCCTTGGACATCGAGAATGGCACGGCGGAGAGAAACGGTCACATGGGCCGTATAGGTCTTCATGGGGATGTTCACACGGTTAAAGATCGAAGGGATCCGGATCGGGTTCTTCTACGGTGTCTGACTCTTCGTTGTCGTCTCTGCGAGCGCGCATCAGGGAGATCGCCTGACGGATCGCGCCGCCGATCATGTACAAGGCCATGAAGGGGAAGACCAGCAAGCCCTTCGAGAACAGAGAGCCGACGACACCGGTCAAAAATACGACAAATATGATTGGGCGTTGACGGACGGCGCTCAGCGTCGGGCGCGGCAGATTGTCGTACTTGATCGTGCTCACCATGGCCAGGGAGACGAGCGTCGTCACGAGGATGATGGCCATCGGCTTCCACTCCGCCGCAATGGCATCGGAGGGGTGGACGAAGACCACATAGGAGAGAATGGCAAAGGCGCCGGCCGGAATGGGCATGCCGCGGAAGTACTGCTTGTCTTCCAGACTCGTGAGCTGAACGTTGAAGCGGGCAAGGCGGAGCACACCGGCAAGGGCGGGAAGGGAGGCAAGGAGCTGACCCCAATTGCCCATCGAATGGAAGAAGGCCATGTAGAGGATCACCGACGGCGCAACGCCAAAGGAGACGGCATCGCACAACGAATCGAGCTCCACGCCAAATTCGCTCGCACTCCGTGTGAGCCGCGCCACCACACCATCCAGGGCATCGAAGATGCCGGAGAGGAGGATCAGGAAGGCGGCACGGTCGATACTGTTCTCGACGGCCGCAATGATGGCAGCGAAGCCACAAAAGAGGTTGGCAAGGGTGAAGAGGTTGGGGACGATGGAGCGGGTGACGCGCATCAGCTCTGCGCACCCTTCAGACGAGCGATCAGGGTGGCGCACCCGATGGTCTTCTGTCCGCTCGCCACCAGGATCTCCGACGTGTCGGGGACCACGATGTCCATACGCGAGCCGAACTTCATCATTCCGAATCGGTCGCCCACCGTGGCCACGTCGCCCTGTTTGGTGTCGTACACGATGCGTCGGGCCAGGAATCCGGTGATCTGCTTGTAGAGCACGGATCCAAAGGCATTCTTGCAAATGAAGATCGATCGTTCGTTATCGGTGCTCGACTTCGGATCGAAGGCCATCAGATACTTGCCGGGCAGGTAGCGGGCCTCGACGATCTCTCCCGACATGGGGAAGCGGTTCACGTGGACGTTGAGCGGGGAGAGGAAGATCGAGATCTGGACGTGACCGATGCCGCGCGGGAGGCCGCGCAGGTCGTCGCTGGCGGCACATTGCTCGGCCGTGAGCGACACGATCTCCATCACAGTGCCGTCCGCCGGCGCCACGAGCACGGAATGGTCGCGGGCCGCCTCGGGGTGCACGGGCCGTTCAGGGTCGCGGAAGAACCACAGGGTGAAGCAGATCAGGAGCACTCCGAGCGTTCCGAGCAGCACGGCAACGATCGGTCCGCCGAGGCTTACACCAAGGAGTACCAAACACGCGCCCACACCGAGCATCAAAAAGGCATTGTCGTAGCCGTATGGAGTGATCATCTAGGACCATTGTTTTTCGTAGTTTCGCGGGTCAAATTAGCGAAACGAAGCATGAAATTCACCGTAGCACTGCCTGAGCTCCAAAAGGCGCTGCAGAAGATCCTCCCAGCCATTCCCGCGAAGTCCACGATCCCTGTCCTGGAGCACGTTCACGTGGTCCTGGCGGGAACAGACCTCACGTTCCATGCGACCGATCAAGAGATCACGATCTCGTTGACGATCCCGGTCGCCGGAGAACAGGATGGAGAAGTTCTTGTCCCTGCACGTCAATTCAACGACCTGATCAAGGAACTCGGCAATGCCGGTTCCGTGGAAGTGTCGGCCAACGAGGACTCGGCCCTCATCTCTGTGCGGACGCCTACGGGGACGTACGAAATGAAGGGACTCGATGCGAATGAGTTCCCCGCCATTCCTCCCTTCCCCGAGTCCACCAAGGCGGACTTCTCGAAAGAGGAGATGCAGCGCATCGCGAACAAGACCGTGTTCGCCGTGAGCACCGAAGAGTACCGTCCGTCCATGACGGGTGTGTTCTTCCAGTTCGCTGCCAACATGGTTACGGCCGTTGCCACGGACGGATTCCGCCTGTCGCGCGTGATCATCCGCGGTGAAGACCGCTTCCCGGATGAGCTCGACGTGATCATCCCCGCACGCGCCGTGGACCTGCTCAAGAAGGTCGACAGTGAAGTGACGATGGAGGTGAGCCGCACGCATGCTCGATTCACGATCTCCTCGCAAACGATCACCACGCGTGTGATCGACGAGAAGTATCCTCCCTATCAGAACGTGATCCCGTCGGACAACGACAAGACGCTGGTCGTGAACCAACGCGAAGTGCTGAGCGCCATCAAGCGCGTCTCGCTGTTCGCGAACACGAACACCCGTCACGTACGCTTCCGCATGAGCGAGCGCGTGCTGGCCGTCCACTCCGAGGATGAGGATTCCGGCGGAAAAGGAACAGAGACGATCCCTTGCGAGTTCTCGCACGACACGTTCGAAGTTGGCTTCAACTATCGCTTCCTTGAAGAAGCGATCAAGAACATCACTGCAGATGACGATCCGGACCTGAACGTGCAGATGACGTTCTCGACGCCGATCAGAGCCGTCCTCATCAAGCCGGGAGCCGATAACGACTCGCTGCTGATGTTGGTGATGCCGGTGAAGATCTGATCTCCGCCAACGTGCGATGATCATCCGATCCGTTCAGCTTCGTGCATTTCGCAGTCACACGTCTGCCGACCTTGAGTGCGCACCCGATGTAACGATCCTTTCCGGCAAGAATGGTGTTGGTAAAACGTCATTCTTGGAAGCGATCAGCGTGTGTGCCGTTGGCAAGAGCTTCGTTCCCGTCCCCGATGCGGCCCTGATCCAACATGGCCAAGATCAGTGTTCGGTGAGCGTACGATGCGAACGCGATCTGCATGTTCCGTATCACGTGAGCGTTACGATCCGCGAGGGGGTCCGAAAGAAGATCGAGACAACGTTCGCGCAACATTGTACTCCGAAAGACCTGATCGGCGAACTGCCCATCGTGGCACTGTCGCCCGATCATAAGAGCATTACGATGGGTGGTCCCGCAGACCGGCGAGCCTTTGTCGACGGACTGATGGCACAATCCAGCAAGCGAGTGACGGAGCTGCTCTACGAGCACCGTCGACTCCTGAAGCAACGAAATTCGATGTTGGCAGAAGCCGCGCACCATGGCGGCAAGGTGGAAGGGCTGGACGCGTGGACCGATGCATTCCTGACGTGCAGTGCGGAAGTGATCCGCCGACGGAAGGATGTGCTCGACGATCTTGCACCACGCATCCGCGAAGCCTACGATGCCGTGTCCGGTGGCGAAGAGGCGATCGACATTCGCTACGAGGCCGATGGTGTGAGCGATGCTTCGGCGAACGTCGAAGAACAACTTCGCACAGCGTACGAGAAGGTGGCGTCGCGAGAGATCCAGCGTGGACTGACGTTGTTCGGTCCGCAAAAAGACGAAGTGGCCTTCATGATCAACAAGGGTGTTGTTCGAGAGACGGCCTCGCAAGGACAGCATAAGTCGCTCTTGGTGTCGTTGAAGATCGCCGAATGCGCCTTGTTGTTCGAACGCACGCAGGAACGACCGGTGGTGCTGCTGGACGATGTGTTCAGCGAACTCGATCGGTCGCGCTGTGAGCATGTGATGCAGACGGTGTTGGCCATGCGCATGCAATGCTTCGTGACCACCACCGAAGGCGCAGAGATGAAGAAGTTGGTCCCGGTAGGAACGATGGTGGAAGTGACAAGTGACAAGTGACAAGTGACGAGTGACAAGTGACAAGTGAGACACCATGGCAACATCCATCACATCGGTGCTGAACGATCTGCTCAAGCGTTATCGCTTGTCGGAGTCGTTCACGGCGGCGAAGATCCCGGACCATTGGTCTGAGATCGTGGGTGAGAATGTTGCACGGCATTGCACCATTCGTTCGACGCAGAACGGCGTGCTCGCGATCAGCGTGAGCAATGCTGTATGGCGTTCCGAACTGATGTTGCGACGCGAAGAACTACGCATAAAATTGAACGCTCGCCTCGGCAGTGAAGTGATCCGCGAGATCGTCATTCGATAACGAGCACACTGGAGGAATCATGGCAGAAGAAACCGGCAAAAAGTCTGGGTATAGTGAAGACAGTATCAAGGTCCTCGAAGGACTTGAAGCGGTACGCAAGCGTCCCGCCATGTACATCGGCGATGTGGGTGAGCGAGGCTTGCACCACCTGATCCAGGAAGTCGTCGACAATTCGATCGACGAAGCATTGGCCGGATACTGTAAGAACATCTATGTGACCTTGCACAGCGATGGCTCGTGCTCCGTGCAGGATGACGGTCGTGGTATCCCCACCGGTCCGCACCCTGTGAAGAAGATCTCGACGCTTGAAGTGGTGATGTGCACGCTGCATGCCGGTGGAAAGTTCGACAAGAACACCTACAAGGTGTCGGGCGGATTGCACGGTGTGGGTGTGAGTTGCGTGAACGCCTTGTCGTCGGACCTCACGGTCACCGTCGAACGCGAAGGCACTAAATACGAACAGAAATACAAAGAAGGCGATCCACAAGGTCCGGTCACCGAGGTCGGCAAGTCCACCCGCACCGGAACCACCGTTCGATTCTGGCCGGATGCCACGATCTTCAAGACCGTGGAATTCCGCTACGAAAAGGTCGCCGAGCGTTTGCGCGAACTCGCCTTCTTGAATCCCGACGTGACGATCACGATGGAAGACGAGCGCGACGGACAGAAGGAAGTGTATGCATATCGTGGTGGTCTTGTCGACTTCGTCCGTCACTTGGACGTGCACAACACCGCCATCGTCAAGCCCATCCTGATGAATGGCGTGGTGACGAATGAGAGTGGTGTTGAGACGGTCGTCGACGTGTGCTTCGAGTACAACTCCGGCTATAGCGAGAACCTTCTGTCGTACGTGAACAACATCAACACGGTCGAAGGCGGCACGCACGTGAGCGGTTTCCGTAGCGCGCTCACGCGGACGTTGAATGCCTATGCGGCCTCGAACAATCTTGCGAAGAAGGACATCAACCTCACGGGTGAAGACTTCCGCGAAGGTCTTACGGCCGTGATCTCCGTCAAGGTGGCCGAACCACAATTCGAAGGTCAGACCAAGACGAAGCTTGGAAATGGAGAGACGGAAGGTATCGTTCGTTCGACGATCAACGAAGAACTCTCCAAGTACCTCGATGCGAATCCGTCGGCCGCCAAGGTCATCCTGGAAAAGGCCACGCAAGCCGCAGAGGCGCGCGCCGCTGCCCGCAAGGCCAAGGACCTGATCCGTCGCAAGGGTGCGCTCGATAGCGCAACACTTCCCGGAAAATTGGCCGACTGTTCGATGCGCACACCGGAAGACACGGAACTGTATCTCGTCGAGGGCGACTCTGCAGGCGGTTCCGCCAAGCAAGGTCGCGATCGTCGATTCCAGGCCATCCTTCCGTTGAAGGGCAAGATCCTGAACGTGCACAAGGCACGCCTCACAAAGGTGTTGGAGAACGAAGAAGTGCGCACGATCCTCACCGCCATCGGTGCAGGGTTCGGCGAGGACTTCGATATCGCCAAGGCACGCTATGGCAAGATCATCCTCATGGCCGATGCCGATGTGGACGGATCGCACATCCGCACGCTGTTGCTCACGTTGTTCTGGAAGCACATGCCGGAACTCATCAACGGCGGACACCTCTACATCGCCCAACCGCCGCTCTATAAGCTGAAGAAGGGCAAGTCAGAGCACTACGCCTACAACGATCAAGAACGTGACGAGATCATTGCCCGCATCCGCAAGGAGAAGGCAGACCGCAAGGCGGCAAAGAATGCAGAGAAGGAACCAGCTGTGGTCGAAGAGACCGAAGTGGTCGAAGAAGGCGCAACGGCCGACGGCATCGTGATCAGTCGATTCAAGGGTCTGGGAGAAATGAACCCGGAACAATTGTGGTCCACCACGATGAATCCCGAAACACGAACACTTCTTCGCGTGAGCATTGAGAATGCGGCCGAGGCGATGCATATCTTCGAAACGCTGATGGGCGAGGCCGTCGAGCCACGTCGTGAATTCATTGAACGGAACGCGCAGTATGTGCGCAACCTCGACATCTGATCATTGAACTGTTGATCCACCGAATGGAGCTTGCACCATGAACGTTGTTGCAATGTGTTTGGGCATTGTTTGTTTCCTTGCCGCCCTGCCACTTTCCGCACAGAACAATGGCGGAGGTGCGAGCCTCCCACGTCCGGACTTCAAGTACAACGGCAAAGTTGGCCGTACCATCAGCGAGTCGGACCCGCCCCAATTCCCGGCACTCGTAACGGCACCGGCGGGTGCTCCGAACGTGGTGCTCATCCTCATCGACGATGCAGGATACGGTCAGTTCGGGACCTTCGGTGGCGCCGTGCCCACGCCGGCACTCGACCGTGTTGCCAACGAAGGACTGCGCTACACACGCTTTCATACGACGGCGTTGTGCAGTCCAACACGCGCAGCATTGATCACCGGACGAAATCATCACAGCGTGAGCAACGGTGTGATCACCGAAGCGGCCACCGGATTTGAGGGCTATACCGGCATCATTCCGCAAAGCGCGGGAACCGTTGCGCAAGTGTTGCATCACTATGGTTATGCAAGCGCATGGTTCGGAAAGAACCACAACACACCCGATTGGGAGACCAGTGCGAACGGTCCGTTCGAACGTTGGCCCAGTGGCTATGGCTTTGACTACTTCTATGGCTTCATGGGCGGCGATTGCGATCAGTGGCATCCAACGTTGTATGAAGATCATACGCTCGTGCCTCCGTCCACCGACCCGGAATACATTCTGACGAAGGACCTTACGGATCACGCCATTCAATGGCTGCATCGCACACGGAGCATCGATCAGAAGAAGCCGTTCTTCCTCTACATGGCCCCGGGCGCAACGCATGCACCGCATCACGTTTCTCCTGAATACCTGGCCCAGTTCAAGGGCAAGTTCGATGCGGGTTGGGATGTGTATCGTGAGGAGACCTTCAAACGTCAGCAAGCGCTCGGTGTGGTGCCCGCATCGGCAAAGCTGACACCACGTCCGAAAGAACTTCCTGCATGGGAGTCGCTCTCTGCAGATCAGAAGAAGTTGTTCGCACGCATGATGGAAGTGTTCGCTGCCTTCACGGCGCAAACAGATCATGAGATGGGTCGCCTGCTGGACGCTGTACGCGAGCTGCCCGATGCGGACAACACCATCATCATCTATCAGATCGGCGATAATGGTGCATCGGCCGAAGGTGGTCTTGTTGGTCTGCTCAACGAGAACACGTTCTTCAATGCTGTTCCGGAAACCATTGCCGACAATCTCCGACACATCGACGAGATCGGTGGACCAAAGCACTTCAATCACTTCCCGGCCGGATGGGCATGGGCCATGAACACGCCGTTCCAGTGGACGAAGCAGATCGCCTCGCACCTTGGTGGCGTTCGCAATCCTGTGGCCATCTCGTGGCCAAAGCGGATCACCGACAAGGGTGGTGTGCGTGAACAGTTCCATCATGTGATCGATATCGTGCCCACCATCTATGAAGCAGCCGGCATCACACCTCCACGCACGCTGAATGGCGTTGAGCAGAAGCCGATCGAAGGTGTGAGCATGATGTACACGTTCAACGATGCAAAGGCCAAGGAACGTCACCGTCAGCAATACTTCGAGATGTTCATCAACCGTGGCCTCTATGCCGATGGTTGGTGGGCAGCCTCGCGAAGCAGCATCCCGTGGGAAGTGGGCGATAAGACCATCATTCCGGACGAGCTTCCTTGGGAGCTCTACGACCTCAACAACGATTACTCGCAGGCCAACGATGTGGCTGCATCGAATCCGAAGAAGTTGCGCGAATTGCAAGACCTCTGGTGGGCAGAAGCTGCGAAGTACAACGTATTGCCGATGGATCCACGAAAGATCGTTCGGATCAATGCAGAGATGCAGGGCAGACCAACACCCACAAAGGGCATCACGCACTTCGACTATTACTCCGGCACGCTTGCGCTGCCGAGCGGTTCTGCTCCAAGTCTGCTCAACAAGTCGTGGACCATCACGGCCAAGGTCGCCGGTGCAAAGAAGAACACCGAAGGTGCCATCTTCACGATGGGCGCAACCGATGGTGGCTACGGTCTCTATGTGAACAAGGGCAAGGCCGTCTTCGTGTGCAACTACCTTGGACAGCGGATCACACGCGTGGAATCCAAGCGTTCCATCTCTTCCGATCCTGCCACGATCCGTGCCGAGTTCGCGTATGATGGCGGAGGGATCGGGAAGGGTGGCGTGATGACGCTCTATGTGAACGATGAGAAGCAGGGCGAAGCACGCCTGACCGCAACGCAGGCGCTGACGCTTGGTCTGGGCGGTACGTTGGACATTGGTGCCGACTTGGGATCTTCCGTCGACGAACAGGTCTATGCACCGCCGTTCCGCTTCAACGGTACCATCGAGAAGGTGTCGGTCGATCTGAAGCCGTAATTCTGATCAGCCGTATCATGCGCCGACACGATCTCGAGCTCGCTCTTCGGTCAGTTGCCGACATTCGTAAAATGGACCCTGCGCGAGCCATTCAAGAACTGCACCAGATCCTTGGGCAGGCTGAACGAGCTCAGTTTCAGGACATCGTCGTAGAGGCCCACTTGGATCTCTTCGACCGCTATCGATCACAGAACGATGCTCGGCAAGCTCGAGCTCAAGCGGAACTGGCATTCGCACATGTGAACTCGGTAAAGGATGTCGCGCTTGTCGCAAGAGTGCATTTTTCCTTGGGAGTTATACTCACCTACAGCGAACCAACGTCGTCGCAGCAGCATTTGGAGCGTGCGTTAGCACTGTACCGAACGTTAGGGGGCGGCTCGCTGAATGTTGGTCACACACTCAATGCACTTGGACTGCTGCATGCTTGCAGAGGAGAGTTCCGAACCGCGTTCGAGTACTTCACAGAATGTGAGGAGATCTACCGACCGTCCGGGAATCTCATTTTGCTCGGATCCGTGAATCAATGCATGGGGAGTGCATTGTTGAAGATGCAGCGATTTGAAGAGGCCTTCGAGGCATTCGATCGTGCACGCATCTTGTTCGACACAGCCGCGGATCGAACGGGCATGGTGACAACGCGGATCTGTATGGCAACTGCACTCCTCGGTTCGGGCAAGAGCGATGAGGCGATCAACGTCCTCTATGATGCACGAGAGCGTGGTGCGAACGCGCATCCGGATCATCTTCGAGCCATCGACGGGAACATTGCTTGCGCACTCGAGCAGAATGGAGAGCCTGAACGAGCACTTGAGGTGCTTGTCTCCGTCCTCGGATCGACAGATCCTGCAGCAGCGGCCAATGCGTCGCTGATGGAGATCCGAACGATGGCCATGCTACTTGCAGCGTTGGATCGTGTGGATCTTGCGCGTCAGTGGATGGTTGCAGGTGCATCGAAACTTGATGCCGCACAACCTCGACACGCCGCTGAATACCTCCAGGCCTTTTCGCGGATCGAGGCGTTGCTTGGGAACACATCGGCGGCCTACGATCTACTGACTCGCGCAACGGCTTTGAACGACATGCTCGTTGCCGAAGAGCGCAAGATCATCTCGTTCGATACGGCATCAAGCAAACGCACGGCACAAATGGGACAGCTCCGTGCCGCATTCCCATCCCTCGGTAACAGTGAGTGCATGGCCTGTGCACTCTTCGCTTCGGGCATGAGCACGAAAGAGGTCGCACAGATCATGAACCTCTCGGTACGCACCATCGAGTCGATACGATTACGCGTCAGCAAGAAGTTGGGGCTGGGTTCGACGCGTGAACTCGATGCAGTGGTGCGTGCAGTGGTCGTGCGGTAATAGCGCTCCTTTCGATCAACAACCAAGTACCACGCGACCTTGCCGCCCTGGCAGCCTGCCACATGCACTACGAACAGAACTCGGTCGTGGTCTGTATTTTCGCAGATCATGATCCAGTCCATGCTCCTACGTCTCTCCATACTCATCCTGCTTGCGGGCACGCTCCGCGCACAAGACCAAGAGATGCCTCCGGGTTTCGATGCTGTGATGCGAACGGGCGCCACGCTCGCAAAACTCGAGCTTGCTTCGGCCATGTCGAGCGACTTCTTTCGTAGCTCCCTCGATCCGCGCAAGGATAGTGTTGGCGGACATGTGGCCTACGTATCCGGCGAACGTGTCACGTCGGTGTACTATGCGAACTCGGATCCGTCGCTGATCTATCACACGTATTCGTTCGATAAGAACGTCGACTTCGGATCCATGCGCGTCGACACGCACCAGCGTGCCGCATCGCCGCGCGAGCAAGAGCTCATTGCATTGCGCCGTGCCTCCCTCAAGGCCATCGTGTCCGACTCGACGAATTTCTTTGCGGCGTATAAGTTCACGGTGCTGCATCACATTCCTCTGATCGACAGCACGACGCGTGTGGTCTACATCCGCACGGTGTCCACGCGTGAGCAGTTCGCCATCTTCGGCAACGACTATCGACTCACCTTCGACTCGACGAACAACCTTGTCAAGCGCGAGAAGCTGCATCAGAGTTTGATGCCCGTAGAGTCGTCACCGAAGAGTGCCGGTTCACGACCCGACACCGTCGTCACCCACCACTCGCATTCCATCCTTTCGTCCGAACTCCCAACAGAGACGGATGTGTGCACGCTCATGGTCACGGCCGGACATGTGCCCTGGCAACAGCATGCCGTCCTCACTCCCACATGGAACTGTGTGTGGAACATGTCGGAGAAGACCTTCCGCTTCTTCAAGAAAGATGTGAAGTAACGTGCTCACCGTACTTACCCTCGCCCTTCTGTTGCGCATTGTCACACCCGACCATCAGCGCGTGATCGACGAAGGGAAGCTCTTGTATCGGCTCGAGGCGGCAGGGTGGCGAGCAACGGATCGGATGATCGTGAATCAAGGCGCACGCCGCGATAGCGTTGGTGGCTATGTGGCCTTCGCCGACGGAGAGAATCTTCGCGTGATCACCTACAGTCGATACGACTCCTCAAAGGTGATGTCGGTCTTCGTCATGAACAGAGAGTTCGACGAGGGGTCGATGCTCGTCGACAATATCACGCGCAAGGCGCAACCACGAGAACAAGCGCTCATCGATCTTCGCATTCGTGCATTGCGCGATGTGGCCTTCGATACCACGCACTTCTTCAAGCACTATCGCAACACGCACTTCAACCTCATTCCCATCATCGACGATACGTCGCGTCGCGTGTACGTGATGACGACCATCGAGCAGGGCGTGGTAATGCCCATCGGCAACGATTATCTCTTACGGTATTCGCCGACGTTGCAACTCGTTGAGCGGAAGAAACTGCATCAAAGCTTCATTCCCATCGATCTGCTGCATCAGGACACGCTCTCGAACGATCCCGATCTCACGTGGCATAAGCATGCCGATGCGGGCGATCCGTTGCCAACGGCCACGGACATCTGCGCCTTGCTGCTCTACACGAAGAACGCTGCCTGGCACAAGCACGGCATCATCACGTCGCAATGGTACATGCTGTTCGATCGGACGGCGAACACCTTCGACTTCTTGCCGCGCGGCGACGTGGAGCACAAATAACACAAACAAAAAGACCCCGAGAGTCTGCACCCTCTCGAGGTCTTGATCTTTCATCGTTGGAGCGAGCCCCACCGATTCCAGTATGCTTGAAAAGCGCCGCGGTATGGGAAAAGTTCCCCACGCCACGAGGCGCGATCAATACCGGTAATAGTCTGGCTTGTACGGTCCGCTTGTCGAAACACCGATGTAGTCGGCCTGCTTCTTGTTGAGCACGTCGAGCTCGACGCCGATCTTCTTCAGGTGCAAGCGTGCGACCTTTTCATCGAGATGCTTTGGCAGAACGTAGACCTGGTTCTCGTAGCGGTCCGTGTGCTTCCACAGTTCGAGTTGTGCGAGCACCTGGTTCGTGAACGAGTTGGACATCACGAACGATGGGTGACCCATGGCGCAGCCAAGGTTCACCAGGCGACCTTCGGCCAGCACGATGATGTCCTTCTTGCCGATCGTGTACATGTCCACTTGTGGCTTGATCTCCACGCGCGACTTGCCATGGTTCTTGTTGAGCCATGCCATGTCGATCTCGTTGTCGAAGTGACCGATGTTGCAGACGATGGCCTTGTCCTTCATGGCCTTGAAGTGCTTCTCGGAAATGATGTCGCAGTTGCCGGTTGCCGTCACCACGATGTCGGCTTCCTTCACGGCGTCGATCATCTGCTTCACTTCGAATCCGTCCATCGCGGCTTGCAGAGCGCAGATCGGGTCGATCTCCGTGACGATCACGCGTACGCCGGATCCGCGCAGCGATGCTGCGGAGCCCTTGCCCACGTCGCCATACCCTGCCACCACGGCCACCTTGCCTGCCATCATCACATCCGTTGCGCGACGGATCGCATCAACGAGGGATTCCTTGCAGCCATACTTGTTGTCGAACTTGCTCTTCGTCACAGAATCGTTCACGTTGATAGCAGGAAGGGGCAAGGTGCCGGCCTTCATGCGCTCATACAAACGGTGCACGCCCGTGGTGGTCTCTTCGCTCAAGCCGCGAATGTCGGCGGCGAGGTGCGGATACCGATCGAGGACCATGTTGGTGAGGTCACCACCATCGTCGAGGATCATGTTGAGTGGCTTGCGGTCTTTTCCGAAGAAGAGCGTTTGCTCGATACACCAATCGAATTCCTCTTCGTTCATGCCCTTCCATGCATAGACCTCGATGCCGGCCTTTGCGATGGCAGCGGCAGCATGGTCTTGCGTGGAGAAGATGTTGCAGCTCGACCAGGTAACGTCGGCACCGAGATCGATGAGCGTCTCGATGAGCACGGCCGTTTGAATTGTCATGTGCAAGCAGCCGGCGATGCGAGCGCCCTTGAGAGGCTTCTTGCCCTTGTACTCTGCACGCAGGGCCATCAGACCGGGCATCTCTGCCTCGGCGAGCATGATCTCCTTGCGGCCCCATTCGGCCAGTCCAAGGTCACGCACGGCATAGTGGTGCTCCTTGTAGGCGATCTCGCCCTTGACCACGCGCTTCGGCGCGAGCTTGCCATTGGTGCCGTTCTTTGAGACCGTTACCTTCTTGGCCGTACCGGGCGTAATCTTCTTCGTTTTCGTTGCGTGCGACATTGTTGTCCTGTGTAGTTGTTCGAGATCAAGCGAATTGTGAAGAGAACGTCTCAACGAGGTCAAGATGTTCCCACGGGAACTCATGACGTCCAAAATGTCCGTACGCGGCCGAGGCTCGATAGATCGGCTGACGGAGTTTGAGACGGTCGATGATGCCCTTTGGAGAAAGGTCGATGTGCTTGGAGATGTACTGTTCGATGAGCGCTGAGTCGACCGTGGACGTGCCGTGCGTGTTCACGTTGATCGACACAGGGTCGACCACGCCAATGGCATACGACAGTTGAATGGTGCACTCGCGGGCCACACCGGCGGCCACGATGTTCTTGGCAAGGTGACGTGCTGCATAGGCAGCGGAACGGTCCACCTTCGTGGGATCCTTGCCCGAGAAGGCCCCGCCACCATGCGGAGCACGTCCGCCATAGGTGTCGACGATGATCTTGCGACCTGTGAGACCGGTGTCTCCGTGCGGTCCGCCGATCTCGAACTTTCCGGTCGGGTTGATGTGATACTTGGTCTCGGGCGTGATCAGGTTCTCGGGGATCACGGCCTTGATCACATGCTCCATCACGTCTTCGCGGAGTTGCATTTGGTTGACGGGATCGTGCTGCGTGGAGACCACAACGGTGTCGACGCGGACGATGTCGCCGTTATCGGCATAGACGATCGATACTTGTGCCTTGGCATCCGGACGCAGGTACGGCATGAGATGCGACGAGCTCTTGCGAATGTCGGCAAGGCGCTTCACGAGCTTGTGCGAGTAGTAGATGGTGGCCGGCATGTACTCGTCGGTCTCCGTGCTCGCATAGCCGAACATCATGCCCTGATCGCCGGCGCCGCCCGTGTCCACACCCTGTGCGATGTCGGGCGATTGGCGGTTGATCACGTTCACAACGGCGCACGACTCGCTATCGAAGCGGTATTCGGCTTTCGTGTAGCCGATATCCTTGATCACTTCGCGCACCAGTTGTGGCAGGTCGATGTAGTGCGTGGTGGTGATCTCACCACCAACAACGATCAGTCCGGTGGTGGCGAAACACTCGCAGGCAACACGACCCGTAGGGTCGTTGGCCAACACTTCGTCGAGGACGGCATCGGATACTTGATCGCAGATCTTGTCGGGATGGCCTTCGCTTACCGACTCTGAGGTGAACGTGTGAGACATAGGTGCTAGAGGCAATGAGAAATGAATGGAGATGCGATGTTGGTTATCGACTCAGGCGGACCACTGAAGCGTCGCCGATGTTGATGGACACGAATTGACCGTAGACCTCGGCGTTCTCGCCAATGATGCTTTGCTCCAACGCTACGTCGCTCACAATGGCACCATCGCTGATGATGCTATCGCGAATGATGCTGTTGCGTACAACGGCACCGCGCGAGACAGAGGCGAACGGACCGATCACACTGTGCTCCACGATGGCCGTCGGATCGATATGCACGGGCGGTACCACGACGCATCCCTTCGGAGCCTCGCGAGTAGAGCCTTTGGTGAGCAGGAATCGATTGGTCTCGAGCAAGGTCTCGGGCTTACCGCAGTCGTGCCAGCCATCCACGGGGAACGTCGTGAAGCGCTCTCCACGATCCACCATGAGTTGCAGTGCATCGGTGAGTTGATATTCGTTCTTGGTGCGGAGATCGTTGTCGATGAGGTACTGCAGACACTCTTTCAGCAAGAGCGGATTCTTGATGTAGTACAGTCCCACCAAGGCCATGTGCGAGACGGCCGTCTCGGGCTTCTCGACAAGTCGCGTCACGAATGGTCCGTCGGAGATCACCACGCCGAATCGACGGGGATCGTCGACGTGCTTGACGCCAAGCGATGACAGCGATGCGGCATTGAGGACGGAAAGGTCGACGTCGAAGACCGTGTCACCAAGGATGATGAGCACCGGCTCTTCCGTGATGGTCTCGCGTGCGATCCAGATGGCATGTCCAAGGCCAAGGAGCTCGCTCTGCTCAACGAAGGTGCATGGCAACGAATAGGTGTTGCGCACATACTCTTCCACCAGGTCACCCTTATACCCGGTAATGATCGTTGCTCCCGTAACGCCTTGCAGCATGAGAGCATCGAGGATGTGACCAAGGATCGGCTTTCCCGCAACGTTGACGAGAACCTTGGGCAATGTGTAGGTGTGGGGGCGTAGGCGTGTGCCCATCCCTGCCACGGGTATGATGGCGTGCATGAAGCTCGGGCTATGAAAACAAGCCCACAAAACTACGAAAAGGAAGGGTGCAGACTTACTGCAAACGGATGGTCTGACCGGCCCGGATGGTGCGCTCCGAAAGGTTCCGGTTCTTCTTCATGAGCGAGCTGACGCTCACGCCGAACTTGTCGGCGATCTCGCTCAACGTGTCGCCGCGACGCACCACATAGGTCTTGGGCGGACGCTTGCCTTCGGTTGACGGAGAGGCACTTCCCTTATCGGTGGGCTGTGCGCTGTAGACGCGCAGCTTGGTGCCGGCAAAGACCGTGGTGCCCTCGAGCACATCGTTGTTCCAGCGACGGAGTTGCTCTTCGTCCACGCCATACGTGGCAGCGATGCCGCTCAGACTCTCGCCCTTGCGAACGCTGTGAATGCGTGGCTTGCCGGTTGGGGCCGTGCGGGCAATGGCGGCGAGTTCGGTCTTGGAGAGCGAGGTTTCGACGCGAATGGGCTTGCCGGACTTGAGGGCGCCATTGCGTGGCACCTTGTTCAGGGCACGAAGGCGGTCGGTGGTGGTGTTGTACAAGGAGGCGATCCCGGCCAGTGTCTCACCGCGTGCAACGGTGTGCGAGATCACGCGGGTGACGCGGATCTTCTCGACATCCGATGCGGCCACACTGCGCGTTGCCTCGTCCGTGATGGCCACCACGAGCGTGTCGCCAATGCGGATGTTCTCTTTGTCGTACGAGATGTTGTTCCAGTTACGAAGGTCCGTGAGTCGCACGCCATAGCGCCGTGCAATGCTATAGAGATTCTCGCCGTTCTGCACGGTGTGCTTGACCGTGGTGCGACCCTTCGACCCTTCCACCGTTGTTGTTGTCCCTGCTGCCTCCGGAGTGGTCGTGGCCACAGAAGGGGAAGGTTGGGCATGGCGGCGAGGCGACATGCTTTCGGGGGTGGCATTGCCGATCACGTCGTTGGTGGTCGTCGTCGAGGCAGGCTCGCTCATGGCAAGCTGTGGTGCGGCTCCGAGGCTCGTCATCGGAATGCGGAGCGACATGCCGCGCTTGAGTTTGCTCTTGTAGCCCGTGAGTTGATTCACACTGGCCACGTCCGATGTGGCCACGCCATAGCGCTTGGCGATCGAGGCAAGGGTCTCGCCGCGAGCAACGGTGTGCGTCATCCACGGACGTTTCTCGTCGTCGGTGAGCGACTCGTAGTTCGTGGCAAACGTTTGCAGTGTGCCCTTCGGGATCTTGAAGGCATACACATCCACACTTGGTGGTGTGCATGGCTTGACGAGTTCGGGATTGAGCTTGCGAATGGAGTCCACCGTCATCCCCGCGCACTTCGCCAGAGCGGCGATGTTCGTGGGCTCCTTCACCATGAAGATGTCGTAGGCATACTCGGGATGGAACGTCAGCGAATCATCCGTGAAGCCGTACTTCTCGCGCTGCAGATTGATGAGCGTTGTGGCGATGTAGAGCGGAACGTAGTTGCGTGTTTCGCGTGGCAGGTAGTCGCGCGTTTCCCAGTAGGACGGACTGGTGCTGCCGGTTTTCCGCATCGATTGACGTACACCACCGGCACCACGGTTGTACGCGGCAAGTGCAAGGTGCCAATCGCCGAACTCGCGATACAGGTCCTTGAGGAAGCGCATGGCGGCGCGGGTGGACTTCTCGGGGTCGCGACGTTCATCGATCCAGAAGTTCACGGTCAGACCGTATTCCTGTCCGGTGGCCTGCATGAACTGCCACAGTCCCACGGCCTTGGCCAGGGAGAAGGCGTTCGGGTCGAGACCGGACTCCATCATCGAAAGGAAGATGATCTCCTCCGGCATGTCCTCTTCCTTGGCGATGCGCTTCATCATCGAGAACCACTTACCGCTGCGTTCGATCCAGCGCTTCATGAACTTGCGTCCCTTGTTCTCGGCAAGGAAGCGAACGCTCTTCTCGACGGACTCGTTCATCACGAGCGGAATGGTCGTCACCGGCAGTGCTGCCGTCTCGGCCGTGGTCTCTTCAACGGTCTTCTTGGGTTCCGGCTTGCTGGCGCGTGAATAGGTCTCCACCTCTTCGAAGAGCTTTTCGCGGAGGATGAAGGCGGATGAGTTCTCATCAAGGTCGTCGATACTGGAGACGTAGGCCTCGTAGTCCTCGATCACCGATTGGGCAAGGTCCGTGAAATCCTGATTGTCTTCGATCTTGGGATAGCTGGCCAGCTCGTTGAGCGAGACGATGGCCGATTCGAACTGGCGGGCCGCAGCGAGCGTGTCCTTCTGCTCGATCAGGAGCAGGGCCTTCAGGTAGCGCTGACGGGCACGTTCAAGCTGTTCCGCAATGCCATTGTCCAGTTGTGCTTGGCCGGCCGTGCCCTCGTCAAGATCCCAGAACTCGTCCGGAAAGACGGGTGCCTTCTTGGCAGGTGCAACGGTGGCAGGTTGGGCGGCGGGGGAGGTGGCAGGGACGGAAGGAGGGGTCTGTTGCGCCAAGAGCAGTGGTGCCGACGTCATCATCGCCATAACGGGTACGATGGCAAATGCCAACGCCCTCATGATGCGACGTGGATGACGTGTCGCCATGCTCCTCCTTCGAATGATCGTGGTCAACTTCCAATTTCTGCTATGGCAAATATAGCCAAGGAGAGGCGTAGAAGCCAAACAGGACCGAGTATTGTATCATGAACGGAAGCTCATGAAATGAAAGCAGTTAGGCGAAGTTTTCCTTACTTCACCGTACGGGCCCACGTGCGTACGCGCGCGATGTCGCAATCCGTGAGCTTGCCGCCCTCGGGCATCCAGATGGCGCCCGTGCGCTGCTCGATGGAGGGGATGAGTTTGCCGTTCAGGACCTGAGCCCGAGCGCCGGCCTCGGTGGTCAGGTCGATGTTGCCGCTCGGACGTGTGCCACTATGGCATCCGCCCGTACAGTTCGTCGTCATGATCTTGTCGATGTCCGCATAGGTCACGGCCGACGTGTCGCAGGTGGTCTCGGCACAGTCCGTGTTCTTGGCACCTTGGTCGATCCACTTCTTGATCAGGGCGATCTGCGTGGCCGATAGTGGGGCGCGATCACGCGGCATGGGCTCTTCGGCACCCGGGAGGAGCACGGTGTAAAGCTTGCTCCGCGAGGCAGATGGCTGGCCGTTCGTGCCGTTGCGAACGTAGGTCTTGATCTCGGTGTAGTTCAGCAGACTGCGTGCCTCTTCGTCGCTCGTGCCGTCGTGACATCCCGCCATCGAGCAGTTGCTGCGAATGAGCGGCAGAATGTCGCGCGTGAAGCAAACGTTCGTGTCAACCGGTGGCGCAAAGTTCGGATCGCGCAGGTCGATGATGCCCCAGGCCCGCTTCGTCGAGTCGCGCTTGTCCATGGCAAGGATGCGCGCGCGGGCCGAGGCGGACTTCAGCGAGGTGGGTGCGGTGTATTCGCCGGTCTCCGAGATCGATCCCGGACCGGATTCCATGGCCCATGCCACGTTCACGGCATCGATGTTTTTTGCCGAGAACTGAAACGTTTGGCCTACTTCCAGTCCGATCGAGTCCGGCACCACGACCATGGCGGTCGACGGCGGCGTCGGGTTCGACGGATTGATAGGGTTGCCACGCTCGTCCACACAGGAGGTCAGGACAAGAAGGGCGGCAAGGGCGATCGTAAGGCTCAGGGTTGTGCGCATACCCCTTGAAATCCTTAACGGGAGGGAAAGGTTACAGGTGCAGATGGGAAGAATTCTGCCAACCACGTATTTTTGTCCGTCGCCCGAACGAGTCCGGCGATGTGTCCCACCATTGAAAAGGCGCCATGCTCATCTCCATCATCTGAACCGACGAACCCTTTCGTGCAACCCAGATCTTGGAGGCTGTATGCAGTGCCATGTGCGCTCCGCGTCGTTCGCCTACGACGCGCCCTATTGTGAACTTTTTCGCGACCTCACCCTTTCGCTTGATACCTCGTGGGCTTTGGCCCTGGTAGGTGCGAACGGACGTGGGAAGACCACGCTCCTGCAGTTGCTTGCAGGCGTGAAGACCCCGGATTCCGGGACCATCGCGTGTGCGGACCGACCCATGCTCCTTCCACAACGTGTGCCGAACATGCATCGGTCCGTGATCGACGTGCAGCTCTCGGTGGTCGGCGCTGATCGTGAGAGCGATGTGCGCGTTCGCATCGCCGAGAACTCCGCATGGTTGGGCATTCCCACGTCGATGTTCGACCGACCGCTCCATTCACTCTCCGGCGGCGAGCGCACGCGAGCCCTCCTTGCCGCCATCACCGCCCCTGACCATGCGTGGCCCTTGCTGGATGAGCCCACGAACCATCTCGATGCGGCGGGGTGCGATCTGGTGATGTCGTACCTGCGCGATCGTGCGCGAGGCTTCGTGTTGGTGAGTCATCACGAAGCGGTGCTGGCCGGGACGTGCGACCATGTGCTCTCCATCGAGCGCGACGGTGTGCGACTGTCGAGTGCGTCGTATGCGGTGTGGAAGGCAGAGCGCGAGGCGCAGTACGAGCGGGAACGGCGGACGGAGCAGCATCTCGAGCGCGACATTGCGCGACTGCGCGCAGCGGCGCAAGAACGTCGACAGTGGTCGGCCATCACAGAGCGAGAGAAAAATGCGGCCTTTGACTCCGGCTTCGTCAGTCGCAAGGCGGCGAAGATGATGAAGCGCGCCTTGCACGTCGAGCGACGTCAGGCCGAACAGATCGAAGCAAAGGAACAACTCTTGCAGCGCTTCGACGCCGAGAGCCCGGTGCGGCTCCCCGCACCGCTTCCAGGGCCATCGGTGGTGTTGCAGGTGGAGGGATTGGGCATTGCGTATGGGACCGAGGATGTGGTGCAGGACATGTCGTTCACACTCCGTCGCGGAGAGATCGTTGCCGTATGCGGACCGAACGGAAGCGGGAAGTCGTCCATCATTCGCGCCATCGAGGGCACGATTCCGTATCGCGGCATCATCAGCAAGCCGGCGCGCCTGTCGATGATCGTGGCACATCAGGAGCCGGCATGGCAGCAGGGATCGTTGCGCGAGCATGTGGTCGCGGCAGGTGTCGACGAAACGCGGTATCGCACGGTGCTCGCTGCGCTTGGCGTTCGTGGCGACGTGTTCGAGCGACCGCTCGAGACCTTCTCGTTCGGACAGTGGAAGAAGATCGATCTCGCACGGTCGTTCGTGGAGCCGTGTCACCTGCTCATTTGGGACGAGCCCATGAACGGCCTCGATCCGCGCTCGCGAGCGCAGATCCTGCAGGCGGTCAAGGAGGCGGCACCCACCATGCTCATCATCGATCACGATCCAGCCGTCCTTCGCGACCTTCCCGTAACCTTTCGCCTGGATTCGACTAGGTTGCAGCTATGAAGGCGATGGAGATCACCAACGAAGAGCTGTTCCGCAGGGTGTGTACCGGACATCACGACGCGTTCGACGTGTTGTATGAACGGTATGCGACCAAGTTGTTCGCGTATGCGCGAACGATCTTGCGGAACGAGGCAAAGGCGGTCGACATGGTGCAGCAAGTGTTCACGTCGGTCTATGCCTCGCGTGCAACATTCAACGGACAAAACTTCGATGCATGGATCTTCTCCATTGCACGACATGCCTGCTTGCGCGAGAAACGCATCGAGCAGCGCACGTCGCCGCTCGAAGACACCGATGCCGCCATTGCCGAAGAACAAGGGTTGTCGGAAGTGGACCTGCATCTGATCCGCTCCGCCGTCGATGCCTTGCCGGACGACGATCGCACCATCATTCGCCTTCGCTACTTTGACGACCTGTCGTACAACGACATCTCGAACCTCCTTGGCATCTCCGTTTCGGCAGCCAAGGTTCGAGTGTTCCGCGCACGACGCACACTTGCGGCCATACTCCGTCCGCAATTCGAGGATTGACCATGGAACGCATCGAAGAACTGCTGATGGATATGATCGACGACGGTCCGCTCGACGGATCTGCCGACGCATCTCCATTGCCCATCGACGCCGAGCTCCGCAACGAGCTGCAACGCATCCATGCGCAATCACCACTGCTCGCACAATGCATCGAGCATCCGTCAGACACCGTGATGGCCGCACTGCAAGCGCAACGGGCTTCGTTGCACGCAACGTTCTTCGCTACTCCGACCGCTTCGGTTGGCGCAGCAGGGAAGTGGGGCGGCGGGGTCGTCGTCCTCGCAACACTGCTCAATCTTGCTGCATCGCAGTTCACACCAGATCAAGTGCTGGTGTCCATCCCACGCACTCCGGTCGTTCTCGAACAACCGGCCGCCCTCGATCAACCTTCCGTAGAGCAACCGGCACAGCGCATTCGTGAGGGGATGCGCTCGATGCCCACATCACCACGTCGCATCACCACCGGCACCATCGAATCGCGCATCGAACGCTCCGCTCTTGAGCAGCACCGCAAGGAGCTTCTCGAGCGCCTCGCACGCACCACCGATCCTGAAGAGCGACGTCAGTTGGAGAGAGATCTGAAGAGAGCGAGTGAAGTGGTGAAAGAGAAGTAAAAGAGAAGTAAAAGAGAAGTAAAAGAGAAGTAAAAGAGAAGTAAACAGGAAGTAAACAAGAAGTGAAAGAGAAGTAAAAGAGAAGTTGGTCCGGGAAATTCGGCGACGCTTCCGCCATTTTGCAAGGATAAATGGCAACTCCACCGCCATTTTGCAACAAACTCGTCACTTGTCACTCTCCGCTTGTCACTCGTCACTCGTCACTCGTCACTTGTCACTCAACACTATCCTAATCCTCCTATCCCTCTCATTCCTCACCACCTTCGCCGAGGGGATCGGGTCGATGTCGATGCGGGCGTTGGGCTGACCGAGTGCGGTTGCGGCCTTTTGTGCGCGTTGTTCGGCGATGCGCTGATTGACGTTGCGCTCGCCATCTCCATCGGCGCTGCCATAGATGGAGACCGAGGTGGCCGTGCGTGCGGCACGACGCAATGAACGAATGGTGGTGCGTGCCCACTCGGGGAGGTCGACGGCGTTGACGTTGTAGCCCCAGATGGTGACGTTGATGCGCGATGTGTCGAGCGATGCCATGCGTCGACCTTCGACAAGACGAATGGTGGTCGGTGCCGACACGGCCTTGCCGCCTTGCTTCCCTGCAGCGTCCACATGTACAACAGCACTATCGCGAATGAGCAGATCGAAGAGCGATCGCGAGATGGTGGCGCAGTCCCATTCGATCTCGCGTGGTGGAGCGCCAACGCCGTCACGTTCGAAGAGCAGGGTGTCGGAGACAACGATCCGCAGCGACCAGCGCGCAACACTGTCGTCGGTGGAGACGAGTGGACGGAGCAGGACGATGGGAGGATCGGCTCGAAGAATCGTATCGATGCGCGAGATGGCCGCATCGTTCGGACCGTGATCGATGGTCTGCATGAGCGTGCGCTCCATGCGCACCACGCCACGCTCGGACACACGTCCGTTCGATTGTCGGAACGCCACATTGCAGATCGCGAGCACCGACGGCGCCGGACGTGATGGCGCGACCACGGCGGAAGGAGGAAGGGAAGGAGGGATCTCCGCTGGCGGAACAGCCCGTAGCGTCGGCTGTACCAGTGCGGGCGTTGCGGTTGGCACGCGGAGTGTTTCGTAGGGTGGCTCAGCTTCGTCGATCGACGAGAGATCGAAGCGCACGCCAATGCGTGCAAACACCTGTTGCGTGGTGAGCGTTGCTGTGCTCACCATCGACGTGAGCGTGGTGCGATAGCCGGCTTCCACGTCGACACTCCATGTGCCCATCTTCACCGGCACGATGAGCGATGCCGTTGCGAACGGAACGAAGGTGTTGCGCTCGGGGATGGCGCCTTCGGCACGACGTTGCGTTGATGATCCATCGACGAACGTCACTCCGGCGGGATCGGTGATGGTCATGTCGTGCGTGCCGTTCATCGACGTGGTGATGAACGACCCCACACCAGCCGCTACATCCAGGAACGGGAACAGCGAATACCGTGCATCCACGCCACCTTCCAACGCCATGGTCGAGAACGTGTACGTGTGCTCGAAGGTGCCGGGAACAAGGTTGCCGTAGATCGCAAAGGTCGTTGGCTCCGTTGCGACCACGGCGGCGTTCGCATAGCTGAAGCCGATACTGGGGACCAGTGAGAAGCGCGAGAACAGAGGAAGGCGCATGGCGCCGCGCATGCCGACCATCCATGATGTTGACGACGAAAGCCCGGTCGCCCGTTCTGGAAGAACGAGCGGACCGAGCTGTTGAAAGGATGCGGATGCGAAGGTGGCGCCTACTTGTGGTGCAACGATCCAGGCTCGTTGCGCTGCTGCACTGAAGACGCCACTCACGATCAACACGACGAACGCGATATGACGTGCGATCAAAGGGTCATTCTACAACAAGTCTCCGAACAAGTGTTGACGAGCCGTTGCTCACGCGCAGGATGTACAGGCCTTGTGAGAGCGTGCTGCGATCGAAGAGCACCGTGGTGCCTTCAGCCGATGCCGTGAGCGATGTCGAGAGAACGCGGATACCGGTGGTGCTGAAGAGTTCAACGACCATCGCACCTTGTGCGCCGTACACCGTAGCCGTTGCCGACGTGGTCATGGGATTTGGTGCGAGTGACAGCGACATGCCACCAGCATTGGTGTTCACTTCGCGATCATCATCGACCGTTGTGGTCGCATCTTCGGCCGTTGTGTTCATGGGGATCTCCACGTCGTCCGTACCGCGCCATACGATGCCCTTGAGTTGTATGGTCGACGTGGTGGCATCACCAAGGGCAATGGTAAAGGGCAAGGAGGCAAGGACGTCGCCGCTCTTGCGCGTGGAAGGAACACCAACACGTGTGCTCACGGTGCGAATGCCGTTCGCTGTGCCATCTGTGAGCAAGGTGAAGTTCGGAACGAGCACAGAGGCGTTGAAGGACAACGTCAGTGTTGCGCTCATCGTGATGTCAGGAATGTCGGAGAGCAATGTGATCACGCATGGTGCCGATTCGCCGGGCTTGCCGCTCACATCGCCAACGCGAACACGCACACTTGGCTTGGGGCGAACGTAGCCGCGCAATGTCAAACTGTATTCGCTCATGCCACTTCGAACCACTTCGAGTCCCTCTGTGGTCGTGTCCATGTCCGTTGGTGTGAAGGTGATCACCGACGTGCCAGACTGCCCAGCCATGAGGAAGAGCGACTCGGGTTCAGCCTTGAACGCATAGCCGCGAGATGTGAAGACGGACACGAGCGAGTCGTCACTACCATTGTTCGTCACCACGATGGTACGCGACACGGACGCACCGATCGTATCGGCCACGAAATCACCCTCATCCCACGTGATGCTGAGTTGCGACGGCTCGGCTGTGCCCTCAATGGGGACGGAGATCACCGCGCCATTGGCCATCACGTTGATCACGCTTGAGAACCTGCCTTCAGCCGTTGGTGAGAATCGGATCACGCAGTTGACGCTTCCCTTTGAGGTGATCTCGACGGGAGAGGTTGGAGAGACGATGGTGAACGGTGAAGATGTTGGAGTAGAGAACGTGAGCATGATCGGCATGGTGATCACGGTAGAGCTGTTGACAGTGAAGATCGCATCGACACTTCGACCAACGATCACGCTCCGGAACTGCACTTGCTTGGGAAGTACTTGCAATCCGCCAGGGAACGTTGGTGCACCGATGGCGAACAGTTTCACTGGAAGTGTGGTGATACTCGAGTCCGTCGAAAGAATGAGCTGTGCGTAGGTCGTGTCGCCATGGGATGCGGTGAAGCGGATCGGTACTTGGGCATAGCCTTGTCCGGCCTTGATCTGGACGGATGCACCTTGCGTGAGCTCGAAGTCGCCTGCATCCGGTCCGGTGAAATACATGCGGACCGTAAGGTCCTTTGTTGAATAGTTGACCATCGTCAACACAGTGTCGACCGACTGTCCAATGGCCACGTCCTCGAAGTACACCGGATTCGGTGTCACCGTGAGCTGTTGTTGGGCGTGCAGCGAGATACTGCAGAGGAGCCCGATGAGGAGAAGAAACCGAAACATGTGAACCTCCATGGTTGTGTAGCTGAATGCACAACCAAGTACGACGTCGAGAAAACGTTACCGCCTTACGAACTCTCCCGCAACGTATGCAACAATGAGCGTTTTTCGATGTGGTGTCGAAGCCAGGCATCGAAGGCGTACATGTCCGTGCGGAGCTGACCTTTGACGGTGGCCCGTGCACGGTCCAGCTCTGCCTTGGTCTCGCGTAGGATCTGCATGCGCTTGCGTGGCGTGGGGAATTCCGCCAAGCGCGTCATACAGGAGAGCAATGCCGTTTCGTCCACACTGGCCTTTCCGAATTGCGGCAGCGATCGTTTGATGGATCGCGTCATACTGGCCACCAGCGTCCAGTGTTCCTGCTCCGCATGGATGAGCAACAACATCATCCGTGCCCCCATATAGACGTCCTTCCGTCGGTCCGTCCCATACTCCATGGCACGGTGAAGCAAACGCGTGGCATCCCGGTTCTTTCCGGTGAAGAAGGCAATGAGGGCAAGGTTGAAGAAGGAGATGAGGCCGAAGATGGTGGGACGGATCTTCTCGAGCGCCTCGACCTCGTTCGTGAGCTCACGAAGGCGTGACGATGGCTCTTCGAGGGTGCCCGCGGCAAGGTGGACGAGGAGTTCGGAGCTGACGATGCGCAAGAGGATCTGTCGCCACAGACTCGTGCCCTTTTTCGGAGCGGCCTGTTCGAACTCAGAGCGTAACCGGTGCAGCAGTGCCTGTGCGCCGACGAAGTCGCCAGAACCGATGTTGCGTTGCAGCATGGCATAGATATGCGATGTGCGTTCGAGCACACGGCGGTCCTCGAACATGGGATGCGTGTTGTACAATGCGAGCAACTGTTCGTCGGCCTTGCGGGCCCGCTCCTTATCGCCCTCATAATAGTAGGCGAACTCTGCCACGATCTCGAGCACGTCCACGTAGGCACGAATGCTCTTGGGCGGATGCGCCTCGGCGTGGGCGATCCGTTTGCGAAGGGCGTCGTGGGAGACGGCCCCGGCACGACCGAACACGTGGCCTGCTTCGAGCACGGCTGCGGATGACTCCAGGGCGAGCACCATCATGTCGACGTCTTCCTTGATCTGTGCCGCCGTCGCCTCGAGTCGACTCGAATAGTCCTCAAGATTCTTGGTCGTGATCGGTCCGTAGTTGACGCGATCAAGTCGCTGCCGATGTCGCAAAGCGATCAACCGATAGGCATTGTCCTCGGTACGCTCGATCCAATGCTCGGCATCGGCAAGACGCGCCTCGGCAAGCTTCGGAAGGTTGTGCTCGCGCAAGAACTGCATGTCCTGCAGGGCGGCCATGATCTTATGCTGTGCCGTTGCCTCGTTGCGATACTCGCGCATGGCCCGCAGGATCAGATGATAGAGCTCTCGCTTGGCCTCGGGCAGCCGCTTGGCGAATCCCTTGGCCGCATGACGCTTGCGAATGGCCGCCTCGTCGTACTCCACTTGGGCCTCGACGGCGTCGAAGAGTTGCACGCTTTGATTGTCGGCCGTATCGCGGTGACGAAGTAAATACGTTTTGACGTAGCGCTTCTCCGTCCTCGAAAGGCTTTGTATCAGGGCATGCAGGTCGGTGCGTGGTACGTTAGACATAGGAGAAATTACGAACTCTTGGCAAATCCTTTTTGCGGCCACAGCGTGAAGTTCGCATCACGAAACACTCCCGAAAGGAACACATGTCGAAAACACTCATCCTGGCCACGGCAAGCATTGCGACCGTGGTCTTGTTGGCCGCCTCGCTCGACCGAGCATCGGCTGCCGAACGCACCACCAAGACGCCAACGGCAAAGGCCCCCTCGGCCAAGGCCGCGGCCATCGAACAAGGTCGGTATCTCATTCTCATGGGCGGCTGTAATGACTGTCACACGCCTGGATTCAACGAGTCGGCCGGTAAGCTTCCCGTCCAGGAATGGCTTGTCGGAAGTCCGGTAGGGTTCAAGGGTCCATGGGGCACATCGTATCCCATCAACCTGCGCACCTTCATCAACAGCATGACCGAAGAAGAGTGGATCAAGAACGCGCAAACGTTGCAAGGTGCACCACCCATGCCGTGGTGGGCGCTGCATAACATGAAGCGTCAGGACCTTGCCGCCATCTATGCCTTTGTGAAGGACCTTGGACCGAAGGGCGAGAACACGCCCACGTACTTGCCTCCGCATGTCGAACCAAAACCTCCGTACATCAACTTCGATGTTGTTCTGCCGAAATGATCGACGAGATCACCATATCAACTTCCAATTCTTCCACGAGCGGAACGCATGGTTTCATGCTCCGCGAATTTTGAACCCAAACAAGAACTCACAAGAACTCACATGAAGAACCTTGCCATTGCCCTTTCTGCCCTTACGCTGATCCTTTCGGCGTGTAACGACGACACTACCGGTCCGGCTTCCAAGGCCGGCCTCTTCAAAGGCGCTGCCAAGCCGCTTGGAAACGGAACGGCCACACCATGGGTGCGACTGAACGATGCGGGCGATCCCACGTCGTACGGCGTGACGCTCTCCGACGGTGCGCTCGAGAACCTGCCAACAGCGGACGATCACGGTGAAGGTCACGACCATGCTCTTGCCGTCACACTGCCGATGCCACCGCAAGCAGCAGGAACGAACATCGATCACATCTCGCTGGACTGGAATCCGAACGGTCACGAACCTGCCGTGCTGTATGGTGCGCCACACTTCGACGTGCACTTCTACATGATCACCGAAGCACAGCAAGCAGCGATCCCTGGCGGTGTGGACTTGGCACCCGTCGACGCAAAGTATATCGCACCCGACTACTGGAGTCCGGACCCAACATCGGTACCTATGATGGGACGTCATTGGGTCGACAGTACCTCGCACGAATTCCGTGGCGAAGCCTTCGACCGCACGTTCATCTACGGAACATCGGCCGGCAAGATGGTCTTCCTCGAGCCCATGATCACATTGGCCTATCTGAAGTCGAAGCCATCGAACGCTACACAAACCGTGAAGATGCCAACGGCCTATCCGGTGAACGGCAAGTTCTATCCGTCGAAGTACACGGTGAACTATGATCCGTCGACGAAGGAGACGGAGGTGAAGATGGAAAACCTCGTAAGAAAGTGACAAGTGACAAGTGACGAGTGACAAGTGACGAGTAGAGTTAGTAGAGTTAGTAGTGACGAATAGAGTTAGTAGTGACAAGTGACGAGTGACAAGTGATAAGTACCGTGTAGAAGGGCGGCCCTTGACGAAAGTTGGGGGTCGCCTTTTTGTAGTTTTGCGAGATGAATATTCTACGACGTGTCTTACCTCTCCTTCTTCTCCTTGCCGCCTTCCCACTACCAGCCCAAGAGACACTGATGCATGGTGTGGTCACCTCTGCAAGTGGTGATACGCTGGCGGGTGTGACGGTGTTGGTGCCGAGCATGCGTGTGCGGGCGACGACGAACGTGCATGGGGTGTATGCCTTGCCGGTGTTTCCGGAGGGTGTGTATACCATGGAGTTCCGTCGAGTGGGGTACAAGACCGAAGTGCGTGAGGTGAGCTTTCATGGTATCGACGTGGTGACGAATGTGGTAATGAGCGAATCGCCGTTCGAAGCGCCCATGGTGGTGGTCACGGCAGAGCCGTCGCCGTCGGATGTGATGGAGAGTCCGGTGCAGACGAGTGCGCTGGATGGACGGGAGTTGGACCGGCAGCGTGGACAGGCCATCATGCAGTCGATCGATCAACTGCCGGGCGTGACGAGCACGAGTGGAGGTCCGCTCTCGGTGAAGCCGGTGATCCGCGGATTGACAGGGCAGCGTGTGGTGGTGGCGCAGAACGGACTGCGCCTTGGTTCGCAAACATGGGATGAACCGCAGTCCGCCGAACTGTCGGCACTGGATGTGGAGCGGATGGAAGTGGTGCGTGGACCGAACAGTGTGATGTTCGGATCCGATGCTGTGGGCGGTGTGGTGAATGTGATCCGCGCCGATGTCTTCGCAGCGAAGCCCGGCACCATGTCGGGTCTTGCCCTGCTCAACGTGAACAGCGTGAACACCGGCGCCGGTGCCGGCGTGGCCATTGCCGGTGCCGAAGGAGATCTTGCCTATCGATTGAACATCAACGGTCGCTATGCGGGTGAGTACAACACTCCGTCGGGTGCAGTGTACAATTCGGGTGGACAGGAGATGAACGGCAGCACGTCGATCGGTCTGCGCAAGGACTGGGGTTCGATGTCGCTCGACCTCTCGCACTTCAACCAGCGTTACGACATTGCGCCCGAGCCCGGACGGATGGAGATCGAGCGCGATCCCGTCAACGGCACCTTCGATACCGTCCTCGCCTCACCCTTCCAGGAGATCCTGCACGAGCGCGTTGCACTCACGGCCGTGATCCCGATGGACGATCTGCGCTTCGATATGACGGCGGCCTTTCAATACAACTCGCGCACCGAAGAAGGTGTGAAGGAGACCGAAGAAGAAGAGCAGGCCAAGCGCGATGCAGGTATTCCGCCTGAGACCGTGTTGGACCTTTACACCACGTCGCTCAATGCCAAGATGATCGTGTCCAACATCGGAACGCTTGGTGTGCAGGCAGAGCACATGCGCAATCAAACGCTTGGGCTCAACGCCGTGATCCCGTCGTACGGACAGATGAACCTTGCCGGATTCTTCTACACGGAACGTCGCTTCTCCGATGAAGTGCGCGCAACAGGTGCGTTGCGGTTCGACACGCGAACGATGAACGTGCTCGCCAACACGCAACTGCGAACGCCCGACACATCGCTCTCGTACGATGCCTTCACAGGTCAGCTCGGTCTTGCCTGGAACCCCACCGCTCCAATGGTCGTGGCCGTCAACCTTGGTACCGGCTGGCGTGCACCGGTGGCGGCAGAGTTGTTCGGAAGGGGCAAGGATGAAGGGGCCGTGCGATACAAGGTGGGCAATGCCTCGCTGACGCCCGAGCGTTCGGTGAACGTGGATGTGAGCATGCGCTACAACACGCCATCGGTGCAGGCAGAGGTATCGGTCTATCGCAATGCCGTGAACAGCTTCATCTTCCTCATGCCCGCGGCCACCGTCATCGACGGACTTCCCGTCTACTCCTACATGCAGGCCGACGCTGTATTGCTCGGTGGCGAAGTGCAAGTGCAGGCGCGCGTGACGGACTGGCTCACCGTGATGGCCGGTGCCGATGTTGTGCGCGGCGAGCGTGTGAGCGATGCGTCCCCGCTGCCCTTCATGCCTGCCAATCGCATCAAGGCATCGATCACGTATCTCAACAACACCATCGGATGGCTTGAGCGATTCTATGTGATGGTGAAGCCTCGCTATACGTTCGAGCAGGATCGCATTGCGATGAACGAGACCATCACGCCCGCCTACTTCCTGCTCGACGCCGCCATTGGTGGCATGCTTCCCGTTGGGTCGTCGCACATCAACGTCGACGTGCTCTTCGAGAACATCACCAACAAGGCCTACGTCGACGCGCTCTCACGCTACAAGGCCTACGCCAACAACCCCGGCTTCAACGCCGCTCTCAAGGTCAGCATCCCCTTCGCGCTCATCGGGGGATAGGGGAGGGCTACTTGAACAGCATGGCCCCAACGGCCACCAGCGTAACGGTCACCTGCGTATACAACAGCGCTTGTTGCCACCACGGCCGCTGTCCTAGCGGCACCGTCGGATCGAACGGATCGAAGATCAGAGCGATCCCCAACGTCGTTGCTTCAGAAAGATCATGGCTTACGATCGGCTTCACCAAGCCGATCAACGTGAACAACACGTAGCCAATTCGATTGATCGTCGGAGAGAGTTGCTTCATGAAGCCGCACAACGCCAGGCATGTCGGAAAGGTTGCAAGGGGAGGGTATGTTACGCACGCGTAACAACCGGGACGGTTCTGTCCGGTGCGGCGTCCGGTTTCCGGTCAACTTGCCACATGCAATTCGTCACCCTCCACCTGCCCAAAGAATACGCCGACAATCTCCTCACGGCACTTGCCTACCTCAGGGAGTCATGGGAACGCACTGGTCGCGCATGGGACGACGGCGAACAAGAGGACCTACCCGAACTCGAATACTGCGGCTCCGCCAACGATGCCTGGGTTGCCGTGCGGTTCATCGGGGAGATCGAAAAGGAAGTGAAGGCGCAGATGAAAGAAAGCGGCCTGACTTCAAATGGCACCTGACCGTTTCCAGATATCTAACTCAAAGGAATAGAATCGCATGTCTCAACAGAATGACCCAGATCACACCGACGATACGATCACACTTCGACTCGCACGTGATCACGTTCATCAAATCCTTGACGGCCTCGATCAGCGACTCGAGTCATGGACTCGTACCGGACAAGCATGGTCAGAAGATCGAATCGAAGAGGAGGCCTGCCTTGAGGAATGCAGTTCAGCACGTGAGGCGTTTGCTATTGCTCGCCTGTATGCACTTATTATAACAGAGATCAATGATCAAATGCTCTGATAGGGCCGTCTACAAAGCCTAGAAATAGAGTCTGTGAGAACGGGGGTATGGACAACTCAGATATGTTAGAACGTGAAGTAGACGGTAATGCACTCCGTCGTTGTCATGTACACGATAGGCCTCTTTAAAACCCATGGGCGCATGCTAAGTGTCGGCGCTAACTAGCTCGCAGGTACACAGCGTAGGCACTTCAGAAAGCCGTAAATTCATCTCCAGTACAGAAGTGTGGTTAGCAGCCAGTTTTTAGAGAGGGTAATGATGGATTCCAGAATTGACCTTGATTTGCGCGAGTCACTGTTTCAATACGTGGATGGGCTGCTACTTAAGTATGGCGACTCGATTCCACATAGAGCATTACAGGAAGCATTCCAGTATAGGGAACTGCAGCCCTTTCAGTTACTGCAACAAACGGGGATCTTTCGCCCCAGTTTCCTTGGTAAGGATGGGGCTGTGCTGATACTAGTCTCGAAGCTCAAAAGTCCATACGATGATGAGAACGACATTGGAGCGAACGTCATAAGGTATAAGTACCAGGGGAAGCGGGGGGATGAGGACAACTACATGAATGTTTCGCTACGTCGAGCACTTGAGTTACGAAGGCCAATACTGTACTTGTTTGAAACGGCCCCTAAGGAATACACGCCTCTTTACCCTTGCTACATAATTGCAGATCATCGAAGCGAGATGTTTGTGGAGATAGTTGTTGGCGACCGTCATTTGTCGTTCGATACGACAAATCCAGAACAGGCAATCAATGCGGTTCGTTCTTACAGAACCGTCCTTATGAAACAGCGTGTTCATCAAAGAATGTTTCGAAGCATTGTTCTGCATGCGTATCGTGAGACGTGTTGCATGTGTCGGTTGAATATCTCGGATCTTCTTGACGCCGCACATATTATTGAAGATTCAGAAGAGCATGGCGATCCAGTTATTCAGAATGGACTAACATTATGCAAGATTCACCACGCAGCGTTTGACCGAAACATCCTGGGTGTTGCGCCGGATAACACAATCATAGTTTCAGAGCGTGTCCTCCAGAAAGTAGATGGTCCAATGTTGAGTATGGGCCTTCAATCGTTTCACGGTAAAAAGATACTTTTGCCAAGAACACAAAAAGAATGGCCGGACGCGGATCGGCTTGATGTGAGGTTTAAGAAATTTCTAGAACTTTCGTAACCAGCAATACGTACGTCGCTCTGTTTCCCACTCCCCAAGGACTCCCCCTATGAAGATCAAACGCGGCTTTGCGATCGCTCGTGAGAGCTGGAATGTGTTGAAGGCAGATCCGGAGATGATGGTGTTCCCAGTGCTGAATGGCGTGGGTGCCATTGCCGTGCTGGCCACGGTCTTCCTTGCCTCCATCCTGATCCCTTCGTTGCAGGACATGGCGCTTCTGGCCTTTGATGGGACGTTCCGCGATGGGGCGATGGACGTGGCGGCTACAGCGTTGACGGCAGTGGTCGTGTTCGGCGTGTACTATGTGGAGTATGCGATGACGACGTACTTCGGTACGGCGCTGGTGTCGTGTGCGCTGATGCGGTTCAACGGACAGGACCCGACAGTGGCCGATGGCTTCCGGATGGCGAATACGCGGCTCCCGCAGATCCTCGCATGGTCGGCCGTTGCTGCCTTCGTGGGTGCTGTCCTTTCCATGGTGGAGCAACGCTTGGGCATCGTCGGTCGGATCGTGATCAAGTTCATCGGCGCAGCATGGGCCATCGCCACCTACTTCGTGGTGCCGATCGTGGCCGCCCAGGGTCTGGGTCCGAAGGACGCCGTCAAGAGCTCGGTGCAGCTCCTGAAGAAGACATGGGGCGAAGGGTTGGTAGGGAACATGGCCCTAGGGGTGGTAGGGTTCGTTGGTTTCGTGCTGGTGGTGTTCGCAACGATGATCGCCATCTACTTCGCACAGTATGCCGACTCCCTGGCGTTCACGCTCAGCCTCTTTGCTGTTGGTTTCGCAGCTCTCATTTGTGTGGGCATCGTACAAAGCACGCTGAGTCAGATCTTCCTGGCAGGACTGTATCGTTATGCGACGACGGGAGAAGTGCCGGAAGGATTTAGTGTGGCGTCGATGGCGGAAAGCTTTAAGTCAAAGTGACGAATAGAGTTACGAGTGACGAGTTGCACTTCGTGGGATCATGTATTGGATCGTTGATCCTTGATCCTTGATTCCTCTTCCGTCTCTTCCACAAAGTACATCTCCATCTCTCCCTTGCCCTTTACCGCCACCTTACCGCGTGGGGTGCAGATGAATCGGTCGTGGACGAGTTGATACGTTGATTCGGAGATGGTGATCTTACCCGGCATGCTGTGTTGCTCCATGCGTGCAGCGGTGTTGACGACGTCGCCCCAGATGTCGTAGGCGAACTTCTTGACGCCAACGATACCGGCCACAACGGAGCCGGAGTGAATGCCGATGCGGATCTGGAAGGCCTTGCCCTGTTGCGTGCGGTGATGCACGTAGGCGAGGATCTCCAAGGCCGCACGCACACATGCTTCGGCATGATGTTCGTTTGCTGCCGGCATGCCGCAGACGGCCATGTAGGCATCGCCCGTGGTCTTGATCTTCTCCAAGCCGTTGCGCTCAATGATGGCATCGAAGGCACTGAAGCATTCGTGGAGTTCCTGGACGAGGTCCTCGGGACGCATGCCCTCGCCGATCTTGGTGAAGTCGACGAAGTCGGTGAAGAGCACGGTGACGTTGTCGTACCGACGTGCAGAGGTCTCGCCACGCGTCATGAGCTCACTGGCAACTTCGGCAGGAAGAATGTTCAAGAGCAGTGATTCACTGCGCTTCTTCTCGCGTTCGACGCGATTGCGCTGTCGATACACCACCACCAGAAATCCGAGGGCAAGTACAACGCCGGCCGCAATGGAGTTTCGGATGTTGCGCTGCGTGATGTCCTTCTTCTCCTGCTCCGTTCGTGCCGCCGCCTCGCGGAGTGCATACTGATGTCGCATGACCTGATTCATGGCCGAACGAATGTTGTCGGCACTGTTCAAGCTGTCGTTCGCCGCGATGTAGTTCCGGTAGTTCGTGTAGGCAGAGGCATAGTTGCCGGAAGCCGAGTCAAGCTGATACAAACGCAGGTACACATTGCGCATGGCGCCTGTACTTTTCAAGAGGCGACATAACCGAAGACAGCTATCTAAGCATACCGTGGCCTCTGCAAATCGTCGTTGCAAGGTGTAGGCATGTCCCAGGTTGTTGAACGTCCATGCCACGCCATTGACGTCGCGTATGTTCCGAAACACACGGAGTGCTTTCATGAGTGAATCGGTTGCTTCCTGAAAGGCACGTTGCTTGGTGCGGATGACGGCCGTACCGACCAACGCCATGCCGATCATCGATGAATCGTGCGAGTCGCGCGCAAGTACGAGCGCCTGTTGGTGCAATGACAATGACTCCTTCCAATTCTGATCTTCCATGTTCGTTGCAAGTGCAAGCATATTTCTCGCGGCCCAGCTACGATTCCCGATGCGCTGGTTGATGCGAAGGGCCTTCTTCAACAAACTGGTCTGCTCTGCAGTGTTTCCGACGCTGCCATAGGACGATGATAGGTTGTGATAGAGACCGGCAAGGAGCCGGTCGTTGCCTGTACGCTCGTAGTACGAGATGCATTCAATTCCGTACTTCAGAGCATGCTCGTTATCGGAACGTGCTTGAAAGATCAAGACAACAAGATAGTAGGCATCGTAGAGCATCTCCGAGTCGCCGATCATGCGAAAGGCATTTGCGGCCTGCATGCAGTGCTCCAGTGCAGCCGTGTTGTTGTGCATGTCGTCATCGATCGATGCCATGCGAAGAGATGCGTTCGCATACCCACGCGTATACCCGACGCGCTTCGAGATCACAACGGACTGCTGTAAGATCGAATATGACGTTTTCGGGTTCGCTTGTTCGTACGCACGCGCAAGGGCGATCATGTGCTCGACACGTGCAGTATCTGTCGGCGCCGATGCGATCCGCTTCTTGACGCTGTCCACGACGCGCATATCCTGCGCTGCTGTCCGGATCACGGTCGTACCGACAAGCAGCAGTGCAAACAGGAGACGAATGGGCATGCAGGTCACCGCCGTTCCTCCACAAAGTACATCTCCATCTCTCCCTTGCCCTTTACCGCCACCTTACCGCGTGGGGTGCAGATGAATCGGTCGTGGACGAGTTGATACGTTGATTCGGAGATGGTGATCTTACCCGGCATGCTGTGTTGCTCCATGCGTGCAGCAGTGTTGACGACGTCGCCCCAGATGTCGTAGGCGAACTTCTTGACGCCGACGATGCCGGCCACAACGGAGCCGGAGTGAATGCCGATGCGGATCTGGAAGGCCTTGCCCTGTTGTGTGCGGTGATGCACGTAGGCGAGGATCTCCAAGGCCGCACGCACACATGCTTCGGCATGATGTTCGTTCGCCGCCGGCATGCCACAGACGGCCATGTAGGCATCACCCGTGGTCTTGATCTTTTCCAAGCCATTGCGCTCGATGATGGCATCGAAGGCACTGAAGCATTCGTGTAGTTCCTGGACGAGGTCTTCGGGACGCATGCCCTCGCCGATCTTGGTGAAGTCGACGAAGTCGGTGAAGAGCACGGTGACGTTGTCGTACCGACGTGCCGAGGTCTCTCCACGCGTCATGAGCTCACTGGCAACTTCGGCAGGAAGAATGTTCAAGAGCAGTGATTCACTGCGCTTCTTCTCGCGTTCGACGCGATTGCGTTGCCGATAGACCACGACAAGAAATCCAAGGGCAAGCACAACGCCGGCCGCAATGGAGTTGCGGATGTTGCGCTGCGTGATGTCCTTCTTCTCCTGCTCGGCCTTGGTCTTTGCCTCTTGTTGCGAGAACTGGAAGCGCATCACTTGATTGGCGACGGCTCGCACCTTGTCGCCATTGTCGATGCTGTCGCGCGCAGTGATGTAGTCGCGATAGTGGAAGAATGCGGCCGCACGGTTTCCCGATGCCGTGTCGAGTTCAAAGAGACGTTGGTAGACGTTACGCATGGCGTCGGTGCTGTGTAGTTGCTTGCAGAGGCGCAGGCAACTGTCCAGACATACGGCGGCCTCTGCGAAGCGCTTCTGCAGCGTGTAGCAGTTGCCCAACTGGTTGTAGGTCCACGCAATGCCGTTCATGTCATGCTGGGCACGGAAGACGGGCAGTGCCTTGTGCAGCGTGTCGATGGCCATGCCGAGATCGCCGAGTTTGGCGCGGACGATGGCGATGCCGACCAATGCCATGCCGTATGCGATCGTGTCACCGCTGACGAGGAAGAGATCGCGTGCACGCCCATAGCTGCGCAATGCCTCTGCTCGGTCGCGGTCATCATTCAATGATGCAAGGTTCAACCAATTCCGTGCTTCCCAATCGCGATTGCCCGTCCGCTGATTGATGCGCTGTGCCTTCTTCAAAAAGGCAAAGGCCTCCTTGACATTGCCAACGGCCACATAGGTGATGGAGATGTTATGATAGAGTCCCGCGGCATCGGCCTCGTTGCCCGTGCGTTCGTAGTAGGCGAGACAGTCGAAGTTGTACTTGAGCGACTTCTCGTGATCGCCAATGTTCAGATAGATGATGCCAAAGTTGAAGTAGACATTGTAGATCTTGGCGGAGTCGCCAACTACGCGAAACTTCTCCAGGGCCCGGTGGTTCCATTCCAGTGCCTCGGAGTACTTTTTCAGGTCGGTGAGAATTCCGGCGTTGACCCTGCATGCCTCTGCATACCCCGCTGTATAGCCGATCCGCTCCGACACCTGCATCGATCGCCGCACGAGGGCTGTCGCTTTCTCCGTGTTGGTGCCCCAGTACTCCCTGGCGAGTGCATTCCATGCCTTGATGCGTGTGGTGTCGTGATCGGCATGTGCGAGCACGGTATTCAGAGAGTCGACCACTTGCTGATTCAGTGCGACGAGGTTGAAGGCGGCGAGGAGAGAGAGCACCACCACCGTGGCGATGCGTTGGAGCCAGAACGTCGACATGGTGCCCTTGCCCTTGACGTTGATCTCGCCGCGTGGCTCAAGGTCAACATCCGTGGTGCACCGGCGGAGTTCATCGGCCATGGCGTCCGAGATGTGGATGCGACCCGGCAGACCGGAGCTTTCCATGCGCGAGGCCACGTTGACGGTGTCGCCCCAAACATCATACTGCATGCGTTCGGAGCCGATGATGCCGGCGACGACCGGACCGCAGTGAAGGCCGATGCGACATTGGAGTTCGGGTGCCGATGTGGTGATGGCCTCCATGATGTCGACGGCAGCGCGCGCCGCCGCGCAGGCATCCTCAAAGGAAACGGCCATGTAGGAATCGCCAATGGTCTTGATCTTGAAGAGACCGTGTTGGGCAACCACGTCGTCGCACCGACCGAAGATCTTGTCCAGCATGGCCACCACTTGCTCTGCATCGAGCGTTGACGACATGGTCGTGAAGCCCACAAGATCGGCGAACAACACCGTTGCTCGCTCGAAATGGTCTTGCACCACCTCGCCCCTTGCCACCCTATCCGCAATGTGCTTGGGCAGTGCGCTGTGCAAGACGGTCAAGTGCATTTGATGCTCGCGTTGCACGAGCTCCATCTCTCGCTGCTTCTCTTGGAAGGCGATCTTCTGCGTGGTCTCTTTGCCCTCGCGCTCTTCGCGAATGGCCTTGATGGCGGCATCGTGCGTGAGATATGCTTCGAAGTCGGCCTGTTGTTTTGCAATGCCCTGCAGTTGTTCATGCACCATGAGTCGATGTTGCGCCATCGACTCGCTTTGCATGCTCTGCAGCGTTTGCTCAAGCATCGTTCGTGCCGCTGTCATATCGCCATCGTGGATGAGGAGCTTGGCGCGAAGCACCTCTGTGAGGAGCGACACGTCGGCGAAGCGCGAGAACATGTCCTGCTCTCGGTCGAGAAGTGCTCTGCAATCCGCAATGCGATCCAGCGCGAAGAGCGCCTGTCCATATGCCTCGGTGAAGAAGGCGCACTCATGCATCGCGCCCAGCTCGCGCGCCAAGGTACAGCTTCGAAGCAGGTACGGCTCGGCCTCGTCGGCACGTCCGTTGTTCAGGAACGTCAGACCGATGTTGCCGTACACACCAACACAGTCCCGCTTGCTGCCAGTCTCTTCGTAATACTGCAGTGCGCGCTTGAAGTGCTCCACAGCACGATCCACTTCTCCGTGCATCGCATAGGCGTTGCCAAGCTGTCCGTACGTGAAGGCCACGTCGTTCGGACTGTTGGCATCCTCCAAGGCGCGCAGGGCGCGGAAGTGATGATCGACGGAACTTGTGATGTCGCCTGCATGGGAATAGAGCGTACCTAAACTGTTGAGCGTCTGACCGATGAGTGTGGTGTCGCCCATCTCTTCGTCCACGGCCAATGCGCGCGTGAGCTCTTCGAGGGCCTCGGGCCATTTGCCGAGGAACATCAACACTCCGCCGCGCTGTCGGTAGGCAAGACCCATCCCTTGTTTGTTGTTGCGTGCGGCATGCAGGTCGATCGAGCGTCCATAATGCTCGAGCGCCATGGCATAGTCGCCCTGCATCAGGCCGATGTTGCCCAGGGCGGTGAGGACGTTGGCCATCATGGCCACATCGTTCATCTCGGTGGCAAGGGCCATGGTCTCGGTCAGGCGCGGCACTGCCGTCGACAGATCGCCCACGTACAAAGCGGCCACCCCCTCGTAGTAGAGGGCCAGCAGCTTCCCGCGCTCACCACCATGTTCGGCCAGCCACGCCGCCATTGCATGAATGGTCGGCACGTCCTGCACCTTGATGGCCTGCGCGCCCACCTCCGTGGCCTGTTCGAACGAAGTGACCTCGACCACGCCTTCTCCTTGACGGTGATCCTCCCATTGCGCCCCGCCGGTCCCACCCGGCCCACCCCGCGAATTTGCGCACTTTCAGGTTGTCCACCACTTGTCACTCGTCACTTGTCACTTGTCACATTCTTCCTATGTTTGTGCTTTCCGTGTTACAACACATAGTTCGTTCTTACTGGAGTTTGTATGTCCGACAAAAAGATCATCGCCGTTGTTGGCGCAACCGGTGCCCAAGGCGGCGCCCTTGTTCGAGCCATTCTTGCCGACACGTCGGGTGAGTATGCAGCGCGTGCCATCACGCGTGATGTGAATTCCGACAAGGCCAAGGCCCTTGCTGCGGCAGGTGCTGAGGTCGTTGCTGCCGATGTGAATGACGAGGCCAGCATCACGGCTGCCCTCCAAGGCGCCTATGGTGCGTTCTTCGTGACGTTCTTCTGGGACCACTTCTCGCCCGCAACAGAGAAGCAAACGGCACAGAACATGGCCAACGCTGCACGCACGGCTGGTGTGAAGCACATCATCTGGTCGTCCCTCGAAGACACGCGCAAGTGGATCCCGCTTTCCGACGATCGCATGCCAACGCTGCAAGGCGAGTACAAGGTGCCGCACTTCGATGCAAAGGGTGAGGCAAATGCCTACTTCGACGGACTGCCACGCACGATCCTCAACACGGCCTTCTATTGGGAGAACTTCATCTACTTCGGCGCAGGTCCTGCACGCGGCGCCGATGGAAAGTTGGCGCTCACCATGCCAATGTCCGATAAGAAACTCCCCGGTATCGCTGTCAAGGATATCGGCAAGGTGGCCTTCGCCATCTTCAAGGATCCATCCACCATCGGCAAGACGATCAGTATTGCCGGTGAGCACCTCACAGGGGTTGAAATGGCGGCAGGGTTGACGAAGGCCCTTGGTGAAGAAGTGGTCTACAACAATGTGCCTGCATCCGTGTACCGCAGCTTCGGCGTCCCGGGTGCCGACGACATGGGCAACATGTTCCAGTTCAAGGCCGAGTTCAACGACGACTACGTTGGAGCACGCGATCTCTCCGTGGTACGCGCACTGAATCCTGAACTGCAGAGCTATGCTTCGTGGCTGGAAGAGAACAAGTCGCTCATCCCGTTGGGCTGAGCGACTTGTGCGACACTGCGTGCGACACTTTGTGCGACACTTTGTGGGACACTACGTGAGATAATGAGAATGGCGGCTTGCTGTAGAGTGAGCCGCCATTTTTTATGCGCGTTCGAGCCAGTAGGTCTGCATGGGGCCTTTACCCTTGATGTCGATCGAGCCACGCTCGATCGTGACAAGTGGCACTTCGTGCGATTCTGAGATTGGATTCTGTATCCTTGATTCTGTATTCTTCTTCAGATTCAAAGCAAAGGCCTCGGACACCTGCACTCGCCCTGCCTCTCCTGAAGACTCCATCCGTGATGCAACGTTGACCGTATCACCCCACACGTCATACTGCAAGCGTTCGGTACCGATCACACCGGCAACGAGTGGACCGAGGTGTAGACCAATGCGGAAGGCGACACCAGGCATATCTACTGCCTGCATTTCGAGCGCGCATTGCGCCAGACGCTCGCACTGTGTGCACGCGTCGTCCGGGAACGCTACAGCCAGATAGGCATCGCCAATGGTCTTGATCTTCACCACACCGTGCTTGACGCAAAGGGCATCGAACGAAGTGAAGACCTTCTGTAAGAGCTCAACTACCTCTGTAGCGGACCGCGTTGACGAGAAGGTGGTGAATCCCACCACATCCAAGAAGAGGACTGCTGCATCTTCATATGCATCGTTCACCACCTCGCCCCTTGCAACCCTCTCCGCCACATGCTTTGGAAGGGTCGAATGCAACACGGCGAGTTGCTTCTGTACTTCACGGTCCTTCGCGTCGATCTCGCGTTGCTTGTCCTGCATGGCGAGTTGAACCGACACCTGCTTGCCGTTGATCTCTTCTTGTAGTTGCGTGAACACGGTGTTATGGTGGATGTAACCGGCAAAGTCGTTGGTGTGCTGACTGAGGTCACGGAGCCGCCGGTGGAGATCTGCCTGCTCCTTCCGCAGTCCCAACTTGGTGGCTAACGAAAGGGCAGATCGCAATGTGAGAAGAGCGACTTCATACGACTGCTGGTGGATCTCCAAAGAAGAGCGACCGATCTCTCTCGTAACGCGAATGGATGGTTCGTCGATGTGCAACGTATCCAGTTCCGACAGAATTCGTTGGGCGTCGTCGTACCGTTCGGCGGTGATCAAAACGATAAGGTAGTTGGATAGCGTCGCAATGTATCCGGCTTGATCACCGATCTCTCGATAGATCTCGATCGCTTGCTCCAAGTGAACGCATGCTTGCGAATGGTCGTAGAGTTGAACATGCGCATTTCCAATGTTGCCGAGAACGTTCGCCATGCCACTCCGATTGCCCGTGCTCTCGTGCATCCGAAAAGCTTGTTGATAGTACTCCAACGCTGTACCATAGCTCCCCGTCGAATTGTGGATGTTGCCGATGTTCCCGAGCACACCCGCTGCTGATGCGAGGTCGTCAGCTTCTTCATAGAGTGCAAGCGCTTCGTGGAATTGTCGCAACGCTTCCGGGTACTTGCCGGTGAGACTGAAAACGATGCCGATGTTGCCGGTCGTGATCGCAATGCCCTTCCGATTACCGATACGACGATGCGCTTCAAGGGCACGATGAAAGCTCTCGAGGGCGGCAGGGGAGTCGCCGGTTTCCGCATGAATGAGAGCGATGTTGTTCGAAATGCGAGCGATGCCACCTGAATTCAGGTGTTGTTCGTGGATCTCAAGTGCACGACGAAAGTGATCAAGTGCTTCGGAATACGATCCTTTTGCAAATAGAACACTCCCGATGTTCCCAAGTGCGCCGGCAACGGACTGTTCATCGGCGAGTTCGGAGAACAATGCGTGCGCCATTCGATAGTCGGCGAGTGCCGTTTCGTAGTCGCTGCGCAGATAGGCGATCTGCCCGCGAATTCTTGCGGCGATCGCTAGCGCACCAGCAGAGTCGAATGCACTCACATGTTGCAGGCATGCTTCGAGATCGACGATACTGCCACGCTGCGAAGCCTGTTCGGCATCGATTCGAAGCTCATCAAGTGTTTTCAGCATGCACCCTCGTCCGCGGCAGAGTGCGGCATCCGCAGGTTCGTGATCAGGATCACCACGCTCAGCAGCAACACCCACGCTGGAAAGACAAGTACGAAGAGGCGATGCACTCCGGCGCCAAAGATCACACAGAGTGCCATGATGATGCCGGTGAACGAGAGCCATCGTGGGAGGATGCCGGTGCGGAAGGCAACGGCCGACGTTGACATCATGAACATGGCGGCCATCTTCATGGCGTAGACGTTGAGCACAAGGTAGGTGAGGCGTTTGCCAAAGATGAAGACATTGGAGCCGACCTCGTCTGCCTGATGCAGATGGACCAAATGGATGAGCGCACCGAACGATGCGGCACACGTCATGTACATGCCAAGGAACAGCAATGCACTGCCAAAGTAGACGGTGGAGAAGAGCTTGTCCTCGTACTCGCCCAGTCGGTCTCGCACCACACCTATGAACCACAAGTAGGCCACGGCGGCAAAGGGAACAAGGGACAAGGCAAGGTCGATGGTGCCTTCGCCTTGTTGGAGCGATGGAACATCGGTGGAATGCTCCACGGGAATGACGCTCCAGATCAGCAAGAGCGTGGTGGAGAGCAAGGCGGAGAAGAGGATCCCTGCCACTGCCGCTGCGCGTGGGGCCTTGAGTGGTCTGCCCGTCGACCGTAGTGCCGTTGTCACCCTGCCTCCTTCATGTGTTCAAGCCAGTGCGTCATCATCGTGCCTTTTCCCTTTACCTGCACCTCGCCCCGCGGCACGATGCGAAGCGCGGTCGACGTTGGTTGCGAACGTAGGTCGTTGGCAAGGGACCGTGCGAAGGCGTCGCTGAGATGGATGCGGCCGACGTCACCCGTCGACTCCATTCGCGATGCAACATTCACCGTGTCTCCCCAGATATCCCAGGTGCGACGGGATGTTCCGATCACGCCGGCAGAGATGGGACCGGAGTGTAGACCGATGCGGACGTCAATGCCCACGGACCGCGTAGAGTCAAGCATGGAACAGGCAGCCACGGCTAGGGCATGATGATGATCCGGCAAGGTGGTAGGGGCATTGGAAACGCCAAGCCACGCATCGCCGATCGTCTTCACCTTGGTGATCCCGTACTGCTCTGCGATCGTATCGAATCGCGAGAAGAGGTCGTTCAACATGTCGAGCACTTCCGATGTGCGCCTTCCGTGCGATGTGCGTGTGAAATCCGCCACGTCGATGAAGATCACACCCACATCGTCGAAGTCGTCGGCCACGTCTATCTCGCCACCGAGAATGCGAAGGGCGATGGGCTCCGGAAGGATGTTGTAGAGAAGGGCGCGTTGCCGTTCGGCACGCTGACGTTCGTCGGCCATGGTGTGTTCGACGACGAGGATGTCGACGCGACGACGATGCTGCTCGCCAAGCAGATCGTCCGTGATCGACTCATAGGCATCGGCGTGCTTGATGCTCTCGGCAAAACGCTCCTGACGCCGGTAGAGATCGCGCAATGCCTTGTGGACCTGTCCTTCTTCTCGACGGATGCCATGTCGCCCCGCAATGTCCAATGCCTGCAAGAGCTCATGCTCGGCCAACGTCGCATCATCATCGATCGTTGCCAGCATACTTCGATTCAGATGTGCGGCGATGGACGTGAGCGGCTCGTTCCAGACATGGTCGGAGATCGCATCGATCAAGGTGCGAGCCTCGTCGATCATGGACCGTTGGAGCAAGAGTCCCACAAGAGAGTTGTGCACGCGCACGTTCAGGCCGCGGAGGCCCAGTGCATCGGAGATCGTGAGCACGTCGCGTAAGACGTGTTCAGCTTCGTCGAGCTCACCGAGTTCGATCAACGATTCGGCGATGTTCCCTCGTGTGTGTGCAGCACTATGCTTGTTGCCGCTCGTCACATGCAGGTCGTGCGCACGACGAAGCCACACGAGCGCTTCGCGTGCATCGCCTACGTCGCCGTAGACCGATCCGATGTTCCCGGTCGTCACCGCAATGCCATGTGCATTGCCCATCTCCTCTTCGATCTTCAACGCCTTCATGTACCAGTCGATCGACGTAGCGTAGTCGCCGGTCATCTTGTACACATGTCCGATGCTCCCCATCACGATGGCTGAACTCAACCGATTGCCAACGGACTCGTGTCCGGCAAGGGCTTCGAAGAGCCATTGCAGGGCGGTAGCATAGTTGGCGATGCGACCGTAGATGACGCCGATGTTGCCTTTGAGACGTGCCGCGCTGACAAGGTCTCCACGACGTTGATGGATCTCAAGTGAACGATGGTACCACGTGAGTGCCTCGTTCTGATCGCCCGATTTGGAATGTGCAACGCCGATGTTGCCCAAGACAATGGCCATCGTGGCCTCGTCACCCTGTTGCTCACACCGCTCGAGCGCACGATGATACCAAGTGAGTGCCGTGCGATAATCACCCATATCAGAATACGTGAGGGCGATGTTGCCCATGGCACGCGAGATGCCGCGCTCATGATCGATGGAGGTGAAGTGCGCAAGGGCCTCTTCGAAGGATCGAAGGGCGGCAGGGAGATCTCCAATGATGGCATATCGAATGCCTTCCCACCGTGCACACTCTGCGTCAACGTGAACGATGGAGGAGCCTGAGAGCGACGATCGGAGCGCACGTGCCTCCGTGACCAGCGCGCGAAGCAGATCGATGTCGTGAATGTTCACGGCATGATCGGCGCGTTGAAGAAGGTCGTCGAGCGTCGTTGACATGTACCAACCCTAGAGTGCGCGAAGAAATGCTTCGAGGTCGTCGAGTTCTTGTGGTGTGAGTCCGAGTGGACGGATGAGCGGGTTCTTCTGCGGGTGCAGATAGCCGCCGCTGTTGTAGTGGTCAAGCACATCACGCAACGTGCGCAACGATCCGTCGTGCATGTATGGTGCGGTCACACCAACATGACGGAGCGACGGGACCTTGAAGCGTGCAATGTCGACGGGTGAACGTGTGAGTCGATACCGTCCGCTATCGGCATAGACTGCAGCAAGACCGTTGTTCTCGAAGGCATACGTGGTGTAGTTGAAGCCGCCATGACATGACGTGCAATTCGTGCGCGAACTCTCGAAGAGCACGCGTCCGCGCTGCTCCGCACTCGTGAGCTCCTGTCGGTCCACGCGCGACGAACCGCTGAGCAGCGTCCGCTCGAAGCATGCAATGGCCCGCGTGATCACGAACGGATCCGGTGGTCGACCGTAGGCGCGCATGGCAGCGTTCACGATGGACGTGTCGGCGGCAAGTCTGGCCTGCACTTGCAGAATGTTGAAGTCGAACTCGTTGTGCTCTGCAATGGGTACCTGCACTTGCATCTCAAGTGTGGGCACGCCACCCTCGCGCATGTAGGAGGGATGATAGGCAACGTTGAAGAGCGAAGGTGCGTTGCGCGTACCACGTCGACCTTCTACGCCAAGGGAGACGGTAGCCGTGTCAGCAAAGGCAAACTGCTCAAGATGACAGCTTGCGCAGGAAATGGTGTTCGTGCGCGACAGGGCCGTGCTCATGAAGAGGGCCTTGCCGAGGGCGATGCGCTCAGCTGTCGGCAGATTGTCGGCAGGAAAGACCGGCTCCGGAAATCCGCTCGGCACAACGTAGAGCGGTGCATCGGGTGCGGGACCGGTCGTAGTGGTGCACTGCACAAGACAGCATGCACCGATGATCAGTACAGCAAGGAATGCAGTGCGAGATCGATCACTCACCATCATGGAGATACAAGGTGTGATGCGGTGCGCGACCGACCGTTGAACGGACCACGACATAGACACCGGCCCGCAGACCGTTGAAGAGCGGCTGCATGACGTCCGTGCTCGAACGCACGAGTCCACCCTGCATGTCATAGATCGATACCATGCCGCCTTGCTCCTTCCATGCATCCTCAGAGAACGGAGCATCGGAGACCGACGTGGTCGTTGCGGCCGAGAAGACGCGCTGGGCGGCATTCTCCAGCATCAGCTTGGCAGGACCTTCTTCGGAGTGTTCGAAGAGGCTCTTGCTCACGTTGATACCACGAAGGAGTTCGGCCAGGTTGGCGATCACATCAATGGAGACCTTGCCGTTGCGTGCGTCGACGGGAACGTCGACGGTGATGCGATGATAGTTGGCATCACCAAGGGCATGGATCTCGGTGACGTACTTCATTGCTGTCGTGTCGGCGCCGGTGAGGAGGTTGTAGGCCATGAACTTATAGCCCGACGTCCAACCCCAATGCATGCTTGGATCCTGCGGTGAAAGCGGATGATAGGGCGGATAGGTGGCAGGGTCGAGATGGTTGCGTGCCGAGTCGACGCCGATGTGGAACGTGACGGACTCCACACGCGTGATCGGAAGTGTGCCGAGTTGATACGACGTTGGTGCGGAATGGTCGACAAGGATGTACAGACTCGGAATGGGCGTCACCTTGCCACCATCGTGGGTGATGGAGATCTGCGAGAGATAGTACCGCAACGACATGGGCTTGAGGTAAAGATCGTCGGCAAGCGTACGATACATCGAGTTGATGACGAAGGGCGCGTCACCCATGCGACCATGAATAGTGAACGATACCTGATTCTCTTGCGCCGATGCAGACAGGGCAATGGTGAGCAGGACAAGAACGGAACGAAGGAGGTTGTTCATGGACGTGGTGCCGTGGTAAAGGTTTGCATGAAAATAGCTTTGTCTTCGGCATCGGCGATGGCATTGCCCAGTGTTTCGGCCGACGCGTAGTATGCTGCATGCCGTGCATGATCGCCGGATGCATGCGCGGCATTCGCAATGATGATGTGCGCAAAGGCCAGCTCCCAGTCCGCCGCCTCGCGCTTCGAAAGATGGTCCATGTTCTTCTGGGCATACATCGTTGCAATGGCGCCATTGCCTGCGAGAGCATGCGCTTGTGCCAGCAGTGCCCATGCCTTTGCCGTATTGTCGGCCGTGCCGATGGTGGACCAATGCAAGGCCGCGGCATGCGCATGGTGCAGCATCGACTCCGTTTGTTCCGGCGTGCGTGATGGCAACTCGGTCAGTCGCCAAGCTTCATTGTTGAACTCCACACCGAACCAACGGTGCCATTTCTTGATATCATCTTCAAGTGGGCGTTGCGACATAGGTCACGGTCCTCATCAAACGTTCGACTTCAGTGCCATGAACTACGAACATAGCCATCCCTTAGACCATCTCGAGCCAGTACGTGCGCATGCGGCCCTTGCCCTTGATCTCCGTCTCGCCTCGGAGTTGCACGCGAAGCGACGAACCAGCGTCCGCTCGAAGCAACTGCTCGGCCATCGCTTCACTGCACTGAATGCGCCCCGGTTCGCTCGTCTGCTCCATTCGAGCGGCCACATTCACGGCATCGCCCCAGATGTCGTATTGCAAGCGCTCCTTGCCGATCACGCCGGCGATCACCGGACCGCAGTGAAGTCCGATCCGGACCGTGAGGTCCTGTCTCTGCAGTCGCCGCTGGATATCGGCTGCGGCATGGGCAAGGTTGCTCACGTGGTGCTGCGATGCCTCGGACAGACCGCTCACCGCCAGATAGGCATCGCCGATGGTCTTGATCTTCGTGAGGGCATACTGCTGCGCAATGTCGTCGCAGATCGAGAACACCCCATTGAGAAGGTCTACAAGGTGGCGAGGCTCCATGTCGGATGCCACCGACGTGAAGGCCACGATGTCGAGAAAGAGAATGCCGACGTTCTCGTGCAGATCTGCAACTGTGGATTCGTCCTTGAGCAGTCGCTCTGCAATGTGGGCCGGCAACGCATTGTGGAGAAGGGCGCGCTGACGTTCCGACTCGCGACGCTCTTGCGAGATCTTTCGCTCGACCATGGCCACGGCAAGTCGGCGCTGCTGCATCTCCCCCTGGAGGGAGACCATGAGCTTTTCGTATTGATCGTCGTGTGCGATATAGGCCTGCAGATCACCGCGATGACGATGGATATCGCGGAGCGCTTTATGCAGGTCCATTTGCTTCCCACGCAACTGATACCGATCGGCGATCTCCAGTGCCTGTTTAAGCAATTCGTGCTGTCGGTGCGAATTCCCGTCAACAGCAGCAAGGGCAGCATGCCATTGTAGGAAACTCACGCGGATCGAAGGGATGTCCGATGTTAGATGTTCGTTCTCGGCGAGGAGGGCGCGTGCTTCGTCGATGCGACCGATCTTCAAACAGACCTCGATCATGTTGGCCACGAAGTGAGCTTCATCGCGACGATTCCCTACACGGCGCGTTTGTTCGATGGCGCGCGTGAGCCAGGTATAGGCTTCGTCGTATTCGTTCTGCTCGAGATAGCTCTCGCCGATGTTGCCCGACACATGGGCGATCCCTTCCTGATCGGCGATCTTCTCGAACAGGGCCAAGGCCTCGGCAAAGAGTTGCTGACAGGTATGGTAGTCGTGCAACTGTTTGTAGATGATGCCAATGTTCGTGGTCGTGCGTGCGACGCGACGACGGTCACCCAGTTCCTCGAACAGCGCCAAGGCCTTCTGATAGGCCTCAAGCGATTCGGGATACTTCCCCAACGCAAGGTATGTGCCGCCGATGCTCCCTACCACCCTTCCGATCCCTGCAGGATCTTCGAGCTCGTGATAGAGAGCCAGTGCCTCTTCGTAGGAGCGCATTGCCTCGGTATAGTTCTCGGTCTCCTTATACAGGTTGCCGATGTTGCCGAGCGTGCGCGCGACGCCATCGGTATCTGCGATCTCTTGGTGGTTCCGTAACGCACTGGTGAAATACTCTAACGCCTCTTCGTACCTACCAGCGACCATAAGAAGATTTCCAAGGTTGCCGGTGTTCGTAGCAATGCCGCGCACATTGGTCAGGACGGTGTGCATCTGCAGCGCTCGCTGCATGTACGATGAGGCGCTCTCAAAGTCGCCCATGAATTGATAGCATGCGCCGACACAGCTTACGGCACGCGCTTGAAGGATCGGCAGACCAACTGCGTCAAACTGTGATGAAGCCAGCTCAAAGAGCGCGATCGACTCGGGGTATTGCGCACGGTAGAACCGATCGAATCCACGCCAAAAGGAAAGACCGGCGGTCACAAACGACCGCTCCTCATCCGAACATGACGGTAGCATGTGCTCTGCGCTGCGGATCACCTCCATCAACGCGTTGCGATCCGAAGTCCGGATCGCCAGGTCGGCGATTGTGTTGAGTTCTTGGTAGGTCACAGACAAATGTAGTGACAAGTGACAAGTGACAAGTGACGAGTGTCACACATCAGGGCGCGCCGGTACTTCTAGGGCATGACAACGCGAGACCAACAGAGTTCACCGCTCTTTGCCAAGACGCAGCAGCTGGCTGTGCATATCCGTGCATTCGTTCATGGTGTCTGGAGGGTGGATGCAGACCGCGACCACACAGACCTTGTACTTGTTCGATCTTCTCGATGGAGAACTTCCTGCGGACACGAGGCACCAACTCGATAGATGCAGAACACTCACGAAAGACATCATCTACATGGCGAGTGCCTCAATCCGCACGATGGAGCAGAAGCTCAGAAAGCGTACGTGAGGCACTCGCCACTTGTCACTTGTCACTTGTCACTATCAAATGACCGAATACTTCACTTTGAAACTGCCGCCTGTCACGGTCTTCGTACTCACGCCATTCGAGGCGACGAAGGAGAATGTTCCGGATGCTTCACTGCCGGACATAGACGTGATCGTGATCGTACCACTACCTAATCCCTGACCTGCGAGATATGAATCTGAGGGTGTTGTGCCCATCATCAGAACGACACCGCTTTCGTCAGTATTCGTTGCCAAGTTGTACGACTTGCCTGAGGCAGCGTCATCCAATACGAAGCTGATCTGGCGAGTACTTCCGCCCGTTGTGATGTTGCCAGTGACAGTGAGCGTGCCACTCGTCATGAATCCAACGGCTGTTCCGCCTGAGGTCGAGAAGTCTGCGCCATCGATCTTTGCCGTAACGTGATACGTGGCGGCCGGTGGGTTCGTGGTACTGTCGGAGCTTGAGCAGCCGCTCAGTATCAGAATGCCTAGTGCAAACAGAACAATACTCACTCGTGTCATGGCGTTACCCCGTTATGAATGTGGTCAGAACATTGACTGCAAAGATCAAACCCTTCGTTTTCGTGGACACTACGGCATCAATACCGTAGAATGGCGGCTGCCGCCGACGTGGTGGGCATGTGCTCTGTTGGCAACACGAGCACCTTGCCACCCTTCCGCAGCACGAGCATGGCCAGTTCGTCGAGCACGTCGTTGATGTCCGGCTGTGCGATGTCGTCGAACACCACGCGCTCCTGAGCATGATCGAGCGAACCGGGAACTTGTCTGTTCGCTTCGACCATGAGCGTTTCGACCCGACCGGCGAAGGCCGCAGGTGCGATCTCGTCGATACGTTCCAACCCGCGTGCATAGGCCGCATGCTCGTGGTAGTTCTCGATCAAGGCCTTGCTATGACGCTGGACGTAGGGCTCCATGATGGACCATGAACGCTCGACGAGTTCCTTCATGCCCAAGCTCTCGGGATACGTGCCCACGGATTCCAGCAACACGTTGGGGTTGTGCCGCACGCGCATGAACGTGCTCACTTGCTCGGGCAGTCCAACAAGGATGACGGGAAGGCCGGAAGGCTGCGAGGCGTGAAGCATGATGGACCGATCGATGATGCGGAAGAAGCGTTCGAGGTCGAGCTCTTCCTCGTCGTGGATCGTGGAGTGGGGAACGGACCGTGGCGTGTTGCCCGAGTTCGAGCGTGTGAAGTGGCGTTCGCCGAGTTCGCGACCCAACACGTCGTCGATCGTGAGCGGAACGTTCGGTCCGAGGTCCACTTCGCTCAATCCATCACGGTCGCCCACATACAACCGAACGCGCTCGCTCGTGAGCGTGAGCACATGATACCGGTCTGTGGTCTGAAGTAGACGTAACAGTGGTTTCAGATGGAATGAATTGGCCACAATGGCGAGATCGGGGACCGGACGGTCGAGATGCTGGGCAACGAACATGTCCGGCGTCCGGAAGAGGGCGATCCCTTCCTTGCGCTGATTCCAGAACGACTCATCTTTTGCCAGTGCGTTGAACGGCTCCATGATCGAGGCCACCTGGGCCGGCGTGTAGGCACGTTCGAGCGAATCGGCCAGTGTGCGCACGAGCACGCGGAAATGGGTGGGGTCGTCGCGGCGTTCAGGCTGTGTTCGGTGTGTGGTCAGATAGAGGCTCAGGCAGGGCTTGGAGTCAACACCGAGGAGTTGGCTAACGAGGGGATTCATCGTGGCATTCATATCGAAAACTCCTAATTGGTACGCCGAGAAATTCGCCGTTCCGCTTATGGAGTGCTATGACCAAAGTCATGTTCCACGAATAAAGTGACGAGTGACGAGTGACAAGTGACGAGTGACAAGTGACGAGCGACGAGTGACGGTCGTTCGTGACTGAACCCAATCGTACCTCTCTTACATGCATTCGTGGTGAAGTTTCTATGGCGCTCAATTGTGCTGAGTGGTGTTGTCTTCGAGGTATCGGTGTGGTGGCTCCGATAGGCCGATCCATTCGTCGTTCATTGTGTCATTCTCTCGGTTGACGTAGGTTTGAGTGGAGAGATGCCGTAGTACAACAGAGGTTCGAACGCATGAGCATGAAGAGGCACCAGGATTTCCTACGAACGATCATCTGTGGAGCGATCATCGCTGCTGCATTGGCCACATCAGCCTGTACGAGTGGTTATGTTGGCGTGCGCGGTGGTGCGGGAGTTGTTCTCCAGAAAGGACAGCAGACCGGACCGGTAGAAAGCTCAAGCAATGGCTTGGGCTATGCCTATGGGCTCACGACAGGGGGCTCGTTCAACGCTAAGATCGGACTGCAGTTCGATCCGGGATTTCGAACGTCGTCGTTGACCCAGAACGTGAATGTGCCAATGATGGTACAAGGCCAACTAGGCACATTTGTCGGGAGTGCACGGACGGTCGCAACGATGTTGGATCTGCCACTTCTCGTAACATCGAAGAGAGTCCTCAGCCCCAAGGTCTCGACGATGTTCGGTGTTGGGCCACACCTTGGCTTTCGCTACTCTACAACCAACGACGTCAACGGTGTGGTCACGATCGTCGAGGGGAGCGATGCCGGTAAGAGTGCACAGGTCACGACATCGGGCACCACGTCCTTCGAAGACGATCCTATCATCGGTGCAACGGCGATGGCGGCCCTTGATCTCACCGTCGCCGAGGCCGTGACGATCCGCAGTGAACTACGGCTACAACACGACTTCACGTCGGTACTCATGGCAGGGTATGAATTCGGTCAGTTCGGACCACGATACAACATCATTACCAGCGACCTCCCTCCAACGAGGTTGACGCTTTCCATCGCCGTCCTCTTTCAGATGTAGCCTTACCGGATCGGAACATACGCGCGAATTCGAACGGAGCGTCTGAGCATTCGTTGTTCGGGGAGGATCTGCTCAACATCTGCCGCCGGTTCTCCGGATCCGGTGTGGGTCACGCTGCCTTGGAGCTGTGTTGCGACCGCGCGAGCACGCTCCGCACTCAGCGCCATGTTTGCAGAAGCGGAGCCGATGATGTCGGTGGTCCCGAGGACCTCGACCCGAGCTTGCGAGCCGATCCGTTCGCGAACGAGGGCGAGGACGCGCTCATGCACGTCGGTGATCTCTGCACTGTTGAACGGGAAGACGATCAACTCGAAGTCTTCGACAATACTGTCGTTCTCAATGCGACGACGTTTCTCGAAGAGTCGGATCGGAGAGACGTCGAGCCGAACACTGTCGGCCACGAACGATCCATGATGACTGCCGGAGATGATCACAGATGTCGAATCAGTTGCTACGAGGGTTCGAAGATCGCTCTGAGATGGAGCGTAGGTGAGCGTTCGACGGAGCGGTCCATCGGACGATCCCACCGTGGTCGTGCCGACGTTCACGGACCACTCCTCCAACGGCGCATTGTCCGGCGTCGTGGCTGCGATGCGCATTACGGGCGGAGACATCGAGAGGAGCGTATCGCGAACGGCATAGGGAAGCAATAATGAGCGCGATGCCGTTGTCACCTCCACACGGCGATTCTCTTCATCGGCGTACAAGGCTTCGTCGCCGGAGCCAATGGTCGGTTGCGTGGCTTCTCGGCGCGTCGAGACAATGATGCGCTGCTTGCTGATGCCGTAGTTCTCGACAAGGATCATGCGAACATGTTCTGCACGTCGACGTGCAAGGTCGACGTCCGTCTCTCCATTGCACAATGTTCCGGTGAGCACGATCGTTGCAGTGGGCTCTTGCATGAGTCGTTCCGCAAGCACCGTGAGCAAGCGATGATGAAAGTCCGTTGACGACTCGTCCACCGTGGCGGGCTTTGAAGATGCACGTCGTTGATATCTCGGTGGTAGTGTGTCGCCGTTGCGTTCGAAGAACAAAAACGGAAGGATCGGAATGAAGCGCTCACGTTCCGTCTCCTCGATCGTGACCTTCTTGCGCACATCAACATCGAGCGAAACGCCCACGATAGCTCGTGGCGCGTCGAGAAGCTCTGACTCGGACTCACGTTGTGTTGGAGTGAACACGAATGCGGCGGAGTCGGGGGTCTCGGTGGACGTTCTGTTGAACGCGTATCGCACTGATAGGCGGAACGAAGGTATCAAGAGATCCCACGGTGCTGCCGTTGTGATCGACCGAAGGCCGATCTGCATGCCGACCTCAGGATAGAGGCTCCACAGGGAATGTGCCGACAGCGGTACGTCGAGACCTGCCGACAACAACGCATAGATACCAACAGATCTCTGATCGGGGATCTCACCGCGACGCTGGTTGCGGACGTCGGTTTGTGTGTCCGTGAATGTTGCTCCGCTTGGATCAACGAGACGTTCCTCTGCAGAGAGTGAAGATCGACCCATAGAACCAACGCCGACCCCGGTTGACAACAGCAAACGACCAAGGCGCTTGCCCAACCGGAGCTCTCCAAGGATCTCTGTCAATTGCACATCGATGGTATGCGTGATCGTCGCTGTCGTGAGCACATCGCCGACGATCACGTTGGCATACTCCTCCATCGTCAGCGTGTGATCACGCGACCACACGCCGATGCGAGATCCTACGAACCACGATCTGCCAATGTCGACCTCTACGCCGGCATTGAGTCCAAGCGCAAGTCCGGTGCCGCCATCGAAGAGCGGACAGCAGGAAGGAAATCCCGGCAACTGTGAGAATTCTGTACGAGCAGCATTCACGCCAACGGCAAAGCCCGCATCGATGATCGTCTGACCAAAGGATGGTTGCACGGCAAGAACGACAAGTGCGAGCAAGAGGCGGATCATTTCAACACCTCAAGCATGCGCGTTGTCATCTGCTCGCCGCACCGGACCACAACAACATAGGTTCCCGATGGGAGATCCGATGGAATGCACAGTTCGAGATGCTCTTGCGCCGCAACCGCGGGAGCGGTGGCAATGGCCATGCCAAGAAGGTCGAGCAACTGGATCGATGTTGCAGAACGGTCTTCGGAGTAGACCGAGATCGTTGCATTGCCCCCGGTGGAAGGATTGGGTGCGATCTGTACCGCAAGGCGCACCTGACGTGTCGAGACGAAACGCTTCGTTGAATCTGCATTGCAGATGTTCGATACCACCATCGTTGTCTGTGTCGGTGCAGCCCGCTCACCGCATGCCGTGAACTCAACACTGTCAACGCGGATCACGGACGTGTCCGCTTCACCAAGCGCTGCCGTGAATGTCAGCACGCCGAGTGTATCACTCGATGGTGCTCGCACGCCGCTCACACGAATCGTGCGCACGGAACCATTCACAACTCCTACAGGCATCGGTGCACGGGGGAAGAGCACGGTGGCGTCGACCGTCACCACGGCCGTCCAAGCGATCGGATAATCCTCGATCGGAAGCGAAGGTGATGTCGAGATGCGAAGGATCGCGCGAACGGTCGCTCCGGTCGGATGCGCCTCTCCGCCTACAATGTCCAACAGGAGGGTCGTGGAAGGCGGCAGGGAGTATTCCCGCACAGTGACGGTGTTCGTTTGCGTTGTGCAACCATCTGCGGAACGGAGGACGGCAACATAGGTGCCTGGCTTCTTGACAACGAGGGTATCGGCCGTCCCCATCGCTCCGCTATCCCAGGCAATGGAGTCAACATCGACCTTGTTCGTAAGGTGCAACGTGAGCGAGTCGCCGGCGCAAAGGGTACGGTCTTCTGTTGGCTCGAGGACAGCTGTTGGAATGCGACCGGCCGAGATCAGAATGGAGTCTTCATACTCATCGCAACCATAGAGCACAGAGTATCGAACGCGATAGAGGCCGGGTGATCGCACGGTGGTGGACTGTCCGCGTGAGCCGTCGCTCCAAAGCACCGTGTCCACGTCGCCAACAAGCGATAGTACAACACTATCGCCCGCATTGCAGAGCGAGAGCTTCGATGATCGCAGCACAGCGCGCCGAAGCGAGCAACCCAGCTTTACGATGTAGCCGTCAAGCCCGCCACCAGACACGGTCTGTGGAACGAACGCAGAGCCGTCCGTGCCGGGTATGGTGGTGCTCGAAGTTGTTCCACAGATGAACTCACCGTCGCGACCAACAGCGCGACCGCCAAAGCCAAATCGACCGTTCTCGATGTCGAGTACGGCCTCGTCGCCCGATCCTTCGAACTCCGTTACAACCGTCGGGGAATTGGATGGGATCGTGTTGTTCCATCGATACGCATTGATCCCGGCACTCGGACCGAATGACCCGATGTCGCCATTCGAGAACAAGAGCGGACCGTTGATCCCTCCATTGTTGCGAGATAACGCGACGGCCCAGTCGTCCTTTGTTGTTTGGAGTGCACTGATGCTTGAAACAACGTTGAAGAAATTCGAGATCTCAAGTCCGAAGGCATCTCCTCCAAGGCTCGTACCGCCATTGTATACGATACCGGGATACGAAGGCTGTCCCGGAAAGAGGAACGTGTCGCCCACGAATCGACCACATGCACGCACATCCACACTCACGTTGCCGGATGGTAGCCTGATCACGACGTACGGTTGGATCGAATAGATGACGTCGTTGCCTTTTCCGCCACAGTACATGGTCCACTGGGGAAACAGAGCGAACGTGTCGAGCCGACAGACGAATCCGTCGTCATCGAACTCCGTTCCAACACGTTGCTGAATGTTCACTTGGCCCGGGAGGTTGTCACTACGCGTTCGACCGGACAGGTACAATCCGCCGAGAGAATTGTTCACGCGCAAACACAAGATCTCGTCCAGGTATCTCCCGCCGAGAAAGCTCACGACCAGAGGAGACAATGTTGCACTGGACCCTGCCACCCTGATCCGTACCTTGGCGACGAATCCATCACCGATCCCTTGCCCCGTCGCCCCGTCACCACCATAGATGCGTTGCGATGCATTGGCCGATACGGGGAAGTCGGTCGATGACGTGATGCCGCCAATGAAGATCATCTCTTGTGCAATGTCGACAGACGTTGCAATGTCTTCGCCGACACCTCCAAGGACGTAGGCACCAAGCCTGTCGCCCGCAGTGTTGAAGGCAACAACGGCCGCGTTCTTGGACCCGGTTGCTCCGGGCTGCGGACCGGCAAGGGTGTTCGATCCAACGGTCGCACTACCGGCGACCACAACGATACCCCCTTGTGAAACGCAGACTTCGTGAGGCTCAACTCCCGCGATCCATTGCATCCACCGAAGGCGTCCATTGGCATCCAGTCTGGCAACGTATCCGGGTCCGTTCGCATCGGACGATGCGCCACCACGAGGCGCAGGAAAGTCCGTGCTTGAGAAGACGCCGCAGACATAGACATTGTCGCTGTCGTCAACACAGAGGTCGCGCGCTTCGTCACGTCCTGATCCACCAAGGAATGTCGACCATTGCACACGCATCTGCTCTTGTGCATGAAGCACGCTGATGCAGCAGCAGATGGCGGTCATGATGACCATCACGGTGGGGATACGGTATGGAGGTTGTTTTGTCATGCCATTCGGCACTATGTTGGTGAAGATGCCTGTCCCAATCACACCCCGAACGATGATCTTTGTCACACGTCGGTGGAACTCCATCTGACCAGCGTGACGTTTTCGCGGGTCAAGGGTGTAGGCACAACGGACCATGGAACACATGTCATCGTCATCATTCGATACCGAGCTGCTTCGGCGGCTGAATACACCACACCTGCGTGATGCGGCGTTTGGTGAGTTCTATGATGCGGTCTCTCGGCACGTCTTCGTGTATGCCATGCGGATGACGTCGTGTGCGGACATCTCGGACGACATCACACAGGAGACGTTCATTCGCGTCCACACGCATCTTCGAAAGGGGAACACGCTTGTCGACCCCATTCCATTCTGTCTGATGATCGCACGTCAACGTGTGATGAACGTTGTTCGCAATACGAAGCAAACGACGTCCCTTGAAGAGGACTCGTTGATCGTTGATCCTCACGAGGCCCTGCATGCAGAGGATCTGCGATCGCACATTGCTCGTGCATTGCATCAATTGCCGGACTCGGCGCGTGAGGCCTTCGTGCTGCGGTACTATGATGGTCTTTCCTACGACGAGATCGCATCGGTCACCAACGAGCCTGCCGGAACGGTTCGCATGCGTGTGTTCAGAGCAAAGACATTCCTCAAGGTCCTCTTGCGTTCGGTTGTGGGAGAGGTGCGGTCATGAAGGAGAGCTTCATCATCCTCACGCACCGATACATCGATGGTCAAATGACCGCCGATGAAGAGGCGGCCTTCATGCATGATGTTGGGAACGATCCCCTTCTCGCAGAGTATTTGCGTGAGGAGACAGCACTTCACGTTTCGATCCTTGACGATGCGTACGCGCTCGCTCCATCGGGAGCCACAAGAGCCTTGGTCATGGGACACGTTGCGCGGTATGCCACAAGAAGATCCACGGGACTCATGCTCTTGCAAGGGCTCGTGGCATCGTTAGCGCTACTCTTTGTATCGGTTGCATCTGTGGAGAACGATGCGATGGTGCCGATCACAACATCTCCAGTTCCCGATGTAGCAGCGGCATCAACAGTCGGACCAAGTATAGAGAAGCCGCGACCACGTCAACGCCCGGCGGCTATGGCCGTCGTGGAGGCGGAAGAGATGGCCATGCTGGTGGACGAAGTGCGGATGCAGCAAGATCCCGTACCGAATATGCAACCGTTGGAAGCAGATGGGTCGGCGATGCGGTCACAGCTGTTCTTGTACCGTCCGGAGCCGCCGGCTCCCATCCGTTGCATCTCAGATGTGGTCGCAACACCTTCGATCGTCTCGGCCCGACTCGCTCTCGATGTGGGATCTTCCTATGCACCCTTTGTTGAGCTCGGCATGATGTCGTCGACGTATGATCAGCGGGTCGTGGACAATGGTGTGATACGGGACACGACGGCATCGGGACGGCGTCCGTTCTTCTCTGTCGGCATACAAGCGCCGATCGGAACACTTCCGTTTGCAAACACTCCGATCCGCGGATCGATCGCGCTCGGTGCAACCGACGTGGGCCCGATCGCCAATGCAGAGGTGCTCATTGGTCTTGTCGACGTTGGACAGGCCACGTTACAAGCAGGACTGCGTTACACTGTCACAGCGCAGCCACGAGCGGACTGGAACATCAGATCGTATCTGATGCCTGCCGTCTCCATCTCGATGAAGTGGTGAGCGTCCGAACCTACTTCACCCGTCCATAGCGAAGAAGACGGCGGGTACTGCCCTTCATCGTTGGTGTCGTGGACGTGGGCATACCGATCTCTTGCGTTATGCTCTCGAGGAGCATGCCCACACCATACGCATACGTGCGGTTCAATCGAGATGATGAGGTGTAGTATCGCTTTCCATTTGGGAAGGTCGCGTAGGAGGGTTCTTGGATCATCACCGTATCAGCAGTGGTCATGTCAACGCGTCGAATGCTCGTGGACCCATCGATCGTTGGTGTTGGGGAGGAGATGCTGAGCTGCGACATCGTGGCCGTTGTATGCGAGCCATCGCTGACGATGTGGTATTGAAGGCCAGCGCGAATGATGTTGCCCAGCGTATCTACCACAGAGATCGAATCGAGCGGGGCGTAGATACTCACCGGCCCAAGGGTCGTACCACAGTAGAGCACCGGCCCCTGGAATCCCCACTCGCGAACGGCAGTTGGCGTTCGTAGGTCGTTGTACCTGCTAGGGAGCGGTTCGACGAGGTACTCGGTGGTGGTGCCATACTTTGCAAAACCGGATGTGTACTCGTTCACAAGAGATCCGTCCACGAAGTATCGCAACGTGAACGAGGTCGTGCTTCCGGTGGACGACGTGTCCGTCACGACCATGGAATCGATCGTGATGCGGCCTCCGGGCTGCACCGTTGTCTCATAGATCCAGTAGGAACCGATGGCATAGGGTTGAAATGCCCGCACATCGCACTGTTGCTGCACTGGGTCCGGCTGTGTTGTCGTTGTGCAGGCAGTGAACGCCAACGCCGAAACGATGACGCCAAAAAGCGGAAGAAATCGTTGCATGTTCATGATTCAGTGATGTTCGACGAGAGATGGGACAGACCGTAAAGAACAATAATACTATCCAAAGTTCAATGGATTCGTACTGCAACCCTACTGCAACGAGAACGCCCCACCATGCAGAGCATGACGGGGCGTTGTGTGTTCGACGGTCGTTCTTACTTCGACTTGGCCGCGATCAGATTGAGAGCTGAACCGGCATGGAACCAGCCGATCTGTTGGTCGTTCATCGTGTGCTTGAGCTCGATGCGATCCGTGGTGCCGTCTTCGTGATTCACCACGGCCGTGAGGTTCGCACCGACGGCCAGGGCATTGATGTCGATGGTGATGCGGTCGCCTTCGCGGATGACGTCGTAATCCGCTGCGTTCACGAACGTGAGCGGCAACATGCCTTGCTTCTTGAGATTGGTCTCGTGAATACGTGCAAAGCTCTTCGTGATGATGGCCTTTCCTCCAAGGAAGCGAGGCTCCATGGCTGCGTGCTCACGGGATGATCCTTCTCCGTAGTTCTCATCGCCAACGACCACCCAGAAGATGCCACGTGCCTTGTAATCACGCGCCGTTGCAGGAACCTCTGCATACTCGCCCGTGAAGATGTTCTTGACGGCATTGGCCGTATCGTTCACATAGTTGATGGCACCGATGAACATGTTGTTCGAGATGTTGTCGAGATGGCCGCGGAAGCGAAGCCATGGACCTGCCATCGAAATGTGATCGGTGGTGCACTTGCCCTTGGCCTTGAGGAGGACGGGCATGTTGACGTATTCCTCGGCCTTCGGTGCGGCGAATGGTGCGAGTGCTTGCAGACGATTGCTATCGTCAGCGATGAGCACGCTGACTTTCGAGCCATCTTCAGCAGGCTTGACGAATCCGTCAGGATCCGGCACAAAGCCACCATTTGGAAGTTCCTTTCCGGTGGGTGCTTCGAGCATGACGCCGTCGATCGGCTCCTTCATGAAGTTCACGGTAAGGTTGCCGGCAAGGGCAAAGGCGGCAACGGTCTCGGGCGAGGCCACGAAGGCATGTGTTTCCTTGATGCCGTCATTGCGACCGGTGAAGTTGCGATTGAACGAGGTGATGATGGAGTTACGATCGCCGGCTTGCACGTCGTGACGTTTCCACTGACCGATGCAGGGGCCGCAGGCATTGGCCAACACAGTGCCACCGATGTCTTCCATCTTCTGCAAGAAGCCATCACGTTGGATCGTGGCGCGAACCTGCTCCGAACCCGGTGTGATCGTGAACTCGCTCTTTGCCTTCAAGCCATGTGCCGATGCAAAGGCCGCAATGTCGGCCACGCGCGACATGTCCTCGTACGACGAGTTCGTGCACGAACCGATGAGTGCAACGCGCAATTCTGCCGGCCAGTTGTTCTCCTTCACGGCCTTCACGAACTCGGAGAGTTCCATAGCGCGGTCTGGTGTGAACGGACCGTTGATGTGCGGCTCGAGCGTGTTGAGATCGATGTGGATCACCTGATCGTAGTATGACTCGGGTGATGCTTCCACGTCGGCATCGGCCACAAGATGTTCGCGCACGGTCTTGGCGAGATCGGCAACATCGTTGCGATCCGTTGCGCGTAGGTAGCGATCCATTCCATCGTCATATGGGAAGACCGAAGTTGTTGCGCCGATCTCTGCACCCATGTTGCAGATCGTTGCCTTGCCGGTTGCGCTGAATGACGCAGTGCCTTCGCCGAAGTATTCCACGATGGCACCCGTGCCGCCCTTCACCGTCAAGATCCCTGCAAGCTTGAGGATCACATCCTTTGGCGACGTCCAGCCCGACATCTTGCCGGTGAGCTTGACGCCGATGATCTTCGGCATTTGTAGTTCCCATGGCATGCCAGCCATCACGTCGACGGCATCGGCGCCACCAACACCAATGGCCACCATGCCAAGTCCGCCGGCGTTCGGCGTATGCGAGTCCGTGCCGATCATCATCCCACCAGGGAAAGCATAGTTCTCAAGCACCACTTGGTGAATGATGCCGGCGCCTGGCTTCCAGAATCCGATGCCGTACTTACGGGACACGGAGGCAAGGAAGTCGAAGACCTCCTTGTTCTCGACGAGTGATTTCTCGAGATCGGACGTGGCGCCGTGCTCGGCGCGGATCAAGTGGTCGCAGTGCACGGTGCTCGGCACGGCGACTTGCGGAATGCCGGCGCTCATGAACTGCAAGAGCGCCATCTGTGCCGTTGCATCCTGCATGGCCACTCGGTCCGGATGGAAGTCCACATAGGCCTTGCCGCGTGCATGCGCCGTCGATGGCATCTCGGCCATATGCGAGTAGAGGATCTTTTCCGTTAGCGTGAGCGGCTTGCCGAGCATGGTGCGTGCGGCCGAGATCTTAGATGGAAGAGCCGCGTAGGACTTCCGGATCATGTCGAGGTCTTGCGTTGCCATTGTTGTTCTCGAGTGGAGAGTGAATGTTGTGTTGTTGAATTAGCGTCGGTGTTTGAAGTACTTCACGCCGTCGAGCTTCATGAAGTCGGGGTCTTGTGTGTACAGCGTCGCGCCATAGGCTTGCGCTGTTGCATAGATGATGGCATCGGCCGTCGACAGAACGTGTGCTCTGCTGATGGCCGCGGCCTGCCGTGCTCGGTCCGACGACAGTTCATCGATCATGAAGGCCTGCATGCTCATCGTCACGGCCAGCGCTTCGCGCATGCCCACGATGCGTTCGATGGACCGATACACTTCGAAGATGCATACCGAAGGCACGATCACTTCCGTGGTCTTGCTCTTCAATACGCGGGCATACTCTTCTGCGTGCGGACCGTTCAGCACGTATTCGATCCAGGCAGAGGAGTCCAGAACGATAGGGTCGGTCTTCATGCTTCGAACTTCTCTTTGTCGCGGATCAGGCGAATATCGTGGTCTTTCAGATACCCACGCAGATCATCGATGGAGAGCACGGGAACCAGCACCAGCATTCCGTCGTGAATGATCCACCGGACGAGCTGTCCGGGCAGCAAACCGAATTTTTCCCGAACTTCCTGCGGGATCACCACCTGATACTTGGGGGAGATCGTCAGCGCCTGCGTTTGCATATCGAACCTCTTGCGTTGTACGGGATAGGTATCGATACGAATATCGTACAACCAAATTTGAAATCCAACAGCAAAACAAGTAAACTGAAGTTGCCGTTTAACCCGAAGGGTGCGGTAAGTTCTTGTTTGCCATGGACGTAGCGCGTCAGTTGGTCAGTAGCTTCTCGATGCTATATTCCTATGGTCGTTTACATAATTGCGACGCTCGTTTCCGCCGAGCAATACAGGAGTACCCGTATGTGCACTTCGATCATCCCGAGATCTTTGATCCTCATGTTCCTCACATCCAGTTTGCTCGTCATGACGGCGTGCAACAACGGGGTCATCGATCCGCGTGATACAGGCACAACGAAGACCACGACGACCACTGTGGCCGGCGTCGTCCTCGACGAGTTGGATGCGCCGATCTCGGGAGCTACGGTGACCGTTGGCTCGCGGACAACAACGACGAACAGATTCGGCATGTACATGCTCACCAACGCAGTGGTGCCAAGTGAGCGAGCTTGCGTGGTCGTGCGGAAGGAGGGCTACTTCACCGTATCGCGTGCGGAGTGGCCAGCAGCGAACGGACCGACCATGGTGCGTCTCCGTCTGCTGCGTGCTATGAACACCAAGTCGTTCTCGGCCGTGTATGGAACGACGATCTATGAGGGGAGTGCTCGTGTGATGATCCCTGCGAACGGACTCGTCACCTCGTCGGGCGCTGCGTACACCGGCACGGTGCAGGCCGCCATCCGTCACTTCGACCCCGACACAACGGCACGATTTCAAGAGTACTTCAGCGGAGATGCCTCGGCCATTCGCAGTGATGGATCGCAGGTCGAACTGATCAGTCACGGCGTTCTTCGTGTTGTGCTCACCGATGCGACCGGACATCCATTGCAACTCAAAGAAGGATCCGCAGCAACGCTCACGTATCCGCTCTCACGCAACCTTGGCGCCACGCCTCCCTCCACTATCCCTCTGTGGTATTTCGATGAGTCGACAGGGTATTGGAAGGAGGAAGGGCAGGCAAGGTTCGAAGGAAGTAGGTACACGGGAAGCGTGAAGCATTTCACGGATTGGAATCTCGACACACCGGCGCCTCGCGCCTACGTGCAGGGCACGGTGCGTTGTGCGTCGAACCGACCTGCTTCGCACGTATTGGTGACGATCGGACAAGTGAGCGCGACGACGGACGATAGTGGTCATTATGAACATCGGGTGCCTGCGAACACGGCGTTCAATGTTCAGGTGCAGGCACCATTCAATGACGGACTCTCATCGCCGGTGGCGACCGTTCCAGAACTCGCGGAGTCGGAGACACGCACGGTCGATCTGTTGGTCTCGCCATGCCCCAGCTTTCTTGAAGGGACACTAGTGGATTGTGCCGATGCACCAACAAGTGGCTTCATCATGATCACCTCGCCAAAGGGGACGAAGTACACGGCGACAACAACGGGCTCATTCCGCGTGGATGTTCCGTCAGGTGTGCCACTCACCGTCGCAGCGCTCACAAGTGACGGTAATGCAACGGTCGACCTTGCTGTACCTCCGATCAACGAAGGCGATCTTGTATCAGTGAATGCATTGCGTGCATGTGGGGCGGCATCGATCGATGTCACCGACATTGAACTCGGACAGATCGGTGCCGTGGATGCGGCCTACATCGATCACGGTCAGTCGATCGCAGTGCTCACCTCGACCAGTGTTCGCATCTACTCCACGTCGACCGGTTCGCTACAGCGCGAGATCGACGTGATCGGCAGCACACCAACCTTCACACCAGCAGAAGGACTGATGTTCAGCGATGATGAGAGCGTGATGTTGGTCTTTGGCACCAACGGCATCACGAAGGTGTTTGCCGTTGCAAGCGGGACCGAGAAGACCGTGCTTCGCAGCGTTGTCGATGCGATGCTCACTCCGAATGGAGAGAACGTTGTCGTAGCGGATAGTTCCAGGAACCTACGTCTCTGCAGTGCCATCGATGGTAGTCCGCTCAAACAACTCGCGAAGACCATGTTTAGAGATGAACGCATACTCATCGGCTTCACGAGCGGTGGGGCCGATGTGTTGTACATGAATCATGACCCGAGTGCCGTGTACATCGTGGACTTGGCCACGGGCGTTCAGAAGGCAGAGTTGTCCTTCTCCTATAGTAGTGGTGAAAAGGGCGTGCTTTCAATGGATCGTCGTCTCTACGTCGATGTGGTTCGGGATCGAACATTGAAGGACTTCATCGGATTCTATAGCATCCCGGAGTGTCAACTCATCACGTCGAACGACTTTGCCAGTGATTCGTCGATCTACATGCCACTTGCCATTGCTCCAGGGAATCAGCGGTTCCTCTCGGCACGCGTGACCACACCGTATATGAATGAACCGGTCATGCTACGAGATGTTGTCGGGAATACTGCGCCACGTCCGCTGCCGATCCCTTCAATGAGCACGTCCATTCCTTGGGCATCGTTCGATGAAGGTGGCACGCATGCTGCCGCCCTCTTCAGGATCGGTGGACAGTTCGCCACCCTTCGGATCTGGAAACTCTAGACTGCACGATAACTTGTAACCAAACTTCCCATTCGTGCTAGATGCATGAAGTGAGCACGTATTCAAGTTCTCTGAGAGATCCCCATGAAGAAGTTCGATTTTCTCCGTCCATTTGTGGCGCTCGTCGCTGCAACGGGGTTGCTCCTGTTGAGCGCCTGCAACAATGGACTGATCGACCCGAAGGACACGCCGACGACGGCCGTGGTGAGCACCACGGTGAGCGGTATGGTGGTGGATGAGGCAGGGTTGCCGATGGCTGGTGTGGCCGTGACGGCCCACGGCTCCACGACAACAACGAATGCCCAAGGCGTCTTCCAATTCAAGAACATCTCGGTGCCGAACGATCGCGCATGCGTGATCGCCCGCAAGAGCGGCTACTTTAACGCCGCCCATGCAGAATGGCCAAAGCAGAACGGTGTGACGTTGGTGCACCTGACAATGCAGAAGGCAACGATCACCACGACGTTCTCCGCGTCCGCCGGAGGCACGGCCTCGATCTCGACCTCGTCGGTGAACTTCCCTGCGAACGGATTCGTCACGTCGACGGGCGCTGCCTACACAGGCACGGTCTCCGTCGCAGCCGCCTATCTCACACCCGACGATCGCACACCATTCCAGCAGTTCTTCGCCGGTGATGCCGCTGCACGTCGCACCGACAACTCAGTGGTCGACCTGTTGAGCTACGGCGTCCTTCGCGTGCAACTCACAGGAGCCTCCGGAGAGCAACTGCAACTGCGCTCGGGCAGCACGGCAACCCTTCGCTATCCCGTTCCTTCGCGCCTTGCCTCCTCGCAGCCCTCCACCATTCCGTTGTGGTACTTCGACGAGTCGATAGGGATGTGGAAGGAGGAAGGGCAAGCGACGTTGACGGGTGGTGTGTATGTGGGTACGGTGTCGCACTTCACGGATTGGAATCTCGATGTGCCGAATGCACGACGGGCCTTTGTGGAAGGAACCGTGCGTTGTGCAGCGAACCGTCCCGTGCCGCATGTGTGGGTGACGATCGGACAAGTGGGCGCGATGACGGATGAGAACGGATACTTCAAACGTCGTGTGCCGGCGGACTTCGCCTTTACGATCGAAGTGGATCCATCGCGCAACAACGGCATGAGTGCAACACCGTTCGCTGTGTCGGGTATTGCGGAGAATGCAACGCAGACCGTCGACGTGATGGTGAGTCCATGTCCGACGATGCTTGAAGGAACACTCGTGGACTGCAACGACAAGCCCATTGCCGGCTTCGTGCAGGTGATGTCGTCGCGTGGTGCGCAGATGGCCTCCACCTCATCCGGTACATTCCGTGTGAACGTCCCGAGCGGAGAGATCCTCAAGGTGACGGCATTCACGATCGATGCGCAGTCGTCGTCGGAGACACCGGTATCGGCCATTGCATCGGGCGACAATTTCAACATGGGCACCATTCAAGCATGTAGTGGTGTGCAGACAACGTATCTCGACATTCCGATGAGCGCCAACTCGCGCGGATCGGCCTTGGTCTATCTCGACAATGGTGCGACGATCGCCGTGCTCGACATGACGTCGGTGAAGTTCTATACTGCTGCAACCGGAGCGCTGATCCGATCGCTCGATGTGACGAACGGTACACCGAACACGTATGCAGGGTCGCGTCTCATGTTCAGTGCAGACGGAACGGTGATGCTGGTGGGTGGACCGTATAGCACGACGCAAGTATTTGACGTGAACAGTGGCACTCGGTTGACCACGATCACCGATCCCGGCAGCGGCTTTTTGACGGCCGACGGGAAGTATGTGATCGCGATGGATAGTTCGGGATCCGTCTCGAAGTTCGATGTGGGAACAGGACAGATCGTGAAGACGTTCGCACTTCCGAAGGGCACGTACCACATGCTTGGTCTGCAGGGTGGCGGGGCACGCCTCGTTGTATCGAGCTACCTTCCATCGGCGGCCTACATCGTGTGGGATGCTGCAACGGATAGCAAGGTGCTCGAGATCCCGATGACAGGATCCCGCGAAATGTCGGGTAGTTTGTCGCCTGACGGTACGGTGGTCGGCACGATCGTACCAGGGGCTGGTCAGCAGGCCGGTCCGCTTGAATTCTTCAACCTGGTCACCGGAGCGAAGATCAGCTCGATCGTTCCAAGCGACCCAAGAACGTATCCGTCCATGCCAAGCGCGATCTCGAACGATAACGTGTACTACGTGGGTACGGTGTACGACTCGTCGAAAGCGACCATGCCGATGATCCGCAAGGTGAGCGATGGCAGCACGACGAAGATCCTCCCGATCCCGGCACTCAATGCCTATGGCTCTGCCTATGTCTTCGATCCGAACGGTACGCACCTCGCGGCCTTCTTCTCGACGCAGACGCAGAACGTCATTCGCATCTATCAGCTCTGACCACTGAAACAACGTCGACGTGTGTGATGAGAAGCAGCCCGTGCATCAGCAATGATGTGCGGGCTGTTTTTTATGACGTATGAAGTATCTGCATCGTAAAAACGTCGTGCGTGATTGGAATCATCTTCAGGCCTCTGGTACGTTCACAGCGCCCACGACCTTGCCGCCTCGCAGCCATCCACTCTACCGCCTGGTGTTTCGACGAAGATGCAGGGCTGTGGAAGGAGGAAGGGGAGGCAAGGTTGCAAGGAGGACAGTAGGTGGGCAGTGCCTCGCATTTCACAGAATGGAACCTTGATATCCCTGAAGCGCAGATGTCGACGAACGCACGGATAGCGTGGTTCGTATTTTTTCCCTATGAGCAGCTGACGGTAGAACGCAAATTGTCAAGGGTAAGTGAGTACGTAGGGAGTCATTCCGAGGCAGTCAATGCGAAACGCCGTCCTTCTCTTTGTGAGGTCGTTCCTCGTTGTATTGTGGTGCGTATCCTGTGATCATGGTGTCGTGCAGCCGCACGACCCAGCGTCGACCGAGCTCGTTACCACGACGATAGGTGGCGTTGTCCGTGATGAGAGTGGGACGCCCATGGTAGGAATTGTAGTAACTGCGCATGGTGCTACCGCGATCACCAACGAGTACGGGGTGTATCTCTTGAAAAATGTTTCAGTGCCACGTGAACGCGTGTGTGTGGTCGCTCAAACTGCACGATTCTGGGGAGGCGGCAAGGCACAATTGTCGTCCGCTCAAGCAGAATGGCCAACACCAAACGGCGTTACACTCGTATCGTTGACGATTCAGCAAGTTGACGACAAATACTTGGCATCCACCGCTGAAGGTGGTACGATCAACAGCTCAGGTGCTGAGATCATCCTTCCACCGAATAGTATCGTACGATCTTCCGGTCTGGACTACGATGGGCCGGCACGAGTTGCATTCACACATATCTCACCGGATAGCACTTCGGCGATCTCATTGCATATGAGTGGTGATGCAATGGGTATGCGTGCGGACAACGCGCCGTCAGTAGTCACTAGCTATGGACTTCTGCGAATCCGCTTTGTGAGCCTATCAGGTGAGGAACTTGATCTACGACCCGGTGTATTCGCGACGATCAAGGTTCCGATCCCAGCGAAACTTGCAGCACCACCACGTTCAGATCTCCCACTGTGGTGCTTCGATCGGCAACTGGGCATGTGGAGGGAGGAAGGGAACGTAGCGCTCGAAGGAAGATTCTATGTGGGCCGCGTTACTCGTCTGATGGATTGGAACGTTGGGCTTCCAGCTACATCTCGATCGTATGTGGAGGGAACAGTTCGATGTGGCACAAACACTCCGCTTGCTCATGTGTGGTTGACGATCGGGCAAGCGATGGTGCGCACAGATGAGAACGGTGTGTTCAAGAGTCATGTCCCTTCGAACAGCGCATTCAATATTGAAGTCGAAGCGAGCAAGAATAATGGTCTTGCTGTAGCACCGATGAGCGTTGGACCCATTGCTCCAGACGCAACGCGATACGTGGACGTGAACGTCGATGGCTGTCCTACGCTTGTAACGGGTACGTTGATCAATTGTACAGATCAACCAATTGGGGGTGTCCTGCATGTTCGTACATCTCGAGGTGTTGTCGTAGCTTCTTCGTCGAAGGGGTCCTTTCAAGCTGTGATCCCGAGTGATGAGAAGCTGACGGTAACAGGCTTTTCGACTGATGCCCAAAAGTCTGACGGCAACATTGTAGCATCAGTACCAAACGGATCCGTGTTCGACCTAGGTCCGATTCGCATGTGCACGAAAGCACAACCCACGTACATCGATATCTACGCAGAGGGGAGGAGCGTGCACGCCCTTGCCTTTACGCGGAGCGGTGCGAGCGTTGCAGTTGTCAAGGATGGCGTTGTTGAGTTCTATAGCACGTCAACGGGTGTAAAGATCCGCTCCATTATGATCGAACGAACAGATCCAAATGCCGCCCCGGGTGACCGGATCACGTTCAGTGATGATGACTCGATGATGCTGTTATCTGGATCCCGCTTTACCAGGCTGTTCGATTTGAGATCTGGTAGCGTTGTGGCAACATATGACAGTTTTGAAGTTGGCCTATTGACAGCCGATGCGAAGTACATTATCGCCATTGATCGACTCGGTCAAACACGTCAGCTTGATGCACGAACCGGACACATCGTGAAGACCTTCTCACTACCTGCGAACAGGTGGCTACGACTCATGCGACTGCAAGAAGGTGGAGCACGATTTGTAGTTTCAGGTCGTGAACCTGATGGTGTCACTGTTTGGGATTGCACATCAGATTCACAGGTTCGATTCGAGTCGACACCAGTCTGGTACATACTTCCGAAGGGACTTTCTCCAGATGGCACCACGCTTGCCAGACTTCTTTCGGAAGCCAACCAGAAACCCGATGGGCTTCAGTTCGTGGATCTCTTGTCAGGACGTATCACGAGTACACGTACGACCATTTCGGAACTCCCTGCCGCCATCTCTTGGGACAACCAGCGATTCATAACGATCGACGATGCTGCTAGTGATCCGTATCGGAACACACCGGTGGTACGAGATGTGCGCGACGGAGGGATCTTGAATGTGTTGCCAGTTCCGTCGGTCGGCATGTCATCGTTGGGTTGCACGTTCGATCCGAGTGGCATTCGCGTTGCCTCGTACTTGCAACCGTACGAAATGTACCACGCACGGATCAGGATCTGGACGCTCTAATGTGGAGTCGCGATCATGAGGCCACATAGCGCATCTTCTCGCTGAGCTCAAGCCCGCGTTCGGTGATGGTCTTGATCACGTTCATGATCACCCGGTACTCTTCGGCCTCGGAAACGATACCCATGCCGGGAACTCTCCAGGGTTTACATGTGTTCCAACACGCATAACAAATGTTCCATGTTGTGTTGGAAGGGAAATCACATGCAAAAAGCTGTAACTGTAGTTATGATGTTCGTGGCATTGACCACGATCGTAGCAGCCCAAACGGCGAAGCTTCAGATCATTCACAATGCCGCCGATCCGGCTGCAGCCACGGTAGATGTGTGGGTGAATGGAAAGAACACACTTGACAACTTTGCGTTTCGAAGCGCAACACCGTTCCTCGATCTTCCCGCAGGCGTCGACATCATTGTTGGGATCGCAGGACCCAATAGTACGATGGCTTCGGAAGCCCTGGCAACGTTCACGTTGAATCTACCAGCCAACAGTACGTCCATTGCGATCGCGAATGGGGTGCTTTCTTCGACAGGGTTTGCGGCGCAAACCGATCCAAACGCCGCTCCGATCTCCTTCAATGTGTTCCCAGTGGGCAATGCCCGCACAGCTGCCGGAACCGCAGGGAATGTCGACGTTCTGGTATGGCACGGTGCAACCGACGCACCTGCCGTTGACATCTATGCAGGTGCCACTCGTGTCATTCCGTCGCTGTCCTATGGGAAGGCTGCCGAGTACTTGAGTGTCCCTCCGGCAGAGTATGAGTTGGGAATTGCTCCGGCAGGTGGTGCCATGATCGCTGCCTTCGATGCTGATCTGCGCAATGCCGCAGGAGCCGCTATCACGGTATTGGCATCTGGCTTTTTGAATCCCGCCGCCAATAAGAATGGTGCAGCCTTTGGGTTGTTCGTTGCCACGGCAGCAGGCGGACCTCTTACACCATTGCCTGTTGCGAAAGCGGATGAAGCAATGGTGCAGGTGATCCACAATGCAGCAGACCCAGCAGCGACCGAGGTAGATGTGTACGTGAATGGTGTGAAGTTGCTCGACAACTTTGCGTTCCGTACGGCATCGCCCTTTGTTCCCGTGCCGGCAAACACCGACCTGGTCATTCAAGTAGCTGGGCCAACCAGCGCGTCAGCATCTGAGGCGTTGGCATCCTTCCCCGTGAACGTGCCGGTCGGCCGATACGTGATCGTCGCCAATGGCGTGCTCAACCCTTCTGCATTCGCACCAAACACAGATCCAAACGCAAGTCCGATCGCCTTCTCGTTGTATTCGATCGCAGGCGTACGGGAAGCCGCAGCAACGTCCGGTAACGTCGACATCGTCGTGTTCCATGGTGCAACCGATGCGCCAGCTGTGGACGTGTATGCTGGAACGACGAAGATCGTCGCCGGAGCATCCTACGGACAGAACACGCCGTACATCGAAGTGCCAGCAGGCGCATACGTGTTGGGCATCGCTCCAAAGGATGGCGATGCGTTTGCATTCTTCAATGCAGACCTTACCAAGTTGGCCGGACAGGCAGTGTCCGTCGTGGCATCTGGCTTCTTGAACCCGGCATCGAATAATAGCGGACCGGCGTTCGGACTCTGGGCTGCGCTTGCGTCAGGTGGTGCATTGGTGCAACTTCCACCAACAACAGCTTCGGTGGTCGAGCCCGAAGTGCTCGGTTTGAGCGTCTCTCCGAATCCGGCTTCCGAGGCATTGACGCTGAAGGTGGATGATGCCGCTTCGTCGAGCTGGTCCATTTCTGACGTGACCGGGCTGACGTTGCTTTCCGGAAACTTTGGTTTCGATGCTAGTCCCGCCACCATTCACGTCGATGTGAATGCCGTCCCAACGGGCGTCTATTATGTCACTGTTCGCTCACGAGGAATGGTGAGCACAGTGCCGGCATCGATCATACGATAACGCATTTCGTTCGCACGACGACTATATGAGAACGGCGGACCCTTGAATGGGTCCGCCGTTTTGCTTTGAACACTATTGCATCTTCTCGCTGAGCTCGAGCCACCGCTCGGTGATGGTCTCGATCTCGTTCATGATCACTTGCAATTCGGCGGCGAGTGCCTGCAGCGTTTTGTAATCGGCCGTGGTGTCGCCAAGTGCACGCTCGATCTCGGTGCGACGTGCTTCGCGATCGGCGATGCGACGCTCGCATGAATCGAGTTCCTTCTGCTCTTTGTACGAGAGCTTCTGCTTCGATGGAGCGGAGGGCGTGGGCGTTGTCGACGTGGTCGATGCGGCAGCCGCACGTTGTTGTGCATTGGCCTGAGAGCCGCGCGCTTCCTTCTTCTCGAGGTAGACGGAATAGTTGCCGGGATACTCCTTGATCACACCACCTTCTTCGAACGCATAGATGGTGTTGACGGTCTTGTCGAGGAATGACCGATCGTGCGAGACAATGAGAAGTACGCCATAGAAGTGCTGCAGGAAGTCTTCGAGGGCGGAAAGGGTCATGATGTCGAAGTCGTTCGTTGGCTCATCCAACATGATGACGTTCGGGTTCTTCATGAGAATGCGCAACAAGGCAAGTCTGCGCTTCTCGCCACCACTGAGCGTGTGCACGTAGGCATGCTGCTGCTTGGCCGAGAAGAGAAAGCGTTCGCAGAGTTCCTTGGCCGTGATGAAACGGTCGCGACCTACACCCACATCGATATACTCTGCCACTTCGCGCAGTGTGGCAAGGACGGTGGCATCGTCGCGCATGTCGCGGATCTCCTGATCGAAGAAGCCGATGCTGACAGTATCGCCAATGTCCACATAGCCCCCATCCACCCTGCCCCTTCCTGCCAACACATTGAGCAAGGTGCTCTTGCCGGCGCCGTTCGGACCGATGATGCCGATGCGATCCTTCGGCGTTGCACGATAGGTGAAGTCCTTGAAGAGGAGGCGACCGCCGATGCTCTTCGAGATGTCGACGGCGTCGATGATCTTCCCGCCAAGGAATCGCGCGCCGAGTTCGATCTTGATGTTCTTCTCTTCCGGACGTTCGGGCTCGGCCTGCATCTTGGCGATCCAGTCGATGCGACTGCGCTGCTTGGTCCTTCGCGCCTTTGCGCCCTTCTGCAACCATGCCAACTCCGTGCGCAGCTTGTTGCGCATGTGATCGGCCGTTGCCTCTTGTGTGGCAACGAGGGCCTCTTTCTTCTCGAGATAGTATTCGTACGAGCCGTCGTAGGAGATGAGCTTCTCTTGATCGATCTCGATGATGCGAGTGCAAACAGCGTCAAGGAAGTAGCGATCGTGGGTGACGAGGAGCAGACCCTTGGAAGAGTTCATCAAGTAGTCTTGCAGCCATTGCACGGAGTCGGCGTCGAGGTGGTTCGTGGGCTCATCGAGAATGAGCAGGTCCGGATCGCTCACGATGGAGCGGGCAAGGGCCACGCGTTTGCGGAGTCCGCCCGACAGCGTTTCCACGCGGTCGTCGAGGCGGTTCACGCCAAGCTTGCCAAGGAACTGCTTCGCAAGCGTCTCGATCTCCCAGATCTCCATGTGCGCATGGTCCGACGGATAGGCGGCCACCACGGTGTCGAGCACGCGTGGGTCTCCGCCATCGGTGGACGTGAACATGGGAAGTTGTTCGAGGTACTCGAAGCGTGCTTCGTTGTTGAAGGCCACGATGCCATCGTCGGGCTCTTCAAGACCTGCCACGATGCGCAAGAGCGTGCTCTTGCCGACGCCGTTCTTACCGATGATGCCGACGCGTTCGCCGTCTTGCAGACCGAAGGATATGGAAGTGAAGAGAACCTTCTCGAAGTACGACTTCGAGATGTTGGATGCAGAGAAAAGGGTCATAGTGTTCTTATCGGTACCAGGCAGTGTCTTGTCGGAAGCTATCGCCCGTCACTTCGAGGATCTTGAACATCCCCTTCGTGCGGTCTTCATAGCGAATGCGATTTGCTTCGCTGTCGCCCACGAACAGCTCGCGCATCAGCTGGTCGTAGGGTTTGTTGGAGGTGACGAACAGTCGGCCACCACGATCGTGAATGTTCAAGACAACTTGTTTGAACAGTCGCGAGGCGATGCCATAACCGCTGTTCATGTCGTCGAGGATCCACACCTGTCCGTGTGAAAGATCGATGCGCGTATCGAAGGTATACGTGTCGGCCACCATGAAGATCGGCTCCAGTCCTTTCTTCATGAAGAGCTTACTGATGCCGATGGAGATGTGGCTCTTGCCGATGCCGGCCTCGCCCCACATGTACAGGCCAGCGCCACGGGCGTCGTCGTCGAGGTCGACCAACCGATGGGCATAGTGCACCATCTCCTCTTGTGACGCATTGCGTGGCTGATACGTGGAAAGGTGCGAGCACAAACTTTCAAGCGGAAGACTTGGATTGCGATCGAAGAAGGCAAGGTCGGAACTCAGACGCTCGAAGGCATCGAGGTCCAGCGCTGTCGTATCGAACGTCGTTGCCTTCTCATTGCGTACCGTCCACGTAAGTGCAGGGTAGTGACGCTGCAGTCGTGCGAGGACGGCAGGTGTGAAGGAAGCGCGTTGGAAGACGATATCCAGCGTACTGTTCATCGCTTGAGATCCGGAAGTACAACGGTCCATGATGCACCGGTGCCTGACGGACTGTCGAGCGTGATCGTGCCATGGAGAGCGTCGACGTATTTCTTGACGATGCTGAGTCCAAGACCGGTGGTGAGCTCCGATGCCGTTGGCTTGGCACTGAGCGTGGAGAAGGTGCGGAAGAGCTGCTCGCGGTCTTCGTCGGTGAAGCCCGGTCCTTGATCCGTCACCGTTAGGTGAATGGCCTTGTCGACGCAGGCCGTGCGCACATGCACCGTCGAGTTCGATGGTGAGAACTTCACAGCATTGGAGATCAGATGGTCGGCGATCTGCGTCAGCGCCGTAGGATCGTTGTGCGTCATGCCGCCCGGACCGCGCTCGTAGCGGATCTCGATGCTCTTCGTGCGCGCATGCGGCGCATGCGTCATCACGACGGTCTGTGCGATCATGGCCGGATCGAGCGTGGTCGGATAAAGCTGTACACCACGCAGTTCGAGCTCGTTGATGAGCAGCAGATTGTCGACGATGCCGCGCAACTTCTGCGCATTCGCATCGATGCCGTCGAGATGCTCGCGCAGATCGTCCACCGAGAGTTTGCCGAGCTTGTCCTTGCACTTCTGTGCAGTGGCATGGATGGCCTCGACCGGACGTTTGAGATCGCGACCGGCGAGTTCGATGAATTGCGACTTCTCCTTGTCGAGCTGACGAATGAGCGCATTCTGTTGCGTGATGTTGCGATTCGATGTTTCGAGCTCTTCCGACTTGAAGCGCAGTTGTTCGGTCCGCTCTTCAACGCGCTCTTCCAGTTCTTTGTTGTAGCGTGCAAGATGGGCCAGCAGTTCGACGTTCTCGGCCTTCAGGCGCGCAACGTCCAGTGCACTGTCGATCGTCATCTTCAGCTCGTTCTCGTTCCACGGCTTCGTGATGTAACGATAGACCTGCCCCTTGTTGATCGATGCGATGATGGCCTCGATGTCGGCATAGCCGGTGAGCACCATGCGGATCGGATCGGGATGCTCGGCAATGATGCTCTCGAGAAACTCCACACCCGTGGTGCCGGGCATGCGTTGGTCCGTGATGATCACACTGATAGGCTGCGTCTTCAGCACGGCGCGACCGTCTTCGGCACTCAGTGCCGTGTGAACGGTGTAGTACGGACGGAAGGTGGCCTTGAAGGCGGCAAGGTTGAACTCTTCGTCGTCGACGTACAGGATGTGCGGCTTTTCTGTGTTCATGCGGTTCCCGTTTGCGATGATCCCCTCTGCGAATGTACGAGCGGAAGGGTTATGATGAACGCCGTCCCGTGGTCGACCTCGACAGAGATACTTCCCCGATGCTGTTCAATGATGCCATAACTGATGGAAAGACCCAGTCCGGTACCCTTTCCGACGTCCTTCGTGGTGAAGAACGGCTCGAACAAATGGTCGAGCACATCGTCGGGGATGCCAGGTCCATTGTCTGCAATACGGATGGCCACGTGGTCCTGGTCCGGTAGTGACGTTGTGATCTCGATGCGCTTGTCGGCGAGGCCTTCGAGGGCATCGAGGGCATTGGCGATGACGTTCATGAATACCTGGTTCACCTGACCTGCATTGCACTCCACCGGTGGGAGCGAGGCATAGTGGCGGACCACGGCAACGCCGTCGCGAAGTCTGGTGCCGAGCAACGTGAGCGTCGACTCAAGACCTTCATGCAGGTCCACCTTCTTCACGTCGCCCTCGTCCAGGCGTGTGAACGACCGAAGACTCTTCACGATCTCGGCGGTGCGATGTGCACCGGTCTCGATCCCGTTCAGGAGCGTGATGATCTCGTCGCGCAACTCTGTTGCCTCGCTGCCTTGCCCCTTCATCCCATCATAGTCACGAAGGTCCCGCCGAAGCGGACCGATGCTGCTGGCGATGAAGTTGATGGGGTTGTTGATCTCGTGGGCGATGCCGGCCGTGAGTTGACCGAGCGATGCCATCTTCTCGGCATGGATGAGCTGTGTTTGTGCAGAGCGCAATTCGTCGAGGGCGTTCTTGAGCTCGACGTTGCGAAGATGTTCGATCTCCGTTTGTCGTTTGGCCGCTTCGATGGCGCGCTGCGTCTCGATCTCGGAAACGCGGCGTTGCGCACTGTCGTCCTTCATGCGCAACACCAACTCGGTGTAGCGCTTGTGATACTCAAGGGCCTTCGTGGCGTCGCCCCGTGCCTCGTAGAGTTCGGAGAGATGCTTCAGTGCTTCTTCGTTCTCGAAGCCGCCGGCCTTGTCCACGTCGATGGTTTGGAGTAACAGCTCTTCGGCATGTTTGTCATCAAAGAATGGTGTGTTCGGATTCGCAAAGAGTCCGCCCAAGGCCGTGAGCGCAAGCGATGTGCCACGTGGACTCTTCGTGGCCGTTGCATGGTCGAGCGCTGTTTCGAGGAGCGTGCGTGCTTGTTGGTATTCACCACGACGGATATGGATCTGCGCCTTGTTCGAGAGCGGGAAGGTCTCGTTGGGATCGCGCCATGGTGAAGACCGAAAGAGCTCATACGAGCGCTCGTAACAGGAGAGGGCGGCATCGTCTTCGTGCAGATAGTCGTGCACAGCGCCCATCACGTTCATGGCGCGACCTTGACCCGCATGATCGCCCGTGAGTTGCCATACATCGAAGGCACGTTGCAGATATGACAAGGCCGGCACATAGTCGGCCGCATGCGTGAGCACGGTGCCCATGCCGAGCAGACATTCGGCCACATACCAGTCGCTGATCTCGAGATCTTCGTACAACTTGATGGCCGGCAGCAATTCGTCGAGCGCGAGCTTGGTGTGTCGCGTGCTTAGGTGGATCGTCCCCAAGCTTCCCAACGTCCGCGCAAGTATGGCCAACAGTCCGTGCCGCTCTGCCACATCGCGAGCGAACTCCAGATGTTCGAGGGCATGCGTGTTGTTCCCGGCATTCTTCCAGGCAAGTCCGGCATATCGATGCACGAAGGAAATGGCCCACGGATCGTCCGTGGACGAGAGCAAGTGCAATGCATGATCGAAGGCAGGGATGGCATCGAGCGACGAGGTGCGACGTTCGATCTGCAGGGCCTTGAGGCATGCGGCCACGGGCAAGAGGTCCCGTCGACCCGCATGAGCGCAGCGCTCCACCACGATGTCGATCCGCGCCACCACGTCGCCCGCATCATTCGTCCAGTGCGCCACCGCCGCCTGCCACAATTCACACTCGGCCGTCAGCGCCTCGTCGTGCAGTCGCACAGCAAGTGCATGCGCATCGCGCAACAGATCGATGGCCCGCCGAGCATCGCTCATGTGAATGATGGCGAAGGCGTAGTCGCACATCGCCCTGCATAACACCACAGCGTCACCGGTCCGCGTGGCCACTTCGATGGCCTCTACATAGCCCGGACTGACAACGCGGAACGGCTCGCGAAAGAGCCGCGTGCGAAGGTCGTGAAGGATGGTAGGGAGGGAAGGCATGGGGGGGAAGTTACGAGTGACGAGTGACAAGTGACAAGTGGGAAGGAAAAGAGAGGGAAAAGAGAAGTAAAAGAGAATGAACAAAGAAGTAAAAGAGAATCTATAAAAAAGAAATGGCGGCCTGCTGCAAGAGCTGGCCGCCATATGTTTTTTCAGTCGATCTCTGAAAGCAACGAACTTGTCACTCGTAACTCGTCACTCGTAACTAAACTTCAACGTTCTGCCCAAGCTTCTTCTCCAAGAACGCTTCCGGAATGCGGACAACGCTGCGAACGATGCCCAGCTTTTCGAAGACGCGTACGGCATAGGCCGTGAAGTCGATCTGCCACCAGCGGAGGCCGTGGAAGGCGCTGCTGGGGAAGGCGTGGTGGTTGTTGTGCCAGCCTTCGCCAAGGGCGAAGATGCCAACGAGGAAGTTGTTGCGACTCTTATCGGTGGTGTTGAACATCCGTCCGCCGGCGATATGGCAAACGCTGTTCACGCACCAGGTAACGTGCGACGTCATGAAGACGCGGATGAGACCGCCGAAGATGAAGGCAGACCAAGCTCCGGACCAGCCGCCGACCAGGAAGCCAAGGGCTGCCGGGAAGAGCAGACTGAAGACGCTCCAGAAGAGGAACGTCCGGTCGAAGAACAAGTACATCGGATCCTTCAAGTATCGGCCGGCATACTTTTCACGGATCGCATTCATCGAGTCGCTGTTCATTTCGAGCAACCACTCGAAGTGGGCAAAGAAGAATCCGCGAATGGTCGGTGTGTGCGGGTCTTCCGGTTGATCGCTCATGGCGTGGTGCTTGGTGTGCACGCTGGACCAATTGATCACCGGACCTTGGAAGGCCATCGATCCGAGGGCGAGCACAATGGCCTTGAGCCATGGTTGAGCCACGAAGGACTTGTGCACCGTCATGCGGTGATAGCCAAAGGTCACCCCGAACTCTGTCATCGCACCAAGGACCAAGCAGAGCACAACATCGAAGGTGCTCACCTGACCCATGATGGCCATGTAGATGCCGTAGAACACGGCAAGGGTTGGTAGGACGAGAAGGAACGGGACGTAGATGTTCGAGATCCTGGCGTTGGGAACAGCCGTCGATACTGACATGGGTTGTCGTTCTGATGAGTGCGTGATACTTCGAAAAACCTTACTTGACCTCGAGAAGTTCAACCTCGAAGATCAAGGTCTCGTTTGGTCCGATCGCTCCACCGGCTCCGTTTTCGCCATAGGCGATGCTCGAAGGGATGTAGAGGATGTACTTGGAACCTGCCGTCATGAGCTGCAGACCTTCTGTCCAGCCCGGGATCACTTGATTGAGGGCGAATTCTGCCGGCTGACCGCGATCGTAGGAGCTATCGAAGACCTTGCCTTCGATGTTCGTACCCTTGTAGTGTACTTTCACCGTACTCGTGGCAGCTGGCTTCTTGCCCTTGCCTTCGGTAACGACCTTGTATTGCAGACCGCTTGCCGTGGTCATGACACCCGGCTTCTTCTTGTTCTCTGCAAGGAATGCTTCACCCTTTTTCAAATTCTCTCCTTGGGCCTTCGCGGCCTTCTCTTGTGCTTTTTGTTGTGCTTCGGCTTGCAGTGCCGTAAGGCATGCGCCAACTTCTGTGTCCGTCATCTTGGCCGTGCCGCCAAGACCATCGCGCAAACCAGCGGCGATGCGGTCGACATCGAGATCGAGCTCTTGTGCCTTCAAGCTCTTGGCAATGTTCAATCCCAGCGCATAGCTGGCGGAGTCCTTCTTCGATTCAAGCTTCACGTTGTTCACCTGTGATTCGGCATTGCAAGAGATCAAGAGCAGAGCAGCTACCGCTGCAACGATCATCTTCATGTGGGTTGATCCAGTTAGTTGAAAGAAATACAGCACCAAAGTTACGGAAAAGGGCATCTCATAGGGTCTGTGAGAGCCGAAGAGCAACATTCTGTCCGTCGAGCGCCGCGCTCACGATCCCACCCGCATATCCGGCTCCCTCACCGCAGGGATACAGGCCCCGGATGCGTATGTGCTCATACGTGGTGCGGTCGCGCGGAATGCGCACGGGTGACGATGTGCGGGACTCCACGGCCACCATGACGGCCTCGCTGGTGAGGTATCCGCGCATCGAAGATCCGAACTGACGGATGCCGGCCTCAAGTCGTTTGAGCACGGGCACTGGAAGGATGTCATGGAGGTCCACGGAAACGTGACCAGGGATGTAGGAGGTGGCAGGGATGGAAGCGCTGACGCGGTGGTCCAAAAAGTCGGTAAGTCGTTGTGCAGGAGCACGTTGCGACCCGTCGCCATTGGCCGCGAACGTTGCCCGCTCCACCTGGGCCTGATATTCCAAGGCCGCAAGAACACCGTGGTCACGATGGTCGGCCCAATCCTCTTCTTCGACGGCCACGACGGTCCCGGAGTTGGCGAACGGGGAATCACGACGCGACATGCTCATGCCATTCACCACGATCTCGCCCGGAGCCGTGGCCGAGGGGACGATGAGTCCGCCCGGACACATACAGAACGAGAACACGCCCCGATCTGCCACCTGACAGACAAGGGAGTAGGAGGAGGCAGGGAGGAGAGGGTCGCGTGGACGTTGATGATACTGGATCTCGTCTATGAGCGGTTGCGGATGTTCGATGCGCACGCCAAGCGCAAAGGGCTTGGTCTCAACGTCAATGCCGCGTCGCACGCAGAGACGGAAGATGTCGCGTGCACTATGTCCGGTGGCCAAGATCACGGCCTGCGCCGTCATCTCCGTGCCGTTGTCAAGCACAACGCCGTGGATGCGATCGTTCGTAAGGAGGAAGTCGGTGACGTATGCATCGAAGTGCACCTCGCCGCCATGCCGCCGTATCGTCTCCCTGATCTCTTGCACGACGAGCCAGAGTTTGTTCGAACCGATGTGCGGATGCGCGTCGACGAGAATGTCGCGCGTAGCTCCATGCTCCACGAGCAAGCGCAGCACTTTGGCAATGCTGCCTCGCTTGTGCGAGCGCGTGTAGAGTTTGCCATCGGAGTACGTGCCCGCTCCACCCTCACCAAAGCAGTAGTTGGAGTGCTCGTTCACAACACCGTCCTGCTGGATGGCGCGCAGATCGCGACGACGTGCGCGCACGTCCTTGCCACGATCAAGGACGATGGGTGTGATGCCGTGTTCGATCAGTTCGAGCGCCGCGAAGTAGCCGGCAGGACCTGCGCCCACGATGATCACACGCTTCGACGGATCGGCATCTTTATAGGTCGAGGTGATGGGCACATCGACGGGTGGTTCCTCGTGCACATACACTTCGCATTGCAAGCGAATGCGTGGTGTGCGTGCACGTGCATCGATGCTGCGTCGGTTCTGCACCACAGCCCGCACGTCCGCTTCGGCAACGCCGACCTCGGCCATGGCCTGCATGCGCACGTAGGCAACATCTGCCGCTTGCGCGGGCGTGAGAACGAGTTCAACGATGTGCTTCATGCGTCGGGGATCCACAGATGAAGGGCAAGGTCCACGGCATCGCCCTTGAACGTCACGCCCTCTGCTTCGAGACGCTCGCGCATGACGAAGGGAGTTTCGAAATGCATCTTGCCGGAGAGTTCGCCAAGGCGGTTCACCACACGGTGACAGGGAATGTCGAACCGATCTGCATGAGCCACGGCGTTGAGGGCCCAGCCCACCATGCGCGACGATGAGCGTGCGCCCAAGGCCGCAGCGATGTGGCCGTACGTGGTGACCTTGCCAAATGGGATCTGCTTGACGAGCTCGTGCACGCGCAGATAGAAATCAGCGGACTCTGGCATTGCTGTGTGCTCGGATGATCTCTTCGGCCGCCATGCGACCTGTTTCTGCGGCACCGTTCATGTAGCCCTTGCCTTCGCGCGAGCAGTGCTCACCCGCGAAGTGAAGGTTGCCCACGGGTTGTTGCTCGATGCCATAGAACTTCGTCCACTGACCCGGTGTGTACGTCGAATACGCACCCTTCGAGAGCGGATTGTCGATCCAGTTGAAGCCCGTGACCTTGGTGGGCTCGAGTGGTGTTTCGTGCCAGATGGGACGTAAGCCTTCCATCATGCTGCGGACGGATGCGGTGACGCCCTTGGACCAGAGCACGCGCGTGTTCGCACCGCCACTGAAGAACGTGAGTCCACCCGCCGTCACGCCTTGATTGGCCGTATTGTCCCACGACACTTGTACAGGCGCATCGGAATAAACCGTGCCGCTGTGTCCTTGGTCGTGCCAGAAGGGACGGTCGAAGCCGACGATGATCTTGGAATTCAAACTGTAGCGAGCTTCTTGAATGGACTGACGTTTGCGTTCCGGAAGATCGATGCCGATCTCCACATCGCGCAGCAACGAGAACGGAAGTGCGAGCACCACATGATCGGCGTCGACGGTCTTCGATGCATTATCGGCACGGAACGACAATCGATACGACGAACCTTGCATCCGAATGCTCTCGAGTCGATGTCCCGTGTGAATGTTCTTCTGCACAGCCGCCGCAAGATGTCCGACGATCTGTTCGTTGCCGTTCTTGAGGCGATAGCGTTCGTCGCTTTCGCCAAACCAACGGAACGGATTGCCGTGGATCTGGTAGGCGATCACCGAAAGGAAGTTCAATGTGCTTTGTTCCGCCAGGTCGAGTCCGTTCTCCGTCACAAAGGCCGTCTCGAGGAACGAACGGATCCATCCCGTGATGCCGCATGCATGGTAGTAGGCGTCGAGACTCATGCGGTCCAGCTTCTCGCCCGGACTTCCGGCAAGTGCGGAAAGGCGGCGGGGCAGCGAGGCGATGTCGGCTGCGAAGCGTGGAATGAAGGGAGCGATCTCGCGTGTGATGTCGTTCTCTGTGTAGACGCGTCCTTCGAAGAAGAACACATCATGAAATGCCTTCGACGAGACGTCGTGAAGATCGAGCAGTTCGAGATCGAAGGTCTTGGCCAAGGCCAGCATGTCGGTGTGGGCCGTGTCGATGAACTCTCCACCCAATTCCGTGATCGAGCCAGGTGTGATGATATCACGTCCCGTCAGGATCCGTCCGCCCGTTCGCATCGACGCTTCGTACACATCGGCCCGAAGTCCTTTGCGTTGCAACTGCCATGCGCAATGCAAGCCGGCAATTCCGCCGCCAACGATGGCAATGCGAATGCCGGGGGCAAAGAGCTCCGACGGTTTGCTGCACGAGGCAACGGCAACGGAGGTCGCGGCTGCACCAAGGAATGCACGGCGGGAACGTTGCGCATCGCTCATCGGTGCGTCGCCGTTGTATCGGGCGATCGCACGTTTGAAGAGCGACATGATGGGGGACATGGCCATGCGCAAAGATACGTTGTTACTTGCGCAGGATCTTAAACACGGTTCGACGGTTTTGAGCGCGACCTTCTTCTGTCTCGTTCGATGCCACCGGGAGCATAAAGCCGTAGCCTTTCGTACGAAGACGACGTTCCTCGATGCCACGGGCGATCAGAGCCGACTTCACGGCCTCTGCCCGTGCCAACGAAAGCTTAGCATTGAACTCCTCGCCGCCGATGTTGTCGGTATGTCCCTGGATCTCGAGCTCTACGCGCTCGAATCGCTCGAGTGCATCGGCGATCTCATCGATGATCTGGAGCGAGGTGGTATCGATGTCGGCCTTGTTGTAGGCGAAGAGGATCCGTCGCGTGAACTCGTCGGTGGGTGACAATGGATTCAGTGGCGTCTTGTCATACGTTGCCCTTGCCACCATACTATCCCTTCCGGGTACATCGATGGTGAGCTCTGCAACGTGCAGGCCATCGTACTGCGGAGGGTGATACGTGATAAGGTAGTAGTTGCGGAGCGACCGATAGATGTCCATGAAGATCTGGTTGAGCTCGGCCTTCGAGTAGGCGTGATAGTACTTGCCGCCGGTGTAGAGCGACAGTGCTTCGAGCGGTTCATCCTGTGCATAGCCGAAGCCCACGCAGTAGATGCTGATGTTCTTCTTCACGGCATAGTCGAAGATGTCGGACATCTTGGCGAACGATGTGTTCTCGTCGCCATCGGTGAAGAACACGCAGACCTTGGGTTGTTCGATGGGCACGGTGTCGAGCGACTTGAGGGCCTTCATCAATCCGTCGATCGACGACGTGTACATGCCAGCGGCCTTCTTGCGATGCTCGCGATAGGTACTCAACATCTTGGCCGTATCAGATGTGAGCGGGAAGACGGGCGTGATGTCCTTGGCGAACGTGGTGAGCGAGATGCGGTCGCATGGACGCATGAGCGAGATGAAGATCTCCGTGCCTTGTTCGATCCACGAGAGCACGCCCTTCATGGATCCGCTGTAGTCCACGGCAAGAGCGATCGACGTTGGAATGGAGTCTTGCTCGCCGAACTCGCGCACGGTGAATGGCGACACGTCGACGACCTTCTTGCGACGTTTCGCACCAAGCGATTCGCGCAGATGCGAGAAGTAGTTCGGAGCGCCCGGCTTTGCATAGGGCTGAGCCATGTGCGTGATCACGTTGCCCGTACTGTCGAGCACACGCACGAAGAGCTTGATCGTATCGGGATAGGCATAGTGCTCCACCTTCCACACATCCACCATCAGCTTCTGCACGTCCACCGAATCGATGTTGCGTGTGGTGGTGAAGACCAATTGCTTCATGCGTTCGCTGCCTTCGCGAAGGTCGAACGAGGTATCAAGCGAATGCGTGCTCTTGCATCCAACGAGGATCGTGCATGCAAGCAGGACGCCGGCGAAGAGGCGCATTGGTCTAGTGCTCCAGTTTGATCCCGATCGTCATTCCATCGCCAAGCGGTACGAGCGTGCTCTGCAGCTTGGCGTGGTGGGCCATGAAGTGGTTGAAGGCCCGAATGCCTTTGACGTTATGCGGTTCGAATTCAGTGTTTTCGTTCGTCACGTGTCCCCAGGCCAAGGCATTGTCGCCAATGACCACGCCACCAACACGCAAGAGCGGCCATGCGGCCTGCACATAGTTCACATAGTTGGGTTTGTCGGCATCGATGAAGATCACATCGAACGGTTCGGTACCGTCGTCGCAAAGGCGTTGGAGGGTGGCAAGGGCCGGACCTCGTTGCACGGAGATCACGTTGTCGAGTCCTGCCTCGCGCGCCTTTTTCTCGATGAAGTCTCCCCATTCCGACACGAGCTCACAGCAAACAACACTCCCATTTGCTGCAAGGGCCCGTGCCATGGTGATGGCGCTGTAGCCGGCCAGCGAGCCGATCTCAAGCACGCGACGTGCCTGCATCGACCGCAAGAACACTTGCAGAAAACCTGTCTGTTCGGGAGAAATGGAAATGGCAGGAATGCCTTGGGCAGATGCCTGCTCGTTCAGGTCGCGAAGAAACGCATCCTCCCGCGAGAACAACTCGGTGATGTAGGCGTTGGAGTCCTCGGTGAGGAACGTGCTGTTCGTGGCCACTTACTTGTGTCCGATCCCGACGTTCACATTCACACCATTGGCACGAGCGCCATTGATGAACCTGCGCAGGGAATAGATGGTGGTATCGAGTCGGTTGGCGAACACCGTATCGTAGAGGATGCGGTGGACCAGACCGTCGTTGGTCTTCACGGAAACGATCACGTCGTTCACATTCTTGAGCAACGTATCGGCCTTGATGATGGCGCCATCGGCGCGTGCAATGGTGCCGTCGGCACTGGAGATCGTGCGATCGAGCTTGTCGAGCAGGGCCGTGAGCTTCGGATCGTTCTTGTCGATGATGCGTCGTACGTCTTCGCTGATCATGCGAAGGTTCTTCACGGCCACGTTCAGATCTGCACGATTGTCTTCAAGCAACAGACGTGCATTGTGGAGAGCCACGGCACCATCGTCGGCCATTGTCTTCACGTTGGCGATCACGGTGCCGTCAGACAGAAGTGCGGTGAGTGCGGCCGTGATCGTGTCGACGCGACGGAGAACGCGCTTCGCATCATCGCCGGCGTCGCCGAGCATGCCCACCAAACTCCCGATGTCGGCAGCCACAACGCCCGGGATCTCCTTCGAGATATCGAGCGGCTTGGCATCGGTTCCGGGATAGATCTCGATCTTCTTGCCGCCGGTGATCTCGAGGATCGAGACGCGAGCCGTTGCATCCGAATGCAGATCGCTCACGTCGTTCACGGTTGCGAGCACCAGCACACTGCCGTTCTCGTTCTTGATCTCCTTCACCTTGCCACGCGTCACGCCGTTCACGACGATCGGGGAACTGTTGTCCAGTCCGCCCGACGTGGGCAGGCGGAACATCACGACCTTTTCATTCGGCGAAAAGCTGATCCCTCTTCCAACCATGAACCCACCAAGGGCAAGGAGTAGGGCGGCAAGGGTTACGATCCCAACCTTGATCTCTGTACTGCGGGAAACTTCCATGCGTGCAAAATAAGAAAGGGCGTCCCAACGGACGCCCTTTCATTCATGATCGACAGTAGTGTGCTCTCCTAGAACGGGATCTCGTCGGAGTTGGCAGATGAGGGTTCGGCATGCTCGGTTTCGCTGTGGCCACCCGGCTGATCGGGACGCTTCGCATCGAGCAACAGCAGATTGTCTGCCACGATCTCGGTGACGTACCGCTTATTACCTTCGCGATCTTCGAACGTGCGGGACTGGATCTTGCCTTCCACATAGACGCGAGATCCGCGACGAACGAGCTTTTCGACCACGTCCGCCAGCCCGCGCCATGCGATCACCGTATGCCAATCGGTGTGTTCCTGCAGCGATCCTTCCTTGTCTTTCCACGTCTCCGACGTGGCCAAACGGAACTGCGCCACTTTCACGCCACTCGGCGTGAAGTTCACTTCGGGATCTTTGCCGACGTTGCCGATCAGCATGACCTTGTTCAATGTTCGAGACATACCCCCACCTACCTGATTGTGGTGAACGAAAATAGGAATTGCGAACTCATGCGCAACACCCTACTTGTTCCGTCACCATGGTGCTTCGTGACATTACCAGCCGGTGAACGTGAAACCGAAGTTCAAACTCCACCAACCGTAACTGTTATCCGAGCTTCCGTTGAGTGCCGTGCCTGAGCTGAGAGCACGATTGTAGCGGGCTTGGGCATGGAATGCCGTTGTGCGCTCGAGGTCGATCATCAGACCAACTTCCGGCGCCACGCCGAAGTGCCAGTTGTTGTTGTTGATCTGCACAAGACCGATCTCGACACGCTGGTTCACCGAGTACGCACCCACGTTGATCGCGGCATAGGGGTGCATGTTCGAGGTCCCATCGTCAAAGAACATACCGGCCGATGCAAGGAGCGGGATCGCATTCACGGTGCGTACCTGCGTGCCATAGATCGCGCCGTTCTCGACGGAGACCGTTGCATTGCGAAGCAGATCGCTGAAGTAGTTCCAACCACCCGACACACCAAAGAAGGTTCGATCCGGCTGAAGGAATCGCAAGTCGGCCGAGAATCCCGAGAACGAGGTGCTTGGAGTGTAGTTGTCGAGATTTCCCGTAGGGAAGCCGATCGACCAGTTCAACGATGTGAGCCATCGCTGTTGTGCCGATGCCGATGTGCCGCCGTAGGCCATTCCAACAAGGACGAGTGCAAGGACGACCAATGTGGAGCGTAGGTTGTTCAGTCGCATTAGAGTGCCTCCGGAATGAGGTAAGGGGATTGAACAAACGCTTGGCGGATGAGGGTTTGAATGCGCGTGGCATTCGATGAAGCTGTCTCGGAGACGAGTCCGGCCACGCCAGCAAGCCAGATGGACTGGATGCGCTCGTCGACACCCTTCGCCCCTTCGACCCTCGACATGGCAACGATCAGTGTTCCTTGTGTGTATGTGTAGGAACCGACAGGGTAGTACGGCGGATAGTAGCCGCCCCATCCGTACCAACCGCCCCATCCGTACCAGCCCCAGTATCCGCCCCAGCCACCGTAGTAGGCTGTGTAGTCCTTGGAGGTGATGCCTTGGGTGATGATCACGTCCGGCTTTGTCTGCGTTGTGTCGTAGATGCGCTTGTAGCCCATTGCATTCATGTTCGATGCGATGGAGTTCAGGATGGTGGCATCGTAGGCGCGTGTGATGTCGTCGCGCTCGCCGGGAGCGACATAGTGGACGACGGAGTCGGGCATCACGTAGGTCTTATAGGTTCCCCAGTTGGTGATGGACGAGTCGCGCGTAGTGATGACGACGTCGTAGTCCGAGATCGACAGGCCGTAGTCGTAGTAACACGACCACGACGTAAGTGCGACCACGGTCAGGATGACCGCTGCACTGAGTGTTCGAAGGTAGTTGTTCATAGGTGTGAAGTGGGTTGTGTTGAATCGTTGGGAGTGATCACAGAACGAAGTACAGACCGCCGGAAAGCTCGAACTGCGCGAAGGTGGATCCGGCGCTCACACCGGAGCTACAGCCGCCGGAGCCGCACCAGAAGCCAAGTCCGGCAAAGCTCAGCGGAGCGAGCAGACGTGCCTGGAGTCGGATGCCGATCTTCTCGCTCACGTCGGCCTTCAAACCACCCTTGAACTCGATAGCCATACGTGTGAGCGTCTCATACAGGACATTGTCGGGTGTGAACACGGCCACACCGACAGCACCGCCGATGTACGGACGGAGCTTGCCCTTCCGTTGTTCGTGGAGTGCACCGATGGTGATGTAGAGCGAGGTGACGTCGAAGAGCTTGGAATCGGGGATCACGGAACTATAGTTCTGCAACGTGACCGAGGTCTTGCTGTACGTGCCACTGAGTTCGAGCTCCAGACCGGGATTCACGGCAAAGTCGAGCGAAGCGCCATACCAGATGTTCGGATCGAAATAGAATTCACCGGCGTAGTTGTAGCTGTAAGCCCGTGCTCCGAAGAGGTAGCCAACCTGCGGTGTGAGTTCGATGTTCCCATCGCCTGCCCGTAGTCCCACAGAGACCACGAGAGCCATCGCGACGGATGCAAAAGCGGTACGAAGTCGCATGCATCTTCCTTGTAGTGGTGAATTTCACGGCAAAGGTACAAGGAATTTTGCGCTGTTGTTATCGTCGACGTTCTATCGTCGACGTCCACCACCTCCGCGAGGCATGGTGCTCGGCCGTTGCGCAGGCATTTGCGTTGGACGTGTTGATGGACTCGGCATGGTGCTCGGCCGTTGTGCCGGCATTTGCGTTGGACGTGTGGTAGCACTCGGCATGGTGTTCGGTCGTTGTGCCGGTGTTGCCATCGGACGTGTCCCCGGACGGGCGCCGTTGTTGTTGTAGATGTTGGTGTTGTGCACGTTGATGTTCACGGGACGTCCGCCATAGTGTCCGTACGGAGGATGGTAGCCGTAGTACGGTGGACGGTACATGGGCGGACCCCAATATCCGCCGTGATAATGTCCGTAGTACCCAACACCAACACCCCAACCCATGTACGGACTGTACACCATGTGGAAGCCATACGTGTAAGGATGCGGATAGTAGTGCACACCATACCATGGATAGTAGTAGTAGCCGGTTCCATACACGATGGTCGGTCCGTACACATAGCTTCCCATATAGCCCGCCGTATAGCCAACGTACACAACGGTCGGCGTGCTTTGATACACATACACGTACTTGGTGTTGTACACAGGCGACGATGGTTCGATCTTCTCGGTCTGCTCAGGACGTTTCTCCGAGACCACCCACGGACCCTTCGCCGATGTGCTGGCGAACCAAACACCATTGTCGCAACAGTAGTATTGATCACCCTGCTTGAGCACCGTGCTTGCCGTGTTCGTGGCATACTGCATGGTTGTCCCATCGACGGGTTTGAAGATGGGCTCTCCATCGTATTCCACCTTGCACGTTGCTGTTGCGCGATCGACGGCAGACGTTGTGGGGACGGTGGCATCGAGAATGGCGTTCTTTGCAGCCGCTGTGCCGCTCACGTAGGCGAGCACGGCGTCGTACTTCGAACCTTCGGGGATCTTCTTGAAGTCCGCCGGAAGATCTGTTGAAGCAACATAGGACCACGGCCCTGCGGGCTTCGTGGCCTTGTACCATCTTCCTGATAGCACTGTGTAGTACTTCTGCGATGCAATGTCCATGAACACGAACGATTCGGTGTTCGTTGCTCCAAGCAACGACGTGCCCGTAATGGGATCGAAGGCCGGCTCGCCATTGAACGAGAGAAGCTCAGCAGGTGTGGTGCTCACCACTACTTGTGGCATGGTGGTCGGAGTGGTCGGTGCTTCACGTCCGTCCTTCTTCATCTGTTCGAGCATCTGCTTTTCGAGGTCCTTGAGCGATGCCGATGGCGAATTGACCAACGACCACGTACCATCAAGCGTTGCAGCACTGTACCACTTCGTCGCGCCATACAGGTACAACACCGAGGTGCCTCGCTCGCGCACGAGCAGGAACGGCGTGTTCACCACGCGCTCCATCGACGTATTGTCAATGCTCTTCCAGCGTGGCTCGCCATCGATGAGGACGAGCATTGCGGTCGCATAACGAACAAGGATGGTTGGCGGATCGGTCTTCAGCGGTGTGTTCTTCTCGGCACGCTCGATGAGGTCGGCGCCGATGGTGATATGCGCCGCCGTGAGCAGGTCGGAGAGCTCTTGCTTGAACGACGAGATGGTACCCGTCGTGACCGACGGTGGGAACTTCGCATCGGTCACCGTTACCTTGTCGATGGGGATCACCGACGCAGAGTGTTCGGCAGGGATGGTTGCCGTGAACGAGATCGCACCGAACACGGGATCGCCACCGGAGGAGCGTTGCACCATCACGGCGCCACGACCCTCGATCGTTCCGTTCGTGTATGAATCCACTTGCGGTGTGTACACAGTGGCGGTGCCCTTCTGTCCTTTCAGGACGAGAGGCCATGTGGTGACCGTGGCGAATGATGGTGTCGCACAAAGGGTGAGTGCGAGCAAGGCGGAAAGGAGGAGCGTTGTCATGGCGCGATTTACGCATTTTTGTGCGCATGAACCTCACAGCGACCATCAATGAGCGGACGGTGACGTGGAACAATACGGTGTTCTTCGATCTGTCCATCGCCATCTCCGACTCGGAATTCCCGAATGCCTTTCACCTTCCGGATGCGCGCTTCGAGCCGTTCCGCGTCGGCACGTTCGTGGGGAGCATTGAAGAGGGTGGACCTGTTCGATGCGATGTGGTCACGCTTGCGCCGCACGGCAATGGTACTCACACGGAGTGCATCGGACATGTTGCCGGCAAGCGCTATGTATTGAAGGACTGTCTGCGTGATCTCTTCGTGCACGCACGTTTGATCACGGTCCCGCTTCGCGAAGCACCATCTGGTGATCGCCTCGTCATGGCGCCCGATCTGCGGTCTGCGCTCACAGAACATGTCCCGGCCGTGGTGATCCGCACCACACCGAACGACATGTCGAAGCGAACACGGTTGTGGTCGGGATCGAATCCGGCCTACATGGAACTCGAGGCCATGCAGTATCTGCACGAGCTCGGAGTGCAGCATGTGCTGATCGATCTGCCGTCAGTGGATCGTGAAGAAGATAGTGGTGCTCTCGCAGCGCATAAGATGTTCTGGCAATGGCCACATGCGCCGCGACCGGAACGGACGATCACGGAGATGATCTTTGTTGCCGACGAGATCCCCGATGGAGATTATCTGTTGATGTTCAATGCACCGGCGTTCGATGGAGATGCCGCGCCATCACGTCCGTGCATCTTCCCCCTCGTTCAGTCGAGCTGATATTCCGTGATCTTGCGATAGAGCGTGCGCTCGCTGATCCCAAGCATCTCTGCCGCTTCCCTGCGATTGCCCTTCGACCGACGGAGCGCCTCTTCGATGGCCGTGCGTTCGAGCATGGTGAGGTTGAGCTCGACCGGTGCTGTTGGCTGTTCTTGTGGTGCCTTCACAATGGCCGTGCTCGTGGGAGTGACGGATTCCATGCTCAACGCAACGAGATGACGGAGCACTGTCTTCATGTCGTTCACATCGTTCGTGAGTTGCAGCAGTAATCGATAGATCATCTGTGCATCGGGGTCGTGCACGTTCGACGCTTGGTCTGCAACCCGTACGATGGCCTGGGAGACGCGTGGTTCTTCGAATGTCTGCGGTGGCGGCAAATAGCGCTGGATCATGTCGGCAGTGATGCGTGCACCACGCTCCAGCGTGACCATGGTCTCGACGATGTTCCGGAGCTCGCGCACGTTGCCTTGCCACGGCATGGCCTCGAGCACGATCGCTGCATCGGCGTCGATACCGTGATAGTCGATGTGGTTCTTCTCGGCGACCTTGCGTGCGAAGTGTTCGACGAGAAGGGGAATGTCGTCGGGGTGTTGTCGCAGCGGAGGCAACACAATGTTCACGGAATTCAAACGGAAGTAGAGGTCCTGTCGGAATCGACCTTGTCGAACTTCGTATGAGAGGTCGCGGTTCGTGGCCGCCACAACGCGTACGTCCACCTTGAGATTGTCCGACGATCCAAGTCGCGAGAACTCTCCACTTTCGAGAATGCGCAAGAGCTTCACTTGTGTGCCGATGGGCATCTCGCCGATCTCGTCGAGAAAGATCGTTCCCTTGTGCGCTGTTTCGAAGAATCCCTTGCGTTGCTCCACAGAACCGGTGTAGGCGCCCTTTTCAGCTCCGAAGAGCTCGCTCTCGAGCAAGGTCTCGGGGATCGCGCCGCAGTTCACGCTCACGAACGGTGCTTTCTTGCGCTGACTCAACTCGTGGACGGCGTGGGCGAACACTTCCTTGCCGGTACCGGTCTCTCCGGTGATCAACACCGTGAGATCGGTCGGGGCCACCTGCAGCAGACGAGAAATGGCCTGCATCATCAACGGTGACTCACCTACCAGCCCGAAACGTGTGGCGAGCTGGGCGAGCACTTGCTTCGTTGCATTCGTTGTTGTCACTTCTGTGCGCTCCACTCTGCCCAGCCTCCAAGGAAGACGAAGACGTTCGGATAGCCGAATCGCAGGAAGACATCGGCCACGCGGTGCGATAGTTCGCAATGGCCGCCATCGCAGTAGATGATGACGATCTTGTCTTGCGGAATGGCAATGAGTTCGGGAATGTGCTGCTCCACCTCACTGCCATAGATGTTCATGGCATTCCCGATGTGCCCTTGCTCGTACTTCTCCTGCAAGCGTGCATCGATGAGGACCACATTGGGCTTGCCCATGAGCTTCTTGAACTGTGCAAGCGTAAGGGAACGCGCAGCACCAGGCTGTTCGGTGGCCGGCGGAGGCGTGGCGGTGGACGTCTTCGGAGAATCGACGGCGCGCTGCTGACGCTCGGGCGTTGCTGTCGCCGTGGTCGGTGTTGGTACGGGTGGCGTTGCTGTTGGCGACGTGTTCGGTGTCGACGTCGGCGAAGCCGTTGGCGACGTGGCGATGAGCCTATTGATATCTCCGTCGTTCACGGGCACGGCCGTGTAGTTCGGCTTGATCCATTCGAGATGCTTGGGCGACATGGCGTTGTAGAACGCTGCAAGACCGATGGCAAAGAGAACGATGAGTCCCGCCTCGCGCAAGACGCCCCTTCCGCCTTGCTTCCCTGATGCCACACGTGCCGCATTCATGCGACCGAGCGGCTCACCGCCGAGTAGATGGAAGTGCAGATGGAAAACGGTCTGTCCACCGTCGGCATTCACATTGGTGACCACGCGATAGCCGCTCTGATCGATGCCGAGCTTTGTGGCCAGTTGTTGCGCAACAACGTAGACGTGGCCAATGAGATCGGCATCGTCGGCCGTGATGCCGTGGGCACTGGTGATGTGCTTCTTGGGAATGATCAGCACGTGAACGGGAGCCGACGGTGCGATGTCGCGGATGGCGATCACGCGATCGTCTTCATACTCGATGGTGGCAGGGATCTCTTTGTCGATGATCTTTTGAAAGATGTTCTTTTCCATGCTGTTGATCCTTAAATGCGTATACCAATGGCAAAGTAGCCAAGCAAGGGTCCCCACGCAACGGCGGCAGGGGACTCGAGGAAGTAGAATCTACGACCGATCGACAAGAGTGCAGGGCCCACCGGCGTGTCGACGCCGAGCGTGAGACCAAGTCCGTGCTGCATATCGGAGAGTTTGATGTTGTCGGGCTTTGCCCAGATAGCGCCCACGTCGTAGCGAATGCTCACGTAGGTGTCGAAGAACAGCGACAGCGGTGAATGAACACGTACATCCATGGAGCCGCGCACGATCTGCCGTCCGCGCTGCTCGTCTTCCCGCATTCCGAAGAACACATCCTGTCCGCCCATGGAGAACAGTTCGGGCGATGGCAGTGTGAGGTCGGCCGCGCCAACGTGAAGGGTGGGCGAGATCACGACGGGGTCGATGTTCAAGAAGCCGCGATAGAGAAAGTTGATCTTCGTGAACGACAGACCGTTCGAAAGCGAGAGCAGGCTCGACTCGAGCGAGAGATCGATCACGCGTCCCTTGGTGGCGAAGACAAGTCGGTCCTGATCGTCCCATCGCACAAGGCCGCGGATGGTGGCAAGGCGCTGAAAGGCAGGGGTAACACTGTCGTGCAGGTCACGATAGCGTTGTTGCTCATACCGGAACTCGCCTTGGATGACGCCATTCTTCTCGAGCTGACGTCCAGCCGTTGCGCGAAAGCCATAGCGATCTTCGGAGAACTCGTCCACCTTTGTACGAACGGGCTCCGTCACGGGACGTCCTGGCTCGTCACCATAGATCCACACATGACGGAACGTGGAATAGCCACGCATGCTGGCCGTCCACAACGATCCTGCAATGCGAGGTACTTCGAGCGTGAGGGCAAGTTCGCCGTTGCGCTGTCCGCCTGCAATGCGGAGTGCGGCACGAACTCCCGTGAACGCAACATTCGTGGCCACGAGGTCGGCACCACCTTGAAGGTACCGTTCGTTGTCGACGCGTGCGCCAACGCGGATCATCTGATTGCCGCGATCGGCACCGCCCACTTCGACATGAATGCCGCGACCGGTCGCGCTTGGTCGAACGGTGATGTCGACATCGTCGAACATCTCCGAGGCGCGTAGGTTGAGCGCGCTTCGTTCGAGCACATTGGTCGAGATGCGGTCGCCAATGTCGAATGTGAGCTCACGTCGAGCCGTTGCCGAATCGATAGGTCGACGTGGATCGATGCCGAACGACACCACGCGTCCATCATCAGCATCGACGGTGAGCGTGCGTGTGACCGGATCGTAGACCTCGTTGCGGATGTAGGCAAAGTCGTATCCACGGCGATGCAACTGATGCTGCACGGCAATGCGAGCTTGCGATCGCGAACACGGAGCGGAGATGTTCACCACAACGTCGGGAATACCCTGTACAGCAACGAACTCGACGAGTGGGGGCTGTGATGCTTCTGTTGAGCTCTGCACATGTGCGAGCTTGTCGCGTAACGCTGGGAGCATCGCATGCGCGGCGCGTTCCCCGGCACGGATGAGGGCGGGAATGTTCGTGAAGTCAAACGTGGAGTGGAAGCCCACGTCGGGTGTGATCACCACATCGGCAGAATCCAAGTGTTCCTGATCGCGCTGCTTCATGGCGGCCGTGAGCGCCTGGTCGGCCACATTCCATGGTGTGGTGAGTTGGTCCGGCGTGAGGTAGTCGCTCACGGTATTGATCACCACCAAGACGCCGGGTTGGAACGGTTGTGCGGCCTCGACAGGGATGTTGGCGACCAGTCCGCCGTCAACGAGCACGGTGTCGTGAAATCGTACCGGCGCATAGCGCAACGGAAACGTCGCACTCGCACGCAAGGCCGTTGCAAGGTTGCCACTCGAAAGCGCAAGCCACTTACCGTTGGAGAGATCCGTGGTGACAGCGCGGAACGGGACGCGCAAGGAGTCGAAGTTGTTAACGGTGTTGAGCGGCGCATCCCACAGGATGTTCTGCAAGAGTGCCGAGAACTTCGCACTTCCACCGATGGCCTGTGGCACGATGAACGTGAAGTTGCGGAAGCGCAGCGTGAACAGCGATCGATCGTCTTCCTGTTTCTGCGACAGCGAGAGTTGTTCACGCTTCGTGTCGCCGCCGATGCTGAGGATCTGTTCCCAGTCCGTGTGCGTGAAGATCGAGTCGAGTTGTTCGGGCGTATACCCAGCCGCATATAGTCCACCGACGATGGCGCCGATACTGGTGCCGATGATCACATCGGGCTTGATGCCGGCACGCTCCAGTTCCTTCAGCACACCGATCTGCGCAATGCCGCGTGCGCCGCCACCACTCATCACCAGAGCCAACCGCGGATGGTCGGATGGTGCGGCCGCATGCATCGACATCGTCGCAATGCTCAGCAGCAGGAGGGAGATGGTGCGCAGGCCGTGCTTCATGTACGCTGAGGGGTCAACTCCTGATATGCCTCGATCATGCCCAGATAGAGCGGTGCCATCGCATCTTCTTGCGCCATTCGATCGGCAGCCACGGCCAGCATCTGCTCATACGAACCGTCGTGCGTGTAGACGTCGTTCGACCGTCCGGCTTCGATGGTGGACAGGATCACGCCTGCCGCATCATCGGCAGAGATCATGCGCTTCAACGGAGGAAGCGGACGTTCGAGTTGCTGTGCATATCGTTTCGATGCACGAATGCCCTTCATGAAGAGGTCGCCGATCGGAGAACCTTCCGTTGCCGTGCCCCATTCCGTGGTCACACCATCCGGACATACCACGGTGGCATGAATGTTCGTTGCCATGAGCTCAGCACGAAGTCCTGCCGTGAATCCAACGGCTGCATGCTTGGCGGCCACATAGGCTGCATTGAAGGGGAATCCCATTTTGCCCGCCACACTGGCAACGGTGATGATGCTTCCGGAGTTGCGTGCCTTCATGATCGGCAGCACACGTCCGGTCAGCCAGAAGAGCGCGTTGACGTTGAGCGACAGGATGCTCTGCAACTGTTCGCTGGTCGTGTCTTCGACGCTTGCGCAATTGCCACGTCCGGCATTGTTCACGAGCACATCCACGGTGCCGGCCTGCTCGATGGTCGTGCGCACCACACGCTCGCAATCGGCCTCGGAGCTCACATCGGCCACGATCACCACGGGCGTACCTCCTGCTGTGCGGACAGCGTCGGCAACGGTGACAAGCCGATCCTCCCTTCGTGCCACGAGCACGACGGTGGCACCTCGCGCACCGCACAACACGGCAAGCGATGCACCAATGCCGCTACTGGCACCGGTAAGAAGAACAACGGAAGAGCGATCGATGATCATGGCGGCGTCCTAGACTATGCGAAACGAGGTGTATTGTTTGCCGCCCTCAACGTCCGTGCAGGTCACGGAGTTCACGAGGGCGAACCGTGGACCTTGTCGGAGCAGCGTTTCGAACTCGGTCAGGGCCGACACATCGCCTTGCGCCATGCATTCGATGGTTCCGTCTTCGAGATTGGTGACAAACCCTTTCAGGTTGAGTTGATTTGCGGCATGGAGGACGAATCGACGGAAGCCAACACCTTGGACCTTGCCGTCGACGATGAAGTGGACCGTTGTGCTCATGTTTTGTGGACCACCGTAGCCGAAGCTTGTGCTGTTGGCGTGAGAAGAATGTTCTGAATGTTCACATGCGCCGGACGTGTGGCCACATAGAGGATGGTATCCGCTACGTCGTGCGCCGTCAGCGGCTGATATCCTTTGTAGACCGTCGATGCGCGATCGGTGTCGCCGCGAAACCGTACCACGGAGAACTCGGTTTCCACTAGACCCGGATCGATGGTGCACACACGTACACCCGTTCCGTTCAGGTCCACCTGCATGTTCTCGCTCAGCATCTTCACGGCAGCCTTTGTAGCGCCGTACACATTGCCGCCGCGATAGGCCTGCATGCCGGCGATCGAGGCCACGTTGATCACGTGTCCGCTGTTTCGCGCCACCATCGTGGGGAGCACGGCCCGCGTCACATAGAGCAGACCCTTGATGTTCGTATCGATCATCTCTTCCCAGTTCTCGATCACCCCTTCGTGGATGGGCTCGAGGCCGCGCGACAGACCGGCATTGTTGACCAAGACATCGATGGAGGCCCAGGAGGGTGGCAGGGCGGCAATGGCCTTGTTCACCGCATCACGGTCTCGTACATCCACCACGTGCGTGATGCAGTCAATGGCAAAGCGCTCTCGGATCGAGGCAGCCACGGTGTCCAATTTGTCGGCGCGACGTGCCCACAGGATCAACCGTGCACCTTCTGCCGCAAATGCCTCTGCGCATGCCTCTCCAATGCCCGAGGAAGCGCCCGTGATCAAGACGATGGTATTCTTCATAGGTGTAATTTACGGACATGTCACTCGTTACCCCTCCGCTCTCGACCGAACCACTGCGATATCATTTCCCGACCACGGAGCAGATCGAACTGCCCGACGGAAGTGTCGCCTATTTGATCCACCGCCCCGAAGAAGACATGATGAGCATCACGGTGATCGCTCACACGGGCTGCGTCGACGATGAGATCCCGGGTGAAACGGCGTTCGCCGCATCGATGATGAGCAGGGGCACGGAACGTCTGTCCGCCGATGCCTTCGCCGAAGAGGTGGAGTATCGCGGGTGCAATGTTTCGAGCAGTGCCGATCGCGACAGTACGTCGGTCGTCGGCGTGGGACTCAAGGAGTACGCCCTCGATCTTGTCCAGCTCGTCTACGACAGTGCCTTCACACCGCGCTTCGATGCGCAGGAGATCGAACGTCAGCGGACCGTGCGCATCGCCGATGCCACCATGAATCGTTCGGACCCGGATTGGTTGGCCATGAGTGCGGAAGCACAGATCGCCTATTCCGGACATCCGTATGCTGTGAACCGCGAGGGAAGTCCATCGTCGATCCGTGCCATCACACGCGAACGCATGCTCCATGTCCATGAACGCTTCATTCGCGCACGTCGTACCGTGTTGCTCACCGGTGCCTTCGATCGCGATGCCCTGCTCGCGGCGCTCGATGCGCGCACACGCACGTTGCCGTCACCATCGCCTGCGACGCACACCATCGTACGTCCGGCCCCGGTGATGTTGCATCGCACCGCCTGCATCGCTGCAAAGGACGATGCCGTGCAGAGCGCCTTGCGCATCGGACTGCCGATGGTGAACCTTCTGCATCCCGATGCGTTTGCATTGCAGTTGCTCACCTCCATCCTCGGCGGATACACCATGGCGCGTTTGTTCGCCGTACTGCGCGAGCAGAAGGGCTATACGTATGGTGCCTATGCCTATCCGAATGTGCGTTTGCAAAGTCAGCAGATCGAGATCGTCACCAGCGTGGGCAACGACTTCACGGTCGATACTATCGAGACCATCAAGCAGGAACTCCTGCGACTGCATTCCGAGCCTGTTGGCACAGAAGAATTGAACGACACCCGACAGCACATGCTCGGTCAGTTCGCCCGTTCGAACGAAACGCCACAACAAACGGCGGGCATGGTGTGGATGCGCATTCTGCATGGACTTGACGAGACGTATTACGAACGGTACATCGCCGCTCTGCAAGGCTTCACGTCGGAATCGTTGTTCGAGGTGCAGCAACGCTACTTCGACCCATCGCAGTGGGTGATCGGCGCAAGTGGAGATCGAGACGTGCTTGTTGCCGCCGTTCGCGGATCGGTAGATTCCATCATCGACTTCACTCTTCCCGAATGAACTATCCCGTGATCGGCGCAGGGGTGATCACCCTTGCCGCCATCCTCCTTATCAAACGTGGCGCCGACGTACGGCTGATCCTGATCCTTGCCGGCTTGGTGATCTCGTCGCTCGCGGCGCAGCCATGGGCCGTCTTCGATGCCTTTCAGAAGGCGGTCGGGAGGGGCGACATCATCGGTCCGATCTGCTCGGCCATGGGCTTTGCCTTCGTGGTCAAGAAAACGGGATGCGATCAAGACATGGTGCGGCTGCTCATGCGGCCGCTACGCAAACTGCAATGGGCGCTCATTCCCGGTGGTGCGCTGATCGGCTTCGTGACGAACATGGCCATCACCAGTCAGACCGCTGCTGCTGCAGCCGTTGGTCCGATCCTCGTCCCCTTGCTCATCGCCGCCGGACACTCGCGCCTTGCCGCCGCCGCAACACTTCTTGTGGGATGCAGTGTTGGTGGGAACCTCTTCAATCCCGGAGAACCGGATGTTGTGGCCGTGCATGTGAATGCGGGAGCCGACATCGGACATGTGCTTGGCGCTGTCTTCGTGCCGAACATCATCTCCTTTGTTGTTGGCGTTGCCGTGCTCTCCGTGTTGTTGTACAAGCGACACGATCATGGTAGCACGGCGGCACAAGCAGCCGTGAATGAAGTGATCGAACGTCCGGTCTCCGTCGGTCGTGCCCTCCTCGTCCCGCTCCCGGTGATCCTGCTGCTTCTCTTGCAACCAAGTCTGAACCTCGCTCCCGATCTGTTTCGGATGTATCCGAACGGACTCCATGTGAGCACCGTCATGCTGGCCTGCTCCTTCCTCGTGATGGCCGTCACATCGATGCGCGGCTCGCGCGTGGACCGTACGCACTTCAGCGATCTGACGGGCTCGTTCTTCGAAGGCATGGGCTTCGGATTCACGAAGGTGATCTCGCTCATCATTGCAGCGTCGTGCTTCATTGCCGGACTCGAGGCCGTGGGCGCCATTGCCACGCTCACCGGCATCTTCCGCGACAACCTTGCCCTTGCCGCCATCATGAGTCCGATCCTTACCTTCGGTCTGGCCGTCGTCTCAGGCTCCGGCACCGCTCCCAGCGTGGCCTTCTCGCAGGCCATGCTGCCCGGACTGGCCATCACGGACAAGGCCCAGGCCGTTGTGCTCGGCTCCTTTGGCGCTATTGGAGCCAGCATCGGTCGTACCATGTCGCCCGTTTCCGCCATCGTCCTCTTCACCGGTACGCTGGCCGAGGTGGACAGTGCCGCTCTCATCAAACTTGCCACCTGGCCCATGCTCGCCTCGCTCGTGAGCGTGATACTGTATGGCATGCTATTTTAGCCGCCATGATCTATGCAGACTATGCAGCGACCACGCCGGTCGACCCGGCCGTGCTCGACGCCATGCTCCCGTATCTGCGGGACCTGTACTTTAACGCCTCCAGCAATCATGCCGGTGGGATGATGGCGCAACAGGCCGTGATGAAGGCGCGCATGCAAGTGGCAGCGCACCTGGGTGCACGGATGAACGAGATCGTCTTCACAAGTGGCGCCACCGAGGCCATCAACCTTGCCATGCTTGGCGCAGCCCGACAGGCAGAGCGCAGCGGTTCGACGCGACGTCGTATCGTCACCGTGGCCACCGAACATGCGGCCGTGATCGATGCCTCGAAGTATCTGCACGAACGCGGTTGGGATGTGGTCTTCCTTGGCGTCGACAAATTCGGTCGCCTCGATCTCGACGAGGTCGGACGTCACGTCAACGTCAACACGCTCATGCTCAGTGTGATGGCCGTGAACAACGAGACCGGCGTCTATCAAGACCTTCAGCCCCTTGCCGCCATTGCCCATGCCAACGGCGCCCTCTTCATGACGGATGCCACACAGGCCTATGGAAAGATGCCGCTGCACGTCGACGAGATCGGCATCGATCTGATGACGTTCTCCGGTCACAAGATCTACGGTCCAAAAGGCGTTGGCGCCCTCTTCATCCGCTCGCGCAAAGAGGCTTCCTGCGATGTAGAGCCGTTGCTGTACGGCGGAGGTCAAGAGCGAGGCATTCGTTCGGGAACATTGAATGTGCCGGGCATCGTTGGACTTGCCACAGCGGGCGAGATCGCGCATGCCTGCATGGAGTCGGACGCTGCACGTATTCGCGCTCTTCGCGACCGTTTCGAAGAAGGGTTGGAAGGGTTGCAAGGTGTGCACGTGAATGGTCATCGTCTGAAGCGTAGCTCCACGACCTCGAACATCACATTCGATTCCATCGATGCCGATATCCTCTTGAATGCCATGCCGGAAGTATGTGCAAGCAAGGGCAGTGCATGCTCCAGTGCAAAGCCGAAACCGTCGCATGTGCTCGTTGCCATGGGACGCACGCCCGAGCATGCCGCATGCACACTACGTTTTTCCTTCGGACGTTTCACCACCGATGCCGAGATCGACCGGCTGCTTGCCGATGTTCGATCGGCCTACCGTAACGCAGAGAAAGTTCCAGCATGAACGACGTAGAACTCGTACAACACGTATCATCGGCCATCAAGAACGTTAAAACGGAGATCCAGAAGGTCATCGTCGGGCAGGAAGATGTGATCGATCAGTTGCTGATCTCGCTCTTCGCGCGCGGACATTGCTTGCTCGTTGGTGTGCCGGGTCTTGCAAAGACCTTGCTCATCCGCACCCTTGCACAAACGATGGACCTCTCGTTCTCGCGCATTCAGTTCACACCCGATCTCATGCCCGGTGATATCACGGGCACGGAAGTGATCGAAGACAACATCACCACCGGACATAAGTCGTTCCGATTCGTCAAAGGTCCGGTGTTCGCCAACATCGTCCTAGCCGACGAGATCAATCGTACACCGCCGAAGACGCAGGCGGCCTTGCTCGAGGCCATGCAAGAACACAGTGTGACGGCGGCAGGGACCACGTATCATCTCGAAGAACCCTTCTTCGTGCTCGCAACGCAGAACCCCATCGAGCAAGAGGGAACGTATCCGTTGCCCGAAGCACAGTTGGACCGATTCATGTTCAATCTGTGGCTCGACTATCCGAGTATGGAAGAGGAAATGGAAGTGGTGCGAAGCACCACGGTGGAGCGCACGCCAACACTGCAACGTGTGATCGGTGCTGCCGACATCATCGCCTATCAGGACCTTGTGCGCAGAGTACCCGTTGCCGACAATGTGATCCAGCATGCGGTCACCCTTGTGCGCAACACACGTCCGGGTGCAGCCTCTGCCAAGATCGTCCGCGACTTCCTGAGCTACGGAGCAGGTCCACGTGCTTCGCAGTACCTCGTCCTCGGCGCAAAGTCACGCGCGGCCCTCGCCGGACGGTTCACACCGTCCATCGAGGATGTGAACGCCGTGGCCGCAAGTGTGCTCCGACATCGCATCGTAACGAATTTCAATGCAGAAGCAGAGGGCATGACGCCATCGGCCATTGTGGCTGAACTCATCAAGGCGTTGTGACCGACGAATGATCGGAGCTACCCATTCATTGTGCAGGAACTGCCATGTCCCGTTCGCTCCTCCTTGCCACCTTCCTGATCACGTCGAGCGTCGCACTGGCGCAGTATCCATGGCCAACACAGGTGCCCTACATGGCACCTGCCGATAATGCGCGTGTGGTGCTGGCAAAGCAGGGCCTCACGGTGCGCGATGGTCTTATGGACTGGGGTTCGGAACAAGTGTTGCAGGCCACGGGCTATACATGGGAGGGTATCAAGACCGACTCCGTGTATGTGCACTACAACAACAACGCCATGTCGGCCATTACGTTGTTCATCCCCTACGATGGCGCGAAGACGCTGGATCGCGTCACCGACATCGTGACCACGAAGCTCGGCGAGCCTTCGCGATTCGGCGAGGACTTTGCAGGGTGGGAAGGATATGATGGCGATCTCGTGAGCATCGGCGTAGTGGCGGAAGATGATCTGATGACCGTGCGATTCGCACCCGACAACTTTGTGTTCAACGATTCCACCACGGTACGTCGGTGGCCACTGGCTCTACCGCTCAAGACCGCACGCGAAGATGTGGAGGACTATGCGAAGGACTCCGGTTGCGTGAAGAAGCGCATCGAAGAGTCTGTGCTCGTGTTCAAGAACTACGGCCGCAACGGCTACATGGCCGACTCCCTCCTCATCCTCATCGACGCCCAGAACCGCGCCTACAAGGCAGAGCTCTACTACTCCTTCCGCGACAAGGCCCAACGCGAACAAGCGGCCAAGATCTTCGTCGACGACCTGATCTCCCACTACGGTCCACACGCCGTGGTCGAATCAGAATACGTCTACTGGAATGTTGGCGACAAAGAAGCCGTCACCATCGGCATGCATGGCTCGGCATCGACCATGCTCGTGAGCTATGATTTTGTGTTGATGGAGAGATTGCAGCACTCACGAGTTAAGTGACAAGTGACAAGTGACAAGTGACGAGTGACGAGTTGAGTGACAAGTGACAAGTGACGAGTGACAAATGGAGGCGAGGTGAGTACAGCCGAGATCTCTGCGCTGTTGCGCGGGTACTTTGATGCATTTCAGCTTTCGAAGTGGCAGGACTTTGGGGCTCTACTCGACGATAATTTCACCTACGTCACAGACAACTGCACGCAGCAAACGAAGGCGGAATTTCTCGCATTCCTTGCGGCAAACCACTGGCCCGTGGTGTCGTACGAGATCTCAGATCTCCATGTCCTCCCATCATTGCATCAGGATCTGATCGTTGCGATGTACGACGTCAAATTCGTAGGCACAGACTCCATCGTTATGGCGAAAGAGACAACGGTCGTGCGAAGGGGGGATGAGGGCAGGTATCGTGTGGTGCACTCGCACACGTCGAATAGAGTGACGAGTTGAGTGATAAGTGACAAGTGACAAGTGACGAGTGACAAGTGACGAGTTATGTGCGTTTCTTGAGTTTGCGCTCGATCGTGCGGATAGAGGCACTCGTCAAATAGATGATCTCCAACGTGAGTTTTCGGCCTACCTCAAGGTCGAGTCGCTGATGGGAGCGAGGAACTCCGCAGCCTCTTTTCGCACGAGCTTCAGCTTGTGGATGAAGTCACTTGGGCTTTCGGCATAACACGCTTCACGGTAGTTGGCCCCAACCGATGTTCCCGATCTCAATACTTGCCGTAGGATGTCTCGGTCGACTTCGACCCACCATGAACCATGGACAAGTGCCCTGATCCGGGCAGCCAATTGCTGTGTTTTGATCAGCAGGGGCGATTCTTGGGCTTCTTGGCTGTTCATGCCACTTTAGTGCCATTCGCTTGCCTTTTGTGACACTTAACTCGTCACTCGTCACTCGTCACTTGTCACTTAACTCGTCAGTCGTCAGCGATTTAGCCGTATTTTTAACCATGAGTCTCGTAGCTATCGTAGGCCGACCGAACGTCGGCAAGTCAACATTGTTCAACCGCATCATCGAAGAACGACACGCGATCGTGGAGTCGGAGCCCGGTGTGACGCGCGATCGGCTGTATGCCGTTGGCGAGTGGAATGGACACAAGTTCCAATTGGTCGATACCGGCGGTATCGTGCCGAAGAGCATGGAAATGTTCGACAAGGCGATCCGCGAGCAGGCGATGATGGCCGTGGAAGAAGCAGATGCCATTATCATGGTCGTTGACGGCGTGGACGGTATGACGCCGATCGACGAAGCGATCGCCACGATGCTCCGCACCTCGAACAAGCCTGTCACCCTGGTCGTGAACAAGTGCGACAATGCGAAGACCGATCTGAATGCCTCAGAGTTCTATGCACTCGGACTTGGCGATCCGTTCCCGATCTCGGCACTGAATGGACGAAGCACCGGTGATTTTCTCGATGCCATCGTCAGTGCGTTGCCGGCCGAGCACGAAGTCGAGGATGACCGATTGAAGATCGCCATCGTCGGTCGACCGAACGTTGGCAAGAGCTCGATCACGAATGTGCTGCTCGGCAAAGAGCGCATGATCGTGACGCCGATCGCCGGTACCACACGAGATGCCATCGATAGTACCGTGAAGTTCTACGGCGAGGAAATGGTGCTGATCGACACGGCCGGTCTCCGTCGCCGCAGCCAGATCAAAGAGCAAGTGGAATTGTATAGCACGATGCGAACCGCACGTGCGATCGACCGATGCGATGTGGCCATTGTGGTGATCGACGCGGCACAAGGACTGGAAGCACAAGACAAGCGCATCATCTCGCAAGTGGTGGAGTCACGTCGTGGCATCATCATTGCCGTGAACAAGTGGGACCTGGTCGAGAAGGACACGCATACGTCGGAAGAGTTCACGCGCAAGATCAAGGAAGAACTCCCAACGGTGGACTATGCACCCGTCGTCTACGTGAGCGCGTTGACGAAGCAACGTGTGACGCGACTACTGGAGATGGCCAAAGAGATCCAGGCACGACGCACCATGCGTGTGAGCACCAGCAAGTTGAACGATCTGGTATTGCCGGAACTCGAGCGCGTACCACCGCCAAGTGTGAAGGGCCGCGACCTTCGCATCAACTACATCACGCAGGTAAAGTCCGCCCCGCCACTCTTCGCCTTCTTCGCCAACCATCCCGAGCTGATCCCTGAAGCGTACAAGCGCTTCATCGAACGTCAGCTACGCAAGCACTTCGATCTCGAAGGTGTTCCGGTGAGCTTTTTGTTCAGGGCGAAGAACAAGGACAGATACGAAGACTAAGTGACGAGTGACGAGTGACGAGTGACAAGTGACGAGTGCGTCAAAAGAAGAGTTCGCGCACGAGGACACCAACACCGATCATCAGGACGAACCAGCCAAAGCCCTGACGGAGATGCGTTGCATGAATGCGTTTGCCGAGGAGCGTGCCGATCACGATCCCGGCCGTGGTGAGGGCCGTGAAGGTGAGCACGAAGGGCCAATCGTAGTCGAGGCCGGCGCGCATGTCGGCGATCACGCCAACAGCCGAGTTCACGCAGATCAACAGGAGCGACGTTGCAACGGCGCGCTTCATATCGAGCTTGCCCCAGAGGACGAGCGCCGGCGTCATCAAGAACCCGCCGCCCACGCCAAGAAAACCGCTGATCACGCCAATGACCACGCCAAAGATCGTGAGTCGCGCCACATGCGGTTGTGTCGTTGTTGCGGGTTCCGACGACGAGCGCAGCATGCCAATGGCCGCCGCGAACAACACGCCCGCAAAGGCGATCATCAGCGCATGATCTCGCGCAATGGTGAGAGGGCCGAGTGTGAGGATGGCAGGGAGGGAGGGCATCACGAGTGCTCGCACGAGATACACCGACACCATGGTGGATACACCAAAGGCGATCACGGCGCGCCAGTCGATGCGGCGGGCAAGGTGATGCTGAACGACAGCATAGATCGACGAGACGGCGACCACGAAGAGCGCATATCCACTTGCTCTGGCGGGCGGAATGCCGAGCACGTACACAAAGAGCGGCACGGCAACAATGGCGCCGCCCGCTCCGATCAATCCAAGTGAGATCCCAATGAGAACGGCTACAACGTAGGCGACGATCTCTGCGCCTACCATGCCAACATGCCGCCCTTCAAGTTCACGGTGTTGGTGAAACCGCTCATGTCGAGGAACATACATGCTTGTGCGCTGCGGTTTCCGCTGCGACAGTAGACGATGATCTCCTTGTCGCGAAACGGTTCGAGTTCATCGAGGCGGTCTTCCAACTCGTCGAGTGTGATCAGGAGCGAGCCGGGAATGTTCTTCTCTGCGTGTTCATCGGGTCGACGTACGTCGAGCAGGACAAGGTTCTCGCCTGCGGCGATACGTGCTTTCAATGCTTCTGGTGTGATCTCTGTGCTCATGCGGTAGGATGGAGATGATGTGTGGGAATGGATTCTTCGGAAACTCCCGAGGGAGTGTTGCGGACGTGATAGGCTTGTGCATAGGGGGTCGAGGCCACAGCCGTGTGCAAGTGACCATCGATGTAGTGTGCGGCAACACCGTCGTCGCAGGCAATGCCATCGGGTACCGTGCCATTGGCCACCAGACGATGGAAGGTGGGCCGCCGTTGTTCTTCGCCGTTGTAGTGCGGACAGAAGGTGCCGGACAGAATGCCGAGTCCGTTCGTGAGCGCATCCAGTTCCTGCGATGCAGAATCCGTGATGTAGGCATCGAACCAACAATTCGCACCGGCACTGATACCGGCGAGCACAACGCCATGGTCATAGCATGATCGCAGGATGCGATCGAGCTCCCATTCGCGCCACACCGCCAACATCGACTTCGTGTTGCCGCCGCCCACATAGATCACGTCCTGCGCATGCAAGAACGCTTCCATATCGGCTTTCGGTGGAGTGGTGAACAAGGACATGGTGGACGGCGTACAGTCGTATCGAGCAAACGCCGTGAAGAAGTTCAAACAGTATCGCGCCTCATCACTCGACGCATGCGGAAGAAAGCACACCTTCGGCCGCTCCACACCCGCTGCTTGCAGCACGTAGAGGTCCAGCGCAGGATTCTCCGGTTCCATGGAAAACCCTCCACCACCATGGGCGATGACCTGTTTGTGTCTCACTTCTCTTTTCACTCTCTTTTACTTCTTTCTTCCTTCTCTTTTCCTTCTTTCTTCCTTCTCTTTTCCTTCTCTTCTCACTCGTCACTCGTCACTTGTAACTTGTCACTTAATCTCCATCCCGCCCATCCCAACGGGAAGTTCACAACGTTCGTGAAGCCTGCGCGCAGGAGCACGGATGTGGCAATGCTGGAGCGGTCTCCGGACTGACAGGAGATCACCACCACTTTGTCCTTGGGGATCTCGGCGAATCGCTGCGGCAAGTAGCCGGCATGGATGTTCCAAGCGCCGGGAATATGTCCGCCATCGTACTCCGACGCACCGCGCACGTCGATCACCACAACGTTCTCGTGATCGTAGCGTTGCTGAAGTTCTTCCAGGTTGATCTGCGGCACGGTGGCGAGGTCACGACCTGCATTCGTCCACGCCGACACGTCGGGCAGATAGCCACGCACGGAGTCGAGGCCAATGCGCATGAGCTTTCGCATGATCTCATTCGTCCGCTCGGGCGATGCGATCACGATGAAGGGCTCGTTGTAGTTGAGAACCCATCCGGCCCACGTAGAGAAGGCCTTGTTGTCTTGAATGTTGATCGTGTTCGGAATATGTCCGCCGGCGAACGAGACCTTCGACCGTGTGTCGATGATGAACTGTCCGTTGGCCAGTGCATCGTCCACATCGGCAAGCGTGAGCGGTGCAAGCTCGGGCACGGTGGGAAGGAGGCCGCGCTCCACTTTGTTCAAGCGCTTCATCTGTGCGAAGTAGAAGGGAGGCTCGGGCTGACCGGAGAGAAGTTCCTGGACGAAGTCCTCTTCGTTGGTGTGACGCAAGGCCCAGTTCACGAGCTTCTCATATCCCACCGTCGACGAAGGAATGGCCCCCAATGCCTTGCCACAGGCCGATCCTGCGCCGTGCGCGGGGTGGACCTGAATATGATCTGGCAGGTCGCGGAACTTCTCGAGCGACGTCCACAGCTGCCGTGCACCGATCTCCATCGTTCCCTTGTACCCTGCCGCCTTTTCAAGCAGATCAGGACGTCCGACATCTCCAACAAAGACGAAGTCGCCCGTGAACATCATGATGGGCACGTCGGCTATGGCCGGTGTATCGGTCACAAGGAAGGAGATGTGCTCAGGTGTGTGACCCGGTGTATGTATCACCTGCACCTTGATGTTGCCCACCATGAACACGTCGCCGTCCGTGAGACCCGTGTGTGCGAACTCATACTGCCACTCTTCGCCACCCTCATCACTCAGCAGCATCTCTGCACCGGTAAGCTCGGCGAGCTCGCGTGTTCCACTCAGGAAGTCGGCATGGATGTGTGTTTCGGTGAGGTGCGTGATCTGCAGTCGCTCCTGGCGGGCGATCTCGAGATACGTGTCGACGTCACGCTTGGCGTCGATCACCATCACGGTTCCGGTTTTCTGACAGCCCACCATGTAGGAGGCGTGGGCAAGGCCTGGTTCGTAGATCTGCTTGAAGAACATGGTCGTGCAGTTCGTGTTGTGAATGATCGTTGTCAAAACTAGGGAAAAGGGGTGCCACTGACTGTGTGACCAAGGTCACGCAACGGCCTTGGCAAGTGCACCCTTGTTCGTGATCGTGATCGCGCCGCGTGCCGTGCTCACCCATTTGTTGGCAACGAACTCTCGGAGCAGACGGGTGACCACTTCGCGGGCCGTGCCCGCTTCTTCCGCCAGTTGCTCGTGGGTGATCTCGATGGTGTCGGACCTGTGACGGGCCGCATACTCCAGCAGGAGACCCGCAAGGCGTGCATCCATGCGGCGAAAGACCACTTCTTCGAGGAGCATGAGCACATCGGTCAGGCGTGACGCAAAAGCGCTGAACACATAGTCGCGTGCCTCGTGCGACGTGTCCATGAGGGCGCGAAACTCGGCAGTGGTCACGGTGAGCACCACGGCATCCTCTTCGACGATGGCCGATGCCTGATGAATGGGATTGCTGAGTGCGCACGACATGGAGAGGATGCACGAATCGCCAAATCCCAAGCGATAGAGCGTGATGCTCTTGCCGGACTCGTGCTCTTTGAAGACGCGAATGGTGCCGGAGAGAACGAAGCCGACGCGACCGCAACTTTCATTTTCGCGGAACACCCATGTGCCGGCAGGCATCAGGACCTGCGTTGTTGGGATAGAGCCCAGAAAAGCGAGTGGATTCATGCGGGCCAATCTACGAACGCCCGTTGATTCGGCGATTCCGTTCCCGTCGGCGACATGTTCATACATCGGTGTTAGGTCTCGCAATGGTGTGGCGTGATGTTCGCATCACTTTCACCAACCGTTCATGGAGATCAGCATGGAACGGGAACCAGCCGACGTGTATCGCCGATACGAACGTCACTTTCCCTTGTGTTCACCCGATGATGTGGACGATGCGCAGAGCGCTGCCACCATCGCCACCCTGTATGCCGTACGTGCGGCACGCGAGCCCGTGCACGACGCGCCTGCCTTCGAATACCGCGTGATGTCGCGCTACCTGATGCGCGTGTCGAAACGCAAACGCAAACACGTGTATCCGGATGCCAGCGACGATGAGTCCGGGTGGGCACAGGTCGAGGAGTCGTTGGCCCGACAGCATTCGATCTCCACCGAGAACACCATGGAAGATCATCTGGAGACCGAAGGCGTGCTACGTCGTCTGCCATCGCACTATGCCCAAGTGCTGAACCTGCACTATCTCGAAGGACTCACGTTGGAAGAAGCGGCACGGAGGATCGGTGTGTCCGGCATGTGCATGCGCAAACGTCATGAGCGCGCCCTCAAACTTGCACGACGTGTGCTCGGGATCGAACGCGCTATGATGCCACGAGGATGAGCACGGGCAGGTAGAAGATCCCGTCGCCAATGAGTCGATACAACTCATGCGTTGCAACCGTTCGACGTGCCGCATAGAGCAGCTCGAGCGTGATCGTCATCACCACGATGATCATGGCCGCCACACGAGCATGCGGTGCGTCGGCCAGTGCAATGGCGAAGGCCAGTCCACCGATCAGCACGGAGCAACCATGGAACAGCATTGCAGCGGATGAGGTGCCGATGGTGCGCACGAGTGACGACCGATCGAGCGTTTCATCCGAACGCACTTCCATCAGTCCGAAGAGCACCACGTTCTGTGTGGCAAGGAGGAGGAAGGCGGCAGGGAAGAGCCAGATGCCAAGCGGACGGGAGGCGCAGCGCAACAAGGGCACCGACCACACGGCAGACGTGTAGATGATCACCACGGTAGCGTCTTTGATCACGCCGCGGTATCGACGGAGACCCGGACCTTGTGTGACCACATGCAGGAGCGTGAGCGAACCGAGGACGGCGCCAACGATCCACACATCGGGCAAGAGATAGAGGATGGCGATGACGAGGGTGATCGGGGCGACGATGAGCACCACGGACCACAATAACCGTTGATGTCGAAGATGGAATCGATGTCGGGGCGTATCGTATTGTCCGCCCTGCTTCCGTACGTCCATCAAGCGGTCAACAGTGTACATCAGCCATGCAGCGGCCGGGACCACGAACCACCAGGCGGGGCGAACATGAACGTTGAGGACGACCTGAGCGAAGAGCTCGGTACAGATGATGCCGAGAACGATATCAAGATTGAGGTGTCGCACCGTCGTTCTGAAGTCCCTTGATCTTGGCCAGATCGTGGGCAAGGTCTACGAGGTTGCGGATAACGCCCTGCGTCATGCCGAAATAGATGTCGTCGAATCGCAGTGCCGTTTCATCGTCGGCATGTTGAACGAGGGTGGCCAGTTGTTCGCGAAGAAGATTCATCTGCATGGCGAACTCGCGCTCGAGCTGTTCGAACCCTTCGGCTCCTTGCTGCAGGCGACGAAGTGTACTGTAGACCTTGAACATGCCCGTTCCCGTCCGCGAGATGGCATTGAAGAGTTCTGCTTCTCCGTGCGTGGCACCGAGCTCGAGGATCGTGCCCACATCGTTGCGCTTACGAAGGCCGCCTTCGATGGTGGAGTCGAGGAATTCCAATACCGCTTCGGTGTCTTCGGAGAGTTGCATCAGTATTGCACGGTGGCGAGGATGGATCGAAAGATCTTCACTTGCTCAGCGTCGGGCAATAGGTCTTTGCCGCTCACGGTCATCGGCACAAGAGCGAATTCGTAATGGTTGCCAAGACTGGACGAGAACACGGCACAGCGCGTGCGCATGCTGCCGCCGCTCGTCGAGAACTCGTAGCATCCGAACCGACGTGGTCCGAGTTCTGCTGTGGAATAGGTGCCGATGAGCTTCGTGGAGTTCGCCGTCTTGCGTGCATGCTTGTTGAACGAGGCACGTGCCAGACCGAGTACGCCTTCTTTCTCGAGCATCTCCTTCGACGATTCGCTGTTGGGGATCGAGGCGAAGACGGCGCTCACGGTGTAGTCGGGATTCACGGCCACGGCAAAGATGTCCGACGATTCCTGTCCCTTCGTGTCGAGGAAGAACCAGCCCTTGGGCAGTAGCGCGATCATGTCGCCCGTGCGTGTGCGCACAAGCTCATCGCTCATTTCGATCTCGGGCTTCGGACTCAAGGCAACGTTCTCGACAACGGCCTTTTGTTCGGGTGCCTTGACGAACAGACAGGATGTTGCCACAAGGCAAAGCGACCAAATGGCAAGCGTACGACGGAGTGTCAGTGCCATCGTTTCTCTCCGGCTCGGATCGAGATGGGGAGACGGTTCTCTGCTGGAACAAGCGGACAGGCGTACTGCGTGTTGTAGGCGCAATACGGATTGTAGGCGCGGTTGAAGTCGAGGATGTAGTCTTCGTCGTCGTGGCGCACCACATCGAGATACCGACCGGCCTCATACGTGTCGAAGCCATTGGTCTTGTCGGTGAACGGAACGAAGAGCTGGTCTGCATCACCATCGGCGAACGTATAGGCCGCGAGCGAGACCTTGCTGCCCTTCACCATGCCTTTGAACGTGCCGATGCGAATGGCCTTGCGAACGTCGCTGGCAACCGATGTCTGCATGGAGATGGTGTCGGGTTTGGCAAGCAGATCGAGATCGGCATCGATGCAGTAGTTGGAGTCGGGCGCATAGTAGGCCAGACCCGAAAACGATGCACGCTGCGGAGCGGGGATCGGAGATTCGTCGGCCGATGCGAACATCTTGTCCTTCTCTGCACGCTCGTCAAGAATGGTCTGCTCGTCGAAACCGGATTCGTCCAGACGCTCCTCTTCCTCTTCTGCGCACGAAAGGAGCAAGAGGGCGGCAAGGCTGAACGAGAGAATGCGAAGGATCATACGATGCGTTCGTGTTCGGGGAAGTTCTTCCACATCATGGATTCGACGGGGATGGCGGCACGGTCATTGTACTTGGCGCTGGGCTTCCGGTTGTACGGATTGATCACATCGCCGTGGACGAGGAAGTAGATGAGCTGACCGATGGGCATGCCTGCATAGACGCGCACCGGCTGCTTGACGGAGATCTCCAGCGTCCAGTAATTGCAGAAGCCGATGTCGCCCTTGCCGGCCGTGGCATGGATGTCGATACCAAGGCGACCAACACTGCTCTTGCCCTCGAGGAATGGCACGTGGGCATGCGACTCCGTGTATTCTTCCGTCACACCAAGGTAGAGCTTTCCGGGGTCGAGCACATAGCCCTCGTCCGGGATCTCGAACGTGGTGATACGGTTGTGCGCTTTCGCGTCGAGCACCTCGTTGTCATACAGGGCAAGCGTGCGTCCAAGGTGGACGTCGTACGAGTTGGAACCAAGGCAGGAACGGTCGAACGGCTCAATGACGATGCTGCCGTTGTCGATTCCCGCGAGGATCTCTTTGTCGGTGAGGATCATAGGTCAAATCTACGGAAGACGCATGGTTTCGATGGCCTTGCGATAGCGATCGCGGAAAGCGGGCCACAGTTCGTTCGGACATTCGGCAGTGATCCAGAGAACATTGTCCTTGTTGGCAACAACAGCCTCGAACTTATGCACGGTGTAGTACTCTTTCTTGATGCGTAGGGTGATGTCGCGAATGTTGCCCGTCCAAGCACCCACCTTGATGGGCTCGGTCTTGTTCACGGTGTACACGTCGTACTCCTTACAGGCATCGTCCAGGAAGGCCGTCCAGAAGCTGACGATGGCCTTCGGGGACTTGTCCGTGAGGTTGTAGTTCTTCACCACATCTCGCAGCATGTGCACGGCCACGCCACTGGAATACATGTCTGTCGGTTTCTCGATCTTCTCTTTGGACACGAAGAAGTTGAACACCTTGCCGTCGTCCTGCGTGTTGGCGAACCAGTGCTGCGGCAGCTTGATGGTGACGAGCTTGGAGGTGTCCTGGAAGGCCTTGTCGACCATGCCGCGGGTGTCCTGACACATTTCGATGAGCATCGTGTCCACCTGCTTCGACCGATCGGTACCACGCTCCATGGTCACGAAGCGGCGCCATGCGGCACCGGCAGAGTCGCCGTTGCCCGACGATAGGTAGGCCTGCCCGAGGTTCAGCCATCCAAGCGGCTCTTCGGGATTGAGCTTCGTTGCCTTCTGAAGGTCTTTCAGTGCAAGGTCGGTCTTGCCTTCGCGGGCATAGATCACGCCGCGCGCCAGATAGGCGCTCATCAACGTCGTGTCGATAGAGAGGGCCTTCGTGAAGTCCGCCATCGCAGAGTCCGTCTTCCCCAATTCCTGATACGCCTGTCCTCGATTGAACCATGCCGTTGCATTGAGGCCGTCGATCTTGAGATAGGCCGACAGATCCGGAATGGCCTCTTTGACGCGATGCTCGACGATGTTGATGAAGCTTCTGTTCAAGTACGCATCCTTGAACGTGGGGTCGAGCTCGATCACCTTGCTGAAGTCGCGCAGTGCATTGGCACTTTGCTTCGTTTGCATGTAGGCGAGACCGCGATTGTAATAGGCCTGGGTGAGCGATGGAGAACCACTGATGGCACTGGTGTAGAGCTCAATGGCCTTCTTGTATTCGTTCTTCTGATAGGCGTCGTTGCCTTGCGTCAGAAATTCCGTTGGCTGTTGTGCCACAGCGCACAAGGCGCCGGTGCAGAAGAGGGCGGAAAGGAGGAACGCGCGGATCATCATGGTCTGTTCTTTGAAGATGGTTGTTCATACAAAGCGAATCGGGCAATGCCGATGCGCTGCAAGAAGTGCTTGATGCTGGTGGCGAGAACGCCAAGGCCGTAGATGGAGCTGCGACGGAAGTTGATGGAGGATGCCTCTTCGAAGTACTTCGTCGGACAGGTGACCTCTCCGATGTCGAAGCCCGCATAGATGATCTGCGAGAGCATCTGATTGTCGAAGACGAAGTCGTCCGAGTTCCGACGGTAATCGATCCCTTCGAGCACGTCGCGCGAGAAGGCGCGATATCCCGTGTGATACTCGCTGAGCTTGTATCCCACGAGCATGTTCTGCACGAAGGTGAGTCCGCGGTTGGCGATGTACTTGTACAGCGGCATGCCACCCTTGCGCGCGCCCTTGCCAAGGATGCGCGATGCGAGGACCACCGGATAGAGGTCGTTGGCAATGATCGAGGCGATCGACGGAATGAGCAGTGGCGTGTACTGATAGTCGGGATGCAGCATGATCACGATGTCGGCACCCAATGAAAGGGCTGTGTCGTAACACGTCTTCTGGTTCCCGCCATATCCCTTGTTCTGCTCGTGTCGGATCACGTGCGTGATGCCGAGATCACGTGCAACACGCGCCGTGTCGTCGCGCGAGTGATCGTCCACGAGCACGACATCGTCCACGATGTCGAAGGGGATCTCGCGATACGTCATCTCCAACGTCTTCGAGGCGTTGTAGGCGGGAAGGACAACGATGATCTTCTTGTTGTTGAGCATCACTCCACTTCGAAGACGGCGTTCACGGTTGAACGAATGATGAGCTGACCTGCAGAGACCGTCGGACCGCCTTCATCCATAGAGGCGCGCATGAGCATGCCCGGGGCCTTGTTGTACATGGGAATGGGTGGCTGCTGATAGCCCGACTCGCTGATGGTGACCACGCGGGTGACGCGGGCATTGACGGCGCCGGCCAATGCTTCGGCCTTGACCTTGGCATCCTTGGCAGCGGCGATGCGCAGCGAATCTGCCACGCGCTTGGTCTCGCTGAAATTGAACTCGATGTTGTTGAGCACGTTGGAACCCTGGTCCACGCTGGCGCCGATCACGGCATCCACCTTGGTGAGGTCCTTGATCCACACGTAGATGGTGTTGCGCATCACGTATCCGAGGAAGTCGCGCGTTCCATCCTGCTTGTAGTTGTAGCGCGGCTCGATGGAGAGCTGACTTGTTTGAATGTCCTTCTCCGGGATGCCGATGGCCTGAATGGACTTGAGCATGGCGCGCACTTTCTTGTCGTTGTCGCGCTTGATGTCGGCCACGACGTTACCCTCGGTCTCCACTCCAAGGGTGATGGAAGCACGGTCGGGTACAACGCGAGTCTCGGCTTCTCCCGTCACCGTTACGGTGCGACGGTTATCGAATCCTTGTGCGGAGAGGTGCAGTGCAAGCAACGTGAACGTTGCCACGGTCAGAATGAACTTCATTGATGAAGGCCTTCGAGTTGTTCTGTAATGGTGGTCCATTCGGTCAACAACGTATCGAGCTTGTTCTTCGTTTCGGCATGGTCTGCAAGGATGGCATTCTGTTTCGGAACGTCCTTGTACAGATCGCCATCGGCAAGCGCAAGGTCGAGTTCGGAGATCTTTTTCTCGTAGGTGTCAACAAGCCCTTCGATCTCCGACAAGCGCTTGGCAAGTTTCTTTGCTTCGTTCTTCGCATCACCCGCAAGCGGCTTCTTCTCACTTGTCACTTTACTCGTCACTTGTAACTCGTCACTCGTCACTTTACTCGTCACTTTACTTGTCACTTGTAACTCGTCACTCGTCACTTTCACCTCCGCCCTTCTTCCCTCCCGCACCTCTCTGAGGTAATCGTCCACATCGCCAAGGAATTCTTGGAGCTTGCCGTGACGGAACTCGACCACCTTGGTGGTGAGCGAGTCGAGGAAGTCGCGGTCGTGACTGACCACGATCATCGACCCGTCGTAATCCATGAGCGATTGCTTGAGTACTTCCTTGGCGAGCATGTCCAAGTGGTTGGTGGGCTCGTCAAGGATGAGAAGGTTGTATGGTTGGAGAAGGAGGCGAGCAAGAGCAAGGCGAGATTTCTCACCACCGCTCAAGACAGCGACCTTCTTGTTCACATCGTCGCCACTGAAGAGAAAGGCACCAAGGAGCGAACGGAGGCGTGGACGCATTTCGGGCGGCGAAGCATTCTCCATCACTTGCAGCACGGTGTTGTGTCCGCCAAGGAGCTCGGCCTGATGCTGTGCGTAATATCCGATGGAAACGTTGTGACCGATGATGAGCTCGCCGGAGGTGAGGGTTTCGAGTCCACCGATGATCTTGCTCATCGTCGACTTGCCCTCGCCGTTCTTTCCGAGGAAGGCGATCTTCTCTCCGCGCTCGAGAACGAAGTTCACGTTCTTGAGGACCTTCTTTTCGCCGTAGTTCTTGACGACTCCCACACACTCCACCACCACACGTCCGCTGCGCGGAGCGTTCGGGAAGCGGAAGCGAAGTGATGCCGTGTCCTCGTCGTCGATCTCGACCTCTTCCAAACGTTGGAGCGATTTGATACGCGACTGAACACGTGTGGCAAGCGAGGCCTTGTAGCGGAATCGGTCCACGAATTTCTGGATCCGCTCGCGTTCGCGTTGCTGGTTGGCAGCTGCGGCACGTTGCAGTTCCATGCGCTCGGTGCGGATCTCTTCGTAAAGGGAGTAGGGCGCCGGGATGTCGAAGATCTTGGTGCGCGTGATCTCGATGGTACGCTTCGTGATCGTGTCGAGGAAGGTTCGATCGTGCGAGACGAGAACAACAGCGCCATCATAGTTGCGCAGGAAGTCTTCGAGCCATTGCACGGAATCGATGTCCAAGTGATTGGTCGGCTCATCCAACAGCAAGCAGTCGGGCTGACGGAGCAGGAGCTTCGCCAGTTCTGCACGCATCTGCCATCCGCCGCTGAACTGAGCCAATGGTTTGTCGAACTCGGCCGGCATGAAGCCAAGACCGGTGAGGATCCGATCGATGTCGGCATGCATGGTCGATCCGCCTTTGCGCTCGAAGAGATCGTGCGCATCGTGTTGGTCTTGCAAGAGTCGCATGTAGTCGTCGGACTCGTAGTCCGTGCGCGTCATGATCTCGTGATGCATGGCGTCCATGCGCGCTTGCAATGCCAGCACTTCGTCGAAGGCCTGCATGGCCGTTTCGCGAAGCGTGAACGACACGTCGAGCGTAAGGTCCTGCGAGAGGAAGCCAATGGTGGCGCCCGTCTGCTTGGCGATCTCGCCCGACGACGCCTTGCGCTCGCCGGCAATGATGTGCAAGAGCGTGCTCTTGCCGGCGCCGTTGCGGCCCACAAGACCGATGCGCTCACCGCGTTGCATCAGGAAGGACACGCCGCTGAAGAGCATGCGGTTCCCAAGGTCGACAGAAATGTTCGTGAGTGTTATCACTATGAAGGGCCGTTACAGATCGTAGGTAGGAAGAAGTCGTTCGATCGCATCGAGGATCACATTCGCACATGCCGCCTTCGGCATTGGTGGGAAGGATTCCGGCGGTGCCGATCGGGTGATGATGGTGATCGTGTTGTCTGTTGTTCCGAAGCCGCTGCGCAGACCTCCCGCAAGATTCGCCACGATCATGTCGGCGTTCTTGCGTTCGAGCTTCGATGTTGCGTAGTCGACAAGGTTCGTGCTCTCAAGTGCAAAGCCCACCACCACCTGTTGCGCTTGCTTTTGTGCGCCAAGGGCTGCAAGGATGTCGGGTGTGCGTTGAAGCGTGATCGTTGTGTGTTCCGTTGGTGCGAGTGCGTCCTTCTTGATCTTTCCCGCAACGCGGTCCACCGGCATGAAGTCGGCCACGGCCGCTGCACAGATGGCCACGTCGTGGTCCGCATGTTCCATCGTTCGCTCATACATCTCGCGTGCACTCGTCACATCGATGCGCTCGACGCCGAGAGGTGTGGGGAGACTGACGGGACCTGCGATCAGCGTCACAAGGGCTCCGCGATCTCGCGCCGCCTCGGCAAGGGCAAAGCCCATGGTGCCGGTGGAGTGATTGCCGATGTAGCGAACATCGTCGATGGCCTCGTGCGTTGGTCCTGCTGTGATCACCACACGCGCGCCGGCGAATCCGTTCGGATGCGTTGCAGTTGGGATCGTTCGTTCTGTGGTGTGCTCCGTGTGCACGCGCGAAACGGCGTCAACGATCGTAGCAAGCTCGGCAAGCCGCCCTGCCCCTTGCAACCCTGACGCCAACTCGCCTTCTTCGGGAGGGATGATGATGACACCATCGTGTTGGATGCGTTGCACGTTGCGCTGCACGGCCGTGTGCTGCCACATGTCGGTGTCCATGGCCGGAGCGACCAAGAGCGGCGTGGTGGACGGTAGTGAGCAGGCCACGGTCATCACGGCCGAATCGCACAGTCCGTTGGCAAGACGGGCAAGGGTCGAGGCCGAACACGGGGCGATCAGCATCACATCGGCCCAGCGGGCCAGATGCACATGCCACGAGCCGCGGTCTTGAATGGTCGGATCGAACGGGTCGACGATCACCGGCTGCATCGAGACGCTCTCGAGTGCCAGCGGTGCAACGAAGTGCGTTGCCGACGTCGACATCACGATGCGCACACTGTGGCCGGCACGACGGAGGTCGCGCACAAGCCACGGCGTCTTGTACGCCGAGATGCTACCGGTGATGGCCAGAAGAACGTTCATAAAAAAGACGAGCCATCGCGGTATGACCGGATGGCTCGAAGTGGTTGCGTTGGAAACGTTATTCCTGCGTTGGAACGGGCACTTCGCCCATCTTGACGTGGATCTTACCATCCATCTTCTCGCGCATGGCGAGGAAGGTGGGCTTCGGGATCGAATCGAACTCGCGGCTGATCGCGATCTGATCGTAGTTCGGAGTATCGGTCTCTTCCGTGTCGACGATCACATCTGCCATACGCTCCGTGAGCTGCGTCTTGATCTGATCGTTGATCTGTCGTGAGCGCATGCCCATGGCAACGATCGACTTGTAGATGCTTCCCTTGGAGGACTCATCTGCGCGGACTTCAACTGGATTGACGATGTAGGTGCTCATAGAACTCCATTAGGAGGTAACCGACAAAAGGGCCACAAAGATAGGACGAATTGGGGATAAATACTAGCCGAGCATGTCAGGGAGCATCGAGGAAGCGTGCCCGTTCCTCGGGCGTGGGTACCCGGCAGGTGGACCGTTTCCCGAACCACCGGTACCGGTTTCGGGCGATGAGCCGGTAGACCGGGTCTCGCAGGAAGCGCGGGACGAGGCGGATCACGCCCAACAGGGGCCAGGGGAAGGACAGGAAGGTCAGCAAGGCCAAAACGGCCTGACTCTCGGTCAGTATCTGACCATTGTGGAAGACCATGATGGAATCCGGCTCATCATGCACGCCATGGTCGGCAAGGAGCTTCTTCGCCACCGAGCTTTGCAGGGAGGCGAAGAGGATCGACGACGTTTTATCGGCGCGGATCAGAAGATCCACCGAGGCATTGCAGAGACTGCAGACCCCGTCGAAGATGACTATGGTGCGATGATCGATTGCGTCCATGATCGGGTGCGACCAATGACGCGCACATACAGGGCTTGGTGTGGGAATGCGGCAAGGGAGACCGAGTGTTCTTCTGCCATGGCGCTGTGCAGGATGCGTCCGACCACGTCGACCACATCTACGCGCACAGGCGTGGCATCGATGGACCGAACATGGAGGATGCCTTGGGCGATGGAGATCACGGCATCGGCTTCGATCGGTTCGCCCGCGATGGCCGTGGTGGTGGTGTCGACAACAAGTGTGTCGATCCCCGTGAATCCTCGCGTCGTTGTCACGCGACCATCGGATGCAACGACGACGATGGCGAATCCGTTGGGCGACACGCAGAGATCGGCAACATCGGTGTGCACGGTGTCGCCGCGACGGATGACAACGCCATCACGAAGACGTGTGGCAATGAGCTCGTGCGATTCGGGTGCGAGCATGTGCGACGTGACATACACGCCGGTCTTCTCGATGAAGTGCTTCGTGCGAAGAGCCTTTCCTGCATCGTCCACACCAAGGTCGACGGTGTCGATGGCCACCTTCGTGGCCATGTCGTACACAACGTGTTGCGTTGCCGTTGTGGCTACGAGCCATGATGTGCCGCGAACGGTAGCAATGGCGACCACGGAATCGGCAAGTGTGAATCCGCCCACATTCTGCAGCGATGCGCAATCGATGATGCTCACCGTGGACCTGCCCACCATGGTGGCCACCACAGAGCCACTGCATCGAATGACAGCGCGCGCCTGCACGGAAAGGTCCGACTGAGCACTCGTTGCAACATTCACCACGCGCAGCATTCCATTGAGAACATCAACGATGTAGGTGGCATTCGTTGTGAACGTCATGCGGTCCGTCACGAAGAGCGGCGAGACTGGTGTGGTAACAGGAACCGAGAATGTAATGGTGGCCTGCGACGGGGAGGGGGCAAGGAGCGTTGTCATGGGGATCGGATCGATGCCTCCCGTGTCGGCATCGAAATGCACGTACATGCCGTACTGGGCCGTGGGCGACGTTGCGCCACCCAACATCTGCGTCGACAGAGGCCAGCGGTTCAAGACCACGCGACCGTCAACAACGCGACGTAACGAAACGAGTCCGGTGGATGCGAGCACGGTGTAGGTGCCATCATCCGTGATCGATGCATCGAACGACGTGCCAACGGTTCCAATGGGATGGGCAAGGATGGTCCCGTTGTCGGCACTGAAGATCGTCATCCATCCACCCTTGCATGCCATGCCATTCGAACACGGCAGCTTGGCCACACCGCTCACGATGCTCTCGTTCGTGGACCATGCAATGTGGGTGAGCAGATCGGACGATGGTGCATTGTCGTCGTTATCGAAGGAGTACTTCGTCTTGGTGGAGCGATTCCACAATATCCCGCGAGCGTTCACCACACGACCTCCTGTGGGCGAGATCAAGATCTTCTCACCGAAGTAGTTCGGAACGGCAATACTGTCGATCACGCGCAGAGAGTCGGCCGCGAGAACGTACATACGCTCATCCGTGGCCACGGCCATCAACGTGCCGCTCGGCGTTGCATCGAAGGCCTTGATGGTCTTTGGCATCACGAAGGTGTCGAGAACAACTCCATCGTCATAGCGAACACGGAACACGCTATCGGCAACAACGCGCAGGCAACTTGCCAGCGCCGGTTGCGGAAGGCCGCCCACGGACGATGTTGTGCGAACGCCGGTGCGAAGGTCGATGAAGACGGTGGAAAGGATCTGGTCCTGATAGATCATCGTGTCGGTGATCACCGTCGTCATCCCAAGGTCCTGCAACGATCCCTGTTCGAGATCGAGCGTCCACGCCACGGCACTCAGGTCAGCTTGTACGCAGGTCACACGCTGGGCCGTGACCACATAGAGCAGTGCGCTATCGGTGCGTGCATACAAGAGCGGCATGAAGTAACTTCCGATCGGCGAAGGGTCGATCGAGAGTGCCTTCGTTGCAATGGGAACCCCGGTTCGTTCATGCCACGAATGCAGGACGCCGTCGTTGCCGATGGTGACGAACGTCGGCGTGCCTGGCACCGACGTGATGTCCGTGATGCCATTCGCATGCGAGCCGAGTTGCCATTGTTGAGCTTGCGTTGTGACGACGAAGAAGGCGAGGAAGAGCGAGAGGTACAGTGTGTGCATGACCGAAATGTAACAAAGTTGGAGGGAGAATTGTTATGAAGGTGTATCACGACCCAATCTGGAGGATCCAATGACCCCACTTGATCTTGAGCTCTTCACCAAGGCTGGCACTGACGTAGAAGCGGGTCAGTATCGCATCCTTGCCGCCCTCCACACCACCACCCAGAACCTTCGGCACAGCAAGCTGTATCCGGATCTTGCCAATGTGGTGGAGCTGACGAACATGCTCGAGACCATCGTGCGATTGGGCGAGCAGTTCCGTACCCATGCACCACGAACGCTCAAGGGTGTGGACCTTGAGAAGAACGCCTTGATCTTCGATACGGTGGCCGCCGACTCGGAGTCTGTCGAAAAGATGTTCGCCCTGATCACCTGGGCGCTTCCGCGTTTGAAGGCGCTGAAGGAGGAAGGGGCGGCCATGTATGAGTTTGTGAACGAGCACATGAAGATCGGTGAAGTGGGGATCGTGCCGCTGTATCGCGACGAAGGATATGTGCTCATACCCGAACATCGTGTGCAGTTGTTCCATGTGTTGCGGTATGAACTGTCGCTGTTCACCGCAGAGGATGAACAGTATCGTGCCATGCGCACGGTGGAGATCGACACGCTCAACGAGGATACGGTACTGCGTGCTCCGGAGGATGTGAAGCTGGAGCTTGTGGCCGTGAACAAGGAGCTGCCGAATCCGGCAACGTTCATCTGCGATACAGACCTGGACTTTTCGTTCGAGGCCACCATCCTGCCGGTGGCGAAGCGCAAACTGATGCGCTATCTCGTCTCATGATCGTTGCATGAGCGCAACGTAGAATCCGTCGCAATCCACTTCATGCGGCAATGTCTGCCACTCTTCCAGAAGGGTGAAGGCGTTGCCGCTTTCGCGTAGGAACCGCTGTACCTGCAGACGTCCCTCGTCGGGCAACACGCTGCAGTTCGCATAGCAGACCAAACCACCGGGCTTTGCACTGCGTGCATGACGTCGAAGAATGTCGGCCTGGATCTCTTGCAGTTCCAGCAGCGACGCTTCGCTCATGTGGATCATGATGTCGGGGTTACGTCGGAGCACACCCGTTCCGGTGCATGGCACGTCGAGCAACACGCGATCCGCCGAATCGGCCAATCGTTTGATGATCTTGGTGGAGATGATCGGTCGTGCATCGATGATCGACACACCGGCATGCGCGGCGCGTTTCCGCAATGTATTGAGCTTGTCTTCGGCCACATCGAGGGCGATGATGCGACCGGTGTTCTTCATGAGAGCAGCGATATGCAACGACTTGCCACCCGCGCCGGCACAGGCATCCACGACGCGCATGCCGGGCTGCGGGCGGAGCGTGATCGACACGCGTTGCGAGGCAAGGTCCTGTTGCTCGAACCAACCATCGAGATATGCTTGCGTGCGAAAGAGACCGTAGGGTTCGGGGATCTCGAGCGCCTCGAATCCGAAATCGGTACGAAGGATGGAGCCGGGAAGTGCACGTTGCACATCGGCCGCCGATGCACGCAATGTGTTCGGTCGGATGAAGACCGGTGCGTCCTGCATGCTTGCAGCAATGATGGCCTCGGCAACGGACGGACCGTAGGCATCCTCGATACGTGTGCGCAAGAACGTTGGCATGCCAAGTGCGCGCACGCGACGATAGAGCTCATGTCGGATGGCCGTTGCCTCTTCCTGATCCGGTTTGATCTGAGCGAAGAGTGCTGCGAGGACCGACGAGAGATGTTTCCCGCGTTCAACAACAGCATCGAAGGCAAGGTCGAGCATCTGCATCAGGGTGTGATCGACAGGATGTTCTTCGCTGCGTCGAAGGAAGAGACAAAGGTGGGAAGGTTGCGAGCAGAACCAGATGTCGGCTGCTTCTGTACGGTTCCATCGGTCTTCGAGAACTCGGCGTTATGGAACGGACACTCGAGGCGCGCTATCGAAGCATCCGGAGGATTGATCGGATTGCCGCTATGTGTGCAAATGCCTGTGAAGACGTTGAACGACGTTGTGGTGACGCGAGAGATGAAGACCGGGTCTCCGCTGTTCAACCCTGAAATGCTCGTCAGGATGATGCTCGGTGCCGTGGCCAACTCCGGGATCGTGGTGATGTCCACGGTCACGAAGACGCCCGGATTCGTCGGTGATCCTTCCTGCTTCTCGCAGGCAACGATCAGCGATGAGATCGTGATGAAGGGGATGGCCGCTCCAACCGCAGCAGATCTGCAGAGAAAGTCCCGACGGGATGCCGAGCAGTCGTGATGATGTTCATTCTTCATGTTCTAGACAGATTGGTTTCGTTGACGTTTGCGGATGATCAATGCAAGCAGGATGAAGGCGCCGCTTGCGCCCACGACAAAGATGTAGGAGCGTGGAATGTCGACCAGGTCCGTGCCCTGCGGAAGCAAGCCGAACTTGGGTTCAACCGATCTCCACGTGATCTCTTCCTTGGTGGTGCCGAAGAGCGGATCGGTGACGGTGGTGCGCACTTCTTCACGATCGTGCGGGAAGAGAATGGCGCCGTCCTTGATCCAGAGAATGCCACCGGCAAGAATGGACACGCACGACAAAGCAATGATGAGTTTCCAGAGCATGGTCTACCTCAATAGAAGATGTGGAGCTGTACGTTCCAGCGTGATGTGTAGCCCGGAAGCGCTGTGTCCCAAATGCGATACTCCGGACGGATCTCGACATAGGGGATGGGGAAGAGCTGTGCGCCGAGAATGATGCTGTTCACGGTTGCAAGGTCTGCCACTTGCGCACGCCTTGTCTCGCCATGTTCATAGCGCACATACGGGAGCAATGGAGACCATACCTGCACCATGAGTTCGGCCGTGATGTTGTTGGCCTGGAGGACGCCCACACGATCCAGATGCATGAACTCCGCCTGCAGGGCGAGCCAGTCGGTGAGCCCCACACCTGCCCATGCGTTCACCATTCCAAGATTGTAGTTCACAAGACCCGAGGCCCCGACGAACATGTTGATCTTATCGTCGAAGGCACGGGGCCACACCATCACGCGTGCCGTGTAGGTTGGCGCATTGCCGGAGAAGGCAGCGTAGAGATCCTTCCCATCGCTGAACTTGAGCTCGGAGAGTCCCGACGATCCGAACACACCGGCCTGCACCGTGAGCCACTTCAACGATTCGTAGCTGATCTCTGCACCATACTCTGCCCACATCGGTGCGACCAAGGCCTGACGGGATGAGCCCGTCACATACGAGTTCGTGAAGGCCGTGTGATCGTCCCAGCGTAGACCGATGGCCGGACGGAAGAAGCCAACACGTAGCATGGGAAGTGAGTCGCTTGGCTTGAAGATGGCGCTCAGTGTTCCGGCACGCTGTCCGGGATATCGCACCACTTCGGTGGAGTTCGGTGCTTTGCGCAAAGCGGCGAAATTGAACGACCCTTCCACCATGAACTCCTTTGCGAAGTCATAGGAGGCATAGATGTTGGCCTGCATAGGGAACGTGGTGCGAGGTGCGGCCGAATCATAGAACGAACGCGTGTTCTGTATGCGGACGTCCATTCCCAACGTGAGCTTATCGTCGAGAAACTGATTCGATTCATCGCCGGCGTAGAGACCGCTCAGAAAGCTGCCTTCGCGCGGGATCATGCTCACATCCATGTAGGAATACCAACCAAGGTTGGTGCGGAGTCCGGAGCCTTGCACGTTGACGTGACATCCGGAACAACGATTGCCGCTGATCAGCGAGAATTGCGGAATGGCAGAGAGCGAGGCGGCGGAGCACAAGAACAAAAGGCCGACGAGAATACGACGTACGTGGTGATGCATCTTCGAGAACATGGTGAATGAGCGGCAGAGGCAAATATGCGAAATGAACAACGCCTCGCCAGTAAAGACCGACGAGGCGTTTTTCGTTACATCGCTGTGAGGAACATCACTTCATTTTGAAGGAGCCAAGACACTTGTCGAAGATCGGTTGATACACGCCTTGGTCTGGCTTGTAGACGTTCACGGTGACACGGAACATGCGGTTGCCCTTGACCGTGAAGTAGGCTCGACTCGATACCTGTCCGCCACCATACGAGAAGTAGGCTGCCTTCTGTCCGCCAAGCGTGGTGGAGTTCGGCGAAGTGCCATACTTGGCCTTGTTCTGCTCGATGATCTTGTCCAGGTTGTTCTGCTTCGATGCATCGAAGACATCCACCTGAATGTTGCAGTCGAGGCGGGAGCCCACCATGTTCACCGACGAGATCACTCCGGCCGATGTCGACTTCATGCCCTGGAAGTTCTGTGGAATATCCATCGAGAACTCGGGAGCACTGTAGTTGCGCAAGGTGTCGGACGGAGGCTCGGGTCCGCGTGGTGCAGCCGTATCTTTCTTCACTTCCACCTTTGGACGGTCCTTGGCGATCGTTGCCGACTTCAGGATCTCGTCGAACGTCGACGCATAGTCTTTATAGGTTCCACCAAAGGCGCCAAAGTACAACACCGTTACTAAGGAGTCCTTCTGCACGAAGTACGCTTCCGACTTGAAGGTCCCATCCTCTTGCTCGAACTCCAGCGTGAGCTTCTTGGCGGGCGAGCCGGCGAACGTCGTTGACGTGACCGTGCCGCGCTGAAGATTGTCTTCGAACTCCAGCTTGCTGCGCTGGATCACCGTGTCGATGGTGCGTGTTGAGTCCAATCGGATCACGCGATACTCGATCTTGCAGCCGGCCGGGCCTTTGCCATAGCTCATGAATCGACGTGCCGCTTCCTTCGAAGAGTGCACCACGATCAGTTCGCCGGGTACCTTCTGTGTGAACCAGCCCGTTGGCGTCTTCACCGAAAAATCGCGCACTTGATCCGTGTACACCGTGAGTCCGTCCACCGGCGTTGGTGTGCCATGCTTTGCACACGATACCACGAAGAGGGCGAGGGTGGCAAGGAGGGCCAACGATCGTAGAGACTTCATGTATTGCTCCGTAGAAAATTCTGTGTTCTCAATTGTTCAATGCGCCTTCGGTGATCCAACGACGCATTCCGGCATAGTGGTTCGCATTCACACGGTCGAGCACGCTTGCGGCGTGGGCGATCCGTTTGTCGAGGACCTGAATGATCAGGCTCTCGTCCGGTTTGCCGGGAACGGCAAGATTACCACGACTGAACATGATCCCCGTGTAATCATTCAATCGCACGCCGCCGGCAGGGTTCACCTCGCCATGGCATTGCGAGAACGCACACGTTACCGTCATGAAGGGCTGCACCGTGGCGCGATAGCTCACCGCACTGTCCGGGAACACCACTTGCGACGGATCGGAGATCGTTGGTTGTGATGTGCACGCCAAGAGTCCCGACATCGTGCACAACGTTCCAGCCCACAACAGAAAGCGCATCAATAGCTTTCCTCTGTGTCTGGGAAGCGTCGCTCGCGCACATCGTCCACATAGGCGGCCACGGCCGACGTGATCACGTCGTGCAGCTCTGCATAGCGGCGAACGAATCGCGGACGGAATTCCGTGCTCATGCCCAACATATCGGTCCACACCAAGATCTGTCCGTCGCACGCACTGCCGGCACCAATGCCAATCGTCGGGATATCCACCAACGAAGTGACCTCTGCGGCAAGGGTTGCAGGGATCTTCTCGAGTACCACAGCAAAGGCTCCGGCCTCTTGCAACGCCACGGCATCGCGCTTGATCGCATCTGCTTCTTCTTCCGACGTGCCGCGTTGCTTGTACGAGCCGAACTGATGGATGCTCTGTGGCGTGAGCCCCAGGTGTCCCATCACAGGGATGCCGCTTTCCGTCATCATCCGCACGGCATCCAGCACACGCTGTCCACCCTCGAGCTTCACCGCCCCGCTCCCTGCCTCCTTCATGATCCTTCCCGCATTGCGGAAGGCTTCTTGTGGGGTGACCTGGTACGACATAAAGGGCATGTCCGTGACGATCAAGGCATGGTGATTCCCACGCATCACTGCCTGGGTGTGGTAGATCATGTGTTCGAGGGTGACCGGAAGCGTGGTCTCGTGACCCTGGACGACGTTCCCCACGGAATCGCCAACGAGGATCACATCGATGCCGGCCGTATCGAACAGCGCTGCCGTCATGGCATCATAGGCCGTCAAGCAGGCGATCGGCTCGCCGGCCCGCTTCATTTCGATCACTCTGCGAGTGGTCACACGTTTGCGAAGAGAGGGATTCATTGCGAACAAAGATACAGGTGAAGGAGGAAAGTGAGAGAGGAAAGGGGAAAGGGGCATATTTTCGTCGGCATATGCTTGAACCGGTTGTTTCCCTTACATCTCTCCGTCTTGATCTGACGCGCGGACCCGTGGTCTACTTCCTCTCCGATGTCCATCTGGGTTTCGGACGTCCGGAGGCGGACCGAGAGCGGGAGCGACTGCTGTTGCGACTGCTGGACCGAATGGCGAACGACGCGGCGCATCTCTTTATCGTGGGCGACCTGTTCGACTACTGGTTCGACTATAAGACCGTGGTGCCCCGCCGCCATGTGCGCACCCTTGCCGCCCTCCACGACCTTCGCGATGCCGGCGTCCCGATGACATATCTGATGGGGAATCACGACTTCGGTCATTACACCTACTTCGAACAGGAACTGGGCCTTGGCGTGATCACCGGCGATGTGGACGTGCAGTTGGGCGAGAAGCGGTTCTACATCTCGCATGGCGACGGGAAGGCGCATAACGACGTTGGCTATTTGCTCCTGCGCTCCGTTCTGCGGAATTCCGTGGCCCAATGGATCTACCGCGTGCTGCACCCCGACCTCGGCATCGGCCTTGCTTCGGGCACGTCGGAAGGCAGCAGGGAATACACGGACAAGAAGGAGTATGGCGCCACGGATGGCATACGTGATTTTGCCGCAGCACGTATCGCCGAGGGCTACGACGTGGTGGTGATGGGGCACCGGCACGTGGCCGTCGAAGAGCAGATCGGGCGCGGCCTGTACGTGAATCTTGGGCATTGGCTCGGCTCCGACCCCACCTTTGCTGCCTACACAACGGCAACGTCTCAGATGGATCTGCTCAAGGTTCGCACCTACCTTGGCGAGTGACCATCCTGCCTATATTCGCACCACCTCCCACACACGATTTCCAACTGCGCTTTCTCGCATTTCACTGGGGTAACGATGAAAAAGATCGGCTTGCTGTTCGGCATGGAACAAACCTTCCCACCGGCCTTGGTCGAGGCCATCAATAGTCGCGATCAGGGCGTCATGGCCGAATTCGTCAAGATCGGTGGCATCACCTTGGACCAGCTGTTCGAATATGATGTGATCCTGGACCGGATCTCGCAAGATGTGCCCTTCTATCGCGCCATGCTGAAGGTGGCCGCCCTGAATGGTGTGCGCATCATCAACAATCCGTTCTGGTGGAGTGCCGACGATAAGTTCTTCAACTATGCCATTGCCCATAAGGCCGGCATTCCGGTGCCGAAGACGGTGCTGCTGCCCAGCAAGGAGAACCCACCCGATACGACGGGGGAATCGTTCCGCAACCTGATGTTCCCGCTGAACTGGGAAGAGATCTTCGACTACGTTGGCTTCCCTTCCTATCTGAAGCCCTACGATGGCGGCGGTTGGAAGCATGTCTATAAAGTGAACAACGTCGACGAGTTCTTTGCGGCCTATGCAGAGACCTCGAACATCGTGATGACCTTGCAAGAGGGCATCGAGTTCACGGAATACTATCGTTGCTACTGCATCGGACGCAAGTACGTGCACATCATGCCGTATGAGCCGCGCAATCCGCATCACTTGCGCTATCAGGCCGACTTCACACTGTCGCCTGCCATGGAGGCCACGCTGAAGGACCTCTGTCTGCGCATTTGCACGATGCTCGGTTACGACTTCAACACCATCGAGTTCGCCGTGCGCGACGGTATTCCGTATGCCATCGACTATCTGAACTGCGCACCCGATGCAGAGCGGTCCTCCGTCCAAGAAGAGAACTTCGAATGGGTGCTCGATACCACGGCCACATTCCTGATCGACTGCGCCAAGCAAGGGCGCGCCATCCCGCAGGAATATTCGTGGAGCTCCCTGATCAAAGGTCCGACCAATAACAAGAAAAAATGAGCGACGACCGCTTATTACTAGCCCTGCACATTCAACGGAAACGCGAGTTCCTGTTGACGATCGCCGACAAGCTGGACGATCTGCGATTCCAATCGCCGAAGGAGATCCTTGCCGAGCTGGCAGAATTGCCGCGCGAAATCAGGTCGACGATCCGAGACTTCGATCGCCTTACTGCCATTGAGCAGCAGGTGCAGGAATACACCAGTGATTTTTCCCGAAAGCTCCGGAAGAACTATCCGGAGCTTTCGGTCACTGAAGTGCGCATCTGTATCTACATCCATGCCGGTCTGAACATTTCGCAGATCGCCACGGTGCAATGCGTGACCACACGTGCCATTGAGAAGCACCGGAGGTCCATCCGTCTCAAGCTCGGTCTGGCAGCGAATGCCAACATTCAGGAATTCCTCGAAGCGCTCGGGCCTGCGTTGTAATTTCGCAGATGCTCTATCTCGACGGATCCTCACTCGGGATCGATACGCTGGCCGCGGCCGCCCTCGATCCAACCTCACAGATCGGCCTCACACCCGGATCACGCGAACGTGTGCAATCGGCACGCGATGCCGTCGAGCGATGGATCGCCGAAGGGCGCATCGTGTATGGAATGACCACGGGCTTTGGCGAGTTCGCCAACGTCTTCATTCCAACAGAGCACGTTGAACACCTGCAAGAGAATCTGATCATCAGTCACAGCGCCGGCATGGGCGATCCATTGCCCGACGCCGTTGTGCGCGCCATGATGATCTTACGTGTGAATGCATTGGCCAAAGGACTGTCGGGTATTCGCCTGTCCACGCTCGAAACACTGATCGCCATGATCAATGCCGGCATCACGCCGACCATTCCTGAACAAGGCAGTGTTGGTAGTAGCGGAGACCTCGCACCATTGGCCCATCTGGCCTTGGCGCTGATCGGCAAGGGAGAGATCAACGGTCGACCGGCCGCCGATGTGTTGCGCGAGCATGGCATCGAGCCTGTTCGTCTTGCTGCCAAGGAAGGCCTGGCCCTCATCAACGGCACGCAAATGATGTGCGCCTATGGCGCGTTGGCCGTGCAACGTGCACGACGGTTGTGCGATGCAGCCGATATCGCCGGTGCGTTGTCCGCCGATGCACTGCGCGGAACCGACAATGCATTCGATCAACGCTTGCACGAAGCACGTCCTCATCCAGGTCAGCTTCGTTCCGCACGCAACCTTCGTACGCTCATGCATGGCAGCTCCATTCGAGCATCGCATCGCGAGGGCGACGATAAGGTGCAAGACGCCTACTCGTTGCGCTGTATGCCTCAGGTTCACGGTGCCACGCGTGATACCGTGGAATACTGTGCCTCGGTGATCGAGCGCGAGATGAATTCTGCCACCGACAACCCGCTCATCTTTGCTGATGATGACACGCACGTCGAAGGCGGGAATTTTCACGGTCAGCCCGTTGCGCTTGTTCTGGACTTCCTCGGCATTGCCATCGCTGAATTGGCAAGCATCTCGGAACGTCGTACCGAGCGCATGGTGAACCATGCACTTGGAGGACTGCCACGATTCCTCACTCCAAACGGCGGACTGCACTCCGGCATGATGATCGCTCAGTACACGGCCGCGGCGATGGTGAGCGAGAACAAAGTGTATGCTCATCCGGCGTCAGTGGATAGTATTCCCACGTCGGCCAATCAAGAAGATCACAACTCCATGGGCAGTATCGGCGCTCGCAAGCTGTGGCGTATCGTGCAGAACATCGAGCGTGTGCTTTCTATCGAGCTCCTCTGCGCCGCCCAAGGCATCGACCTCCTCCGTCCGCTCACATCGAGTGAACCACTGGAGCGCGTGATCGCCTGCATCCGCACGCGTGTGCCGTTTGCAACGGAGGACAGGATCTTGTACATGGACATGAATGCCGTGCACGCACTGCTGCTCGACGATGCCATCAATGCATCAGTTGGAGTCCCATTATGAACAGTGATGACCGATCGGTATCGTCAACAATGCCGTGGCATGCACGATCGGTCGACGAGGTCATTCGAGCATTCGACGTTCATCCTGCAAGCGGCCTCGACCAGGACGATGTGCTCCGTCGGCGAACACGCTACGGTGCGAACGTTCTCCCGCATGCCCCTCCGCCTTCCTCACTCCTTCGCTTCCTGCAGCAATTCAACAATCCGCTCATCATCATCCTGCTTGTGAGCGGTGGCGTGTCGGCGACACTCGGTGGCATCACCGATGCAGGGGTGATCATCGGCGTGGTGTTGTTGAATGCCATCATCGGATTTGTGCAAGAGGGCAAGGCCGTGCAAGCGCTCACGGCACTTTCGTCGAGCATTGGTACTGATTGCTCCGTGATCCGCACGGGTGTGCGCCTTCGCATCCCGAGTACCGAGCTTGTGCCGGGCGATATCGTCGAGATCGAAGCTGGTGATAAGATCCCGGCCGATCTGCGACTGCTTCGTGTGCACGAATGCATGATCGCCGAAGCGGCGCTCACGGGTGAGAGCGTGGCCGTTGAGAAGGGCACGACGCCGATCGTTACCGATGCCGTGCTTGCAGATCGTACCAACATGGCCTATGCGTCAACGATCGCTGTGGCCGGAACGGCCGTTGGTGTGGTGGTCGCAACAGGTGCTCACACAGAAGTGGGCACGATCTCCGTCCTTCTTGCCAACACCGTCTCGCTGACCACGCCGCTCACGCAGACCATTGAACAATTCTCCCGTCGACTCCTTATCGGCATCCTTGCGCTCGCCGCCGTCACAATGACGGTGGGCTTGCTGCGTGGCGAGGCCTTGGTCGACATGATCCTTGCCGCCGTAGCATTGAGTGTTGGAGCCATTCCGGAAGGACTCCCGGCCGCCGTGACGATCATCCTCGCCATTGGTGTCGCACGCATGGCCAAACGTCGCGCCATCATTCGCAAGCTTCCTGCTGTTGAGACACTGGGAAGCACGACGGTGATCTGCAGCGATAAGACCGGTACCCTCACGCAAAATCAAATGACCGTGGTGAATGTGTTCACGGGTAATGAAGTACTGGTCGTGAGCGGCACGGGGTATCTGCCGGAAGGAAGCATCATCGATGCACAGGGCGAAGTGATGGAACCGCACGAGGCATTGCGTGCATTGATCCGCAGCGCCATCCTCTGCAACACGAGCGATGTGCGAAAAGTGGATGGCGAATGGGCGGCCATTGGCGATCCCACCGAGGCCGCGCTCATCGTGCTCGGCATGAAGTGCTCCATGATGCGCACGAACGAACTGATCGATCGACCGCACGTCGACGCCATTCCATTCTCTTCCGAACAACAGTTCATGGCCACGCTGCACGATGAGGGATCAGGGTCCTATGTGGCCATGAAAGGCAGCGTGGAGGCGGTGATCGCTCGATGTTCCGGAACGGTGGATCGCAATGCCGTGATGGACACGGTGCTGGCACTGAGTGGTGGTGGTCTGCGTGTATTGGCCTTTGCAGAGAAGCGCTCCGATGTGCGACTGCATGCATTGCATGCATCGATGGTCGAAGAGGGAATGACGTTCCTTGGTCTAGTGGCCATGGTGGATCCGCCACGCGAAGAAGCAACGGCGGCTATTGCCGAGTGTATTCAGGCAGGCATCTCCGTGAAGATGATCACAGGCGATCATGCGGCAACGGCAGCAACGATCGCGCGACAACTAGGACTGCAGGGCAGACGGAATGGAGATGCCCTTGTTGCCGTCACCGGCAAAGAGCTGGCATCGATGAATGCAGAGGAGTTCGCAGCCGTCACGCGCGACGTGGCCGTGTTCGCGCGCGTGTCGCCCGAACAGAAGCTGCGTCTGGTCGAAGCGCTGCAGGCCGATGGTCATGTGGTCGCGATGACGGGCGACGGGGTGAACGATGCGCCCGCACTGCGCAAGGCCGACATCGGCATTGCCATGGGTCGCAATGGGACGGATGTTGCAAAGGACGCGGCCGCCATGGTGCTCACGGATGACAACTTCATCACCATCGTGCATGCCGTGGAAGAAGGTCGCACCGTGTTCGACAATCTGCTGAAGTTCATCGTGTGGACGATCCCGACGAACATCGGAGAAGGCTTGGTGATCGTTGCTGCCATTGCGATGAACGTGGCCTTGCCGATCCTTCCCGTCCAGATCCTCTGGATCAATATGACGACGGCCGTGGTCCTCGGTCTCCCGCTTGCGTTTGAACCGTTGCAGCCCAATGCGATGCGCAAGCGACCGCGTGGAAGGAATGAACCGTTGCTCTCGCGTGCACTGTTGTTGCGGACGATCTTCGTTGGTCTGCTCTTGTTGCTTGGCTCGTTCTCGATCTTCCTGTTCGAGCTCTCGCAAGGCGAGTCACTTGCCCTTGCACGCACAGCCTCGTCCAACGCCTTTGTGGTGATGAGTACGTTCTACGTGTTCTCGTGCAGAACGCTTGTCGAGCCGGTGCGCACGGTCGGCTACTTCAGCAATGTCTACGTTTGGGGTGCGGCCGTGTTGATGATGGCGTTGCAGCTGCTGTACACGTATGCACCCTTCATGCAGGCATGGTTCCACACGGCACCACTCGGCTGGACCCAGTGGGCCTATGTGACCGTGGCTGGGATCGCTTTGCTGACGTTGATCACCATTGAGAAGAAGATCAGAGCATGGGCACTTCGATCGTGATCACGGTGGATGGCTCCGATGCGATCACGTCGATCGACGCAACATCCGTGATACCGATGGCATCACGTCGTTCGAGCGCATTTCCGCTCACGGATGCGGCACCTTCGATCACGAAGGTGAACGTGCCGTTCTTCTCGTTGTGCAATACATAGGTTGCCGTAACACCTGCATCCAATCGAGCGATGCTCAAGTAGGCATCTTGATGGATGAAGAGCGGATATCCGCTTCCTTGCGGACCGACCACGGTGTGAAATGCACCGGCACCGTCGGCATCTGAGAGATGCACTTCGTCGTACCGAGGTTCGACGTTCCGCAGTTTCGGGATCACCCAGATCTGCAGGAACTTCAGGTCGGCATCGGCCGAACCATTGAACTCGGAATGCGTCAGTCCTGTGCCCGCGCTCATTACCTGCACATCACCGGGCCGCAAGCCTTGCTCATGTCCCATACTGTCGCGATGCATGAGCGTTCCTTCGAGCGGGATGGAGATGATCTCCATGTTGTCGTGCGGATGTGTGCCAAAGCCACGACCGCCGATCACCGTATCGTCGTTGAACACACGCAGCGCACCGAAATGCACGCGTTCGGGATCGAAGTAATGTCCGAACGAGAACGTGTGAAATGAACGGAGCCAGCCAAGATCGTTGTAACCGCGCGAAGCGGCCGTGTACAGTGTGGTGGACATGATCATTCCTTATGCAAGTGCTTTGAGACGTTGTTCAAGTTCGATCTTGAGAAGGAGATTGCCAAGGAGTGTTGTGTAGAAGCGCAGTCCGGCCTCGTCGATGAATTCACCTTGCTCGTTGAACTTCTGAGCTGCTTGACCGACGGCGACCTCCGGACTATGAAGTACGCCTGCGCTGAGGTGCGTGAGCAACTGTCGCAACTCCGTCTGTGCACGAATGCCACCATAGATGCTGCCACTGGCGCTCACCACGGCCATGGGCTTGCCGACGAGTGGACGTACCGGTCCGCGCGACACCCAGTCCAGCGCATTCTTCAGCATGCCGGGAATGTTGCGGCTGTATTCCGGTGTAGCAATGAGCACTCCGTCGGCCGCAGCGATCTGGTCTTTCAAGGTCTGCACGGCGGCAGGGATGCCTTCGGACTCAACGTCCTGGTTGAACATGGGAATGGAGGAAAGGTCAGCGAACTCCACGACCACACCTTCCGGAACGAGCGTCTGTGCCGTCCGCAAGAGTTTGGTGTTCATGGAGTCGCGGCGAAGGGAGCCGGAGATGGCGAGGATTCTAGTCATAGTGACGAGTGACAAGTGACAAGTGACGAGTAAAGTGACGAGTTATGAGTGACGAGTGACAAGTGGAGGACGAAGATAGGGAATTAAAAGTGTGTTGCAACACACAAAATGAACGAACATAGAAAAGCCCGCCATCGAAGGACGAGGCGGGCTCTTCTGGATGAGGAGGGGATCTTACCGATGCACAACGAGTTGCGTCGTGCGTCTGCCGCGTTCGGTGTTGACGCTGGCCATGTAGGTGCCGGCATTCAGCGTGCTGACATCGATGCGTTGTTCGATGGAGCCGTCCACGACCGTGGCAGGGATGCTGCGAACGAGTGTGCCGTTCATGTCGTAGACATCGATGGTGGCCGGACCGTCGTTCAGCCCTTCCACCTTGACCACCGTGGAGTGATCGGTGGGAGCTGGTGAGAGCGACATGACATTGACGTCGTCGTTGTCAAAGAGTGGGGCTTCTGCCGTATCGTCACCGGGGATCGAACCGTCCCACAGCATGAAGCGCAGTGTGGCGCGTTTCATCTTGGTTCCATCATCACCGCCAAAAAGTCCCTTCATGTGATGCATGCCACCGTGAGCCTGTGCATCGGGATGGGCGGCCTTCCATTGATCGACGATCGACTTCGCTTCTGCGCGCCACGTATCGATCTGTTGTTTGCCGTTGGTGAAGATCGATGTGAGCGATTCCTTGGAGTTCTTTGCAATGGGCTTGACGCGCTCGATGAGGGATCGCATGGCAGCATGGCGCTCTTCCTTTGAGGCCTGCTTCATGGTGGAGCGCAATCGCGCAGCCTCGGCGCGAAGGGCGTTCAAGGTGGAAAGGTCGGCGGGGGACAGCGATGCATCGTACGTGCGCTTCCATGTGGAGAGCGTGGGATAGACGGAGGTAGTGAACCACGTGCGCATCGATGTGCGGAGTTCTTTACCGGCGGCCTTGCGATCGGCCGAGGGTTGTTGGGCCTGGAGAGGAAGAACAAGTGCCGAGATCAAGATGATCGCAGCGAACTGCAGTGTTCGTGTCATGATGTGATCCTACAAGGTGGGAAACCGACGGTGTGTACGCGGCCTTTGTGTTCCCGCTGATCCTGTCGGTTTAACAACAACTACTCTCGCTCGAAGGCGCGCTTGCGTGCGAGTTGGGCTTGTCGGCGTTGACGGAATCCATTCTTCTGTGCAACAGATCGCAAGACGTGGACGGCATCGGCAAGTGTTCGAAAGTGATGATGCGGAATGCCGTTCGCCGTGCAGTAGGCTGCAAGTGTTCCTTTGGCGATGACAACGTCGGCGTGCTCCGCCGCACACGTATCGCTCATCCCGTCGCCAATGTAGATGATCACATCGTCGTCCGCCGACGTTCGTAACAACGCATTGCGTTTGCACGAAGCGCAGAAACATGAGCACGATTCCGATGCGCCGGGAAACTGCAACGTCCACCCTTTCTCCGTCATCACGAGTCGATTGCAGTGTACTGCGAGCTCCCCAAGACCGATGCGTTGCAACAGAGGTTCGATGTAGATATCGAATCCGTCGCTCACCACGGTAAGCGAGACGTTGTTGTTCCGACACCACGCAGCGAGCGTAACGAACGATGGGTCGATCTCGACGTTCAACGTCCACGCGCGTATCGACTCCGGAGTGGCATCTGCGCGGAACGTGGCCACGGCGCGACGGTAATACTCGGCCACCGTGAAGTCGCCGCGATGCAGCTCCGTATGCAATGGCTCGAAGGAACCGAACGTTCGCACAAGCTCATCGCCCACATCACCAATGGAGATGGTGTCGTCGAAGTCGATGTAGAGGCGCACGCTCAATACGTGTAGAATCCTCTCCCTGCCGCCTTGCCATTCCAGCCTGCCCTCATGTATTGCTTGAGGAGCACGCACGGGCGGTAGCGTTCTTGTTGGTATTCGCGATAAAGCGATTCGAGGACGAGGGTGACGATGGGAATGCCGATCTCGTCCGCCCACTCCAACAATCCCTTGGGATAGTTGGTGCCGAGCTTCATGGCCTGGTCGATATCGGCCGGTGTGGCAACACCTTCCATCACGGCAAAGGCGGCCTCGTTGATGAGGGTGGCAAGGACGCGCATGTGCACGAGGGCGACGCGATCTTCCACGCGTTCGGGTGTATAGCCCAGCGTTTGCAGGAAGGTGTGTGCGCGTGCCGTGTGTTCGGCCGAGGTGTTCAGTCCGGGTGCGTACTCCATGAGCGTGGTGGTCGTCATGAGCGAGGGGACAACGCCAATGCCGACGATGCGCGTGGGTGTGTTCGACATCAGGCCGAGTTCCGTGGCCGTACCGGTAAGGGTGGAGGCAAGCACCGTGGCACGAGGATTCACCGAAGCGGCGATCTCCAGCGTGATCTTACGGTCGAACGGATTCACGAACGAGAGATCGATGATGTGCGTGAACGCACCGGGCTGTGCGCGAAGGTCCTCGATCACCCGAGAGGAGAACGCACCGAACATGTCGGCATTGAGCGCCAATGTCTCGCCGTCGAGGTCCATATCGGGGAATTCCATGTCGAGCTCATCGATCTCGTCCATGAGCGGGAGAATGGAGAAGGGAATGTTGCGGGACGTGAGGACGTGGGCGAACTCGACGACCACGTCGGCTTCGCCCGTGAGCAGCACATTCAGCGCGTCGGGATTCAATTCATAAATGGCCATATGCGAAGATAGGAAAGGCTAACTTTGCAGGATGAAGAACATGATCATCCGCATCCTTACGGCCGTTGTTGCCATCCCTCTCATGCTGGGATCGTTATACCTGGGGGGATGGGTGTTCAACCTGTTGATGATGGCCCTTGGTGTTGCCGGACTGTTGGAGTTCTACAAGCTGGCCGAGGCCAAGGGGTCGTCGTCGAATAAGGTTGTGGGCGTTGTGGCCGGCATCGTGATCACGTTGCTGGCCTCGTTGTTCGTCGACCCGACACAGCCGTGGAGCGTTCGATGGCTTCTGTTGATGGTGCCGGCGTTGTTGGCCACGTCGGTGCTGACGTTGATGATCGAGATGTGGCGCAACAAACCGCAAGCGCTGTTCAACGTGAGCACCACGATCATGGGCATCATCTACGTGAGCTTGGGATTTGCCTCGCTGATCTACCTCCGACAATGTCAACTCGACGGAACGCTGGCCACGAACGCGATCAGTGATCTCGGATTCCGCTTCCTGGCCATCATGTTCGTGAGCGTATGGATGTGCGACTCGCTGGCCTACTTCGTAGGTATGGCCATCGGTCGACATAAGATCTTCCCGCGCGTGAGTCCCAAGAAATCGTGGGAAGGCAGCATTGCCGGCATGATCGCCAGCATTGCAACGTTCGCGTTCGGCGCCATGTGGTTCATGCCGTCGCTCGAGCTGCATCATGCATTGATCTGCGGTCTCATCGTTGGCGTGGGCGGACAGCTTGGTGATTTCGCCGAGAGCTGGTTGAAGCGCGATGCCGAGGTGAAGGACAGTTCGCAACTCATCCCCGGTCATGGCGGCGTGCTCGACCGATTCGATAGTGTGCTCTTCGTTGCCCCGATGCTCGTGATCTATGCAGCCCTCCTCACACTGGTGCCGTCGTTGCGATGAGTGGACATGATCATCATCATCACGGACATGACCATGCGCACGTCCATGAGCATCGCGATATCCGTCCTCTCCGCATAGCCATGCTCCTTACGGGCACGGTCTTCATTGCGCAAGTGGTGGGTGGATTCATCTCGGGATCGTTGGCTCTACTGTCCGACGCAGGACATGTGTTCGTGGACCTTGCGTCGCTCGTGATCGCCTTTGCCGGACTGCGCATTGCGGCCCGCGCGCGCGAGAAGAACGACATTCGATTCACCTTCGGTATGCGGCGCATCGAGATCCTTGCCGCCCTTACCAACGGCTTCCTCCTTCTCGGCATTTGCATCTACATCATCATGGAAGCGGTGCGACGTTTCGCATCGCCCGAGCACGTGCATGCAGACTCGATGCTCGTGATCGCCATCGTTGGCTTTGTGGCCAATGGCATCAGTGCCATGTATCTGCATCGTAGCGAGCATATCACCACGCGAAGCGCCTATCTGCATGTGATGACGGACCTGCTCTCGAGCGGTGGCGTGATCATCGCTGCCATCATCCTTTCGGTGACGGACTGGCAATGGATCGATCCGTTGATCTCGCTATTGATCGCTGCGGTGATCATTCGTGGTGCCGTGCGGGTGATCAAGAATGCCAGTGTGATTCTGATGGAGTCGGCACCCGAGCACATCTCGCCCGAGCAGGTGCGCACGGCATTGTTGAGCGAGGCGAACGTGATCAACGTGCACGACGTGCATGTGTGGCAGCTTGGATCGAAGGACTACACGGCCACTGTGCATGTGGTGAGCGAACATCCGAGCGACGAAGTGGTGCTCACCGTGCAATCGGTGATGAAGAAACAGTTCGACATCGATCACACAACGGTGCAAGTGGAGTCGCCCGGCTTCGACCATGCCTGCGGCAATTGTGATGAAAGTGCATCATGATGATCGCATTCACCGTGGTCGTCATCGTGTTGTTGCCCATCCTTGGCATGGTCTTGGGAAGCTATATCGTTCTGCAGCGACGTCGCGGATCCGTGGATGTGATGGACATTCCGTTGTTGGTGGCGGCCATCCTGGTGGTTGGTGGACAGGCCGCGTTGGAATGGGCGCACATGCAAGCAGGTATGCAGTTCATTCCCGGCAACATGGCCTGGGTGGCGTGGATACGCACATGCGGATGTGTAGTGGGCTATGCGCTCACGCGCAAGTACTTCAGTCAAGGCATGTGGATAGCGCTCGCGGTGATCTGTGCACTCACCATCGTCATGAATTGGCTGCCGATCATTCTGCGAGATAACGAAGAGGTCGGGTCCGTGTTCGTGCTCATGAACGCATTCGCTGTGGCCGGCTTCATCGCCTTTCCGGCCCTGCTCATGGCCCGAAACACATCGCGTGTGGCCTCGGGTCGCACGGCAACGATCGGCTATGCGAGCTTCGTCATCGCTGCCATTCTCCTTGTGCTTTATCCGACCGTGATCTCCGTGACCACGAGCGTTGGCAGTATGCCCGGCCTTGTGCTCGCCGATGGCGCACTGCTGGCTGTGCTCCTGGGTGTGATCCTCACGCGGCCCGCTGCCCGACGTATCACTGTTTGATCACCGGAAGCATGGCCACGCCCTTGCTGTGCTGCAGTCGAATGTAGTACGTGCCCGAAGTGAAGGCCGACATCGTGTACGGTATCTGCATTGCGCCGCCGGACGTATTGCCTTCCGAGATCACACCGATCTCGCGTCCCGTCCCATCGAACATCGACATTCTGTAGGCTCCTTGCGGAGCGTTCATCGAGATCGCGCACGAGTGCTCGACCGGATGTGGTGATACCGTGAGTCCGGCATGTCGGTCGACCACTTCATCGAAGATCGATGTGGGCGAGCCACCCTTCACGATGGAGAGCAGCGGGAAGTCGCGATACAAGAGATCCGAGATCGCTTGTTGCGGAACACAGAACCAATCCTTGAGCAGCGATGCATAGACAGATCGGAAGTCGAACTGCATCGGCACGTTGTCTTCGGGAGACACCGACGTGGGAATGTCGGGCGTCGAGCCCAGCACGCCGCTCACAACGTTCGTTCCGAACACGAACAGTGGAGCCGCCGCGCCATGGTCGGTGCCGCCGCTGGAATTGCTCTTGATGCGGCGACCGAACTCCGAGAACGTCATGCCAAGCACACGGTCTTGAATGCCGAGCAGCTTCAGGTCGTCCTGAAACGCATTCACAGCAACGCTGAGCTGACTGAGCAATGTCCCGTGTGGCGTAGGACTGCCGGCGCCACCGGTGGTCTGATACGAGTGCGTGTCGAAGCCACTTAGGTTCACCACATAGATGCGTGTCTTCAATCCGCCTGCGATCAATTGCGCCACGATCTTCAATTGATCTGCCAATGGATTGGACTTCGCTGCCGGGTACAGCGTGCTCTTGTTCTTCGCCTTTGCAGCGGCTGCTTTCACGGGAGTGGCGAACTGTTCGATCTGCACACCGATCTTGCGCACGAAGTCGAGCTCCTCACCGGCACGTTGTCCGATCGGCACGGGCGTGCGACCGTTCACGATGTTGAAGTACGTGGTCGGATCGGTGAAGGCCATACCCATGTTGGCCTTCGGTCCTTCGAGTCCTCCCGAGATCACCGACCCGATCTGAATGGCCAACGGGTCCGGCATGGCAGGATTCGGATAGTTCTCGGGGAATCCCGGATACTGATAGTCGAGGAAGCGCCCCATCCAACCCGTTTCGATCACCTGGTCGTAGTCCGATGCGGTCAGCCAGATATCCGTTGATCGGAAGTGCGAGTAGTTCGGTGTTGGGTATCCAACACCATTGATCACGCGCAACTGTCCGTTCGCGAACATCTGCTGCATCTGCGTCATCTGCGGATGGAGTCCCACTTCGTTCGTGAGTTTCAACACCGTGTTCTCGGCAATGGCAATGTTCGTACGCGCCGCATTGTAGAGTGCATAGTTATCGAGCGGGATCACGGTGTTCAATCCGTCGTTGCCACCATTCAATTGAATGAGGACGAGGATGTGATCGTCGCATGCCGACTGTTCGAGTGCCTGCAGCAAGGGTGATGGACGGTAGGCGCTTACCGCATAGCCGTTGATCAGAAAGGGAAGGAGGGCGGCAGGGGCCGTGCCCTTGATGAAGTCTCTGCGTTTCATGTGTTGCTCCTTAACAGATCTGATGTTCGGCCATGCCCATCATATAACGCAGGAGTGCACGCAGTTTCGTGCGCACCGGCTGCAGCTTCGCGTCGTTGGTCGGGTCGTTGACGTAGTCGCCCCATTCGACGGACCATTCATAGTCCGGCAGACCGGAGAGCACCACGTTCTTGCAGGCCTCGATCTGATTGTCGTTCAGCGGCACAGGGAAGAGCAAGAAGGCCCACTCGGTGATGAGCGTTGTGATCACACCGGGCTCGCTCACGAGCGATGCCGCATAGATCTCGTCGATGTAGCTCTTCTCATAGGCCTCGTCGAGCAAGTATCCATCGGAGCTCATATCGTTGGTGTACTTCACACGCTTCTGCAACGTGTCGGCATTGATCCAGATCTCGTGGAAGAACGGTTCTTGGTAGTACGCCGGCCATCCTGCCACATTCGGCGGATTGAACAGGTCCTGTTGCGCTGTGGCCATGGTCTTACGCAACGTGCGATAGGCCCAGTGCATCTTGTTTTTCTCTGCCGGAAAGAGATCGGGTGGTCGGAACGTGCGTACCACGCCGAGCACGAGATCGATGGGCGGCTTGATCATGCAGCCGATGCGTTCCGTGTCGTAGAAGTGCGTGCTCGTGAACAGTGCGCGGAGAACCGGTTTCACGTCGTAGTTGTTGCTGCGAAGCAGGTCGGCCAATGGCGCGATCACCGTTGCTTCTGTCGTCGCCGAGATCTTGTAGTCCACGAAGAACCGATAGAGCTTGCGAACAAGGTACAGCGCCGTGGCCGGCTGTGCGAAGATCATGGCCAGCATGTCGTCGATCTCACGCCGTGCGCCCGCTTCATCCTTGCCACCCTTGACCACCGTATTGCCATAGGCGGCCGAGAACGTTTTGTCGGTGGAGTCGTGATTCCCTGCGTTGAACTTCGCCATCCGCGTGGTGGCATCGTCCGACCAGCCCGTGAGCACACGGGCAGCGGCCTTCACGTCCGCCTCGGTATAGTTCGTGTAGTTGCCCGGTTGGATCTCCGGCCCCTTCCCGATGGTGAAGAGCTCCTGGAGTTCACGAGCATAGTTCTCGTTCGGTTGCTTCTTGGTGTTGGTGTTGCCACTCAGATAGCGAAGCATGGCGGGGTCGAACGTGATGTCGCGAACGATCGTCTTGATGTTGCCAAAGGCATTCGCTCGCAGATAGATGTTCTGCTGGGCGATGTAGCGTGCATCCTTGACGGTGTTGGAGCCGGTGGCAAGATGATTGGCCCAGAAGAGCGTCATCTTCTCGCGCAGCGAGAAGCCTTGTTGCAGCATGATGTCGATCCACCACGACTGCGCGAACGTCACGCGCTGTCCCTCGGTGCCCGAATCATACGAGGCCTTCATCCATTCATTGCCGGCCGTGACGGCCCCGGAATTGGTATAGGCGATCGGGTCTGCGGGAGGTGGCGAGGAGGCAAGGAGCCGATCGACGGCCTCGCTCACGGTTCCGGCGAGGGCCGTGGTGATGTCTTCCGGACGTAGTCCGAACAGGGTACGCCGGACCAAATGGGCGGCCTCTCGCCGCGTCCACGGACCGGTGTACGTATCCAATGCTGCCATGTGTCCTCCGTTCAACAACCCCAAGCGCCGTAACGGGTCAATATTCCCACCATGCGCCGTTCGTTACAAGTGCGGAACTCCCAAGGGATATATTTGTTGTTCCTTCATGATTGCACGCAATTCTCTTTCCATTTCGAGGCAGCATGTCATCCTACTACAACCCCGCAGACCTGGCCAAATTCGGCAACATCGTTGAATTCCAAGAAGAGCTTGGGAAGAAGTTCTTCGACTATTATGGTGCGGTGTTCGCAGAGGGTGCGCTTACGCAACGCGAGAAGTCGCTCATCGCCCTGGCCGTAGCGCACGTGGTGCAGTGTCCGTATTGCATTGACGCCTATACCACCGACTCACTGGAGAAGGGTGCTACCGAAGAGATGATGATGGAGGCCGTGCATGTGGGCGCCGCCATTCGTGGTGGTGCGTCGCTCGTGCACAGCACGATGATGATGAACAAGGCAAAAGAACTCATGATGTAACGGACCGATGGCACTCGCAACAACCTCTCTTCGATCGCGCGGGAACGACCTTTCCCATGCCGATCTCCAACTCAAGGTCTTGAATACCCCATCTGCCGACACGTCGGCATTGCCGCGCTTTACCGATGCACTGCGCAAGGCCGACCTGTATCCGCTTCGCCCAACAGCGCTGGAGATCTTCCAGATCAATGTTGGCAAGATGTGCAATCAGGCATGCAAGCACTGTCATGTCGACGCGGGCCCCGACCGCAAGGAGATCATGACACGTGCCACCATGCAGGCCTGTCTCGACGTGCTGGCCACCTTGGGCGATGTGACCGTCGACCTCACCGGTGGTGCGCCCGAGATGAACCCCGACTTCCGATGGTTCGTGCAAGAGATCCACGCCCTCGGCAAGAAGATCATGGTGCGATGCAACCTCACGATCATCGTGGCCAATCCGAAGTACCACGATCTGCCGGAGTTCTTCCGCGATCATCAGGTCCACGTGGTCTCGTCGCTCCCGTTCTACGATGCACGGCACACGGATCGTCAACGCGGTGCAGGGGTCTACGACGATTCCATGCGCGCCATGGCCATGCTCAATGCTGTTGGATACGGACATGAGGGGAGCGGACTTCGATTCGACCTCGTCTACAATCCCGTGGGTGCTCTGCTTCCGGGTCCGCAAGCGGCTCTGGAGGCCGACTTCAAGCGCGAACTGCATCGCAAACATGGCGTGGTCTTCAACAGTCTGATCTGCATCACGAACATGCCGATCTCGCGATTCCTGGAATTCCTCGTCGACAGTGGCAACTACCAAGCCTACATGGAAAAGCTTGTCAACGCCTTCAATCCGGCGGCAGCAGCCGGTGTGATGTGTCGGAACACCCTGTCCGTGGGTTGGGATGGCGCTCTCTACGATTGCGACTTCAATCAGATGCTCGATCTCCCGGTGGCCGCGGCGGCGTCGCGTTCGATCATGAACGTCGACCTCGAAGCACTCCGCGATCGCACCATCGTGGTGAATCAACATTGCTATGGGTGCACGGCCGGAGCAGGATCGTCGTGCGGAGGACAGATCACATGATCGTGGTCTTCGCGCGCGCACCCATTCTCGGCAACGTGAAGACCCGTCTTGCGGCCACCATCGGCAATGAGCGCGCACTCGCCGTCTACCGTCGGCTGGCAGAGGAGACGATGAAGGTGGTAGGGCAGAGTGGACTCGATGCCATGATCGCCTGCGACATCGAAGAGGAATGCGAACGCGTCGAAGCCTGGCTCGGAGCAACGACCTTTCCGCAACGCGGTCCGGATCTCGGAGCACGCATCGTGAATGCCATGATGACGGCCTTCGATGAGGACGATCGCGTCATCATCATCGGAACGGATACGCCGCATCTTCGAGCCGACCTTCTTCGGCAAGCCGACGAAGCGCTCGACACGGCCGATATCGTGATGGGGCCTGCCACCGATGGCGGCTTTTATCTGATCGGCTTCAGCGGACCGCATATCGACGTTGTCCACGGCGTGCAATGGAGCACCGATACCGTGGCCGACCGCGTCCGCTCGAACTGTGCAGCAATGAAGGCAGAACTTGTCGAGTTGGAGACTCTCAGCGATATCGACGTAGAAGCAGATCTGCGTGCAGCAACAGAGCAACGATCAGATCGAGATTCACCGATCGCTCGATCGTTGCGTGACATTCTCCTTGCCGCCTTCTTTGTTCTTGCTCCCGCATCCTTGCTTGCACAAGGAGGATGGGTACAGAAGCCTGGAGAGGGATTTGTGCAATTGGGTGGACAGACACTCTCGACAACTTCTGCCTACGACCTGTACGGAACGAAGTCCGTCACACCGCGATACTCGCTTTACGCATTGAACATTGCCTCCGAAGTAGGGATCGTGCCGCAACTCATGGCCACTGTGTCCGGCTCGCTCTATCGAAGCTCTGCCTTTGAGGGATCAACGAGAGTTGGCGGAATTGGCGATATCACGGTTGGGTTGCGATATGGTGTGATAACGGGGGATTGGCCGATCACGGTCGGCCTTGCCGCTGATCTCCCAACCGGAGACTCATCGTTGACCGATGGCGTGAACCCACTTCCAACGGGAGATGGCGAATTCAACACATGGTTGAATGTCGGTGTGAGCCACTCATTCTGGCCCACGAACGCCTATGTGATGGCCGATGCTGGATTCAACGTGCGAACCGGTGGTTTTACGAACCAGTATCGGTTGTTCAGCAAAGGTGGATACAAGATCGCCGACCCGATCTGGACGAGCATCAGCGTGTATCGGTTGGGAACCGTTGGAACGCCCGATCCGACCATGTTCTCGGCAAATGGACTTGGCGAAGGTGTCGAGTACTGGGGTTGGGATCTTGGTGTGCAGTTCGACGCTGAGATCATAACGATCACGGGCGATGTCTCCGGTGCCTTTTCGGCACCTCGCGCCATTTATGGCGGTATGAACATCTTGATAGGAGTGCTCAAGAAGTTCTGATGGCATGGCTCGCCCAGAACAATTGAGAGTACTACCTTTGTGCTCGTCTGAATACATCAGTGATGGTCAGACCCATTCACTATACTTCGTGGTCGGGGTATGCCATGCATGTCATTATCATCGGGAACGGAGTGGCAGGGGTCACGGCGGCAAGGACCATTCGCAAACGGTCCGATGCACAGATCACCATCGTCTCCTCCGAGTCGCCCCACTTCTTCAGTCGTCCCGCTCTGATGTACATCTACATGGGCCACCTGGAGTTCGACCACACCAAGCCCTACGAAGACCACTTCTGGACAAAGAACCGGATCGATCTGCTGCATGCACGCGTGGATGCGATCGACACAACGGCACGGTCCATCTCCTTGAACAACGGATCGACACTGGCCTACGATGCGCTGGTCCTTGCAACGGGATCGCGCACGGCGTTCTATGATTGGCCAGGACAGAACCTTCGAGGGGTCCATGGCTTCACCACCTTGCAAGACCTTGCCGCCATCGAGACATCCTCCGTTGGCGCGCGCAAGGCCATTGTCGTGGGAGGCGGACTGATCGGCGTCGAGGCCGCAGAGATGCTGCATTCACGAGGGATCGACGTCACCATGCTCGTGCGTGAGAACGCCTATTGGCGCAACGTGCTTCCTCGTGAAGAATCCGCCATGATCGGTGCGCACCTTGCACGACATGGCATTGACGTGCGCTTCAACACCGAACTCCGAAGCATCGAAGGAACGGAATGTGTGCGTGGCGTAACACTCTCCACCGGCGAGACCATTGCGTCCAACATGGTCATGATCTGCACGGGTGTGCGTCCAACCACCGACCTAGCGCTTCGCTCAGGCATTGAAGTACAACGTGGCATTGTGGTGAACGAGTTCTTCGAAACATCGGCGCCGAACGTTTACGCCGTGGGCGATTGCGCAGAGCAGAACGGTATCGTCGAGTTGCTGTGGTATACAGCGCGTGCGCATGGCGAGCATGTTGGCGCCGTGATCTGCGGAGATCGAACATCGTATGCGAGAGACGTGTTCTACAACTCTGCGAAGTTCTTCGACATCGAGTATCAAACGTACGGATCCGTGCCTGCCGACCTCGACGGCGTCACATCGATCGTGTGGCAGCATGCACACAAGGATCAGCTCTTGCGGATCGTGCATCGTGACGGTATCGTCTGTGGCTTCAATGCCCTAGGTCTGCGCCTGCGTGCAGAGGTGTGCATGCAGTGGATCCGCGCACGAACACCCGTCGACGTGGTCCTGCGCGATCTCAAGCGCGCGAACTTCAACGAAGAGTTCTTTGCATGGGAGGTCGCCGTATGACCACGATCAACATCATGCTTCCAAAGGAGATCACCGATCGGCACCTGCTCCCGATGCATGAGCGCATCGGATACGGCATGGTGGCCCTTGCCGCCTTCCTCCTCCTTCTTGGTGCCTTTGGAGGACCACTGGTTGCCAGTCCCGTTCTCTACTGTCTGCTCACGATCGGACTTGCCAAGGTTGGCGGACTCCTTGTGATCGTCCCGCGGTTTCGACAGATCCCGGGCATCAAGAACAATGGTGTGATGACGTCGGGTCTCACACGCAGAGGACTTCTTGCCTGGATGCTCGGCGTTGCCTTCACGGCATTCTATGTTGTGTTGTACTGGTATCCGGAATATCTCGGGTCGATGACGGCAAGCGTGGATCCGATCTCGTGGACGTTGCGTGGTGCACCGGCCGACCGATGGTTCCTCTATGGAACGCTCTACACGGTGGCCGTGCTCATCATGGGCATTCGCATGCTGGCGAAGTATCGACACTCGCCCTATCATCTTGTGCGGACGGCAAGTGTGATGCTATCGCAACTGGCCTTGGCCTTCGTGCTTCCGGCGATCCTTGTGCGATTACATTCGCATGAGTTCTACTTCCACTACTTCTGGCCATTGAAGCCCGACTATCTGTTCCCGTCATCGTTGCAGGCTTTGTTCGCGAGCGACGACAAACTCATCGTCTTCATGGGCTTCTGGACCGTGATGATGTCGTTCGTTGCCGTGCCCGTGCTGACCTACTTCTTCGGCAAACGTTGGTATTGTTCATGGGTCTGCGGTTGCGGTGCATTGGCAGAGACCATGGGCGATCCGTTCCGTCAGAACAGCGACAAGTCTCTGAAGGCATGGAAGGCGGAACGGTGGATCGTCCATGGCGTGCTCGTCTTCATCGTGCTCACCACGGCGCTGATCTGGTTGAACTCGTGGTACGGAGGAGAGATCCTTGGCTCGTGGTCTGCATCCTGGGCAAAGGCCTACGGATTCTACATCGGTTCGTTGTTCAGTGGCGTGATCGGTGTGGGCTTCTATCCCATCATGGGATCGCGCGTGTGGTGTCGGTTCGGATGTCCGCAGGCGGCCATTCTCGGTCTGCTACAAAAGTGGTTCTCCCGATTCCGCATCACCACCAATGGCGGTCAGTGCATCTCATGCGGGAACTGCAGTACGTATTGTGAAATGGGCATCGATGTTCGGTCGTACGCACAACGTGGAGAAGACATCAAGCGTGCCTCTTGTGTGGGCTGTGGTGTCTGCGCTTCGGTATGTCCGCGTGGAGTCCTCAAACTGGAGAATCAATGAAACAGCTCATCTCATCCGGAACGCCTTGGGAAGAGGTGGTCGGCTACAGTCGTGCCGTCCGCATCGGAGATCGTATTGAAGTATCCGGGACCACGGCCGTTGATGGCGATCAATTGATCGGTGAAGGTGATGCCTATCAACAGGCGCACTTCATCATCCGCAAGATCGAGCGTGCGTTGCATGAGGCAGGTGCGTCGCTCACCGATGTGGTGCGCACGCGCATGTATGTGACCACGCGCAATGTGGTCGAGGATGTGTTGCGCGCTCATGGCGACTTCTTCACGTCGATCCGTCCGGCGGCCACCATGGTCATCGTCAGCGGACTCATCGACGAGCGACTGTTGGTGGAGATCGAAATGTCTGCCATCGTCGGAGTACACGGTGATCGTTGACGTCGACCTTCAAGGCAAGTTCACGCAACCTGTCTGGCTGGATCTCCTTGCCACCTTCCTCTATGCCTTGGTCGGCGCGTCGCGCGCCATTCGCAAGGGCTATGATCTTGTGGGAGTGGTGGTATTGGCGTTGGTGGCAAGCACCGGTGGTGGTGTGTTGCGCGATGTGTTGTTGCAACGTGGTGCGCCGGCGGTGTTGCACGATGTGCGTTTCATCATCACGGCGTTCGGTGCAGCCTTGCTTGGCGTATGGCTGCATCGAAGTCTGCCACGATTCCGTCCGCTGCTCGACCTCGTTGACTCCGTTTCCATTGGTCTTTATGCTGTGGTTGGTGCGCAGCTCACGTTGCTCAGCGGACTCGGTGGACTCTCAGCCATGCTCATTGGATTCTTGAACGCCTTTGGTGGAGGCCTGCTTCTGGCCGTGCTCATGCGCGAAGAACCGGAGATCTTCAAGCCCGGCCTCTTCTATGCCGTTGCTGTCTTCGTTGGTCTCCTGGCCTTTGTCCTTCTGGCCGTGATCTTCAACGTCGAGGCCAACATCGCAGCCACCATTTCCATCGTCACCACGGCCACCATCCGCACCCTGGCACTTCGTCTCGGATGGTCCACTCACAGTGTGTCGGGCTCGAAGAAGTTGAGATTATAGAGCCAGGTTCTTCCACAGTATGTTCCAAGGGACAATTGCGAATCCGTTCGGCGATACGCTAAGTGCGTTGAGCTCTTGCTCCCACCGAAGGAACCGTTTCGAGGTCCGGCATTCTGCGAGTGACCGCTCCCGCGTCGCATACGTGCGAAGCAAGCGAGCAAAGAGAACAAGTGCGCGATCTCGTTGGTAGTCGGCTGAACGTGTGACCGCGCGTAGCAGTGATTCGGTCAATTCATCGAGCAACGAGCCGTTCGAGCTTGTCAGCGTGTTGATGATCCGGCAGATCGTTGTATGAAGATCTTCATTGCTGCCCCGAATGCGCTTTCTGCGCTTCTGGCCAGTTCGAACTGACTGCTTGACCAATGCCTCGGCATATAGGCAGCGTATCAGAATGCGTGCCCGAAGAGGGTCAGGGATCGATGCACTACGCACGGATGCCAGAAGATCCTGCGAAAGGCGAGATGCGCCATCGAACGCAGCTGTTTTGAGAAGACAGTCCAGGAGTGACTCAGAAGCCGTAAACCACTGCAGCGTCCGCGGTCGTATCAACAGGATGGCCTTACGGAGAAACGTGATCGCCTTTGCCGGCATTGCGACGGACTGAAGGACGAATGCCTTTTGCAGGTAATGATCACGTTCATCGATCTCCGTCCAGGTCGCCTCCTTCTTCAGCGCCCTACGATGTGCATCAAGTGCTCGCATGGCGATCTCCGGGTCGGCGTCCACCTGTGCGATCGCCACGGCCAGACGCGACACGCTTTCAAGGACCCGCGTGGACGTGTTCGACCGAATGAGATCGTTCACAACGGCACGGGATCCCGCTGCGATCGACTCCATCCTACGGGCACGGGACGGAGTGGCCGTTCCACATGCGCGCATCGTGGCAAGGGGAGCATTCAACGAGTGGATGAGCTCAGCCTCACGTAGACAATCCTCTTGCCATTCGATCAATGTCTCTGTTCCGCGTAGGTCGCCTTGCGATGATGCCAGCAGAAGTGCGAGGCCATTCGCGAGAAACTCATGTGCTATGTGGTCAGGGGAGGTTGTAAGGAGCCGTGCTTGCGCGAGGTGGCGTTTTGCAACGACGCGAGATCCGACGCGCCCCATCACTTCGCCAATGACAACGTGTTTATAGATCTCGATCACGCGCTGGTGCTTCCCCGGCGTATTCGAATGCATCAGTGCATTCCACACAAGCGCATCCAGCTTCTGCTGTAATCGCGTGATGGTCTTCCTGTACGACGAATCTCGAGAGCCTCTGTTCGTGGGATAGAGGATGTTCTCGGCCTTATCGTCTGTAAGGGGGTGTCCCGAAATCAGCATATCCAAGATTTTCAGTTCACGTGCAGTGCATCCCGAAGCAATGAACATGTCAAGCTTCAACGGCGTACTGTCTAATCGTTGCAAGCATTTGATGTACTCAGAGATGTGCCGGATCAAGACGTGCTCCGTAGTACGATAGTTAAAAAGTAGTGTCCCAATAATACACAAACAGGTGCAAAGCTCGCCCTTGCTGTCCACGAGATTGGCTGTGTGATCAGAGTGTATCCACAGTCACATTCAAGGATAGTGTATGGGAGAAATGGTAGTAGCGATCCTCCTTTGGTTAGGAGTCATGCAAGCGCCAGGCGCGTATACGACGGTACAGTTCCAAACGTACTCGGATCAAAATGCAGGGATCATTCAGGCCACGCTCGCGGATCAACAGGCGTCTGCATACGTGTGGCAGACAACAGGTGCACTGGTAAGCGAAGTGCGGATCATCGATCCGCTCGAGTAGTTGCAACGGAGAAATCAACTTTCAATGGAGAACGATCATGAAGTATGTCCAAATGTCGATCCTGGTACTGCTGTTGACAGTACTGTCAAGTGTAACGGTGTCTGCGCAAGGGAAGGGTGGAGAGGCGGTACAGGAGCTCGGACTCTGTGTCCCGGATTGTACAAGCGACGTATTCATTGGTCCGGATACGGTGACCTTCAATGTGGGGTCTTGCTCATTCCGGGTTGACTATTGGTACCGAAAAGCCTGCGATCAGTACTGCGACATTCAGATCAGGCAAGTGTCCTCAATGAGTACGAATCCGGCATGCGCAGCGATCAATCCGAAAACATTGCTTGATGCGGCGATCACGGCGACGATCGTTCATGCATTGGCAAATCACAATCCGCCGCTGGATTGTGGTCCAACGCAGAACAATGAATGCAGCTCCTACTGGCGCGTTTCTCGGTCCGCATGTTGGAAGGTCCTCACAGGAAGTCAAGCGTCACCGTTCGGTGTAGTATATGGCCCGTGTTCGAGCGATGCCTGTTGCTTCTCTGTAGTACAGGTGTGCCGTAGCCAGTTCGGTCAAATTGTGATCACGCAGATAAGTCAGTCTGCGACAGCCTGTCCATCGGGATCAGAATTCAACAACTGTTCGCCCGTGTGCGACTAAGGAGTGATGCAATGAGAACCAAGCTAGCATTCCTATGCCTCTTCCTATTCATTGCCGGAACCGTCGGCGCTTTTGCGGGAGGGTCAGTGAACACACAGAGGCGCACTGTTCATTATTCACAGATGATGATCAAACTGGATGGCACCATCGTCTACACCCAAGACAATGGAGCGACCTGGACCTGGGAAAAACGAACGCACAAGGAAGCGGAAGTTCGGATGACACCAGAGTCGGCCGAAGGTAACGAAATGCTGATCGTTTCAGATATCCTTGGTAATATCAAGTTCAAGGGTTCCGAGGATGAGTGGATGGCCCGAAAGGACGATCCGTCGCTACACGGCGCATTGCTGATTGTAACAAAACGCGCAAATGGAGTTTCAACGACGGAGCGGATCATCCGCACGAGGTAGGTCGCAAGAGTACGCTGACAAGGGAGTGCGAAGACCAGGATTCTTCGCACTCCCACTTTGTCTAGCGGTCAATTGAACTTAAGGAGGGAAACGCATGAGGAGTTGCCCAAGTGCCTACGTCATGGTCATTGCGCTCGTCTCAGTATGTGCGCTGCACGCTCAGAGCATCCGATGTCCTGAAGAGATCTATGCCGACTCTGCAAGTATTATTGAGAACTACAGAGAAGTGTATTCGGACGATGTTTTCAAAAGTGGCAGGGTGTATACGAATGGCGAGAACGACATCTACGTCACCAATTCCAACGTTGTCTTTGTATCAAATGATCGTGGTATGTCTTGGCGTGTTGGATTTTACGGCACGGCCATCAACAAGTGGTTCGTTGATGCAGTTGTTGTCGACGATACGACGTTCATTGGTGTTGGCTTTGAGGGACTGTTAGTCCGAAGTACAGACCGCGGTCAGACATTTGAGACGGTGGAGACAGGCCATGAGCGGATACTTACCACGATCGGGGCGTGGGAGAGGACCGTGGTGTACATCGACAACATCGCTGCAGAGATCGTGATCTCGACGGATGCAGGTGATACGTGGTTCAGACGTCCGATCGATACAACCATTCTTCCGGAGGTATGGGGCGTCACCGAAATGTGCTTAGCGGGCCCAAGCAAGGTTGTGCTCCCCATTGGAAACAAGAAGTACAGGTCCACTTTGATTACAACGGATTTAGGGCTCACATGGAACGTCTATGAGGCCTGCGGAAATGGGAGGACTGTTGCGTACTATTCTGAACTCGTTGGACTTGCATTGAGTGCGGAGGCCTACAAGTACAATCCGGATGGCACGCAGGCTGACGACAGATCGTATGGCTGCGTTTACAAAACCACAGATGGTGGGAAGACCTATCGAATGGTACTCGTTGATTCTACGGCACCGATCTTTGGATTGGGTGCATTGACGATCCATCCGAACGGCATGGCCTTGGTGTCGGGACCTGAAAAGTGCTACGTCTCGTGGAATTATGGCGACCTGTGGGTAAAGTCTAAAGACCACTTTGATACGGAATCACCAGGTTTCGGTACGCCGAATTTCATGAAGGACGGACGGGTATTCGCATTCTTTGCTTTGTCCTTCATGGTGGACTTTGCCATACGCGGCACTCCCGCCACAACGGTCGCCGAGCATAAGGAGTTCGAAACGGGTGAACGATGCAAGCATGTTGTGATCTACGACATGATGGGACGCGTCCTTGCCGCCTCGCTTCCGGATGAGATCACGACCGTCGCTTCCATGCTTGAACGGCACCGTAGCACCCTGCCCGCCGCCCCGGTCTTCATTCTTGCAACAACCGAGCACGGCGAGCAACGACGGTCGATTGAACACGTGTACGTGCAAGTGAAGTGAGTGAACGATCACAAACCAGTCTTTCTTCCTATCTTCGAACTCAATGAACGCCGTGCGCAACCATACTTCCATGCAGAAACGCCGCCACATGATGTGTCACCACATGATGTGTCCCGCTGTGCGATGCCGGAAGAATGAGGTACTGATGCGACGGTAGTTCCTACGAACACTGCGATCGATGAAACGCCATTCCTTCCGGGAATGGCGTTTTTTTTTGCTCTACTCTCATTGACGATGATTGGAACTGACGTGGAACTCGAACTTCATGGACGATTCATCCAGCCGCTATGGTTGGACCTAGCTGCCACGTTCTTGTATGCTCTCGTTGGAGCATCTCGCGCCATTCGCAAGGGCTACGACGTGATCGGTGTGTTCGTTCTTGCCTTGCTCGCAAGCAGAGGTGGTGGCTTGATTCGTGATGTACTCCTGCAACAAGGTGCACCCATCACGTTTCGCGACTATCGATTCTTAGCAATGGCATGGACGGCGGCGTTGCTTGCAGTGTGGTTGTACAAACATGTGCCTCGCTTACGACCGTACTTGACGGTGGTCGACTCTGTCGCACTTGGCATCTATGCCGTGGTCGGCGCGCAGATGACGTTGCTCGCAGGCCTTTCGCCCCTTGCCGCCATTTTCATCGGCCTTCTGAATGCCATCGGCGGTGGACTCCTTCTTGCACTCTTCATGCGTGAAGAGCCTGAAGTGTTCATGCCCGGTATGTACCATGCCGTGGCAGCGTTCTGCGGACTTGTTGTCTTTATCGTAGAGGTGCTCGTCTTCCAACTCGATGCGCGTATCGCAGCACCAGTTGCGATCGCCGTGACTGCCACTGTGCGCACGCTTGCGCTACGGAATGGGTGGCAGACCAAGGCGATCATGGGTCCGCTCTAACGTCCCGACTACGGCGTGCTCACGACACGCATGGTCACCGTCGTGCGACCATGACGCTCGCGCTCGACGACAACGTACATGCCTGCGCGAATGCCCTGCAAGAGCGAATCAACTGTGGTTGCTGATGCGATCTCTTCGCCAAGGATGGTGTATGCTGTGCATGAAACGACATCGCGTTCGAGCGACACGTTGTTGTCACCAATGTCTGTGGTAGGCGCGAGAAGGGCACGTATGGCCGACATCTTCGCGTTTCGATCCGGGTTCGCAGGGTCATCCGTCAAGCCCCAACACCCGTATCGATTGTAGGAGCTTGCAAGCGTGAAGTAGAGAGCGAGTCCGCCACCAAGTTCGCTCCAGCCCGGTCGATAGCTATGCGTGATCACGTCCGCCATGGCGGACGTTCTGTTCGCGCGGATCTGCGCTGCGAGATTCGCCGTGTTTCCACCTTCGGGCAGACTCACGCCACCTTCATACGATGTGCATCCGCCGACAAGACCCCAGGTTGCGGCCTTCGTGATGTGGGTCTTCCGATACAACGCCGACGTTGGCGCATTGATCTGTGCATCGATGGCTTCGATCATGCCGTCGTTGATCGTGGTCGGATCGGTGCTCGACGCCTTCGTCGATCCAAAGTAGAGCGCCGTGCTCGTTGCATAGATGGAGTTCTTCGGATCGCCGAAGGTGTTCTTGATGTAGTTCAAGTGATTGTCGCTCCTCCCCGGATAGGCCTGCTGTCCGGCAAGGATCACACGAACGCGCTCGTTGATCGCACTTGCACCGAACACCGTGCTGAACCATTGCGAGAGCTCTACGCATCGGCGTGCATAGTTCTGATCGAACGTAATGCCTCGCGCCGTTGCCTCGGCCTGATTGTACGGTCCATGCGTTGCCTGCGTCGGGCTCCACACCTCGTTGCTGTTCTCGACGTAGATGTTGATGGCAGGGTCGAGCTGCGTCTTGAGGAGCGAAGCCAGAGAGGTCACGTACTGTGAGTCGCACGACATGTGCACGTTGATCCAGATGTCCTTCTTCAGCGTGTTTGCAAGGGCGATGATGTATTCCCAACACCAACCGTCGCGTTGACCGGTCATTGCAGCCATGGACCGTTGCGATGCGCTTGTCGGGCGCTTCCGTTGCGTCCACGTCGTCCGCGTCGGATGCGTCGGCTCGCCATCCCAGCTGTTCTGCACGTTGTAGAACCGATAGCACTCGAAGTTCGCCGTGGTGCACAGTCGCAGAAATGCATCGGTGAAGATCTGCGTCGTGGCGAGATCGTACCCCGGGCGCATCACGCGTAGTTCCGTGACACCCGTGGAAGGCGGCGAGGAGGGAAGGCGTTGCGTGTTCGTGAAGGAGAGGAAGACGAGTCCATGATTCGCATTCGGATAGCCGCCAACGTTCAAGGTGAAGAACGTCGTGTTGCTCGCGGCATCATAGCGCACGTCGGAGATCGACACGGCCGTGCCTGATGCACGGACGGTTCCTTGTCCGCGAAAGCTACTTTGATACGCCCCACTGTAGTCCATGCGATAGCCATCGGGATCGTCGATCGTTCCGTTCCACTCCGTGGCCGGACGTCCATCGAAGAGCACGAGGTCAAAGTCCGACGTGGGCCATCCATTCGTATCGTAGCCGGTGGCCTTGCTGTAGCGATTCGTATGGTCGACCATGTTCGTGAACGCGCCCATCTCGTCAACGTTCACACCAAGATGGATGGGGCCTTGCGCCTTGCCACCTTGCATCCCTATCAATAGCATGATTGCGAACAATAGAGCGAAGCGGATCAGCATAGCAAACCTCGTTACAGATGAAAGACGGCAGAGATCATAATGCTTGTCGAGATCTCCGGAACATAGAACGAAGCGTATGGACTGCCACCGGTGTAATCGTGCATGGGATCCCAGAATGGTATGCCCTTTGAAAGGAATGACGTGCGAACTTCGGTGCGAACGTCCATAGATGACGTGGCTGGATAGGTAAGTCCAGCCATGACGAAGAGTGAACCATTGATGCCCGACATTGAATTGTCAGACCGTGTTGTGTTGATCATATAGGTTGTTACTTCGTCGGGGCTCTCGACCGACTCGATGGTGCCAATGGACGTGGTTGTGGAATAGACGCGCGCAACAATACTGCCACCCACGGCGAAGATCGGCTGGAGGCGCGAAGAATCGCCCAATGTGAAACCCATCATAATCGGTAGCTCTACAAACGTCGCGCGGCTGTTCACCATAACATCTACCGTCGGAGAGTAGTATCCAAGCGTTTCAACGCCATCATCAACATGCTTCGATGCATGTAGCACTTTCACCTGCGGATCAAGTCGCACAAAGCCGGTCGGTGAATACCAACCCTCTGCCGTGATGCCGGCAACGGTATTGAATCCGCCACTGCCGGCAGGAATGTCAGTACCCACGCGCGGACCGACCCGCATCGATGTACAGCCGAGCAGCATGCACATCATGAACATCACCGGTATGCCGAGTCGTGAGATCATAGTAACCCCCTAGGGCATGACGAATGGGCCAATGCGGTACAGCCAAAGATAATATCCAATGCCTCCACCCACGAGGCCAGCTACCATGAATGTCATGCGCAACGAGGATGGCACGTGACGGAAGATGATGTACCAGAGCACCAACGCGCCAATGCATCCCGTGATCACATTGAATAACTGCGTTGGAAGGCCCAAGGTGCGCGCGATCTGCGCCTCGTCCCCGGTCACTGAGACATGATCAAGCAAGAAGAACTGCACAGCGACAACTGCGAGGCTCGCCGCCTGCCGGAGCCAGAAGAGGGATAGGAAAATGTAGACCCACTGTTCAGTACTCGGCATGTCGTCGATGGGGCGCTTCATTGTCGAGCGACGAAGAAGAACGAGACCAAGGCATCCTGTGAGAATGGTCTGAAAAGGGCCTCCGATCCTGATCGCAAGTCGCGTCCACGCTCGCTGTGCAGGATCGGCGATGTCATCGATCTCCGGAGAGAACGGCACATAGGCGTAATGGATGGACGAGCTGAGACCGAATCCCTTTGCTACCAAATAATGTCCGACTTCATGCGTGAGCGTTCCGATCACCGTGCAGGCAATGAACGCAAGTGTAAGCAGGACGAATGGTCTCACTTCGCTTGATAGAATCCTGCAGCATCCTTCTTCATCTGCACGAGCGATTCCTTGAGCAGGTACATCATGTGACCGGCTGGGTAATACGACATGGAGATGTTGGAACGGAGCGAGGCGGGAAGGCCCATGTGGTTGAACGTGTACTCCGTGCCACCGAATGGCGTTGCAAGATCGTAATAGCCATTGAGCACCCACACGCGGAGGGAGGGATTCATCTGGATGGCCTCGCGCAAGCTTGGTGCGACGTTCAAGTATTCGTTCGTTGCATTCGAGAAGTCCCATGGATGCACTCTGCCCGTGAGCACTTCGTAGGGAAGTGTGGTGCTGACGTTGAGTTCACGTGCGAGATAGTCGTTGATGCACGTTGAAAAGCAACCGGCAATGGTCGGGTGATGACTGGGATCGCGTTCCATGGATTCACCCAACAGATCGGAGATGGTGCCGGTGTAGCGACCATCGAAGCGTCCGATCACGAGGCCTTTGTCGCGCAGCAATTCCTGACAGTACCGGAAGATCACGGGGCGGAGATCGCTGCGCTCAACATAGTCCTTGGAGAGACCGGTGAAGCGTGCAATGCGATCCACCATCGAGGTGCGCTCTGCATCCGTCAACAGCGAGCCCTTCATGAGTGCCAACGAATAGTCTCCCATCGCAAATGCACGTGCTTGGTCGGTCACGCTTTGGAGCGACTGCGATTGAAGATCGGTGGGCAGCTTCTTGTGATACCAGGCAAGCGCCGTATAGGTTGGGAGGAACGTGGCGAACGGCAGGTCGTTGCCATCCTTGAAATCGATGGTCTGAAAGTTCAGTACCGAGCTCACCAGGATCACGCCGTTCAGATACATGCCGTAGCGTGATTGCAGGTGTTGCGACAGACCGCTTGCACGTGTCGTTCCATAGGACTCGCCGATAAGGAACTTGGGTGAGGACCATCGCTTGTTGTCGCTCATCCATCGACGGATGAACTCGCCGACCGATTCAAGGTCTTGATGATATCCGTGAAACTGATGTGCATCCTTCTCATCGTTCGCACGCGAATAGCCGGTGCTCACTGGGTCGATGAAAACAAGGTCCGTCATGTCGAGCCATGATTGATCGTTGTCCACGAGCTTGTACGGTGGTGGCAGTGTGGTCCCGTCATCGTTCATCATCACACGCCGTGGACCAAGGACGCCAAGATGCAACCACACGCTCGACGAACCGGGTCCTCCGTTGAAGGAGAAGGTCAATGGTCGCGTCGACGGATCTGTGACACCCGTCTTCGTATAGGCGATGAAGAACACCTTCGCTCGCGGAGATCCATCTTCTTTGAGAAGCGTCAAATGTCCGGCCGTTGCCTCGTAGTCGATCTTCGACCCGTTGATCGTCACACTATGCTTCGTGGTGACCGGTTGCTGAAAGATACCCTTGGCCGGCGCGGCCGAAGCACTATCGGCAGCGCGCAACGGCAAGGTGCAGAGGGACGCAAGAAGGAGGAGGATGACGACGGGCATGATGTTCCGAAGATTGATGTTCGACAGTTCAAAAGACAAGCGCATCCGTTACCGCGGATCGTTCTCAGACTTGAGCGACGATTCCTTCTCGGCCAGGGCATCGTCGGATGGTGCGTGGAATTCGTGAAGGAAGGGCGTAACGTCTTCGATGACGCCGACGTTCGACTCGCGCTGAATGTAGTGGGCCACTTCTTCGATGCTGCCGGTCTCGCGGAACACCTTGAGTTGACGGTCGGCACCGCTACCGTTCTCGAGGATGTTGTACACATACTCAAGTTGCTTGCGCGAACCGAGATCGTCCACCACATCGTCAACGAAGTCAAGAAGCTCCTTGATGAGTGCGCGTGCCGGCATTTCTTTCTGACGTCCGAAGTCGATGAGCTTTCCATCGAGTCCGTACCGCACCGCGCGCCACTTGTTCTCCATCATGAGGGAGCGACGGTAGTGACGGAAGGAGAGGTTCTTTTCGTAGAGCGAGAAGAGCTTTGCGGCAATGGCCTGACAAAGCGCGGCAATGGCAATGGTCTCTTCGATGCGCATCGGCAGGTCGCAGATGCGCACCTCGAGCGTTGGGAAGACGGGATGCGGACGGATGTCCCACCAGATCTTCTTCGCATTGTCGATGGAACCCGTTTGCACGAGCAACTGCACATAGGCATCGTATTCCTTCCAGCTCGAGAACGAGTCGGGAAGCGCCGTGCGGGGGAATCGTTCGAACACTTTCGAACGGTACGACTTCAATCCGGTCTCCATTCCCATCCAGAACGGCGAGTTCGACGAAATGGCCAAGACGTGCGGCATGAAGTATCGCATCTCGTTCATCAGTTGGATCTGCGTCTCACGATTCTCGATGCCGATGTGGATGTGCATGCCGAAGATCAGGAGGGAACGTGCGAGCATCTGCATGTCTTCCACCATCACCTTGTAACGCTCGTCGGGATAGATGTCCTGGTCCTGCCACTTCGCGAACGGATGCGTTGAAGCGGCGCCGATGCGAAGTCCGTTCTGACGTGCAAGGTGTGCCACGATGGACCTGATCTTCGTCACCTCGAACTGTGCCTCGGTGACGTTTCGACAGATACCTGTTCCGATCTCGAGCATCGATCCGTGCATTTCCGGTTTGATGTGCTCGTGAAGGAGGAGGCGCCCCTTGGAAATGAGCTCGAGGTTCACATGCGACCGAAGGTCGGACGTGATCGGATCCAACACCATGTACTCTTCTTCGATGCCCAGGGTGAAGCTGGGTCGGGAATACGGATCGTACGATCCGTCGTAGGTAACGCCAATGTCTTCCATGTTCGAACTGCCCCGTGTGAAGTTGAACTCGAATATAGTCGAAACTCGCACATGCCTCTTCCGTACTAATTTCGTCTATGACAGAATTCAGCATCCTCAGCAACGGCCGCATCGAACGATCGGCCGTCTACGTGAACGGCGAGCAGCTGCGCGGCGTGAAAGAGATCCTGTTGAGCCTCGACGAGAACGGCACCTTTGATGCCATTCTGCAGTACGTGGGCGTCGACGGACAACTGTATACCCGACAGATGTTCAACGAATACCTGGACTCGGTGCAGACCACCGAACCCACCTTTTCCGAGGAAGAAGCGTCGCGCATGCGATTGCTGACCGTGCAGAGCGATGGCGACATCGGCAATACGGTGGTCTTCCTCGATAACGAGGAACAGATGGGCATCGTGAGTCTGTACGTGCACATGAAATCACCCACGCACACGTCTGGTGGACTTCGTGCCTTCTTCTCCGGCAAAAAGGACATCCCCGAACGCGCGGAGTTCAAAGCCGAGATCACCTACCGAAACGACGACGATTCGCTCTCCTCCGAGGAGCTGTACTGATGAACCTGTTCAAACGCATTTCTGTTCTTGCCCTCCTCCTTGCCTCCCTCGCTTCCCTCGTTCCCATGGATGCGTTCGCGCAACGTCGTGGCGGCTCATTCGGTGGAAGCCGCGGTGGTGGCGGTGGACGGTCGTTCGGCGGATCGCGCCCGAGCGGTGGTGGCAGTTCCTTTGGACGTTCGCGCCCTAGCACGCGACCGTATTCCGGATCGTATCAACGCAACAGCTACGGTAGCACGCGAAGCAGCACGGGCAACATGCCGCGCTATGGCACACCCCTACGCCAAGAGTCACGCACGATGGCTGCCAACGGTGGCGCGAACACACGGTATGTGTTCAACAACTACGGCGGCATGGGCGATCGATTCATGATGGGCTACATGATGGGATCGATGCCGTGGTACTACGGCATGCCCTTCCACCCCGCCTTCTACTATGCACGACCGTATCAGGTGGTGAATCCCGACGGGACGGTAAGTGTCTATCCCGGACAGTTCCAATGGGGCACGCTGTTCTTCATGCTGCTGCTCTTCGTGGGCATCATCTTCATTCTCTACGTGGCCATTCAATCGCGGAAGAGAAGGCGCTTTGAAGGCGGCGGGGGATCAAGTGGTGATGGCGACGATTGGTCGCGATCTTCCTTTGCCTGACCTGCGACAACACATCGATCACAAAAAGAGAAGGCGCTCCGTTTGGAGCGCCTTTGTTGTTTCGAGAGATGATGTGCGATCACTTGAGCACGGGAAGCGTGAGTGTTTGCGAGGATGCGCCGCTTCGAACGATCACACGATACATGCCGGATGAGAGCGTCGGTACAGCGATCGTGGCCTGACCGTTTCCGGCAGCAACGAACTCGGAGATGACCGTTGCGCCGCGTTCATCCACGATGGTGATCGTGGTCGGAACGACGGTGTTCAATCCGCTGATGTTCACTACATCTCGCGCCGGTACCGGATAGATGAAGACGCCGGACATCTGTTCGGTTTCAAGTACATCGGTCGGTGCCGTTACATTCGTTTTGAGTGGCAGCTCCATTGGTGTGGCAACGCCAGCGATCTTGACCATGAACTTTCCGCCATAGGTGCCGAGTGCCGTTGCATAGCAACGAATGCCGAACTGGGCGTTGGTGCCGGGTTGAATGGTCTTTGGCAGCGGCGTGCTCACGCGGTACGAAGAATCGGGTGTGCCGGGATCGAGAACGAAGTAGGTGCTGTCGATCGATGCCGGTGCTGCGCCAACATTGTTCAGTGTGGCAAAACGATTCCGTGTTTGCGTTGGATTGATCGTTCCGAAGTCAAGCGTTTGCACGCTGAACTCGAGCTTCTTCGGTGCATTCGGTCCGGCATACAGATAGGTCAGCACGCCAAGGGCATCGCCCACCATCAAGCAGTACGTCGTCCCGTTGATCACGCCGCCGCGGGCTTCGACCAGCGTTGGCACGGGACGTGAAAGGATGGCCTGCCACGAAACGCCATTGTCGTCGGAACCGTAGGCTTCTCCATTCTGTCCTACGAGCACATGATGTCCACCCGGACTCGTGGCCGCTTCGGGAATGATTCCGAGTGATGCGACACTGAAGACGTTGGTCTTCCATGTGGCGCCGGCATCGGTGGAGTTGGCGATGAGATACGCAGCTGTTGAGGTCTTCGTTGGACGGTAGATGATCACGCCGTTCTTTCCATCGCGGAACGCCATACCGATGATCGTTCCTTGCGGAACGTTGAAGGACGCCGACGTCCACGACTGACCTTTGTTCACCGTACGATAGACGCGGTTGTTGGTCGATGCGAAGAAGCAGGTATCGCCGATCCACTGCACAGTACCGGCAACGACCTTTTCGCCGCTGACCGGTTGTGGCTTGGTACCATAGGCGGCCCATGTCGTGCCACCATTGGTAGAGCGACCAATGCCCCATTGCGTCGACGCTGCACTGCCGATACAGATCCCGTTGTTCGCATCGAAGAAGTGCACATCGTCCACCGAAGAGGCGAACGACGATACGCTCGTCGATACCCAGTTCGATCCGCCGGTCGTGGTGCGAAGAATGGCGGTCGAGCCGCCGCTACCACCACCTGCCCAAGCATTATTGGCACTTATGGCCGTGAAGGCCGTTGCACGGAAGTTCAACTGATTGCCGGCATTGCCGAACGAAGAGGCGCGGATCCACACTGGAGTGTTGCCGAGATACATCCCCGTTGCCCAGAGCGTTCCGTCCGGTGCGAGGATGGAGTGATCGAACGTGTACGGACTGTTCGAGGCACTCACAGCGTAGTCGAGCGTGTTGTTGGTCGACAGGCGCACCGGCATCTGAATGAGTTCGTAGTTGATGTAGGTGTTGCTCTTCAACCGGAAGCCCAGTTGAATGGTCGACTCATACCATGGGTAGGCAGCACCGAGTTCGATCTCGACAGTGGCCGTCTTCGATTCGCCACGAGCAATGTTGCCCATCGGCACTTCGGTGGTCGTGACCACGGTGGTGTATGGATCAAGCGATTGCAGTGACACAGACGCGTTTGGCGCGTCGGCCAAGGCATTGGTAACGGTGACGGTGAGCGTGACCCTTCCGTTCTGCGTGATCGTTGCGCCGCTGCTCGACACCATCTTGGAGATGTACAGACCCGGGAGGCGGGAGCCCGATGTGAACGAGCTGTTCACGACAAGAGCATTCGTAGCATTTACGCGACCCCAGAACTGCTGTCGATTGTTGATCGCACCGGGAAGCGCATCGCTCGTCGACCTGATCTGTTGCAAGATCATGAGCGGTGTCCAGTCCATGTGCTTGGTCTTGATCAACCCGCAGATGCCGGCAACGAGTGGACAGGAGAAGGAGGTCCCGAATACGGAATTGTAGGAGTTGTTCGGATAGGTGGACGTGATCGCCTCGCCCGGTGCATACGTCGTGGCGGCCCATCCATAGTTCGAGAAGCCGCTCGGCACATCCGAATTGTTCACAGAACCAACGGCCAACACGTTTTCGGCGCAGGCAGGGTAGAATGGTTGATCGTCCATGTTCAGTCCGCTGTTGCCCGTCGCAGCCACGACCAGCGAACCCTTTGCCGTTGCATAGTTCACAACGTCTTGTGCGCTTGGGTCGGCACCGGCTCCACCCCACGAGCAATTGATGATGTGGGCACCAAGGTCCGCGGCATACTTGATCGCTTCATATCCGCGGAAGATCCCGCGCACACCAAGTTGGTCCGTGCCACACTTGATCGGAATGATCGTGCACTCAAAGCCCGTACTCGCAACACCCTTCGTGTTGTTCGTTGCGGCGCCAGCGCAGCCGGCCGTCAGCGTTCCGTGCGAGGTCTCACCGTCGATATTGGACGGGTTCACGCGTGGGTCGTTATCGGGCTGGAACTGACCGGAATAGGCCTGACCTGCAGAGACGTTGCCCACGAAATCCCATCCGCGGATATCGTCGATGTAGCCATTGCCGTCGTCGTCCCTGTTGTTGTTCGGGATCTCCTTCGGATTCGACCAGATCTTCGATGCGAGGTCTTCATGTTGCCAGTCGGTACCGGAGTCCACAATGGCGATGAGCACATCCTTCGAGCCCTTCGTCACATCCCATGCACCAGGTAACTTCATCGACTGCATGTGGCCCTGCTGATTGAAGCGCGCATCGTTCGGCGTGTAAGCGAACTGATGCACACGCATCGGCACGGCATACTCCACGTCCGGATTCTTCATGAGTTCCTTGCACAGATCGAACGGCTCCATGGGCTCGTCGTACTGGATGGTGAACATGCGATCCAGTCCCGTTGCCTGCACCAGCGGATCGCTTGCTGCCGTTGTCGTGGGCAAGGCCGTGTACTCGATGCTGCGAACACGTACACGCTCGAGGTCCACGTTCAACACGCTTCCCTGCAGCGTGCGCTCACCCTTGATGGGCATGTGCACGGCGCGCGTCTTCACGATCACCACGCCGCTCACATAGGAGCCGGCCGGCAGTCGTTCGATGCGCATGATGGTGGGAGTTGTTCGAACTCCGCTGGGAAGGGAGGCCGCCGGTCGGGCGATCGAGTAGAATTCAGAAGGTGTGGTTGCGGCTGAGAGCGTGACAACGCTCAGAAGGAGAACGAACAACGATCGCATAGGCTCTTGAAAATTGGTTGCGGAGAGTTTCAATGTTACCGAATTACCTGCACAATTTGGCTGTTGGGACCGACCACGATCAGATAGGGTGCAGGTGGAAGGGTGGCAGGGAACCAACGTCCCTCCAGTATCCCATCGTGCTCTGTGAGCGGGAGTTCCGCCACGACCTCTCCCAGCATCGATACCACGAGCGCCGTGGAAGGCATGCCCGGCCGTGCAGATGTCGAGATATGGCAAGAAGTTGCGACCACGGAGGGCGTTACACGGAGGCTGGCGGATGCAGTGGAGGAGGGGGCGACCGAACTGGTGGGGTTCTCTACGATCTCCCCGCGTCCGAACACGTCGTTGTATCGGCTCACCGCGTTCGGATAGGTCTCGTATGGATACTCCGGAACGCCATACCGGATCGGACGGACTCGAATGAACCGTGACGATCCGATCATGGTCAGTGGTGCCGCAACGGGATTCTCGTCGAGCCGTGGCTCGTACCGAACGATCTGCGAGTAGGGTCCGTAGCGAGTTGGAGCGCCGTCGATGGAATAGGCATTGGCCCCATCCACGGGTTTGAACACAGCCGTGAGGCCGCTCTCGCCCGGCACGATCTCGACGGACGTCATCACCATGTCGAGAAGGCGGAGCGTCGGGTCACCCATGAGATCGTTCTGCACGCCCCGCAGTCCGAGCCGGAACGGTGTTGCCACGGTTGGTGTGGCGGTCTCGATCACCATACTTCCCATGTATTCGCCGGCATTGTTCTGCGACGTCATGGCACACTCGCCAATGGTCTCTCCGTGAGCCAGCTGATGCAGGAACCAGTGCGGACGTCCGCTCCAAGCACACGTCAGCGTTGTGCCATTGTTCGCAAGAGCGGCACGCATCAAGTTGTCCGTGGCATCGAAGTCGCCGAAATAGCTACCGAACAATTCGGTGAACACAGCGTTCACGGGCGATGTAGCGAAATCGGCCGTGGTGCCCACGCCGGTACAATGTTCATAACCGCCACCGCCGCAGCCATAGGCCAGGAGGACGGACGTGGTGTCGAGACTCGGACGGGTCCCACCTGCGAACCAGTCGCCCTCGATGATGTTGTTGTGACCCACAATGGCACTGAACGACCTCCATCCGCTTGCCGCAAAGGCCTCGATGGTCACGCGGTCCGCTGTGCTGTCGATGAACGGACCGAAGTTGTCGTCGATCAAGGCACGCATGGGTGGACGCGTAGCGAGCGTTCGATAGGCGTGGTCCTTGTCCATGTATCGTCGCAACAGGTCCAGCTCTGCCATGGAGGTGTCGGACACGGCACCGAAGGCGGGAAGGCGGCGAAAGTCCACTCTTCCGATGGCCACTTCCACATCCGTGGGGATCTGACATTGATCGAACTTTCCGTCGAAGGGTGCGTTGCGGTTCTCCGGACGTTGGGCAATGGCCTCCGACGTGATGTTCACAACGGAGTCGGTCCAATCGGCGGCCGACGACCTGCCGGGGGTCGACTCCAGATCGGCATAGTACAGGTCGGTCGGCCATGCACCGCCATGCTCAGGGTGTCCGTCCGGGTTGATGATGGCCCCTTCCGAGGCGAATCCGCCCGAGTAGGGAACAGGGACCTGACCGAAGAGGAAGACGTGGGTGAGCGGACCCCGTGTAGTGTCCAGATAGGCCTGATAGATCTTCTGCTTGACCAACGGAACCTCGGCCATCGGACCCATGGTGGGCGGCAGGAGGATCTCGTCGACATTCCATCCCTCCCTGGCCACGTCCTCCTTCCACCGTTCGATCTCGGTGGCCAAGGCCGTGCGCGTTCGAAGGTCTGTCACGATCGCAGCACGCTGATACACCGGAGTGGCGGGTACCGTGCGTCCCATGCGGACGTAATGCGTCCCGAACGGACGTGCCGTGTCGGGGTTCGGTGGGGTATAGAGGCGATGGTCTTCGATCACCTCGACCAACGGATAACGGATGCTACGGCCCGGGGTCCACATCGTCTGTTCGGGCAGCTTCCAGGCATAGGTCGGGCGCGGACCCGGCAACGTCGTGTTCCACAGGCAGTACTGCCGTGTGGGCTGGGCTGCAGCCACGATGGTCAGAAAAATCGCGAGCGACGTTGTAACCAAGATCCGCTTCATGGTTTGTTGCCTGTAGAGTCGGTTGACATGGTTCGAATGACAACAAATTGGCGAAAGAGATACCGCGGACGTTAAACCCGGTTCTCCATCGGAAACCCAAACGACTCATACACACCGCAATTTCTTCTCATCTGTTTCTTTGGAGTTTGTATGAAACGCACGACGGCAATGCTCAGCCTCATGGCAGGTGCAGCATTCGCGCTGATGGTTGGTATGACGAGTTGCTCCAACAACGGCGCAACGGCCCCTGTGGCAACGGACGATGTCCAGGCCCTGTACATGACGACGATCCCGAATCCGGACATGGAAGAAATGTCGATCAGCGACGCATCGCTTGATATGCAGATGATGCCAATGCCTCCACAAGGCGACAACCGTCGTCTGCCCTTCGGTGATCTGCTCCGCGCTCTGAAGCTCGATTCTGCACAGATCGTTGCTGTTCGCGCCCTGCTTGCCGATCACGAAGCCTGCATGAAGTCGGCCATGGAAGCCCTCCGCGCTTCTGAGAAGGCCATCATCGAGCGCGCCAAGGCAGCTCGTCAAGAGATCGTTGCACAAGTGAAGGACGGTACACTGGACCGTAAGACGGCCGGTGAGAAGCTCCGCGCTCTGAACCAAGCAACACGCGATGCCCTGAAGAACAATCCGCTGCGTGCCGATGCGATCGCAGCTCGCAAGGCCTGCGATGATGCCTTCTTCTCTGCCCTTCGTGCCATCCTCACCGAGCGTCAAGCTGCCATTCTTGCAGACTGGCTGACGAAGCGCGCTGGTAATCCAAACGGTGGCAAGCCAGACGGCGGTCCCGGTCGCGGTAACCCAGGTGGCGGCGACACGACACGCGGTGGTGGCAACCACGGTGGTGGCGACACGACGCGCGGCGGTGGCAACCCAGGCGGTGGCGACACCACACGCGGTGGCGGCCCCGGCCCACGCCGTCCGTAACAGACTCTCGTAGCGAATATCACAGCCCGCCGATCCTCACCGATCGGCGGGCTTTTTTTATGCCGTACACACTTTTTCCTTGACAGCGGGACGCGAACACAGTACATTGCCATAGGTACGTAAGTAAAACCACGTACGCGCGTTGATAAACATCGTCGATCCTCGCTTCTTTCACGAGGGATGTACGTGACACAATGGTCCATGGCCTTTGTGCTGATCCTCTGCCTTTTCACCAGAGGTCTCGCACAAGAGCTCTACATACGCGACGTCGACACGACGAACTTTCCGCGTCTGTCCGCCGCCGTTCACCTGGCCTCCTACGCCGACCGGTCCGCATTGATGCTGATCGAGGATGGTGTGGTGCGTCCAACGATGACGGTGCAATGTCCGGACTCGACACAGCGCCCCGTGTCGATCTGCATCATGGTGGACACAAAGAACTACATCGATGTGGTCAAAGCGTCCACCCGCCACCTTGCCGCCTTTCTCACGATGCCGCCATCAGAGATCGGGATCACGGCCATGTCGGGCGGCATCCAGATCGTGAGCGGTCTCACCACTTCGAAGGCCGACGTGATCAACGCGGCCACACACATCCCACCGGCACCCGGCACCGACGTGCACACCATGTTCTACGATACGGTGGCAGGGGGCATTCCGATGATGAAGGCGGCAAGGAATGCGGAGCGCGCTGTGATCCTAGTGTCCGACCTGCACTGTCCGCAACTCAATGTGAATGAACAACAACTCGCAGCCGACTGTAGAGCTGCCGGCATCAAGGTGTTCACGGTGCTGTTGGGCACGGTGGACTTCACAGGAATGTTCAGAAGACTTGCCCTTGCAACAGGAGGCGACGTGCTTGAGAATACCACCGACAGTATGGCACTCGATCGCGCAGTGCTCGATGTCGTGCTTCGACTGACATCTGCGCCATGCAAGATCGAATGGTTGAGCAAGGCATCGTGTCGACAAACGGCACTCTTGCAGATGATGCTCGGTCACGAGCGTGCACAACATTCCTTTCTCCGTCCGGAACGTGGTGTGATCTCGATGAACGTGGAGCCGTCGACCGTGCGTTTCGCGCATGGCGAACGAACAAGGTCAACGATGTTGCATGCAACGCATGGTGCCATTGCACTCGACAGTGTGAAGGTGACTGATCCCGCATTCACTGTTCGTCCATCGGCACTGATCGTTGAAGACGGAAGTCCGGTCACACTTTCTGTCGAATGCACCGATACGACCGATGCCTATCATGTTGCCGAGTGCACCGTGCACTCCGGTGACTGTACGCGCACGGTCACACTGGTGTCGGGTGTGTTGGGAAAAGGCGAAGGGTCGTTGCGCGTTGTGGCTCCGAATGGCGGAGAGCAACTCGAGGCAGGAACGGACACAACACTGTTGTGGAGCGGCGTCGAGGCCTCGTCGCCCGTGCTCGTTGACGTGAGTCGCGATGGGGGTGCAACGTGGACGGAGCTTGGCAGACGTGTTCGCGGAGGATCGTTCGTATGGACACCGGTCACGGGACCTGCGTCTCAACACTGCTTGTTGCGTGTGCAGCAATTCGAAGCCGCCTTCGACACGTTGCGTGCACCGCGGATGAGCTCGGGAGTGCGGAACGGGATCTCGGAGGTACGCATCGTTGGCGAGTCGCTGATCGCCTCGGAAGATTGGAGCACACTCTTGAAGATCGATGCACGGTCGCTCCGCACCATCGATACCACCACCGAAGCGCGCATGGTTGGAACGTTGCCGAATCTCGTGCGCATCGCCGATGCGACCGCCGATGGTGATCGAGTGGTGAGCATCCATGGCGACAAGAGTGCGCGCATTTGGGATGTTGCAACGATGCGCGTTCGTGCAACACTTGTCGGACATACGCATACGATCCGCACGGCAGCCTTCAGTCCGGATGGCGCCCACGTCCTCACCGCTGCCGATGAATCCACCGTGCTCATCTTCGATGCACACACGGGTGAACAACGACATGCACTCACGTATCACACCACGAACGTTGCGCATGCAGCATGGCGCAACGATTCGCGGTGTGTTGCCATGTGTGGTGCCGATGGTGCGCTCACGGTGGTGGACGCGCTCAGTGCGCGACTTGCATGGTCCGTTGCGATCGGCGATGCCGCCACGACATGTGCCTGGAGTTCCGATGGCACCTGTATCAGCGTCGGCACAGGCAGCGGAGCATCGGTGTGGAGTTTGTCGCAACGTGCCAAGCTCTACGACGTGTCCATGCCGCCCGAGCACGTGTCGACAACGTGCTGGAGCGCAAGTGGCGATCGATTGCTCGTGGCCACCGAACAGCATGTGACGTTGTGCAATGGACGGACGGGTATGCGTGTGGGATCGCCCATCACTCTCACGTCACCATTCGTTGGCATGTCCTTCACATCGGACGGTTCTTCGTATGCAGTTGTCACACGCACATCCGTCCTGCTCTGCGATGCAGCAAATGGACGGGTGATGCTCACACTCGATGCTCCGTTCGCCGCCGGCATCACGTCGTTCGCATGGAGTGCCGATGCACGCACGCTGTACACCGGTGGCACCGATGGTCGCGTACACGCATGGTCGATCCCGCAACTGCATCCGTTGCAGGAAGACATCAGTGATGCAGAGTGGTCCATCCTTGCGCCCCTTGCCACCGTGCGCACACATTCCATCGACTGTGGTACGGTGCGTGTTGGGATGCAACGCGATACGAACGTACGCGCACTGCTCTGCAATAGTGGAACATCGGCGTTGCATATCACGAAGGTGGATGTTGACGCGGACGTCGAGGGTGAGTTCGTGGTGGTGCGAGGCGGCGGGCACTTCGCGGTGTTGCCCAATGAATGTGCCGACGTGACGATCGGCTTCATGCCAACGCGTGTGGGTCTGCGCACAGCAACGTTGCACCTGCACACGTCGTTGGGTGAAGACCTTGTGGTGCACCTCAGCGGGATCGGGGAAGAGGGGACGCTCACGGCCAGTGTGCACGATGTCGACTTCGGCGTTGTGTCCATCGGCAGTTCCCGCGATACGCTCGTGCACGCCATGCTTGTGAACAACGGCAGCGAACCGCTTCTCATCGATGCGCCTGTTCTTGGCGGTTCCTCACCCGAACGATTCTCCTGTTCTCTTTCTGCCTTCGAGCTTGCGCCCGGTGCTGTGCGAGATGTAGCCGTGCGCTACACGCCGACTTCTACGGGCAAGTCAACTGCCCTTCTCAACTTTCTTGTAAAGGGGAGCGATGTAGTTGTGTCGGTGCGTCTCATCGGCGCCGGGCGCAAGCGCGAAGCAGATCTCGTCGTTCGGCCATCAGGTCCGCGCGATACTCCCGATATCACGGCACCAGGTCCTACCCCCCTGCGTGCACGCATCGTGTGCAGCACTGCGGAAGCTGCACCCGGCGATACCGTGGAGATCACCGTTGCGGCGTCGGTGGCCAACGGCGAGATCTCGGCGCTGCCGAGCAGCGCTCGCATCTTTTTGCGATACAATGCAACGATGCTCATCCCCATCGAGGCAACGCCCCACGGTGTGATCGATGGAGAGGATCGTGTGCTCGACCTCGACGTGCCGTTGCATGGAACGCGCGTTGTTCGCTTGTTCTTCCGCGCTGTGCTCGGCAACGATTCCATCACAACGCTTGCCTTGCAGGCATCTCCCTCCGTCGACGATGTGCACCTCGAACTCGTCAACGGCTGGTTCGCGAACCGATCCTTCTGTCATGCGATCGGTCCGCGCCTCTTCGATCCCTTCCTCCTTCCCACCGCATTGCGCATCGCCCCGAATCCGGTGCAGGGTACATCGGTCGTCGACCTTGAAACAGATGAACACGATCCCGTGCAGGCAACTGTGTTGGATGCCGCGGGCAATGAAGTGCTCGATCTTGGAATGCCTCGTTGGCAAGGCGGTAAGGCGGCATGGGACCTGCATGCAACAGACCTCCCGTCGGGGGTGTATCGCGTGGTAGCGCGAACGCCAAATCGTCGTCGAACCGAAACCATGACGGTGGTGCGATAGGCTCGTTGTAGATTTGCTCCATGCTGAATCTAATTGCGCGCGTCGGCCGGATGGTGATGAACCTTCTGTCCGAGATCGGTCAGGTGGTCTTGCTTCTCACACAGGTGATCCGATACCTTCCTCGTGTGATCAAGGACCGTGGCCTGGTGATCGAGCAGACGCGGCATTGCAGGCAACGAACCTGTTTGCGAAGTTCAACCTGATCGGCATTGCACGACCGTTCATCGGCGGATCGATCGCCACGGTGGTCTTCACCGAGCTCACGCCTGTGCTCACGGCGCTGGTGATCGCCGGTCGGGTGGGTGGCGCCATCGCCGCCCAGATCGGAACGATGAACGTGAGCGAGCAGATCGATGCCCTGGAGATGATGGCCATCGATAAGAACCGCTACCTGAGCATGCCCCGCCTCTTTGCCGCCATCACCATGATGCCGGTGCTGGCCGTTTTCTCGAATATCGTGGCCCTTATTGGCGCCTATGTGCTGACGAGCTTCAAGTTCGATTTTACCGCCGAGACCTTCTTCAATTCGATCCAGCAGTTCTTTCGCGTGTCCGAGCCGAGCATCGGCATCCTGAAATCGGCCGTCTTTGGCGGCTTCACCGCCCTGATCGGATGTCACGTCGGCTACCAAACGGTGGGCGGAGCCGAAGGCGTGGGCCAAAGTACCGTGCGGGCCTTTACCATCTCTGCCGCCAGTATCCTGGTGATCGATGCCCTCTTTGGCATTGTGTTCTGACAACATTCGGGTGGTCGCAAATGATTGTTAGCACTCCTACACGAAGAGTGCTAATTTTGCGTCCTATGCCCGTCTTCTGTCAACAACAACACAACCAATGAGGAGCACACCTATGAATTTGACGCCACTGCACGATCGTGTGATCGTGAAGGCCGCAAAGCCCGAAGAAGTATCAAAGGGCGGCATCATCATTCCGGACACGGCCAAGGAAAAGCCGATGCAAGGCGAAGTGATCGCCGTGGGGACCGGAAAGCAGTCGGAAGACGGTAAGGTAACGCCAATGGCCGTTAAGGTTGGCGACACCGTCTTGTATGGCAAGTATGCCGGTACAGAAGTGACCGTGGATGGCGAGGAATTCCTCATCATGCGCGAGTCCGACATCTTCGCCGTGGTCAAGTAAGTCCACGCGCTCGACCTTCGATCAATCCCACATCAACAACAACTCTCAAGAGAAACCTATGGCCAGTAAGATCATTTCCTTTGATGTTGACGCCCGCGCAGCTCTCAAGCGTGGAGTAGATCAACTTGCCGATGCCGTGAAGGTCACGCTCGGACCCAAGGGTCGCAACGTTGTCATCGACAAGAAGTTCGGCGCCCCAACGATCACCAAGGACGGCGTGACCGTTGCCAAGGAGATCGAACTCGAAGACCCGATGGAGAACCTTGGCGCCGCCATGGTCCGCGAAGTGGCATCCAAGACCAGCGATATCGCCGGTGATGGTACCACCACGGCCACCGTGCTTGCCCAGGCCATCGTGCACGAAGGCCTGAAGAACGTGACGGCCGGTGCAAATCCAATGGACCTGAAGCGCGGTATCGACCTTGCCGTCACGTCCATCCACGAAGGACTCCGTGAACTGTCTCGTCCCGTGAACGGCAAGAAGGAGATCGCCCAGGTTGGAACGATCTCTGCCAACAACGATTCGACGATCGGCAATCTGATCGCCGATGCCATGGAACGCGTTGGAAAAGACGGCGTGATCACGGTCGAGGAAGCCAAGGGCACCGACACTTCCGTCGACTTCGTCGAAGGGATGCAGTTCGACCGCGGCTACCTTTCGCCATACTTCGTGACGGATGCCGACACGATGGAATGCGTCCTCGAAAACCCGTACATCCTGATCCACGATAAGAAGATCGGTGCGATCAAGGACCTTCTTCCGATCCTCGAGAAGACGGCACAAAGCGGTCGCGGACTGCTCATCATCTCCGAAGACATCGAAGGCGAAGCCCTTGCCACCCTCGTTGTGAACCGCCTCCGTGGTACCCTTCGCGTTGCTGCCGTCAAGGCCCCGGGCTTTGGCGACCGCCGCAAGGCCATGCTCGAAGACATCGCCGTTCTCACGAATGGTATGGTGATCTCCGAAGAGAAGGGCTATAAGCTCGAGACCGCTGCCATCACAAGCCTTGGTACGGCCAAGCGTGTTGTGATCGATAAGGACAACACCACGATCGTCGAAGGTGCCGGCAGCTCGGACGATATCAAGAAGCGCGTGAACGAGATCCGCGGTCAAATGGAAAAGACCACGAGCGACTACGATCGCGAAAAGCTTCAAGAGCGTCTTGCCAAGTTGAGCGGCGGCGTTGCCGTGCTCAAGATCGGTGCTGCCACCGAAGTTGAAATGAAGGAAAAGAAGGCCCGCGTTGAAGACGCTCTGCACGCAACCCGCGCAGCCGTCGAAGAAGGCATCGTCCCCGGTGGCGGTGTGGCCTACCTTCGCTGCCTTGGCAAGCTCGACGCCATCACGGTGGAGAACACAGACCAACGCACAGGTATCCAGATCATCCGTCGCGCCGTCGAAGAGCCGATCCGCCAGATCCTTGCCAATGCAGGTCTGGAAGGTAGCGTGGTGGTGAACAAGATCAAGGAAGGGACAGGAGCTTACGGGTTCAATGCCTATTCCGAGAAGTACGAAGACCTCTTCGAAGCCGGCGTGATCGATCCGACAAAGGTATCGCGCGTCGCCCTCGAGAATGCAGCATCCGTTGCCTCGCTCCTCATCACCACGGAAGCCACGATCGTGGAACGTCCGGAGAAGAAGGAAGCACACCCACCACACGGTGGCGGCGGCGGAATGGACATGTATTAAGGCAAAGTGACGAGTGACGAGTGACGAGTGACGAGTTACTAGTTACAAGTGACGAGTGGGCCCGCTTTACAGAACGTGAAGCGGGCCTTTTTTTGATTTATAATTTGCATTTCGTACGTGTTTGTACGTATATCGCGGTTCGGGAGCACACCTTTTCACCAGACGGAGCTACCATGAACCGTTACAGAACCGCGTTCTTTGCCGCGGCGTTTCTCTTGATGTGGTCGGCGAACATCCTTTCTGCGCAGACCATTCAGATCCCAACCCGCGTGTCGACCGATGACATCTTCGGATACCGACTGCAGAACTTTGCCAACGATGCCGCACCGGGCATCTATACCGGCGTGCCGGACCTGACCTTGGACGATGGGCGGAGCACCTTACGGTATGTGCAGTGGACGCCGGGAGATAATGAAGTGGTCATCACCTACGATGCCAACGGCGAGGGCATGCTGAGCGTGGCCGTGGTCAACGGCAACGGACTGAACTACTACACCACGTATACCAACATCGGTGGGGCCGTGGACTATTTCAAGGCACGTCCCATCACGGATGTGAACGGACTGACGTTGGCCATCGGCGTGCAGGACCCGGGAGTGGTGCTCACCTTGAAGCAGTTCACCGTGGATGGGACGAACCTCGGTGACCTTGTTGGGGGAGAGGGAACAACGTCGTGGTCGATCGGAGATGTGACCTTGAACGACGGCTTCACGATCTCCACTACGCTGAACATTGCGGGCGACGTATCGCTCACGCCAGCCTCCTGCACCATCGATCTGTTCGGGAGCGTGCTGCCGGCAGGTCCGCCACCAACGGCCTACCTTGCCCCTTGTGCCTTGCAAACCTCTCCTGAACTGTTCGGCTGGCGCTTCCGCTCCTTTGGCAACACCACCGAGAAAGAAGTATATGCCGGGGTTCAGGATCTGAACACCGCCGCCAACAGGGCCGATGCCGATGTGGTGTGGACACAAGGCAACAATGCCGTGATGATGGTCTATAACAGCACCACGCATACGCTGCAAACCACCGTAACAAATGCGAACGGAACGGTCAGCACGACCTATACCGGTGTTGGAGCCGCCGTCGCACCGAACGTGCTCACGATCTCTGTTGCCGCGCTGGATGCAGGTGTGACGATCGCCGTGAACGACCTGCTGGTGGACGGAGCATCGATCATCCCGTTGGCATCGACGGGAGGAACAACATCGTGGTCGATCCGCGGGATCGACTTCACCGACGGTCTCACGATCTCGGCCAACGTCAACATCGCCGGTACCGTCTCGGCCGTGCCGGAGAATTGCGCTATCAACATCATGGCCGGCATGATCGGACCATCGAGCATGTTCTCGGTGGCGGAGTGCGTGAACATGATCAAACCATGCACGATGTCGAGCGTGACCGCATCGGCACCACCAACGTTCGATGCCACCGTCGTGATCCCCAAACGCGTTGTCGTGGGAACTCGCACGGATGGCCGACCCGGCGCATGGCTCATCTATCAGGATTGTACGGCACAAGAGATGACGGATGGCGGCTATGCTCTGCCGGAAGTCACGGAATTCCCCTCGACGATCGGTTGGGAATACTCCGTTCAGTCGATCTCTGCCGATGGGAAGTGGGCCGCAGGATGTGCCACCATGCGGAACAATGATGCGACCGATGGCTACACGGCCGGCTATCAGTATCCCGTTCAGGCTGCACGCAATCAGTGGATCCGTATCCCGAACGGCACCGTGGTCGGGATCAAGTGGCAGTTCATCGCCGGAAGCGGTACGGGAACCATTGCCATGGCCGTACCAGCGTCGATCGGCGATCTTGATGTCCGTACTGCCACCAACGGGTTCACGGTGGCTGTCGGAAGTACGGTACCATTCTGCCCTTCCACCATCGTCACGACCACCTTTGGCGACTACATGGGATTGTCGGGGACACAGGCCTGCATGATCGAGACCGTGCCGGGTGGCGACAAGACGTTCTTCACGTTCGCCGGCGGTGTATGGGCCAACCGCGCCTACAACCTCAAGGCCCTCCGTCCGACCAATGCACTCTACGTCACGTCCGTGATCCCCATCCAATACTTCGGTCCACAACGCAACACCACGCCCTGCAATTGGTATGTGGTGGGCTTTGCCACCGGCGTTGCCACGAATGGCGAGGGTGGCCTGTGGCAGATCCGCCATCAGAGCGCAACGAATCAACTGCGGTACGACTATGTGATCGGCGGTACGAACGAACGACTGCCTGATCTGACGGGAGTGCTCGAGCGCAAGGACGGATGGACGATCATGCTCGACGACACGAAGCCCGCCGTTTACACACCTGCCACGCAGAATACGACGCTCTATGCCTATGCCGTGAACACGCAGGGCAACAAGAAGAATCCGTTCACAAATGGCTACGAGATCGCGGCAGGGACCACCATCAACTTGATCTATTCGCTGAACGTGGGGCTGAACGCCGGCGACAATTGCAATGGCATTCACACCCAACGCGTGGTCGACTGCGTGAAGCCGCTCATCACGCCGAAGAAGTCGTTCATCGTGCGTTGCGACGATGCGAAGCCGGTCTTTGGCGGACATCAAGAGTCCGTGGTCGAAGACACCGACCCCGTGGCAGGCTACGGTCAAGGTGGCGAGGTGGCGGTGTATCCAAATCCGGCCTATGGTCGCACCACCATCGAAACAGAAGGCATGACCCTTGCCGCTGCCATGGTCACCATCCTCGATGCAACGGGACGGACGGTTGCGGTGGAGGTGCAAGAGACCTCCGGCACCCTTACGTTCGACGCGGCGGCATTGGCGCCCGGACTGTATGTGGTGCGCGTGGAGTCAGGGGACCGACCTCGGATCTCGTCCTTCATCGTGCGCTAGGCACCCACTCCGCGATGTTTCTCAACGCCCGCATCATCCTGTGATGCGGGCGTTTTTGCATCTTTGCATATGCGTTTCATCGATGTGCACAAACATCTGGATGACGATCGTACCGCCGTTGGTCCGGGCTACTCCGTAGGCGTTCATCCGTGGATGATCGACGACAATATGGACGATGCTCTCGACGAAGTACGAGAACATGCTCCGGATGCCGATGTTCTTGCCATAGGCGAGTGCGGACTCGACCGCGCCTGCGACGCTCCGTGGCATCTGCAGGAGCGAGTGTTCGAAGATCAGATCGCCATCAGTGAACTCGTGTGCAAACCCGTGATCGTGCATTGTGTGCGCGCACACGAAGATGTGATCCGGATCCGCAAGACGCTCATGGCAACACAGCCCTGGATCATTCACGGATTCAACAAAGGTGGCGTGACCATCGAGCGTGTGCTCGCAGCCGGCTGTCTTGTCTCCTACGGCGCGGCGCTGTTGCACGAAGGCAGTCCGGCGCGTGAGGCCTGTGCGCGCACTCCGCTCGACAGCTTCTTTTTAGAAACCGATACCGATGCCACGATCAGCATCGAAGACGTGTATGGCGCCGCAGCGGCCTTGCACAACATCTCGATCGATGAACTATGCTCAATCCAGCAGAAGAATTTCGACACCGTCTTCAACCCATGACGGATTCGTCGTGGACCTCACGAACACGACTTCTTATCGGTGACGAAGCTGCAGACAGACTCCAAAGATCGCATGTGTTGGTCGTCGGACTTGGCGGCGTTGGCTCGTATGCTGCAGAGTTCATCTGTCGGGCCGGCGTTGGTCGCATGACCATTGCCGATGGCGATGTGATCGATCCAAGCAATCGCAATCGCCAACTTCCTGCGCTCGTGTCAACACACGGACAGTACAAGGCCGACGTGATGCGTGAGCGCCTACAGCAGATCAATCCCGATCTGCAACTCATCGCGCTGAAGGAGTTCATGACGCCCGTTCGCGTCGAGCGACTGCTGCTCACCAAGTACGACTATATCGTCGACGCCATCGACTCGATCACGCCGAAGATCTATTTGCTGGTGAATGCCCACGAGCGCGGACAGCGCATTGTGAGCAGCATGGGAGCCGGTGGACGTTTGGATCCAACACAGATCAGCGTGTCCGACATCTCTGAAACGCACAACTGTCGCCTTGCCCGCTACGTTCGAAAGCGGTTGCAACGCAAAGGCATTCGCACCGGGATCAAGGCCGTCTTCTCACCCGAAGGTGCGCTCACGGATTCGCTCATGTTCACGGACGGGACGAACTTCAAGAAGAGCGCCTTCGGTACCATCTCCTATCTCCCTGCCGCCTTCGGCGGCGCGTGCGCAAGCGTTGTGGTGCGCGATCTCATCTCTACACCGCGACCATGACGTCGCCGATCATCGTTGGACAAGGCCTTGCCGGTTCACTGCTTGCATGGGAGTTCCTGCAACGCGGCATTGTCCCGACGGTGTACGATCCGTATGCGTTGACCACATCGTCCCGCATCGCCGCCGGCGTGATCAATCCCTTGATCGGCAAACGCAAACTCCAGCTCTCGTGGAATGCCGAGCGCCTTCTCCCTGCCGCCCTCAACACCTTTCGTCGCATGGAGGAAACGCTGGGCGTTCCCATCCTTCGCACCCCTCCCATCCTTCGCATCTTCGCAACACCAGAGCTTCGCCAGCAGTGGAAGGGCATGCAAGGCGGCAAGGATGTATCGTGGCTCCGTGTGGACGATGTTCCGGAAGGCACCTATCACGGCATTGATGTTCCGCATGGCGGCATCCTTGTTCGCGATGCGGCAATTGTCGACTTCGGCGCAGTGATCGATGGTGTGCGTGCGCGATTGCACACACATGGCGCCGTGCATGCGCACCGCTACGATGGTGGTGCCGACGATGCGACCGTGATCTGGTGTGAAGGATGGACGATGGCACAGCATCCGCTCTGGAACTGGATCCCAATGGAACCGGTGAAGGGCGAGGTCCTCGATGTACGGATCCCGACGTTGGATGCACAGCAGATCGTTGTTGGTGAGTGTGCCATCGTACCCATGTCGGATGGGACGTTCCGCATCGGGTCGACGTATGACTGGGACGACCTCACGGAACTGCCCACGGCATCGGCACGGGAAGCGCTGTTGTATCAGTGCGGCAAGGTGGTGCACGACGCCGTGGAGGTGCTCGACCATCGCGCCGCCGTACGTCCGGCAGCGCGCAGCAAACGACCGTTCGTTGGTGTGCATCCCGAGCATCGACACCATGCGGTCTTTAACGGACTCGGAACAAAAGGCGGTCTGGTGGGTCCGTACTACGCCCATCAGCTCGTCCGTCATCTCCTCGATGGTGATCCCATCGATGCCGACGTGGACATTCAACAATGGTGGACATCATGACGCTCTTTTCAACGCCGGTAGGCTACGTCCACATGCTCCTTCGCGCCCACGTGCATGAAGGCGATGTGGTGATCGATGCAACGCACGGGAACGGCGGAGACACCCGACTCCTGCGGACACTCGTCGGATCCAAGGGCGTGGTCTATGCCTTTGACGTGCAGTTGCCCATGCGTGCCGATGTGGACATGACGGATGTGTTGCTCGTTGGACACGAGAACATGGCACGTCACGTCGCTGCCATCCATCATCGTCAGGTACGTGCCGTGGTGTTCAACCTTGGCTATCTGCCGGGCGGCGATAAAGCGCTCACGACGCATGTCGACACAACCGTTGAAGCCGTCGAGCAAGCGCTCACCCTTCTCGCACCCGATGGCATCATCATCATCGTGTGTTACCAGCACGACGAAGGTCGACGGGAACTCGCAGCACTCCGAACGATGTTGTCTGCACTTCCGAGCGGCGTGCAAACGGCAACAGAAACGGTCTTTCTCAATCACGACGCCACCGCGCCGATCGTCCTCACCATTGCCGGAGTACAACGCACATGACCACTTTTCTCACAACACTCATTTTGATCGGTACCATGTTCATGGAAACGCCAGCACCACCCTCCGTCTACACGGGAACAGTGAATGATATCAACGGCAAGCCAGTGGATCTTGCCCAATACCAGGGACATGTATCCCTGATCGTGAATGTTGCCTCGTATTGCGGTTATACGAAGCAGTATACTGGACTTGAAGTTCTCTATCGTAACTACAAGGATCGTGGTTTTGTGGTGCTTGGATTCCCGGCCAACGACTTCGGTGCCCAGGAACCTGGAACGGATACGGAGATCGCCCAATTCTGTCAATCCAAGTATGATGTGACCTTCCCCTTGTTCTCCAAGATCACGGTGAAGGGCGAAGGCAAGTCGCCGCTGTACACAGTGCTCACGAACGGACGTGGCGATCGCGCTCTTGCAGGAGAGATCGGCTGGAACTTCGAGAAGTTCTTGATCGGCAAAGACGGACAGATCATCAAGCGATACAAGAGCAACGTGGAGCCATCGAGCGAAGAACTCCGTCAGGACATCGAAGCTGCTCTGAAATGACCTCCATCAGTCCTTGGTTGGCAGAGGTTCACTAACTTCGTGCCGATTCACGCACTCACCGGGGACTGTGACCATGGTCGTTCTTCGCACTTCCATCGTATTGTGGCTGTCGTTCTTCCTTTTCGCATGCTCGAAGAAGGAAGAGGCTGCTCAAGGTCCCGTACCGGTCACCGTTATTGTGGCAGAGCCTCGGGAGATGCCTGCCTACGTGGAGTATGTTGGCGAAACGGAAGCACCGCAGACCGTAGAGGTCCGTTCCAAGGTGGAGGGCTTCCTCGAGCGTGTGTCGTATACCGAGGCAGGACTCGTCAACCAGGGTCAGGCCTTGTTCACCATCGACCAACGTCCTTTCTTCGTCGCCGTTACCCAAGCCAAGGCCGATCTTGCCAAGGCCGAAGCGCATGCACTACGCTCAAAGCAGGACCTCGCGCGCATTCGTCCGCTCGCCGCACAGGACGCTGTTTCGAAGGCCGAACTTGATGCCGTCGTTGCAAAGGCCTCAGAAGCCGACGCTTCCGTAGAGGCGGCCCGTGCCCAGGTTCGTCAGAAAGAGATCGACCTCGGATACTGCACCATTTCGTCTCCCATCACGGGTCGTGCGGACCGGTCGCTGATGAAGGTGGGAAGTTTCATTGCCAAGGGATCGACGCTGCTCACCACCGTGTCGAGCATCGACCCCATCTGGGTGAACTTCCGGATCAGCGAACGTGAATACCTCGATGCCATGCGCCGACGGAGCGAAGCCGGACTCCGCAGCGAACCATCATCCTTCGATACGACCATTGCCTTGAGCTTGGTGGATGGAACACTGTATCCGCAGCTCGGCTTCATCAACCTGATCGATCGTGCCATCGATCTGAAGACCGGTACGCTTGGCGTCCGTTGTCAGTTCCCCAATGCGCAGCATCTGCTCCGACCGGGTCAGTATGCTCGCGTCCGCATTCAAGTAGGAAAGAATCCAACGGCGGTGCCGGTGCCACAACGTGCCATCACCGAAGTGCAGGGCAAGCGATTCGTCGTTGTTGTGAACAAGGATGGAACAGTGGCGCAACGTCCTGTTGTCACCGGTGCGCGGATCGGACCCCTGTGGGTGATCGAACAAGGCCTGTCGAGTGGTGACCAGGTGGTGGTGGAAGGTCTGTTGAAGCTCCGTCCCGGCACAAAGGTCAAGCCGACCGTCGTCACGCTCGAGAGTCTTACCGAACAAGCAAAGGGGAACTGAGCATGTTCTCCAAGATCTTTATCGAGCGCCCGATCCTGGCGATGGTGATCAGCATTCTGATCACACTCATCGGTGGTGTGGCCATTCTTACGTTGCCCATTGCGCAATACCCACAGATCGTTCCACCGCAGATCTCCATCAACACCACCTACTTGGGCGCCGATGCCAAAACAGTGGAGGAGAATGTTGCGCAGCCGATCGAGCAAGAGGTGAACGGGTCAGAGAACATGATCTACATGACGTCGAACAATGCGTCGACGGGGACGCTCACCGGTACGGTCACGTACGAGGTGGGTAGTGATCAGGACATGGCATTGGTGGACGTGAACAATCGCGTGAACATCGCAAAGGCCAAACTTCCGCAGGACGTGCAACGATTTGGCGTCACGGTCAAGAAGAAGTCCTCCGCCATTCTCGTCATCCTCTCGCTGTATTCGAAGAATCCCGCCTACGACGATGTGTTCTTGAGCAACTATGCCACCATCAACGTTGTGGACGCATTGAAGCGGATCCCCGGCGTTGGCGATGTGGCCATCTTCGGTGCGCGAGACTATGGGATGCGCATCTGGTTGGATCCCGACAAGATGTCGCGCCTCGGCGTCACGTCGACCGACGTGATCAATGCCATCAACGAACAGAACAAGCAAGCACCTGCCGGACAGACCGGACTGCCACCCACGAGCGATCCGCTCGAACTGCAGTACAGTGTGAACGTCAAGGGCCGACTGCAAGACACCACCGAGTTCTCCAACATCGTGGTGCGTGCATTGAACGACGGCTCCTTTGTACGGATGAAGGACGTTGGTCGGGTGGTGCTCGAAGCACAGGACTACACACAGTCGTCACGCTTGAATGGCGGCGCGGCGGCGAACATCGGCGTCTATCAATTGCCGAGCGCGAATGCGCTCGATGTAGTGAAGCAGATCGAAGAGAAGATGAAGGAGATCGGTGAGGCATTGCCGAACGGCGTTGAATACTCGATGCCGTACAACACAACGATCTTCGTGGAGAAGTCCATCGAAGAAGTGGTGTCAACGCTCTTCGAGGCCATCCTCCTCGTGCTCATCGTGGTATTCGTCTTCTTGCAGAACTGGCGTGCGACCCTCATTCCGATGTTGGCCGTACCCGTATCGCTCGTAGGAACCTTCGGCATGTTCGTCATGCTCGGATTCAGCATCAACCTGCTCACGCTCTTCGGCTTGGTGCTGGCCATCGGTATCGTGGTCGACGATGCCATTGTAGTGGTAGAGGCCGTGTCCGAGAAGATGGAACACGGTATGGATTCGAAGACCGCATCCATCGAGGCCATGAAGGAGGTCGGCGGTCCGGTGATCGCCATTGCAATGATCCTCATTGCCGTGTTCGTTCCCGTTGCCTTCATGGGCGGCATCGCCGGTCAGATGTATCAACAGTTCGCTCTCACCCTTGCCGGTTCTGTTGCCCTTTCCGCCATCGTTGCCCTTACCCTTACGCCTGCCCTTACGGCCTTGATGCTCAAGAAGCATGAGCCGATGGGTGGACCGATCGGAAAGTTCTTCGCATGGTTCAATCGCGTGTTCGAACGTGGTACCACCACGTATGTGAACGGTGTGCGATTCCTCTCGCGCAAGCTCTTGCTCGTCGTGCTCACGTTGCTGGCCATCATGGCCGCCACGTACGGACTGTTCAATACGGTGCCAACAGGGTTCATTCCGGAAGAGGATCAAGGCGCCTGCTTCGTCTTCGTGCAGTTGCCCAATGCCGCTTCGCTTGGACGGACGAGCGAGACCATCCGGCAGGTGGAGGAGATCGTCCGAAAGGACGAGAACGTGAAGGATGTTGTGTCGTTCATCGGGAACAACTTGGTCTCGGGTGTGTCCGGATCGAACAACGGTTCCTTGATCGTGACGTTCAAGCCGTTCGATGAGCGACCGAACAAGGACCAAAGTGTGTTCGAGATCCTGAAGCGATTGAAAGCCAGTCTCAGTGCGGTTCCCAGCGCCGTTGTGATCCCGTTCAATCTTCCGCCGATCATCGGACTTGGCAATGCCGGTGGATTCCAGTTCGAATTGCAGGATCGTACAGGTGGTGATCCCGCAGAGCTTGCTCGCGTGACAAAGGAGTTCATGGCGAAGGCTTCGCAACGAAAAGAGCTGGCCGGGTTGAGCTCGTCGTTTCGTGCAGACGTGCCGCAGATCGGCCTCGAGATCGATCGCGAGAAAGTGAAGACGCTCAACGTTCCACTTGGCGATGTGATGACCACATTGCAGTCGTTGTTGGGCGGATACTATGTGAACGATATCACGATGTTCGGCAAGACCTTCAAGGTCTACATCCAGGCAGAGGCCAATAAGCGCGCCAAGCCGGAGGACATCGATCGGTATCATGTGCGCACGTTGAACGGCGACATGGTACCGCTCAGCACCGTTACGCATTCGGTGCCCATGAACGGCCCGTCGTACACGTACCGATACAACCTGTATCGCACAGCAGAGATCGCAGGCGCGGCAGCACCGGGCTATAGCTCTGGCGATGCCATCGCTGCGATGGAAGAAGTTGCGAAATCGGACCTGCCACCTGGCTATGGATTCGAATGGACCGGTACGGCCTTCCAAGAGAAGAAGTCGGGAAGTCAGACCATCTTCATCTTCGGCATGGCCATCGTGATGGTGTTCCTGCTGCTGGCAGCGCTCTACGAATCATGGTCGATCCCGTTCGCCGTGATCTTGGCCGTACCGATCGCCGTGTTCGGTGCCATGGTGGGGCAGTTCGCGCGTGGACTTGAGAACAACATCTATGCACAGATCGGATTGGTGATGCTCATCGGCCTTGCGGCCAAGAACGCCATCCTGATCGTGGAGTTCGCAAAGCTCAAACAGGACGAGGATAAACTCTCCACTGTCGATGCTGCCCTGATGGCCGCGAAGTTGCGCTTCCGACCGATCTTGATGACGTCGTTCGCCTTCATCCTTGGTGTGGTGCCGCTTGTGATCGCCTCGGGTGCCGGTGCCGCATCGCGCAATGCACTCGGCACGGCCGTGTTCGCAGGAATGCTCATCGCTACGATGTTCGGTGTGTATACGGTGCCATCCCTCTACGTTCTGATCGCTGGCAGAAAGGGCAAGCCATGAACTTGTCACTCGTCACTCGTCACCCATCACGCCTCCTTGTCACTTGTCACTTGTTACTTGTCACTCTCTTGGTGGGCTGCTCCATGGCACCCCGCTATGAGCGCCCCGATCTGAGAACGCCAACGGTCTTCCGAGGCGACACGCTCGTTCCGGATTCAGTGACCGTTGCCTCGTTGAAGTGGTTCGACCTGTTTCGTGATACGACCCTTCGATCATTGATCGACACAGCGCTCGTGAACAATAACGATCTGCTTGTTGCCGCAGCTCGGATCGACCAAGCCCGCGCACAGTATGGTGTGAGCACGGCCGATCGACTTCCGCAACTCAATGCCAATGTTGGCGCGCAGCGACAACAGTATCCTGAATCTGTCACGACCTATTTGCCGAATCGAACGTTGAACACGTTCACGGGATCGATGGATGTGAGCTATGAAGCGGACATCTGGGGCAAGTATGCATCGGCCCAGGAAGCTGCACGTCGTGCCATGTTCGCCACAGAGGCCGGACGGAGCGCCGTGATCACGTCGGTGGTGGCCGCAACGGCGCAAGCCTATCTCGAGCTCGTCGAGTTGCATTGGGAATTGGAGATCTCGAAACGCACAGCAACGTCGCGATTGGGATCGTTGAATCTCGTGAAGAGCAGAAAAGAGTTCGGTGTTGCGAACGACCTTGATGTCCGTCAGGCAGAAGGCCAGTACTACACGGCCACTGCAACGATCCCGGACATCGAGCGGGCCATCATGAACAAGGAGAATCAGATCAACGTCCTCCTTGGTCGAAACCCATCGTCGGTCTCGATCGGCGATTCCTTGGGTGCACAACTCACATCGCCAACGTTGCCGGCAGGAATGCCGTCGACGTTACTGCAACGTCGACCCGACATCATAGCAGCCGAAGAGAATCTACTCTCTGCCAATGCCAACATCGGCGTTGCCCGTGCCGCCTTCTTTCCTTCCATCTCCCTTACGGCAGGAGCGGGCTTCTTCGGTCGTGACGTGTCCAACATGTTCAACCCCGCCGGAGCCGTGTGGAATCTTGGTGCCAATGCCTTGCAACCGTTGTTCCAGGGTGGCAGGTTGAATGCCAATCTCGACTATTCCTATGCCGTGAAGAACGAGGCCATCGCACAGTATCGCAAGACGGTGCTGACGGCCATGGAAGAAGTGTCGAACAGTATCGTCAACTATCGCAAGTACGGTCAAGTGCGTGCAGAGCAGGAAAAGCTCGTGAACGCCTTGCGCTCCGAATTGAAGCTGGCGAATCTTCGCTATGAAGGCGGCTATACCAGCTACCTCCAAGTATTGGATTCTCAACGCTCGCTCTTCCAAGCCGAGCTTGATCTTGCGCGGATCCGGTTGTATGAGCTTCGCAGTGCCGTGCAACTGTACAAGGCGCTTGGTGGAGGGTGGCAATGAGCAAGGTGGCGCTGAACACATTGCTTCAGCTACCGTTGCCGTTGGTCCTTGCGTCGAGATCACCTCGACGTGAAGCATTGCTGCGACATGTGGGCTTTGCCTTCGACGTGATGGTGCCGGATGTGGATGAGGATGCCGTGTCGACATCGATGGATCCCGCAGCCTATGTCGAGCATCTGGCCGTGCTCAAGGCCCAGCGCGGCGCAGAGCTCGTGTCGCGTCCGTCCATTGTGATCGGTAGCGACACCACCGTCGTCCTCGATGGTCAGGTGCTCAACAAACCTTCTGATGCCGACGATGCCGTGCGCATGCTGAGTACGCTCAGCGGACGTACGCACACCGTGTACACAGGCATCGCCTTGATCGACACGCGCACACTCGTCTGCACGTCGGCTGTTCGGTCGACCCATGTAACCTTTCGCGAGCTGGATGCGATGGAGATACGGGCATACGTGGACACGGGATCTCCGCTCGACAAGGCCGGTGCCTATGGAATTCAGGATGATTTCGGGGCGGTCTTTGTGAGCAGGGTGGAAGGGTGTTACTACACCATCGTGGGACTTCCATTGGAATTGCTCTACACAGAGTTGCGCGCATTCGTAGCAAGGATCGGTCATGCATAGACGGTTCAAAGATCCCGCCATGACGGCAGCACTGCTGAGTCCGTGGATCATCACGCTCTGCGTGTTCTGGATCTATCCGTTGATCTATGCGCTGGTGCTGAGCTTTTCGCAGTACTCCACGCTGAACAACACCTTCACCTTCATCGGCGCGCAAAACTACACCGCCGTGATGCAGAGCGATTCGTTCTGGCAGGCGCTCAAGAACACCCTCATCTTCACCGTCGGCACGGTGCCGCTCACCACGTGTTTTGCGCTTGCGTTGGCGGTGGCCTTGCAACGACGGGGTGCGAGGTTCAGCTCCATCATACGAGCATCGTACTTCATGCCGAGCGTCACGTCGCTGGTGGTGATCGCCCTGATCTTCTACGTGCTCTACGCGCGCGACGGGTATGTGAACGCCCTTGCCTCGATGATGGGCATGCCGCATCCTGAGCGCGGATGGCTGCAGGAACCGAGCACGGCACTGGCGTCCATCATGGCCATGGACGTATGGATCAGCACCGGGTACTACATGGTGCTCTTCCTTGCGGGGATGGAGGCCATTCCAAAGGATCTCTACGAAAGCGCAGAGCTGAACGGTGCCACGCGGTGGCAGCAGTTCTATCGCATAACGCTTCCCATGCTCCGATCGACGCTTCTGTTCGTGATCGTGATCAATACGATCAAGAGCTTCCAGATCTTTGTGGAGGTCTACGTGATGACGAAAGGTGGACCGGTGGGAAGCACCATGACGCTGGTCTATGACGTGTACGTCCACGCCTTCGACCGATTCGACGCCATGGGCTATGCCTGTGCACTTGCCTATGTGATCTTTGTGATCCTACTCTTGCTGTCTTTTGTTCAAATGAGAGTGCTCCGCACTCGCGACGTTTAAGGGGTTCGACCATGCGTTTTCTTCTTCTCTGTGCCTTTGTCCTGAGCACGTTCACACCATGTTTCGCTCAGCAGCGCGTACTGCTGGAAGATGACTTCTCGAACAACAATGGCCAGTGGTTCGTGGGCTCCACGGACGACGACGAGGCCGAGGCCGAGATCGACGATGGCGTGTATCGCATCGAGCACAAGCCGGAGTCGGGCTATCGATTCTTCTTCAAATCGGTCGCCATCGACAATAAGAAGAACTGGTCCATTCAAGCTATCGTGAAGGAAAAGGACGGAGATACGGAGCATGGTTTCGGAATTGTGTTCTGGTCGGCAGATGCGAACAACATGTACGAGTTCCTGATCTCCAACGATGGTTTCGCACGCATCGGACATTACAAAGAAGGCGACTACTTCGACGTTCGGAAATGGGTGAAGTTCGAGGGAGTGAACGAAGGGAGCGAAACGAATGTGCTCGAACTCCGCAAGGTGAACGATGCCTTGGCCTTCCTCGTGAATGGCAAGGAGTTCGCAGAGATCAGTGCCTCGTTCTATGCCATCCATGGCCCGCGCGTTGGATTCGTACTACACAAGCAGCGCACGATCGAAGTGAATAAGATCACGGTCAAGGAATGGGACGCCGATCCCGTGAACCTCGTCAAAGACTATGATCCGAACGTAAAGCGCGTGAACCTTGGACCTGCCGTGAACGAGGTTTCGGACGAACTTGTGGATGCGATCTCGCCCGACGGATCGATGCTGTTCTTCAGTCGGTCCGATCACCCCGACAACATCGATACTGCCGGCGCCCGTGACTGTTGGGTGAGCACACGGAAGCCCGATGGCTCGTGGGGGAAGGCTGTGAATCTCGGCCGACCTATCAATAACCGCGGGAACAACTTCGTGATCTCCGTGACGCCGGATCTGAACACACTCATTTTGCAGAATCGCTACGATAGTGACGGACAGCCGGACGGACAGGGCATGTCGTATTCCACACGCACCAAGAGCGGATGGTCGAATCCGATCAACATCGAATTCGACGAGTTCTCGAACGATGCCGATGTGATCAGCTCCTATCTCGCACCGGATGGCATCACGATGCTCATGTCGATCCAACGCAAGGACTCGTACGGCTATCTCGATCTGTATGTGTCGTTCAAGAAGGCGGATGGAACATACACCACGCCGAAGAACATGGGGGCCGTGCTCAATACCATCGGAAAAGAGATCGGGCCTTTCGTGGCGGCCGATAACAAGACGTTGTACTTCTCGTCGGATGGACATCCGGGCTATGAGGGAACGGACGTCTTCGTGTCAACGCGACTCGACGACTCGTGGACGAATTGGAGTCAACCTCTGAACCTTGGCAAGGGCATCAATACCGACGAACACGACGACTTCTTCCAAGTGCCCGCCAAGGGCGACTCGGCCTACATCTCGTCGCGGAAGAACAGCGTTGGCGCCTCGGATATCTTCTCGGTGGCCCTGCCAAAGCAGGCACGTCCACAGCCGGTGATCATGATGCGCGGTCGTGTGCTGAATGCTGATACAAAAGAACCGGTGGAAGCGCTCGTGAAGTATGAGCAGCTGCCGAGCGGCAAGCAGATCGGTGTTGCTCGCAGTGCACCGTCCGATGGTCGCTACAAGGTATCGCTGCCGCCCGGCGAACAGTATGGTGTGCGTGCAGAGGCGAAAGGGTTCTATGCGTTGAGCGAGACCTTCGACACGAAGGCCCTTGGTGAATACGCAGAGGTGGAGCGAGATCTCTTCTTGACGCCGATCAAAGAGAACGTGACGATCCGATTGAACAACGTCTTCTTCGACTTCGGCAAGTACGACCTCCGACCGGAGTCGTATCCGGAACTCGATCGCTTGGTGCAGTTCCTTACGGACGAGAACACCGTGATGATCGAAGTTGCCGGACACACCGATAACGTCGGTGACGACCGCAGCAATCTGACGCTCTCACAGAATCGTGTGAACAGTGTACGTGCCTATCTTGAATCGAAGGGCATTGCCACCGGACGTGTGGTGGCCAAGGGATACGGCAAGACCAAGCCCGTTGCACCGAACGATACGGAAGAAGGACGTCAGCAAAATCGTCGCGTTGAATTCGTCATTCTCAAGAAGTGATCTCATGAATCTTGGCCTGCTCGGCGCTGCACTCCTCGGCTATGCGATCGGACTCATTCCCGTGGCATTCATTCTCATGAAGCTCACGCGAGGAAAGGACATTCGCACCGAGGGTACAGGCAATGTTGGCGCGATGAACGTGTACGAAGTAACGGGCAGTCGGTGGATCGGGATCCTCACCTTCCTCCTTGATGCCCTCAAAGGAGTTGCCGCCGTGCTCCTTGCACAGACCATCTTCGGTCATTGGTTCCTTGCCACAGCCGTGGCCGGTGCGGCCTGCGTTGCCGGACATAACTTCAACATCATCTTGGGTGGCAAGGGCGGCAGGGGATTGGCAACGGCCACAGGCGTGTTCGCCATTGTGAATCCGTTCATGATCCTTCTGTGGGATATCATGTACCTGACGGGCTACTTCGTGATACGTCGTGATATCCGCGTGGCAAGTATGGTGGCAACGTTGGGAAGCGGCGTGTTGATCTTCTCAACGCCGGAGCGCGTGCTGCGCTTGACAACGATCTTGCCCGATGTGTATTCGATGACGGAACTCAAGCTCTTCGCCGCTGCCACACTCTTTCTCATCTTCGTTCGCTTTGTGGCGCCAATGCGCGAGTTCATGGCCGAAGAGCACGAGAAGCACTACTCGGACGAAGCGGAATAGAGAATGCCGTGAATGGCGCGTACCGTGTCGAGCGCATACTCGTCGGCAACCACAACGAACGTCGTCACATCACTCGCACCTGATACGATCATCTGCGCATGCCGTGCAACGGCCGCTAGTGCTTCGACGCTGGTCGGGGCTTGTGCATGTGGACCGCAAACGGCGATCAGTGCAACGTTCGTTCGATGCACATCCGCTCCGGCCACTGCCACATCGATCGCAACACGTTCAGCGTCGGTACGTGCCGGCAGGATGATGACGGTCGCCTCGGCCGTACTCGCGCGCAGGAGAACATGCGATTCGATCTCGTGCAGGAACGACGCGGGTCGTGATGTATGGATGGCAACGCACGACCTGATCAGCGACACGGCATGCAGGTCTGCATCGTGCGGCTGTGATGCCGTGATCGTCGTCCCCGGATCGTTCTCGCGAAACGTGTTCAACACGCGCACCGGAATGTTGGCATCGATGGCCGGCGCAATGGTGTCGGGGTGCAATACCTTGGCTCCATAGATGGCGAGCTCGCGCACTTCACGGAACGACATGTGCGGGATCGGCCGTGCCTCCGCGACCAAGCGCGGATCTGTGGTGTACACACCGCTCACATCCGTCCAGATCTGGATCTCCTCTGCGCCGCAAGCCGCGCCCAGGATGGCCGCTGTGTAGTCTGACCCGCCCCTGCCCAACGTCGTCGTCCGTCCATCGGCCGTTGCGCCAAGGAAGCCCTGGGTAACAACGATGGAGGCGGAGGTGAGGAGAGGAAGCAAGGTGGCCTTGCACTGGATCCGCACAATGGCATGATCGACGGCGGCTTGCGTGAAGGTCTCGTTGGTGCGCATCACGGAACGCACATCGAACCACGTCGACGTGAGCCCTGCCGCCCTACAAGCCCCTTCAAAGATGGACGTGGAGAGTCGCTCGCCGAACGATGCGACCATGTCCAACGACTGCGCCGTGCATTCGCCGAGAACGGCTATGCCCTGACAGTATTCCGTGAGCTCGTCGCATAACTGATGTACGCGTTGGAGGGCGATCGTTTGCTGCGCCACGTCGGCGATCAGCGATGTCGCGATCTGCACATGTCGGTCTCGCACAGCCTGCAACAACGGATGCATCTCTTCTTCCGACGCATGTGCCGCGGTGCGCGCAATGTGCAGGAGGGCATCGGTGGTCTTGCTCGTGGCGGAGAGGACAACGATGATGCCATTGTGTCGTGGTGCGTGCGAGGCAACGATGGAAAGGACGCGTTGCAACGCATCACTATCCTGGACGGACGTGCCGCCGAACTTCATCACGAGCATGTGTTAGCCTACGTCGAAGTATTGTGCCAGATGCTCGGCATTGGTCACGTGAAGCAAGATGCGATCTTCGACAAGTGTGGCCACGGCGCGCTTCGCCAGAGCCAGATCGATGTTGTACCGATAGGCGAAGTGCCAGATGTCGACGTTGCCAACACTGGCCTCGAGCGTAAGGAGTTGTCCCGGCGTCATCGACGACCGCTGCGTGAATCGCTCGCGCACGGCCTCGACGAAATCGGTGGACTCTCTGTCGAGCAACAGATTCGGAGAGAAGAAATAGTTGTCGACGTTCACCAGGTCGCAGATCACGAACTGTCCGGTGGATGCATTCGATCCCGCAAAATCGGTCAGGAAGGCAAGGCTCACCAGGTACGGACGTTCATCGTTCGCCCAGATATCGTTCCACACCGCCGGATCGGCTTCTTTGAGCCACTCGAAGAACGTGATCTCATGCTGCGGAAGCTGCATGAGCGTGCGAGCTCCATACCGAGCACGGATCGCTTCGATGTTCTCTGGTGTAAGGTCGCGAAGCTGCTCGTCGGTGAAGACGATCACACCCTCGCGTTCAACGCTTGCATCGCAATGGTCGAGAATTTCTTGGTTCGTCATACAGTGGTCGGTTCGTTCTTCTTGCGCTGCATGAACCAGAAGGCCATGCCGATGGCGCCGATCAACAGGGTGATCCCGTTGGCCGCCATGCTGATGGTACGTCCGCGCTCAAATGCAGGGCTGATGAATGAGAACTCCACGGTGTGCGTTCCGGGAGGAACAACAACGCCGCGAAGCATATGGTCGGTCTTGTGGATCGGTACTTCCGCACCGTCGATAAAGGCGTGCCACTCGGGATAGTACATCTCGCTCACTACAAGGAAGTTCGATGCCGACGTGGTGGCCTTGAGCGTGAGGCGTTGATTGCCGCGTGCCGTGATGGTAACGGTTGGTGGCTGTGTGGAATCGATCGGTTGCACGCCGCTCACGGGCTCGGAAACATAGGCAACAGCGCGTGGATCGAAGGTGCCATCGCGCAGCGCTTCGAGGACCTTCATCGGTTGTTGCTCAACAACAACGCTGTTGGCGAAGAAGGCACGCGGAAGCATGGCGCGGTTCTTGTACACGATCTGTCCGGTTTGCTGCGACGTGAAGTCCGGCTGAATGCCATCGTAGATGGGTCGGTCCGACACGATGTACTTCACGTTCAACAGATTCCACAGGAACGGATTGGCGATCACCGATCCGCCACCCTTGCCGGCCACATCGAACATGTCTTGATACGCGCGAAGCTTTGCCGATGAATAGCCGTGAACGTTCTCGACGAAGTGATAGGCCCATGCATTCGCCGGTGTTTGCGAGAGATCGCAAATGCGGAAGACGCCCGGGTCCTGCTTGATGTAGTCCACCACATCGGTCTTCTGGAACACGGTCTTCTCGACCTTCTCTTTCGACGGTGCATAGCCGCGCTTATCGACGCGCCACAGGTCGATCACCAGCAACACGATCATCACGCCCATGCCCACGGCAGGGGAGACCTTCTTGTTCACGATCAGGAAGATGCCCGCGCCAAAGAGGATGGCAAGGAATCCGGTGGCCATCCAGTCGCTCTGCATTTCATCGAACATCGGCTGTGTTGCCGATGCGGGCACTTGCGAAGCGTCGGGCACGCGGTCTGGCATCTTCTCGTGGAACGACTGTGCTACACTGGCGCGGAAGCTCTCTTCGAACATGTTCGTGTACACCACGCCGATGAGGAAGAATGCAACACCCGCCGCCATCAGGCCAAGGCCCCACTTCTTCTGTTCCTTCGTTGCAGTACCGCTCCATCCTACGATGCTGCTCAACCCGTAGCCCGCAAGCACCGGTGTTGCGAACTGCAACAAGCACAAGGCGATGTTGGGCGCACGGAACTTGTTGAACGTTGGCACAAAGTTGTAGAACACATCATAGAGCAACGGGAAGTTCTTCCCGAAGGAGAGCAGGAGGGAGAAGGCGGAAAGGATGACGAGGAAGACCACGAAGGGATCTCGCCGATGCCACCATGCGCCGACAATGGCAAGGAACAACACGCCAATGCCCATGTAGTTGGCCGCATCGGTGAAGGGCATCTGTCCCCAATACACCATGCTCAGCTGCTTGGTAGGACCCATCTTCATCTTGCCGAAGCCGTAGTAGTTCGGAACGAAGAAGGTGATCATCTCTTCCGGACTGAACGACCAGTTCGTTGCGTACTCATAGTCATTGCCGCCGCTTTGGTCTTGCTTGTTGCGCTCGGATTGTACGATCGGTGCCGAGCCGCGCGTGGAGTAGGGCGTGTATTCACGTGTGGCCAGGAACATGTCGGCATGCGTTGCCAGGGCCAGTGTCCCTGCAATGGCCAAGGCGCCGCCGGCTCGCAGCACGCTCATGGCATTGTCCTTGGCAATGGCTCGGAACACAAGTTCAACGGCCAGATACAGCGCCAGTGCACAACCGATGTAGAACATCATCTGCGGGTGCGTCGCGCTCACGAGCACGATCATCGGGATCGTGAGGAGGAACAGGTTCAGGAAGGAGAATCGTACGCGGATGCGTTCAAGGGCAAGAAGGATGAAGGGCAAGCTGGCAAAGGACACGGGCTTGGTGGAGTGACCGATCATCACCCACGTGATCACCCACGTCGAGAAGATACCGGCCAGGGCAACGAAGGTGGCAATGTCGCGACGCTGCTTCTTGCTGCGCATCAGGGCATACATGCCCATTCCGTAGATGGCATACCACATGGCCAGGCGACCGGTGTCGTTCGAAAAGAGGTCGCCAACAGCTCGAGGGAAGGCGAAGATCACCTTCGAGACGATGTCCCACGACCGATCGCCGGCAGCAAGGAAGGAAGCCAGCGAGGGCATGCCGCTGAAGATGTAGGGCACCCAGAGCGGGAACTCTCCCGTGGCCTTGGCTTGGTCGAGGTAGGGGACAAAGCTCAAGAAGGCCACGTTATCGCTCTCTCCAAGGAAGCTCTTCCCACCGAAGATGGCATCTCCAAAGAAGATGAAGACGGAGAGAAGGATGCTCACACAGGCGATCACGTCGCGCATGCTATCAGAAATGTGGAGACCTGTCGAAGACCCTGATTTGACCGTTGCCATGGACGTCCTTTAGAAATGCATTCGTGGGCAGTACCGACAAATCTACGAAGTCCGCTATTCGAGATTTCTTCGTTATGTTTTCCGGGATCGGAGTTTCATATCGGAGGATTCGTGGCAACAGACCTCTCACCCAGAACGCAACCCCTTACGTATGGAGACGCTCTGCATTTTCTGCGCAGAGCCACCTTGCACCCCACGCACGATGGGGCCATGGCCTTGGTCGGCAAGACCCCGACCGAGGCGGCACGCGAGCTGCTGGACCGGGGAACCGATCCGGTGCTTCCCGCCTGGGCGTCGACCCCGCCCGATCCGAACATCATGTTCTCCGATGCGGCACGGCGCTGGCCGGAAATGCAGCAGTGGTGGGTCGACAAGCTCATCACCGAACCGTCCGTGCGAGAGCGCATGGTCCTGTTCTGGCACAACCACTTCACGTCCGACTACATCACCGTCTATTACGGACAGTTCAGTATTCGCCAGAATGCACTTCAGCGCACGTATGCCTTGGGCGACTTTGCCGAGTTCTCGAAAAAGATGGTGGGCGATCCCGCCATGCTGATCTTCCTGAACGGCAACTTGAGCGTGAAAGGAAATCCCAACGAGAATTTCGCGCGCGAGTGGTTCGAACTGTTCTCGCTTGGCGTTGGCAATTACACGGAACGCGATATCGTGGAGGCGGCACGCGCCTTCACGGGATGGCGCATCAGCGGATTGAATGGCACCTACACGTCGCAGCTCTCGGACCTTGGCGAGAAGACGATCTTCGGTCAAACAGGTCCGTGGACGTATGAGGACGTTGTCCGCATTACCCTCGCTCAGCCCGCCTGCGCTCGATACCTGGCCACCAAACTGTTGCGCACGTTCGTGCAGTACTATCCAAGCGATGAGACCGTCACGGCGTTGGCCGCCGAGATCACGGCCAAGAACTTCGTGATCAAGCCCGTGTTGCAAACGTTGCTTTCGTCCGAACTCTTCCACGATGCCTCGGTGCGTGGCGCTTTGATCAAGGCACCTGCAGATCTCGTGCTCGGCCTTGCTACCTCGCTCAACTACACCACCATGCAACGCGACCTTGTGGTCTCGTCGATGGCGAAGTTGAATCAGGAGCTCTTCTATCCGCCAACGGTGGAAGGGTGGAAGGGGCACCACGCCTGGATCACGAGCAGTACGTTCCCATCCCGACAGCGGTTTGGCGAGAACATCGTGAATGGCAAGACCACGGATGGAACGCAGATCAAGGACACATCGGGCAAGGCCATCACGCCCGATCTCGTGGCCCTCGTCAAGAAGGTGTGCACGGCCCCCAACGACCCTGCCGCCGTTGTCGATGCCCTTGCCACCTATCTGTTGCCCGTGCCCATCACAACAGAACAGCGTGTGGTGCTGAAGGAGATCTTACTGCAATCACGTCCGGACTATGAGTGGACGATCGATGCAGCCTTCGCGCCGACCTATCTGCGTCTGTTCTTGCAGGCCGTCGTTCGTATGCCCGAATTCCAGTTGATGTAAGGAGCACACCATGGACAGAAGAAAATTCATCGCTCGCGTCGGTAAGACCGGCCTTGCCCTTGCCACCCTCCCGAACATCATTGGCAACGTTTCCGTGCGTGCCTTGGCCGGCGTGGATGCACAGCTGCAGCAATTGCTAGAAGCAACGGACCGGATCCTGGTGTTGATCCAGCTGCCGGGCGGGAACGACGGACTGAACACGGTGATCCCGTTCACGGATCCCGTGTACTATGCAAGTCGCCCCTCCATCGCCATTGCAGCGAAGGACACTCTCAAGATCACCGATACGCTGGGATGGCATCCCGCACTTTCAGGATTCCGCGATCTCTACAACGACGGCTCGATGGCCGTGGTGCAGGGAGTGACCTATCCGAATCCGGACCGATCGCACTTCCGCGGTACCGACATCTGGCTTACGGCCACGGATGCCGACGTCTTCGCCGGCACCGGTTGGGTGGGTCGCTATCTCGAGACTATGGCGCCTGACTTCCCGACCACACTGCCGGCCAATCCGTTGGCCATTCAGATCGGTACGAGCTTGTCGCTCGGACTGCTCGGCAACAAAGGTCCGATGGGCGTTTCGTTCCGTGACCCTGACGAATTCTATCGGTTGGTGAACTCAGGTGTGAGCGAAGAAGTGCCATCGAGCGATCAAGGGAACACACCGGCAGGAAATGAAGTGGCCTTCATGCGCACGATCGCGCGAAGTGCCGACGTGTATGCAAAGGTGGTGAAGACCGCTGCCGACAAAGGCACTAACACCGTTACGTATCCGCAAACAGATCTCGCCTCGAAACTCAAGATCGTCTCGCAACTCATCTCGGGTGGATTGAGCACGCGCATCTATCTGGTGTCGTACACCGGGAACACCTTCGATACTCATGCAGATCAAGGTGGCGTGAACGGACAGCATGCACGACTCCTTCAACAGCTTGGCGATGCCGTTGCGATGTTCATGCAGGACATGCGCAAGCAAGGATTGGCGGACAAGGTGGCAGGGATGACGTTCAGCGAATTCGGTCGACGCGTTGCCGAGAACGGCAGCCAAGGCACGGACCACGGCACGGCAGCACCACTGTTCGTGTTCGGCAATGATGTACGCGGCGGACAGATGTTCGGCAAGGACCCGAATCTCACGGAGCTCGACGATCGCGGCGATCTGCTGATGGAGAACGACTTCCACAACGTCTATGCATCGGTGCTCCTGCAGTGTTTCGCCACACAGTCGAGCACAGCGCAGAGCGTCCTCTTCAAGGACTTCTCAAAGTCCGCACTCCCGCTCTTCAAGAGCGCGCCCGTCTCGGTGCGTGAGGCGTCGTCTGCACCAATGCTCGTGCAGGTGTCGCCCAATCCCGCGTCGACCATGGCCACGGTGTCCTTCGATGCACAACAGGCGAGCTCGGTGACCATCGAAGTGCACGACATGCAAGGTCGACTTCTGCATGCGCACGCTGCATCGGCAGCGAGCGGCCGTGCCACTATCGACGTCTCCGCCTTGCCGCCTTCCACCTATGTGCTCACCGTGCGTGCAGACCGGGCCGTGGTGAATTCCATTTTGACAGTAACACGCTAAGAGCGCCATGAATCTACGTTCCACTGTTCTCGCACTCTTGATCTCGGGGGCTTGTGCTGCATCGGCACAACCGCTGGTTTCACCATACAACTTTTCCTTCCCGGATGATATCACGATCGAGTCGCCATTGTCGCCCAAGCTCGGTGAGGCGGCAGGGAGCAAGGGTCGTGTTGGAATGAAGGACGGACACTTCGTCTTCAGCGATGGGACGCGTCTTCGACTGTGGGGAACGACCATCCAATGGAGCGGTGCTTTTCCGGACAGCATGCAGTCGATCAAGATGGCCACGCGTCTCCGTCAGCTCGGATTCAACGCTGTGCGATTGAATACCATTGATATCTCCTGGTGGGAGGGCGGAAGCATTTTTGCCACGGATACGAAGACGACGGCGTTGAGCACCGTTCAGATGAAGAAGCTGGATTGGTTCATCTATCAACTCAAGCAGAATGGGGTCTACGTTGTCCTGCCCATCACCAGCATCTTTCAGCCCCGCGTCGATGATGGAGTGCGACAACCGGATTCTGTTGGCTGGGGTTCCAAGATCCCGCTGTTCTTTGATGCACAGCTTCAGCGTGTTGTGCGACGGTACGCAAAGCTGTTGTTGGAACATGTGAATCCGTACACGGGCACTGCATACAAGGATGAACATGCGATCGCCTACTTGGTGGCGACGGACGAGAATTCATTGATGAACAACTGGATGTATTCGCAGGATGTGGTACGTCCGAATCGGCAGGGTGGCACATCGTACGTGGGCTCGCAGCATCTGCGCACCATGGACTCGGTCTTCCACGCTTATCTTCGATCGCTCGGGTACGCATCGACATCCGATGTGCAACGCGCGTGGAGCACCACCGTCGCCGATACGTCGAACATGCTTCGGAATGGCGGATTCGAAGATCCGTTCAGTGCCGCATGGGCCCTTGCTGTGGGGACGCAGCAAGGTGCTCAGGCATTGATGCAGAACAGCGATGCCGACAAGGTGGAAGGGACAACGGCATTGCGCGTGCGCATCGGCAAGCTTGCCACGCCGTCGAACCAATACACCATTCAGCTCTATCAGAATCTTCCGATGGTGAAGCGTCTGCACAAGTACAAGCTTTCGTTCTATGCGAAGACGTCGACGCAGCGCGGAAGCCGGAACATTTCGTTGTATCTCTACAACAACGGCTATCCGTACAACAGCTACGGTCTCTCGCAGACCGTCGGTCTCACGTCAACATGGAAGCGCTTCGAATACATCTTCACCGGCACATCCACAGACTCCACGAGTGGTGCCTTGGCCATGCAGATGGGCGCGGACAGCGGCGATGTCTATCTCGACGATGTGCGTCTGCAAGAGATGCCCTATGTGGGGCTGCAACCGGGCGAGTCACTCGAGAACCGCACCATCCGTCGCGATCAGATCTGGGCAGATCAAACATCACCCACGCGTGCAAAGGACCAGGCCGGGTTCATGTACACGAGCATGCGTGAGTACTTCCGTTCGATACGAAAGCTCATTCGCGATACACTCAAGAGCGATGTACTGATCGCTCCGTCCACAGTTACTGTCTCGTACATGGAGCAGGCTGCCGCAGAAGAGCTCGACATTCAGGCCATGAGCGACTATCAAGGCAATGCGCGTTCGATCCTTGTGAATCCCAATGGTGGAACCGTGCCGTACTATTCGCAAGCACGTATCGCAGGGAAGCCGTTTGTGATCAACTTCACGGCCATTCAGTTTCCGCGATACTACCAGAACGAGGTTGCCACGTATCTCCCGGCGTATGCGGCATTGCAAGATTGGGATGGCGTGTTCATGAGCAGCTTCACCGATCGTCCGATCGCCGGCGCCATGTCCATCGACTCGAACATGGTTTGGGAGATCGTGAACAAGTCTGGTGTTCTCTCCCTGATGCCATCTGCCTCAGCGGCATTCAGGAACGGCGTTGTGAAGACCTCTGATAAGGTGACAATGATCGAGCTCACGTCGGAAGCGCTCACCTATCCACGCATTCACTCTCCTGCCTTGTATTCGCTGTCGACGCCTGTTGACGGACGCTTGCCGTTGTTCCGTCGCGTCGAGACGGCACTGAAGCCTGCAGCAACAGAGTCGTTGCTGCCACATCGTGAAGTGTCCGCCCTTGCCGCAGACATGATCGACATTCGTGCGCTTGATGCAGAGAACGAGCAGATCTTCTGGAATGCGCAAGACGGCGTGTTGCAAGTGATAACACCGCAGTTCATCAGCTTGACCGGTGTGCTCAATGGACAAGTCGTGCAAATGCCTGGCGTGCTCATCGAGCAAACGACCAATACGCCGCATACGGCGATCACGCTGGCGTCAACGTCGAGCGCTCCGATCTTGGAGGCATCGACAAGCATGCTCACGATCGCCACACGTCAGTTGAACACGGGCGCAACATGGAACGCAGGGAACACGGAGCTTGCACAATGGGGGAAGGGTCCGGTACAAATGGAAGGTGTGACCGTGCGGATCTCGTTGACCGCTGCGACGGATAGCATGATCGTCCGTCCACTCGGTCCCGACGGCGCACCAACGGCCGACGTGATCAAGCCAACGCGCTCGACAAGCGGTCGTTTCACCTTCACCGTGAACACGCAGCAATACAAGACGCCATGGTATCGCATCGAGCTTCTCCATGCAACCGGCGTCGACGAAGAGCGCAGCGCTTCCATCACCTGTGCACCAAATCCTGCAGAGGATCATCTCACCGTTCGCTGGGGTGACGACCTTGCGCCGACCACACTCGTGGTCTCCACCATGCAGGGAAGCATCATTCACACGCAAGCAGTAGGGGAAGGCGGCAAGGATGCCGTGATCGACACGAGCATGTTCCCTGCGGGCATCTATCTCGTGCGCGCCGGAACGTCGGTGCTCCGCTTCGTCAAGCAGTGATCAGTCCATGAACAGATACGGGCGCCACGTCTCGTCGATCTTGCCCACGTAATGTTTCAAGAACATCACGTGGTGTGGCTTCCGCGGACGTGTCAGCAAGCGCATGTTGGCCTCTTCGGGCGTGCGATTGCCCTTGCGGTTGTTGCACTGTTTGCACGCACAGGCAAGGTTCTCCCATGTATCGGCGCCACCGCGGGAACGCGGAATGATATGATCCACCGTCAGTGGTGGTTGGGTGGTGCCGCAATACACACATCGAAATCCGTCGCGTCGTAAGATGTTCTTGCGCGACAGTTCGATCTTCTTGAAGGGGACGCGAAGGTAGGCGCTCAAACGGATCACACTCGGGAATGCGAACTGTGTGCGCACTGAGCGGATCGACTGCGACGAACGCTCTTCGATCATCTCTGCCTTGGTGAGCAAAAGGAGGATGATGGCTTTCTTCGTGGAGCAGATCGAGATGGGTTCGTAGGATTGGTTCAGGACCAAAACTTTCGCATTGAGCGACGACACCACACCCGTCACCTGACGGGACTCTTGCTGAAGGCGGAGATGCGCAACGTGCGTGCTGAAGGCAGTAACTCCTAGTGGGGGTCGGGCACCCAGCCCGACGAATTCAAAATAGCATAGAAACGGTATTTTTGTTCTATGAACACACCAATGGCTACCCTCGCACTCGAAAACGGCACTACTTTTTCCGGACGGGCCATTGGCCATATCGGCGCTGAAACGAGCGGTGAGCTCGTGTTCAACACGGCGATGAGCGGATATCAAGAGGTGCTCACCGACCCGTCGTACAAAGGGCAGATCGTCACGTTCACGTACCCGCACATCGGCAACTACGGGACGAATGAGGACGACATGGAATCCAGTGGTGTGCAGGCTTCCGGTCTGGTCATCCACGAACTCTCCCGCCTGGCCTCCAATCATCGAAGCACGAAAAGTCTGCAGGACTACTTGGACGACAACGGCGTGGCGGGCATCGACGGCGTCGACACGCGTATGATCGTGCGCATTCTGCGCAGCGAGGGCGCCATGCGCTGTGTGATCTCGCACGACCCCAAGGCCGATCCGCAGGAACTCGTCGCCAAGGCGCGCGCCATCCCGTCGATGAACGGCCTCGACCTCACCGGGCTCGTCTCGACCACGTCGCCCTATCAATGGACCGAACCGACCACGTGGGCGTATGGCGACGTGAGCACGCCGGTGCGTCGATACAAAGTGGCGGCCATCGACTACGGCATCAAGCGCAACATCTTGCGGCGGCTCACGGCCTATGGCTGTGATGTGACCGTCTTCCCCAGCACGGCCACGGCGGCCGAGATCCTGGCCATGCAGCCGGACGGGATCTTCCTTTCCAACGGTCCGGGCGACCCTGCCGCCGTTACCCATGGCATTGAAACCGTGCGGGAGCTGCTCGGGACGCGGCCCCTCTTCGGTATTTGTCTGGGTCATCAGATCCTCGGTCTCAGCGTTGGGGCCTCGACGTACAAGCTCAAATTCGGTCACCGCGGTGCCAACCACCCCGTCAAGAACCTCCTCACGGGTGCGGTTGAGATCTCGTCGCAGAACCACGGCTTTGCCGTGGACCCTGCCACCCTGCCCCCTACGGCCGAGGTCACCCATGTGAACCTCAACGACGACACCTGTGCGGGCATCCGACTCGTCGACAAGCGGGCATTCAGCGTCCAATACCACCCCGAGGCCTCTCCCGGGCCGCATGACTCCGACTATCTCTTTGCGGAGTTCATCGGACTCATGGCAGCCTCCTGACCCCTCCCATCCCCCGATTCTCACCATTTGTTTGGATAGAATCATCCCACCCCCTATCTTTGCAGGCTCTACTGACCGGGCAGGTACTCAAGCGGTCAACGAGGGCAGACTGTAAATCTGCTGGCATAGCCTTCGGAGGTTCAAATCCTTCCCTGCCCACAAGAGTGTTCTTGGAGAACACTGGTCATATGCGGGAGTAACTCAGTTGGTAGAGTCACAGCCTTCCAAGCTGTTGGTCGCGAGTTCGAGTCTCGTCTCCCGCTCAGATAACGGACCCTGGCCCGTGCGGAACCACCATACCGCTGCGGGGTAGGGCTTTGGCGTCTCTACAAGGTAGGTTGCTGATGTAGCTCAGTTGGTAGAGCACCACCTTGGTAAGGTGGAGGTCACCGGTTCAATCCCGGTCATCAGCTCAGCAGGGATACGGGTGTAGCTCAACTGGTAGAGCAGCGGTCTCCAAAACCGCAGGCTGCGGGTTCAAGTCCTGCCGCCCGTGCAACACGAACGATTTCAGGAGCGATTGATGTTCGCAGCAACGAAGAACTTTTTCGAAGACGTCTCTAAAGAGATGAAGAAGGTCTCTTGGCCCACGCAAGAGCAACTGCGCGAGAGCACGGTCGTGGTGATCGTCACGTGTCTGGTGATCACGGTCATCGTCGCGATCATCGACGCAGGGATGGCGAAGATCATGGAACTTTTGTACTAAAGAGAACGGAACGGCTCCATGTTGGAAACACCGCAGCAGCTCGCTTCTATCGAACCCAAGTGGTATGCGATCCGCACATTCACGGGGCATGAGGCGCGTGTGAAAACGTCCATCGAAACAGAGATGGTGCGGCTGAACATGCAAAGCACGGTCAAGAACATCTTGATCCCGCAAGAGACCGTCTATGAAGTTCGCAATGGCAAGCGTCGGACGAAGGTGAAGAACTTTCTTCCGGGCTACATCCTGATCGAAGCGCAACTGTCGAAGCGATTGAAGGAGATCATCCTCTCGCTTCCATCCATCGTTTCCTTTGTGGGAACGAAGACGGAGCCGCAGGCGCTGCAGCCGGAAGAGGTGGACCGCATTCTCGGGCGTGTTGAAGAGCGCAAGGATGTGACCACGGTTGAAACGGCGTTCCGCGAAGGCGATCCCGTGAAGGTGATCGACGGACCATTCTCGAACTTCTCCGGTACGGTGAAGGAAGTGAATGTTGAGAAGCAGAAGTTGAAAGTTGAGGTCGGCATTCTCGGGCGCAAGACACCGATCGAATTGGACTTCAATCAAGTTGAATTGGAAAACCACTAATAATAGAGCAGACCCATGGCAAAGAAGATAATGGGCACTTTCAAGCTCCAGCTCAAGGCTGGAGAGGCAACGATGGCCCCACCGGTCGGTCCGGCGTTCGGTCAGCGTGGTCTTGCCGGTATGGAGTTCGTCAAGCAATTCAATGCGCGGTCTGCGAAGCAGCCGGGCATGATCTTGCCGGTATTGGTCACGTTCTTCTCTGACAAGAGCTTCACGTTCGAGATCAAGTCGCCTCCTGCTCCTGTGCTTCTCAAGAAGGCACTGGGCATCGAGTCGGCCTCGAAGGAGCCCAACCGTATCAAGGTTGGAACGGTGAAGCGTTCGCAGTTGGAAGAGATCGCCACGATCAAGATGCAAGACCTGAATTGCCACGACATGGACGCGGCCGTTCGCATGATCGCGGGTACGGCACGTTCAATGGGCATTGTTGTCGAAGGATAATTGATTCACGCGTTGGAGGCTGCCAAGCCGTTCGTACAACGAAACAAGGATACCTGCCATGAAGAATCAGGGCAAGCGGTTCACCAAGGCCGCGAAATCGTTCGACCGCACAGCGGTCCACGATGTGAAGAAGGCGATCGACCTCGTCAAGAGCACGGCCACGGCCAAGTTCGACGAGTCGTTCGATATCTCGATGAATCTGGGTGTGGACCCACGGAAGGCAGACCAGCTCGTGCGTGGCACGGTGGCCTTGCCGCACGGAACCGGAAAGAGCGTGCGCGTTCTTGTGGTGGCCAAGGCCCCCAAGGACAAGGAAGCCCTCGAAGCCGGAGCGGATTATGCCGGATTCACGGAATACCTCGAAAAGCTGCAAGGCGGCTGGGCTGATATCGACATCATCATTGCCACACCTGACGTGATGGGTGAGTTGGGCAAGTTGGGTCGTGTACTCGGACCTCGCGGTCTCATGCCGAATCCCAAGAGCGGAACGGTGACCTTCGACGTGGCCAAGGCCGTGAACGAGGTCAAGGCCGGAAAGATCGAATTCCGCGTGGACAAGGCGGGGAACGTGCATGCATCCGTAGGGAAGTGCTCGTTCAGCGCAGACAAGCTTGCCGACAACGTCAATGCCTTCATTGGTACGATCTATCGTGCTAAGCCGGCCACGGCCAAGGGCAAGTACGTGAAAAGCGTGACCTTCTCGTCAACGATGGGCCCTGGTGTCCGCGTCGATGAGCACAGCATGGGTCACGACTAACAACAACGGTTATTACGCACGCCGAATGTTCAGCTTCTAGCACATCGCATGATGTGTTGAACGGACGGCATCACTAACAGGATCAACGGGAATCATGGTAACGAAGGAACAAAAGCAGGCCGTGGTTGCTGAACTCGTGGAGCAGATCCGCGAGGCGTCGAGCTTGTACTTCGTGAATTTCACCGGCATGAGCGTAGCACTCAACCATGCGTTTCGCAAGGAGCTACGGTCAAAGGACGTGTCGATGCGAGTGGCCAAGAACACTCTCATCCTGCGCGCCCTTGCCGAAGTGGGAGGATACGAGGACATCGATGCGAAGCGACTCTTCGGTCAAACGGGCATCATCTTCGGCGCCGCGGATCCCATCGCACCTGCCAAGATCATTCGCCAATACTTTGAGAAGGGTCAGAAGCCTTCGCTCAAGGTGGCAGTGGTCGAAGGACAGATCTTCGATGGTTCGCAACTCAAGGCAGTGGCAGAAATGCCAACACGCGAAGACATGATCGCCGGCATCATCGGCTCCATCCATGCACCGATCTCGGGCATCGTTGGTAGTATCAATGCAGTGATGCGCGACGTTGCATCACTCGTTGAAGAAGTTGCCAAGAGCAAGGCAGCGTAACACATTTTTTTGAATTCATTTCTCTCGTTTTGGAGAACAACATGGCTAACAAAGTAGAAGAACTCGTTGAAGCGATCGGATCCCTCACACTTCTCGAAGCATCCGAACTCAAGAAGGCACTCGAAGACAAGTTCGGTGTAACGGCAGCAGCTCCGATGATGATGGCCGGTGGCCCAGCCGCCGCTGCCCCAGCTGCAGAAGAGAAGACAGAGTTCGACGTGGAACTCACCGAAGGTGGCGCTCAGAAGCTGAACGTGATCAAGGTTGTTCGCGAAGTGACCGGTCTTGGTCTGAAGGAAGCAAAGGACCTTGTAGAAGGCGCTCCAAAGATCGTCAAGGAAGCAGCACCAAAGGCAGACGCAGAAGCTCTCAAGAAGAAGCTCGAAGAAGCCGGCGCCAAGGTAACCTTGAAGTAATCGACGCCCTGAAGTACGTCCCGGGACGGTCTTGTACCGTCCCGGGCTTTGTTGTTTCTGTCTATACGCCTCTTTTTTAGAGCAACAACGGGAGCTCCCCCCCTATGAACGGTACCCCGGATAATCTGTACACTTCCGACCTCATCCGCCTGCGCGAGCGTATCTCGTTCGGCCGGGTCGAGAAGGAACACTCGTATCCCGATCTACTGGGTATTCAGCTGGATTCGTATCACGAGTTCCTCCAAGAGGATGTACCATCGAACGAACGGAAGAATACTGGTCTCCAACTGGCCTTTACGGCCAACTTCCCCATCGAGGACAACTCCGGTGTGTATGAACTGAGCTTCCTCGAGTACAACATCGAGAAGCCCAAGTACACAGAAGAAGAGTGTCGTGAGCGCGAGCTTACGTATGCCAAGACGCTGAAAGCCAAGCTCCGCTTGAGCTCCAAGGCCGATCCGAGCTCCGAGGACTACATCGAAGCGATCGACCAGGAAGTGTATCTCGGAAACATCCCTGCGATGACGCCCCGAGGCACCTTCATCATCAACGGCGCAGAGCGCGTGGTCGTAGCCCAGCTGCACCGCTCGCCAGGAGTGTTCTTCGACGATGCCATTCACCCGAACGGCACGAAGATCTTCTCTGCGCGCATCATTCCGTTCAAGGGTTCGTGGGTGGAATTCACCACGGATATTCACGACGTGATGTATGCCTATATCGACCGCAAGAAGAAGTTCCCTGTGACCATGCTCCTTCGCGCCCTGGGATATTCAAGTGACGAAGAGTTGCTGTCGTTGTTCGACCTTGCGGCAGAAGTGCCAACCGGTCAACTCACAGAGGATTATCTCGGTCGCCGTGTTGCTGCCGACGCCATCGACATGTCGACGGGCGAGATCGTGGCCACACGCGATATGATCCTGAGCGAAGAACTTGTCGCAACGCTGGTCGCAGCGGATGTCGACGGTGTGAAGCTCTACAAATACGAAAATCAAAACGACGAACCGATCATTGCGAAGACCCTTGCCAAGGACACGTCGCGCACTCGCGAAGACGCCCTGGAAAGCATCTATCGTCAACTTCGTTCGAGCGATCCTCCCGATCTGGAAACAGCTTGGGGCCTGCTCGACAAGCTCTTCTTCAATGCCAAGCGCTATGATCTTGGTGTTGTGGGTCGGTATCGCATCAACGAAAAATTGAACATGCAAGTGCCGATGGATACGACCACGCTCACCGTGGAAGATATCGTTGCCATCGTGCGCTATTTGATCGACCTGCGTGACGGAACGGTACCGGTGGACGATATCGACCACTTGTCGAACCGTCGTGTCCGCACTGTTGGCGAGCAACTCACGGCGCAATTCAACCTTGGCCTCACGCGTATGGCGCGGACGATCAAGGAGCGCTTGAGCGTTCGCGACAGTGAGAACATCACGCCAAGCGAACTCGTGAATGCTCGTACGATCACCTCGGTGATCAACCAGTTCTTCGGAACGAACCAGCTATCGCAGTTCATGGATCAGACCAATCCGTTGTCCGAGATCACGCACAAGCGCCGTACGTCGGCACTCGGACCCGGTGGACTTACCCGTGAGCGCGCAGGCTTCGAGGTTCGCGACGTTCACTACACGCACTACGGTCGCCTCTGTCCGATCGAAACACCGGAAGGACCGAACATCGGTCTGATCTCCTCGCTTGGTATTCACGCTCGCGTGAACAAGTTCGGCTTCATCGAAACACCATACTATCCCGTGAAGAACGGCGTGGTGCAAGATCAGGTCGAATACTTGGCCGCCGATAAAGAAGAGAACATGACGATCGTACCGGCATCGACGCCAACCGAAAAGGGTGGCAAGATCGCAGGAGATCGTGTGAAGGCTCGTTGTAGCGGTGACTTCCGCGTGGTATCGCCGACCGAGGTGAACTACATGGAAGTGAGCACGGATCAGATCACATCCCCTGCCGCCTCCCTCATTCCCTTCCTCGAACACGATGACGCCAACCGTGCGCTCATGGGTTCGAACATGCAACGCCAAGGTGTGCCATTGCTCCGTCCGGAAGCACCACGTGTTGGAACGGGCATGGAAGCACGCGTTGCACGCGATTCGCGCGCACTCGTGCTTGCAGAGCATGACGGTGTGGTGGAGTATGTGTGTGCGGATTATATCCGTGTGCGCTACGACGACAAGCGTACGGCATCCGACAAGCTCGTGAGCTTCGACGAGAGTACGGTGGTCACCTTCCCGCTGCTCAAGTTCTATCGCACGAATCAAGACACAAGCATCAATCAACGTCCGGTGGTATTGGCAGGTCAGCGCGTCTTGCGCGGACAGCCGCTCATCGACGGTGCAAGCACGGAAATGGGCGAACTCGCCCTCGGTCGTAACGTGATGGTGGCCTTCATGCCATGGCGCGGATACAACTTCGAAGATGCTATCATCATCAGCGAGCGCTTGGTGGCGGAAGACGTGTTCACGTCCATCCACATCGAAGAGTACACGCTGCAGGTGCGCGACACGAAGCGCGGCGAAGAAGAGTTCACGCGCGAGATCCCGAACGTGAGCGAAGAGGCCACGAAGGACCTCGACGATCGCGGTATCGTTCGCCTTGGAGCGAAGGTTCGCGAAGGCGACATCCTCATCGGGAAGATCACGCCGAAGGGCGAGACGGATCCGACGCCGGAAGAGAAGCTCCTCCGCGCCATCTTCGGCGACAAGGCCGGCGATGTGAAGGACGTGTCGCTCAAGGCACCTCCCGGACTCAAGGGAACCGTCATCAACACGAAGCTCTTTGCACGTCGCGTGCTCACGAGCGATAGCGAATTCCGTGCAGAAGAGAAGAAGCGTCAAGACCATATCACCAAGCGTGAAATGCAAACGCTGCGCACACTCGACGCAGAGGCCATCGATCGGATCGGCGACCTGCTCGAGGGCGAGGCAAGTCTTGGTGTTCGCTCTGCGAACGACACAGTGGTCTTCCGCTCCGGTGTGAAGATCACGAAGAAGGAGATCCAAGCGAAGTTCGAAGCCGGCACGTTCGTTCCGAACATGATGGACTACGATCAGGACTGGATCGCCGACAAGAAGAAGATGGGTCTGCTGCGTAAGCTCGCAGAGAACTATGCAGCACGCCGCAATCACATTCAAGCCGATGCACGTGTCGAGCGCAACAAGATCGCCGCAGGCGACGAGTTGCAGCCGGGCATTCTGCAGATGGCCAAGGTCTACGTTGCCAAGAAGCGCAAGCTCCAGGTCGGCGATAAGATGGCAGGGCGGCACGGGAACAAGGGTATCGTCTCGAAGATCGTTCCGCTGGAAGACATGCCATTCTTGCCGAACGGCGCACCGGTCGATATCGTGCTCAACCCGCTCGGCGTACCATCGCGTATGAACCTGGGTCAGCTCTACGAGACCGCTCTCGGATGGGCTGCCAAGGAACTGGGCGTGCACTTTGCAACACCGATCTTCGATGGTGCAACGTGGGACCAAGTGGGTGACTACCTCGAGAAGGCAGGCCTTCCGCGCACAGGGAAGACCGTGCTCATGGATGGTCGCTCCGGCGAACCGTTCGAGAACGAGGTGACCGTTGGTATCATCTACATGCTGAAGCTAAGCCACCTTGTCGAAGACAAGATCCACGCGCGTTCCATCGGACCATACTCGCTCATCACGCAACAGCCGTTGGGTGGGAAGGCGCAGTTCGGCGGTCAGCGTTTGGGAGAAATGGAAGTGTGGGCGCTCGAGGCCTATGGCGCAGCGCACACGCTCCAGGAAATGATCACGCTCAAGTCGGACGACGTGACGGGACGTGCCAAGATGTATGAGGCACTGGTGAAGGGCGACAACTTGCCCAACCCAAATATCCCGGAATCGTTCAACGTGCTTGTGCGCGAGTTGCAGGGTCTGTGTCTAGACATCAAGATCGACTAAACGAAAAACATCACTCCTCGGAGTTGACATGCAGTATCAATTCGTACCGAAGCGAGGCTTCCAACAGATCACGATCAGGATCTCGTCTCCGGATGATATCCTCAACCGTTCGCACGGTGAGGTTACCAAGCCGGAAACGATCAACTATCGTTCGTTCCGCCCTGAAAAGGACGGTCTGTTCTGTGAGAAGATCTTCGGACCAATCCGTGACTGGGAATGCGCCTGTGGTAAGTACAAGCGCATTCGCTATAAGGGGATCGTTTGCGACCGTTGCGGCGTAGAGGTCACCCAGAAGAGTGTACGTCGCGAGCGTATGGGCCACATCATGTTGGCCGTGCCCGTGGTACACATCTGGTTCCTTCGTTCGCTTCCAAGCAAGATCTCCGGTGTGATCGGCATGCCTACCAAGGATGTCGAGCGCATCGTCTACTATGAATCCTATGTGGTGATCCAACCGGGTAGCACGGGCCTTCAAAAGAAGGACCTGCTCACGGAAGATCAATACCTGGAAGTGCTGGCCAATCTGCGTCCCGAAGAACGTGCCATGGACGACGACGATCCTCGCAAGTTCATCGCTCTCATCGGCGGCGACGCCGTGAAGGAGCTGTTGAGCCGCGTGGATGCCGACGAAGATTATTACAATCTTCGCGAGCAGTTGCGCCAAGACATGTCGCAGCAGAAGAAGGCCGACATTCTGAAGCGCCTTCGGATCCTCGAAGCCTTCCGTAGCAACGAGACCAAGGAACCGAATCGTCCCGAGTGGATGGTGCTCGACATCATCCCGGTGATCCCACCGGACCTCCGTCCGCTGGTGCCACTGGAGGGCGGTCGCTTCGCCACGTCCGACCTGAACGATCTCTACCGTCGCGTGATCATCCGCAACAATCGCCTCAAGCGCCTGATCGATATCAAGGCGCCGGAAGTGATCTTGCGCAATGAGAAGCGCATGTTGCAAGAGGCCGTGGATGCATTGTTCGACAATTCGCGTCGCGCCGTGCGCAGCGAGTCGCAACGTGCACTCAAGTCGTTGGCCGACACCCTGAAGGGCAAGACGGGTCGATTCCGTCAGAACCTTCTCGGAAAGCGCGTCGACTATTCCGGTCGTTCAGTGATCGTCGTAGGTCCGGAGCTCAAGATCCACGAGTGCGGACTTCCGAAGGACATGGCCGTTGAGCTCTTCAAGCCGCTCATCATCCGCAAGCTCATCGAGCGCGGACATTGCAAGACGGTCAAGAGCGCCAAGAAGCAGGTCGAGAAGAAGACCACCGAGGTGTGGGATATTCTCGAGCGCGTGATCGATGGACACCCAGTTCTTCTGAACCGTGCTCCAACGCTGCACCGCCTTGGTATCCAGGCCTTCCAGCCGAAGCTCATCGAAGGCAAGGCCATTCAGCTGCACCCGCTCGTGACGACGGCCTTCAACGCCGACTTCGATGGTGACCAGATGGCCGTGCACGTGCCGCTCAGTCATGAAGCGCAACTCGAATCGTTGCTCCTCATCCTGTCGGCCCACAACATCATGCACACACAGAACGGCGAGCCGATCGCCGTTCCATCGCAGGACATGGTCCTCGGTACCTACTACCTCACGAAGGTACGTCGTGGTGCCAAGGGCGAGAACAAGCGATTCGCATCCGTTGAAGAAACGATCATCGCCTATAACTGCGGTCAAGTCGACCGTCATGCAAAGGTGACCGTGCGCATCGATGGTGAAATGGTGGACGCGACCGTTGGTCGTATCCTCTTCAACCAGATCGTGCCAAAGGAGATCGGCTTCTTGAACGAGCTGCTCACGAAGAAGCGTCTGCGTCAGGTGATCACGTTGTGCTTCCGCAAGGCAGGCCTTGCGAAGACCGTGGTCTTCCTCGATCAACTGAAGGAGATCGGATTCATGACGGCTACCCGTGGTGGTCTGTCGGTTTCGATCGCCGACGTTGTGGTGCCGGCCGAAAAGGTCGACATCATCAACAAGGCTCAGAAGGACGTCGACAAGATCGAAGACTACTACCACTCCGGTGTGATCACCGAAGGGGAGCGCTACAACAAGATCATCGATACGTGGTCGACCGCAACGAACAAGGTCGCAGATAAGCTGTACAGCGAACTGCAGACGAATCGTGATGGCTTCAACACGTTCTGGATGATGATGGACTCGCAGGCTCGTGGTTCGAAAGAACAGATCCGCCAGCTTGCCGGTATGCGTGGTCTTATGGCCAAGCCGCAGAAGAGCGCTGCATCGTCGAGTGCCGAGTTGATCGAGAATCCGATCATCTCGAACTTCAAGGAAGGTCTGACCATCCTTGAGTACTTCATCTCGACGCACGGTGCTCGTAAGGGTCTTGCCGATACGGCGCTCAAGACGGCCGATGCCGGTTACCTCACCCGTCGTTTGCACGACGTGGCGCAGGACATGGTCATCGGTGCGGACGACTGCGGAACGATCCGCGGTGTGGAAATGAGAGCCCTGAAGGATGGAGAAGAAGTAAAGGAGCCATTGTTCGAGCGGATCCTTGGTCGCGTGTCCCTGATGGACGTGATCGATCCGTTGACGAACGAAACACTCGTGCTCAAGGGTCAGATGATCGACGAAGAGATCGGACAGGCCATCGAGAACTCAGCTGTCGAAGCAGTGACCATTCGTTCCGTTCTCACCTGCGAAGCACGCCGTGGCGTGTGCGCGAAGTGCTACGGTCGTAACATGGCCACCGGCTCGATGGTGGACACGGGCGAAGCCGTCGGTACCATCGCATCGCAGTCGATCGGTGAGCCGGGTACACAGCTTACACTTCGTACGTTCCACACGGGTGGTACGGCATCCTTGTCGTCCTCGCAGAGCATTGCCATCGCGAAGTTCGATGGTGTGATCCAGTTCGAGAACGTTCGCTACGTAACGTATCAAGGCGATGCCGAAGAGATCAGTGTTCTGGTGAGCCGTTCCGGTGTGATCAACATCGTCGAGCCCGAGTCCAATCGTGTGCTCACGAAGTATGATACCATCTACGGTGCCGAACTCAAGGTGATGGAAGGCCAGAAGGTCAAGAAGGGCGACATGCTCTACGAATGGGATCCGTATAACTCCGTGATCATCACGGAGAAGTCCGGTCGTGTTCGCTATCGCGACCTTGTGCTGAACCTTACCTATAAGGAAGCCAACGACGAGCAGACAGGACACACAACGAAGATCGTGATCGACTCGCGTGACCGTACGAAGTCACCGGCCATCGAGATCGTGGACGAAGAAGGTACACTGATCCAGTCGTACATCATTCCAACACGCGCTCAGATCGTGGTCGAGAACGACGAGGTCGTCTCGGTTGGTTCGAAGCTCGTGAAGATGCCACGCGACCTTGGTCGTCTGCGCGATATCACCGGCGGTCTGCCACGTGTGACGGAACTCTTCGAAGCACGTTCGCCACAAGCTCCGGCAACCGTGACGGAGATCGACGGTATCATCACGATCGACAAGCCAAAGCGCGGTTCCCGCGTGATCGCTGTCACGTCGCTCGATGGTGAACTCAAGCGCGACTATCCGGTGCCGATCGGAAAGCACGTTCTGGTGCAAGAGGGAGATCTGGTTCGCGCCGGAGATCGCTTGTCGGAAGGTGCCATCAATCCGCACGACATTCTGCACATCAAGGGTATCAACGAAGTACAAGCGTACCTCGTGAACGAGATCCAGGAAGTGTACCGGATGCAGGGTGTGAAGATCAACGACAAGCACATCGAGATCATCGTTCGTCAGATGCTGCAAAAGGTCCGCGTGACCGATTCCGGCGACTCATCCTTCCTTGAAGGCGATCAGACCGATCGTATCAAGTTCAATGATGAGAACGATGAGCTGAAGAATTGTGTGGTCGTGACCGATAAGGGCGATTCCAAGCTCAAGCTCGGTCAGATCATCGAGAAGAAGCGCCTCAAGGAGATCAACGACGAGCTCAAGAAGAAGGAAAAGGAAACGGTCAAGAGTCGCCGTGCCGAACCTGCTATCGCCGAGCCGTTGCTCCTGGGTATCACACAGGCATCCCTCACCACGGAATCGTGGCTGTCAGCCGCTTCGTTCCAAGAGACCACACGTGTGCTCGCCGATGCTTCCGCAGCGGCGAAGTCCGACAAGCTCTTGGGTCTGAAGGAGAACATCATTCTCGGTCAGCTCATCCCGGCAGGTACCGGTCTGCGCGTCTACCAAGAAATGCTGGTTTCGTCCGAAGTTGGTAACATTTTCGGCGCTGACGCTATTATCCCGAAGGTCGAAGAAGAAGAAGTACCAATGCGCAAGGCGCCACGTCGGAAGACGACGGCCTAAGCGAATGGTCTGAAGGTTTCAGAAAAAGGGTCGACCTCCACAGGTTCGACCCTTTTCTGTTTTCCGTACTTTGCATCGAGCATTTTCCACGAGCCCATCTCACAACGCCATGCGCATTCTGATCCTCCTTGCCACCCTAACGGTCCTTGCATCTACGTCGGCCATGGCCGATACGCTCTATGTTTCACGAAGTGCTGTGCCGGGCGGGAATGGACAGACGTGGCAGACGGCGTACTGGAGCATTCACGACGCCCTTGCTGCGGCCATTGCGGGTGACGAAGTGTGGATCGCACGCGGCACGTACCTGCCCACCGAAGGGACGGGCATTGCTCCGGGTACGTCCACGCCCTTTAACGTACCGGCCGGCGTACAGGTCTATGGCGGATTTCGCGGAACCGAATCCTTACGCGAATTGCGCGACTGGTTCCGTCTGCGCACGCAGTTGGAAGGCGGCAGGGAACATGCGCTGATGACGGTGGTGAATGGCGATTCGAACACGGTGATCGACGGACTCTACTTCATCAAAGGAAAGGCCGCCAACGGTGGCGCCATGACGATCGATGGTGGAACGCCGTTCATCCGGAATTGCATCTTCAACGACAACGTTGCCGACGGACGTGGTGGCGCCATCCATGCCAAGAACGTCTACCGCGTGCACTTCGAGTACTGCACGTTCGCCGGCAACCATGCAGAGCGCGGAGGGGCCATTGCCATCGATGGTGCATCGCCGAACAATAAGACGGTGAGTCGACCCTTTGTGGCGCAGTGCGCCTTCGAGGACAACGACGCCGTGCGCGGCGGTGCCATCGATATCACGAACTCACGCACACTCACCGTTACGAGCTCGGTATTCTATCTGAACATGGCGCAGGAGAACGGTGGCTGTATCAATGCCGACAAAGAGTCGTGGCCGTACATCATCACGTCGACGTTCTACAACAACCGCTGCCTTGCCACCGATGGTGCTGCCTGCATCGCAACGTACGGCGGCGACATGAAGAACAGCATCCTGTGGCATAACGATTCGCTCATCCACCTGCAGGTGGTGCAGTTGGACACGACCGGACTCGATACGATGTTCACGACGAACTCGAATTGCGTGAAGGACGATTTCGATCACGGCTTCTACAACTTCGATCCATCGTTCATCGATCCCGAGAATCCGCGCGGTGCGGATGGATACTATGGAACGGACGATGATGGCCTCTACTTCCCAAGTAACGGCACGCTTGTCGATCGTGGATTTGTTGACCGATACGTGAACTCACGTCGTACCGACATGGTGGGCAACCCGCGTGTGGTCTTGCGCAGTCCGGACCTTGGTGCGTACGAGACGCAACGTGAAGGACATAACCAGTACCGCGACATCGTCGAAGAGATGAAACGAGGTGGCATCAACTATCTGTCGCGCCACTGCGCCACCGATTGGGACCTGCACGATCCGGGTCCAACGCCTGAGTGCAAGGGCGAACGCAATCTTATCTGGGAAGGCCGCGGACAAGCGCGCATGATGGGCAAGATGATGAAGGCCATTGGCATTGTGATCAGCGACCCAACATGCAGTCCGGTGTGTCGCACATGGGAGAGCGCCTACCTCACCTACGGCACCTACCGTAAGGACGACATGTGGCGCGTTGGTGGCACGGGCAGCGACTCCCCACGGATGAAGGACCTTGCCAAGATCCCGGCGCCCGGTACGATGCGCGGCATCTACTCGCACGATGCCGTCATCCTCACGACCGTGCCGCTCGGTACGGCAGAGATCAACGAAGGCGATGGCATTGTGATCCGTCCCGACGGCAAAGACTACGAAATGATCTCACACTTCTGCAGCGATACTTGGGAACGCTATCGCGTGCGCTTCCCCGATGCAACGGTCGACGTCGCAGAAGAGACCCCTATGCAACAACAGCGCATGGTCGTCTTTCCGAATCCTGCCAACGACGGCGTGACCATTGGCGGTGTGGTGTGTGATGATGCAACGCGGATCGATGTGGTCGATATCACCGGCCGTGTGGTGATCTCGCAACGTGCCAATCCATGGGTCGACGTGCATGCATTGCCTCCAGGGATCTATGTGGTGAAGGTGGCAGGGCTCAACACGATCACCACGTCGACGGTGTCGATCACACGGTGAGAGCACTCCTATCGATCGGTGAATTCAAAGCATACGTCCAACTCCGTTTCTTCATGGCCATGGGATGGCACATGCAGGCCGTTGTTGTGGCGTGGTATGTGTACTCCATCACGAAAGATCCGTTCATGCTTGGCATGGTCGGGCTTGCGGAAGCGATCCCGGCCATCGGTGCGGCCATGCCGTTGGGGTTCTGGGTAGACAAGCAGGAGAAGACGCGCGCCCTCAAGATCGCTGCGGCCATGATCATCGGCTCGGCACTGTTGCAGGCGGTGGTGATGCAGCACTCGACCTTGGAAGTGCTTGGACGACCCATGGTGCTCACGGCCATCTTTGCCATGGTCTTTGTGAACGGGCTTGCGCGTGCGATCTACTCTCCGTCCATGTTCTCCGTGCTTGCCATGGTCGTCTCTCGCGACAACATGCCGCAAGCCTCGGCCTTCGGAAGCAGTGTCTGGCAAGGGGCCATGATCGCAGGTCCGCTTGCTGCCGGCTTCGTCTACGGCGCCTTCGGCGTGACCGTTGCATCGGCAACGTACGTCACGCTCATGTGCATCGGTGCCATCGGTGTCTGGCGTCTCTCTGCCAAGCCGGCCACGCCATCGCTCTCCACCAAGAACATGCTTCACGATGTCTCGGTCGGACTGCGCTTCATCTTCTCGCAGCGGATCATCCTTGCCGCCTTATCGCTTGACCTTTTTGCCGTGCTCTTTGGCGGTGCGGTGGCCTTGTTGCCGGTGTATGCCGATACGATCCTCGGTGGTGGAGAAAGCGGTCTCGGCATCCTGCGCGCCAGCTCGTCGCTTGGGTCGGTCGTGATGATGCTCTGGCTCTCGTATCGACCGCTGAAGAAACATGCGGGGAGCATCATGCTCATGTGCGTGGCGGGCTTCGGCATCACGACGTTGTTCTTTGCCGTGTCGACCGTGTTCTGGGTGAGCGTTGCACTGCTCTTCGCCATGGGTGTCTTCGACTCCGTCAGTGTGGTCGTGCGACACACCATCCTTCAGCTTTACACACCCGAAGAGATGCGCGGTCGCGTCGCGGCCGCCAACACCATGTTCATCAGTTCCAGCAATGAGCTCGGTGCCGTGGAAAGCGGCATCGCAGCACGTCTCATGGGTACGGTCAATTCCGTTCTCTTTGGCGGAACGATGACGCTCATCGTTGTGAGCGTTGCGTGGTGGAAGGCGAAGGAGTTGAGGAAGATGGAGATGTGATGATAGAGGAGAATCAAGGATCAAGAGTACATGATCTGATAACAAGATTTCCACGCTCCGTGAATCACAATTCATAGCAAGTTCATCAGTTTGAGATCCTTCGTGTTCTACATTCGCTTGTGCATGGATGTATCATTGAACACAGGGAGAGAACGGTGACCACTGCATCTGCTGTCGATCTGCGACGCTTCACGAAGAGCCCGATCCTGATGGGATTGGCTGTTTCCTATTTCCTGGTGTGGACGTGGTTTGCGATCGACCCGGTGTGGCGACCGCAATGGTGGCTCGATAACATTCTCGTCTTCGTGTTCGTCGGCGGACTTCTTGCAACGTATCGGCGGTATCCGCTCTCGGAAGGATCCTACCTCTGCATCACCGTCTTCATGATGTTCCATGCCGTTGGGGCGAACATGGGATATTCGAATGTGCCACTTGGTGCATGGATGTCGAAGGCGTTCGGCTTTGCGCGACCGAATGTCTACGACCGTCTGGTGCATTTCCTGTTCGGATTCCTCTTGGTCTATCCGCTGCATGAGGTTCTTGCTCGGTACTCGCACTTACGAGTGCGGTGGCTGTATCTGCTTCCGGTGGACTTCGTGCTGTCGTACAGTGCGGCCTATGAACTGATCGAAGCCTCGACGGCCTGGACCCTTCCGCCGGATGCCTATGACCCGTTCGTCGGGTTGCAGGGTGATATCTGGGATGGCTACCGCGACATGCTGTGTGCCGTGTCCGGCGCGGCCGTCACGATGACGCTCCTGTGGGTACGACGTCGGTTCCGTTGATCGGACCTGCCACACCAGCCCGGCCGAAAACGCCAGCGGCCACGATCCTAATGTGGACCATGGCCGCTGACAATAGCTAAAATGAGGGGGTTCCGAAGATTGACGAGCACGTTGGCGGGAAATTGTGTCCCTTGCCGCCATGCCGCCTTACCGCTTCACGACCATGGCGCCGGCGTGCCCATAGGCGTCGTAGGAGCCCGGGTCGCCCTCGCGCATGGAGCCCGTGCCGGAGACGAAGACGCCCACCGGACCGACCGATGTGACCAAGTGTGAGCCGTACTCCACGGGCACGTGGGCATAGCGGAACTGCGAGCGCTCGTCGACGACCCAGGCCGACGCGGGCACGGCCGTGCCGTTCACAAAGACGGTGTTGTGATTGTCCGGTCCACACGAAAGCGTAAGGAAATGCTTCCACGTTGGCAGGGCCGACGTTGTGATGAGCTGCTCGCGTGCGAACTGCTCATGCGGCGGGACCATGATCATGCACGGGTCGCCAATACTGTCGCCGCTTCGAAATCCCATCCCAAAGAGCGCCACCTGCACCGGCACATCGCTCGTGACGTGTACCGGCATGGCATCCCGCCGCGCCTCCCACCACATGCCCGGCATGATCGTGACGGGTGGGGCCCCATTCACCGAGATGGTGGCGGGCTCGGCCGTGGCCATGACGCGGATCATCGACTCGGCGCGTTGGGCAATGGGCGGAATGAACGTCTGCACGCCGAACATGAGCGTGGGGACCAATTGCTCGTAGAGCGGGTTGCAGGACTCACATTTGGCGGGAACGTAGGCGCAGGAGTGGCCGGAGATCACAGCCACCGGAGCGGATGCCACGATACGCGTGCCCGACGGGTCACTCGCGGCACTCTCGTCGAACGGCGCCACATACGTGTACACCTCGCCGCGGTTCAGCGTGATGGTGCGGGTCTTCGGGCGCGGTGTGTTCGGTGTGCTGCCGGAGGTCGGCGACGTGATCGTGACCGTGGTGCCGAACTCCGTGGCCACGATGCAGAACAGTCCCGTCAGATCTTCTGCCAGCTTGGTGTAGCTGCTCACAAGGTAGGACGTGCCAAGCGCCGACACGGGCTGCACCGCGAACGACTCCGAACTCTGGTACTTCGCATCTAGCGCCGCAATGCTCACGGGTTCGGCGCTCGTAACGGTTACCACGTTGTTCGAGATCCCGGTGATGTTGGGGACGACGAGGGAAGGCGGCAAGGCCAGGGTGGCAGTGGACCGCTCGGAGAGGGTCAGGGTGGTGTCGAATCGGACCGAGGGGGCCGAGACGCGCACGGTGGTCGACCGGACGGTGCCGATGGTGAGCTGGAGGACGAGAGGGAAGCGGTCGGTTCGGGGCGGACGTCCGAGGTCGGCAGGGGCGGCCGTGGTCCGGAAATTCGGCGGGAAGCAGAGAACGTGGTCGTGCTGCCCTGCGGAAAGTGCCTGAAGACCGGCAATGGCGAAGAGCCCGACGAGAAGACCTCGTTTCATAGCAACTCCCTCATGAACATGAACCTTACCTCACGTCGTAATATGAACACCTTCTCATTTGTCATCTCTGAAATTATTCCCTTATCTTTGTTGTCTTTACCATTTCCCCATTCATTTTTTAGGTGACCTGCTATGGCAGATCTGTCGAAAATCCGGAACATCGGGATCAGTGCCCACATCGACTCCGGTAAAACGACGCTGTCCGAGCGCATCCTGTATTACACGGGTAAGATCCATGCAATCCATGAAGTGCGCGGCAAGGACGGCGTAGGCGCAAAAATGGACTCAATGGATCTTGAGCGCGAGAAAGGCATCACGATCCAAGCCGTCCTTGTGTTGTGCTCTGTTGCCGGTGTGCAATCACAGTCGATCACGGTGGACCGTCAGATGCGTCGATACAGCGTTCCGCGTCTGGCCTTCATCAATAAGTGCGATCGCTCGGGTGCGAACCCCGATCGTGTTATTGAGCAACTCCGTGAGAAGCTTCAACACAACCCAGCATTCGTAACGTATCCGATCGGTCTCGAAGACAAGCTCGAAGGTGTGATCGACATCGTCAACATGAAGGCCATCTACTTCGATGGTCCGAGTGGTGATGACATCCGTACCGAAGAGATCCCTGCAGACCTGATGCCAAAGGCAAAGGAACTGCGCCGTCACCTGATCGAAGTTGCCGCCGACCATAGCGACGCCCTGATGGAGAAGTTCCTCATGGATGAGGAGCCAACACCAGAAGAGCTGGCCACGGCCATCCGCCTTGGTGCGATCTCCATGAAGATGACGCCGGTGTTCTGCGGTTCCGCCTACAAGAACAAGGGCGTGCAAACGCTGCTTGATGGTGTGACGCGCTACCTTCCGTCGCCGAACGAAGTGGAGAACCACGCTCTCGACCGCGATCAGAACGAAGAGAAGGTCATTCTGTCGAACGATGACAACAAGCCACTCGTCATGCTTGCCTTCAAGCTTGAAGACGGCAAGTACGGTCAGCTCACCTACATGCGCTTGTATCAAGGCAAGGTGGACAAGGGCGACATGATCTACAACATTGCCACCGGCAAGAAGGTCAAGGTCCCACGTCTTGCGCGTATGCACTCCAGCGAAATGCACGATATCGAGTCCGCAACATCGGGCGATATCGTAGCAATGTTCGGTGTGGAATGTGCGTCGGGTGATACGTTCACGGACGGTACGGTGAACTACACGATGACGTCGATGTTCGTCCCCGAGCCGGTGATCGAACTTGCCGTTGCTCCGAAGGATAAGGCCGGTCAAGTGAACTTCTCGAAGGCACTGAACCGCTTCACCAAGGAAGACCCAACGTTCCGCGTAACGCGCGACGATGAGTCCGGCGAAACGATCATCAAGGGAATGGGCGAGCTCCACCTTGAGATCTACATCGAGCGTATCAAGCGTGAGTATCAGACGGAAGTGATCGTGGGTCGTCCGAAGGTTGCCTTCCGCGAAACGATCTCGCAACGTGCTGACTTCAACTACACGCACAAGAAGCAAACGGGTGGTTCCGGACAGTATGCACGCGTTGGCGGATACTTCGAGCCATTGCCACCGGATGCTGTGGAGTCGTATGAGTTCGTGGACGACATCGTTGGTGGTGTGATCCCGCGCGAATACGTTCCTGCCTGCGATAAGGGCTTCCGCGAAGCGATCAAGGAAGGTACGCTCATCGGTCAACCGGTGGTAGGCGTTCGTGCTACGATCAACGACGGAAACACGCACCCAGTGGACTCGTCCGAGCAGGCCTTCCGTACGGCCGCGCTGATGTCGTTCCGCGAAGTGTACAACCAGTGCAAGCCAGTGATCCTCGAGCCGATCATGAAGCTCGAAGTGAGCGCTCCTGAAGAATTCCAAGGCACGGTGATCGGTCAGATCAACCAGCGCCGCGGCGTGATCATGGGCACCACAACGGATGCCGGCTATGTGGTGATCGAATCAGAAGTTCCGCTGTCCGAAATGTTCGGATACTCGACAGACCTTCGATCTGTGACGCAAGGGAAGGGTGAATTCTCGATGGAATTCGAGAAGTACCAAGCCGTTCCTCGCAACGTCCAGGAAGAAATGGTGAAGGAGTATCAGAAGAGACGAGCAGAGGGAAATAAATAAGAAGAGGAATCAAGAATCAAGGATCAAGGATCATGGATCAAAGATCTGAGATCAAAGATCCTGATCGTCGAAAACGAAAAAGGCCTTGCCACATCAGTGGCAAGGCCTTTTGTTATTTGAGCATCGTCAGTTCTTCATTCTCGATTCTTCATTCTTGATCCTTGATCCTTGATTCCTCCTCCCATTCTCTTCTCATATCTCCGTACTCTCCATCTTCAACGACAAGTGGTGCTTGCGATAGGCCACCCAGAAGAGTTGCGGGAAGATGAGCAGACTGAGAAGGGTGGTGGTGACGAAGCCGCTCACGACGACAATGGCAAGCGGACGTTGGGCGTCGGAGCCGATGCCGGTGGACATGGCGGCAGGGAGGAGACCAAGGATGCCCATGAAGGCCGTCATCACGATCGGTCGAATGCGGTTGGACACGCCGCTTCGAATGGCATCGCTGAGCGACATGCGCTCGTCGTGCATGTTCTTGTGGAAGATGCTCACAAGGATCACCCCGTTCAGAATACAGATGCCGCTCAACGCAATGAAGCCGATCCCCGCACTGATACTGAAGTTCGTGCCCGTGATGAGCAGGCCGCCGATACCGCCAATGATGGCGAACGGTACGTTGAGGATGATCAGGAAGGCATCACGAACCGTTCCCGTGGTGACGAGCAGGATGATGAAGATCATCACCAGGCTCACCGGAACGGCGATCGAGAGTGTGTGCTCGGCGCGCTGCTGATTCTCGAAGTCACCCGTCCACGTCATGCGCATGCCATGCTCGAGCTTCACGGTGCTGTTCACCTTTGCCTGTGCTTCGCCGATCGTGCTTCCCATGTCACGTCCGCGCACAGAGAACTTGATCGCAATGAAGCGTTCATTGCCGTCGCGGAAGATGAGGAGCGGTCCGGTGACCGATGTGATGTTGGCGATCTCCTTGAGCGGGATCATCGATCCATGCAACGTCGGCACCTTCAGGTCGGCGATCTTCGTTTCGTTGTCGCGATACTGTTTCAGATACCGTACCCGGATGTCGAACTTCTTCTCACCATCATAGAACCGACTTGCCGCCTTGCCGCCGATCGCCATCTCGATCACGGAGTTCGCATCGGCCGTGGCAACGCCATACGTGGCCATCTTGCCTTCGTCCAACGTGATGCGCAATTCGGGCTGTCCCATGTTGCGGATGATGCCAAGGTCCTCGATGCCGCGCACGGTCTTGAGTTGGTCGTACACGTCTTCGGCATGGGCCTCGAGCGCCTGGAGATCGTCGCCGAACACCTTCACGGCGATGGAGCCTTTCACACCGGACACGGCCTCTTCGACATTGTCCATGATCGGTTGTGAGAAGTTGAAGTTGATGCCGGGGTAGACGCTGAGCTTCTGCTTCATCTCGGCGATGAGCTCTTCCTTTGTGATGGGGCGCGACCATTCTTTGGCTCGAAGCAGGTCGACGTGAAACTCCACGTTATAGAAGCCTGTGGGATCGGTACCATCGTTCGGACGTCCGGTCTGTGACATCACCTGCTTCACCTCGGGGAACGATCGAAGGGTCTCGCGCATGCCCTGCGTGAGGCGCACCGCCTCTTCCAGCGATGTGCTCAACGGAAGATTGGCGCGGATGTACATAGCGCCTTCGTTGAGTTGCGGAAGGAACTCCGAACCCAGGAACGTGAACGACAGCATGCCGCAGATCACGAAAACGGCTGCAACACCAAGACTTTTCTTGCGGTGATGGACGATCCAGTCGAACCACTTCATGAGCGTCGACGTGATGAAGTGGACGATCGGATTGTGCCGCTCGCGAACGTTCTTTTTCATCATGAGCGAGATGAGCACGGGTACGAGTGTGAGCGACAGGATGAGAGCACCCACCAAGGCAAAGCTCAACGTATAGGCAAGCGGCTTGAACATCCGCCCTTCCACCTTGGTAAAGGAGAAGAGGGGAATGAGACTGGTGATGATGATCACCTTGGCAAAGAAGATGGACTTGCCAAGATCGATTCCCGTGCGCTTGATGAGTCCGAGCTTCGAGATCTTGTTGAAGCGCTCCATGCCGAGCTCTTTGGCCTTTGCATCAAGCGCCACGAACACCCCTTCCACCATCACCACGGCCCCGTCGATGATGATGCCGAAGTCGATTGCGCCGATCGAGAGCAGGTTGGCCGTGAGCCCCTTGAGCTTCAAACAGATGAAGGCAAAGAGCAAGGCAAGAGGGATGATGATGGCCACGATGAAGGTGGCACGGAAGTCGGCAAGGAAGAGGAAGACGATCACCGTGACGAGGATGATCCCTTCGACGATGTTGTGCGAAACGGTCTCGATACAGAAGTCGATGAGGTTCTGTCGGTTGTAGAACTCTACGATGCGCACATCGTCGGGCAGGACCTTTGTGTTGATCTCGTCGATCTTGGCTTCCAGAGCCGAGATCACGGCACTGGGGTCCTCGCCCTTGCGCATCACGACGATGCCCTCGACCACGTCGGTGTCGGCACCGCGGCCCACTTGACCAAGACGGGGAAGCGCGCTCTCATGCACGGTGGCAAGATTGCGCACGGTGATGGGAACGCCGCCGATGTAGTCGACGATGACGTTCTCGATATCGGGAATGGAGGTGTGCAGGCCGATGCCGCGGACGACATAGGCTTGGTCGTTCTTCTCGATCACATCGCCGCCAACATTGATGTTGCTGCGATTCACAGCATTGTACACTTCGAGCGGCGAGATGTCGTACTTCAAGAGCAGATCGGGATTCACACTGATCTCGAACGTGCGCACTTCGCCACCAAAGCTCACCACGTCGGCCACACCACTCACCGCACGGATGCGTCGTTCGACCACCCAGTCCTGCAACGTCTTGAGCTCGCGCACATCATGCGTGGTGCTCTTGAGCGTGTAGCGGAAGATCTCGCCGGTTGGACCGTAGGGAGGCTGCACTTCCGGCTTCACGCCATCCGGCAGATCGGCATTGGCCAGAAGGTTCACCGTGGTCTGCCGTGCCGTGAAATCGTCAACATCATCTTCGAAGATGATCTTCACCACCGAAAGACCAAAGAGCGTGGTGCTGCGGAGTGATACCTTGTTCGGGACCCCGTTCACGGAGACCTCGATGGGGATCGTCACGAACTTCTCGATCTCTTCGGCACCACGTCCGGGCCATTGCGTGATGATCGTGACCTGCGTGTTCGTCACATCGGGGAAGGCCTCGATGATCGTGGTCTTGTAGGCGATCACGCCGCCGATCACCAAGGCGATCGTTGCGAACAGAACGAAGAATCTGTTCTTGAGCGAGAAGGAGAGAAGATTCTTGATGAAGGTGTTCACGCGATCACCGTGATGTGAGTGCGTTGAACAACACGAGCTGACCTTGCGTGATCACCTGATCGCCGTGCGAGATGCCGCCGGTGACGTAGGTGTAGTCGCCAATGGCCTTGTACGTCTGCACTTCGCGGGCCGCCATGGATCCGTCTGCAGCCAGCGTGAGCACATAGTGCTTGTTCTTCTCGAAGATCACGGCGGACGAAGGAACGGCCATCATCGAGCGCGGCTCTTTCATCTGGATCGCCACGCTTGCGAACATCTCGGGCTTCAATCGGAATTGATCGTTCTTGATGCGCACACGCACTTTCATCACGCGACTGGTGGGATCCAGTGCATTGTAGATCTTGTCGATCACACCCTGAAATGTCTCGTCGTCATAGGCCAGTGTCTTCACATCGGCATGCGCGCCTTCGCGCACATAGGCGATGTCCGACTCGTACACGTTGGCGATCACCCACACGTTCGAAAGATCCGAGATGGCGAACATGGCTTCGGGTTGATCTGTGCGGAACTGTGAGTTGTCGGTGATGTTCTTGGCAACGATGAAGCCCGATGCCGGTGCGCGAACGATGTAGGTGGACGAGGTCGCGCCGCCGTACAGCGATGCCACTTCCGATGCGCGCTTCTCATCGGCCTGCGCCTTGTCGAGCTCGCGCTGCGCCGTCACGAACTCGCGTTCGGAGGCAAGACCGGCCTTGTACAAGGCATCGGCCGTTTCAAGATTTTTCGATGCAATGGCAACATTGGACTGCGCTTGCGATCGTTGGTCGGAGACATCCATGATCTCGGTGGAGCGGATCACGGCAAGCACTTGACCTTTGCGCACCTGATCTCCGAGCTCGACGCGAACCTCCTGCACGATGCCGCCCGCAAGTGGCGCAACACGCACCATGTGGTCTTGATCGAACATCACCTTGCCGGTGAGCAAGAGGTCGTCTTCGATCATCATGGTGCGCACACTGTCTGTCTGCACATGCAAACGCGTCCGAATACTGTCCGTAAGCCGAAGCGGCTCCTTCGGTCCCTTCTCGGCCACGTCCGCCTTCTGACACGCAGTAAGACCAAGGACCATGAGCGAGGCAAGGAGCAAGGTGGAACGGAGGTGGATGGAACGTGGTGATGACATGGAAATGCCCAGTGACTGAAGTATTACTTGATCGTGATCAAATCGGAACCCACAGCAGCGTTGAGTTCGGATGCCGATTGGAACCATGCATTGCGGACGTCGATCATTTGGATCATGCTGTTCTTGTACGAGGAATACATGTCGGTGAACTGCGTGATGTCGAGCGCTTGACGTTTGTATGCATCAAGCACAGCCGTCATGGCCTTGGGCAAACCGACGTGCGCCAGCGGAATGGTGGCCGTGTACATCTCGGACGTTGTGCGCAGTTTGTTGAGCGCCATGGTCACATCGCGCCTCGCCGCCGATGTTGTGAGCTCGAGCGTGGATCGATTGCGATCGATGCCGGCCTGCGCAGCTTCGATGTTGCCTTGATTGCGATCGAAGATGGGAAGCGTGACGGCCATCGTCAGCCCCACGTAGTCTTGCCAAGCGCTTGCCCACTTGTCATACAGCAGACCAACGCGCACATCGGGGATGGCAAGCGAACGTTGATACGAGAGATTCGCCGCCTCGCGCTCGACAAGTGTGCGCGCGATGCGTACATCGGGTCTGTTCGTGTCCGTGCGTTGCATGAGTTGCGATGCATCGAGTCCGATGATCACGGTCGTATCGGGATCGGGCTGTTCAAGTCGGATGTGCAACGTGTCGTTCGTGGAATCGCGCAGCAACAACCGCAATCCATACTCCATCTCGGCACGCTGCATCGAGAGTGCCGCACGTTCCTGCTGGAAGGCGAAGAGGAGCGAGCGAATGCGGACGATCTCCTGTGAAGGGAGCACGCCCTTGTCCTGGATCGTGTTCAAGGCCGTCACGGTTCGGTCGAGTTCGCGAATGCCGTCGCTGTACGTTGCGAGCTTCGCGTCCACATGATACAGATCGAGCGCCGTGGCGCGCAGCGTGCTCATCAGTGTACGGGCGAGATCCAGAACGTTCTCTTCGGCCGTGCGCTCGTCGAGCGAGGCCACGTCGACGCGTTTGCCTCGTTTCCCTGCCAACTCGATGAGTTGTTGCAGGGAGACGCTTTGCTGACTTGCAACGGGCGTCCCATTCAAGGCCAACGGGAACCACTGCCCGGTGGTCGGATTGAACACATTGTATTCGATGGCCAGTTCGGGATTGGGCAGTAGACCTGCGGTGACCACGGCGGCGCGGGCGATGGCCACATCGTATCGTGCGGCGATCATCGACAGGTTGCGTGTCATGAATTGCTGCTCCGCCTCGGTGAGCGTGAGCGTGCGCGACCCTTGCGCGAAGGCAGAGGTTGCCGTCGCGAGGAGTGCGAGGACGATCAACCGTCCGCGCATGCGATGCAGAAGTGAAGTGAGCATTCCCATACGACGTGCAACCTATTGCGCTTCGTACAGCAATCCTCTTAGAAGTTGGTTAGAACGGCGAGTGCTTCGACGGCAGTGATAGTGTTGCCGTAGTCCCGGATGCGGGGTCGCTCTCTACATCAAGCGTGCCTTTGTATAACGAGACGATGCGTTGCGTGACGGCAAGGCCGATGCCGAAACCGGGGATGCCGCGTGCGTTGTGTGCGCGGAAGAACGGCTCTGTGAGTCGGTGCAGCACATCGGCAGGAATACCAATGCCGTGATCGCGTATCGAAACACTTACGCGTTCATCGGTGGCGCGGACGGTCACTTCGACAAGGTCCGCCGACGAGTACTTCAACGCATTGTCGATCAGGTTCGTGATGCAGACGAGCAGGAGCGACCGATGGGCGCGCACCGCAAAGCGCTGTCCATCGTCCACCGATTCGATCTGCACTTGGATCCGTTCCGATCCGGGATGATGCTGGATCATGCCGATCGCATCCACCACCACATCGTCGAGGCGCACCTCTTCAGGATTCAGCGGCATCCGCCCTTCTTCATACTGTGCGAGCATCAGCAGGCTGCTGACGATGGCATTCAAACGCTCGGCCTCGTTCAGCACCGACAGCAATGAAGCGCGATACTCCGGTGCCGTGCGTTCGCGCGCCAACTGCACGTGGATCTCTCCGATGATGGCCGTGAGCGGTGTGCGCAATTCATGCGATGCATTCGTGACGAACGTGCGTTGCGTTTCGAAGCTCTTCTCCAAGCGTTCGAGCATTTCATTGAACGTCATGCTCAGGCGTGCGATCTCGTCACGTCCGTCGCCAATGTCAACGCGCAGGTGCAGGTTCGACGCCGAAATATCCTCCACGCGGCGCACCACGCGGTTCATCGGCTCGAGCGCACGTCCGGCAAAGAACACACCCCCGGCAAACGTCGCGGCAAGGCTTACAAGAAAGGCACCCAGCATGATCCACCGAAGTTCGTCGAGCTGTTCGCTTCCGATCATGTCCGACGCCGAGACCACCACTACGATATTGTTGCGATACGAATGGGCGATCGCCTGACGTCCGTCGAGCGAACGCTGGGCATGTCCGGCCGAGCGTGCTTTGGCGATCAACTCATAGGGGATGGGAAGGGAGCGAGGGCCCATGGCAAACAGCTGTTCACCATTGGTGCCCACGACCAGGATACGTTCGGCGGGAAGGGTGCGGACGTTGCGTTGTTCGAATTCGATCATGCGCATGCGGGCGGACGAATCGCGCTCGAGGAAGATCGTGGCGATCGTGGCCGCGCGCTCTGACAACAGACCGTAGAACTCGTCACGCACCAAGCGTGACTGAAGTCCGTACACGAACACCAGCGCCGCACCGAGGATCACGGCCATGATCGCGGCGAACATCAGGGTAAGGCGGGTGCGTATCGTCATGATCCTTCCGGAGCCTGCATCACGTAGCCCGTACCAAAGACCGTTTGGATCAGCTTGGTCGGGAATCCCTTATCGATCTTGTTGCGAAGGTAGTTCACGTACACGTCGATCACGTTCGTACCCGTGTCGAAGGTGATCCCCCAGACCTTCTCGGCCAATTCGGCGCGTGTGTATGTCTTGCCTTGGTGTCGGATGAACTCCAGGAGCAGGGCGTATTCACGGGGGGTGAGGGTGATCTGTTGGTCGCCGCGCATCACGGTGCGTTTGGTGGCGTCCACTACGCAATCGCCGCACGTGTAGCGTTCCTCGGCGATCTCGGCCGTCGAGCGGCGGCACAAGGCGCGGATGCGGGCAAGGAATTCGGGGAACTGGAAGGGTTTCACCATGTAATCGTCGGCTCCCAGCTCCAATCCCGCCACGGTATCCTCGGTGGTGCCCATGGCGGTCAGCATCATCAGCGGCAGGTGGGGACGTTCGGCGCGCACGGCGCGGCACACGTCGTGGCCGTGGAGGAGGGGCAGCATCAGGTCGAGGACCACCACCTGATACTGTCCGCGAAGCGCCATTTCAAGCCCTTTCGCCCCATCGGCGGCCACGTCCACCTCATAGCCCTGCTCCTCCAATCCTTGTCGGAGAAAGGCGCTCAGCTTCGGTTCATCCTCGATCACGAGAATTTTCATACCAACAATTTCGCCATTCTTTCACATTCCCACGTCATCCGCTTGGTTTGTCCACACCAACCCCCTATATTTGCAGGCTCTGTCAAAAACGTTTTAGTGAGAATCCATGCCAACGATCAGCCAACTTGTCCGGAAGGGACGTGAGGCAGTTGTCGTCAAGAGTAAGAGCCCAGCGCTCGACTCCTGTCCGCAAAAGCGCGGTGTTTGCACCCGTGTCTACACGACCACACCAAAGAAGCCGAATTCCGCCCTTCGCAAGGTCGCCCGTGTGCGCCTGACGAATCAAACCGAGGTCACGGCATACATTCCGGGCGAAGGTCACAACCTGCAGGAGCACTCCATCGTGTTGATCCGCGGAGGTCGTATCAAGGACCTTCCGGGTGTACGGTACCACATCATTCGTGGTGCGGCCGATACGCAGGGCGTGAACAACCGCAAGCAAGCTCGTTCGAAGTATGGCGCCAAGCGTCCGAAGGCAGGCGCACCAGCGGCTGCCGGCAAGAAGAAGTAACAGAAGACACAAACACGTTCTAGAGTTGAAACATGCGTAAGAAGCGTGCAGAAAAGCGTCGTGTGGCGCCGGATCCGCGGTATAACGATCTCATCGTTGCCAAGTTCGTGAACAACGTCATGGAAGAAGGCAAGAAGGCCACGGCCCGAGCCATCATCTATGAAGCGTTCGACATGATCGAGAAGAAGACCGAGCAGAACCCGCTCGAAGTGTTCCGGAAAGCCGTGCAGAACGCTGCGCCGGCCATCGAGATCCGTCCGCGCCGCGTTGGTGGAGCGACGTATCAGGTACCGATGGAAGTGCGTGAAGAGCGTCGCTTGACACTCGCTATTCGCTGGATCAAGAAGTTCGCACTGGATCGTCGCGACAAGTCGATGGCCTCGAAGCTTGCTTCGGAGCTCATTGCAGCGGCGAACGGTGAAGGTGGGGCGATCAAGCGTCGCGATGAAATGCACCGGATGGCCGATGCCAACCGTGCGTTTGCCCACTTCAAGTGGTAAGCACAAGCGTTCTTTGACAACCTGAGGAAGACCGACACGACATGGCCCGTTCCGTCGACATAGATCTCGTGCGCAACATCGGCATCATGGCACACATTGATGCCGGCAAGACGACGACCACGGAGCGGATCCTCTACTATACCGGTGTGTTGCACCGCATGGGAGAGGTTCACGAAGGAACGGCCTTTACGGACTACATGGATCAGGAGCGGGAGCGGGGGATCACGATCACCTCTGCCGCAGTATCCTGTGAGTGGACAGGTCCGAATGGAAAACGTGTCACGATCAACATCATCGATACGCCGGGGCATGTGGACTTCACTGCAGAGGTGCAGCGTTCACTCCGGGTCCTCGACGGTGCCATTGCTCTCTTCGACGCCGTTGCCGGCGTAGAGCCGCAGAGCGAGACCGTCTGGCATCAGGCCAACGAGTACCGGGTACCGCGTATCGCCTTTGTGAACAAGATGGATCGGGTTGGAGCGGATTTCGAGCGCGTGTTGGACATGATGCGCACACGATTGAACGCACGACCGGTGGCCATCGAGATCCCGATCGGCGTGGAAGACACCTTTGTTGGTGTGGTGAACTTGGTCCTGATGAAGGCCCTGGTCTATCACCACGGTGATGAAGGATCGACCTTCGACGTGCAAGAGATCTCCGACGATCTGCGGCCATTGGCCGAGCAGAAGCGCACGGAGCTCATCGAGGCCGTCGCCGATTTCGACGACGTGATCGCCGAGCGATATCTCGGAGGAGAGACCATTGAAGCGGAAGAGCTCACTGCCTCCCTTCGCCGTGCCACCCTCCAATTGCATCTCACCCCTGTCCTGTGTGGCAGTGCCTTCAAGAACAAGGGAGTGCAGCAGTTGCTCGATGCCGTGATCGCCTACTTGCCGAGTCCGAAGGATGTTGGCAGTACGCATGGCTTCGACGTCAAGGACCACGAGAAGGCGCTCATTCGCAAGCCACTCGACGAAGAGCCGTTCGCAGCGTTGGCGTTCAAGATCCTCACGGACCCATTTGTAGGAAGGCTCACGTTCGTACGTGTGTATTCCGGAGTGGTCAAGGTGGGCGACCAGATCTACAACGCCACGAACGACAAAAAAGAACGAGCAGGGAAGATCCTGCGGATGAAGGCGAACAAGCGGGACGAGATCGATGCTGCCTATGCGGGCGACATCATTGCCATTCCTGCCTTGCGCTTCACACGAACCGGGGACACGCTGTGTGACGCCAAGCATCCCATCCTGTTAGAGAACATCAGTTTTGCTGAGCCCGTGATCAATCAAAGCATTGAGGCACGAACGCTGGCAGATCAAGACAAGTTGACGGAATCCTTACATCGGCTCTCTGAAGAAGATCCGACGTTTCGATTCCATACTGATGCGGAGACAGGACAGATCATCATCAGCGGTGTTGGGGAGCTCCATTTGGAGATCCTTGCCGACCGACTGAAGCGAGAGTTCAACGTCCCCGTCAAAGTTGGAAAACCTCAGGTTGCATATCGAGAAACGATTACTTCCACGGCACGGCACGAGGGCACCTTTGTCCGAAGCGCCACCGGGAAGAATCAATTCGGCCAGGTCACCATTGAGCTGCGTCCGAACGAGTCGGGAAAAGGCTTTGCGTTCGTCAACGAACTACAACCACAAGCACTTCCCGAATCGTATGTCAAGAGTGCCGAACAGGGAGCCTTAGAGGCTCTCAAGGTTGGCCCGATCGCAGGGTATCCCATGATCGATATCGTGGCGGCCCTGGTCGATGCGGTCTATATCGAGGAAGACTCGACCGAGTTGGCGTATGCCATCGCGGCCTCCATCGCAGCGAAAGATGCTGCGAGGATCGCCACACCGGTGATCATGGAGCCTGTCTTCCACGTAGAGGTCGTTACGCCCGAAGAATATGTGGGAGAGGTCATTGCTGACCTCAGTTCCCGCAGCGGCAGGATAGAGGGCATTCAGATGCGCGATATCCTGCAAGTAGTGACGGCGGTGGTACCCCTGTCACAACTATTCGGCTACGTAACGCAGTTGCGCTCGCTCACACAAGGGCGTGGTTCGTACACGATGCGTTTTTCGCATTACGAGCCCGCACTCTCTCGCCGATAGGCGCGGGAAGTTTTCTTTTGACCGAATTCAAAAGCATTTGGTCATGTCCAGAAATTCCCGTACCTTTGCTTTCTATTCCGTTTCGAACTCGACAAGCAACACACAATTCGTAACACAACCTTCCTGCAACCAGAGGAGATTGTTCCATGGCAAAAGAAACCTTCAACCGGAGCAAGCCGCACGTAAACGTTGGCACGATTGGCCACGTTGACCACGGCAAGACGACGCTCACAGCAGCGATCACGATGACGCTCGCTAAGCGTGGCCTTTCTGAAAAGCGTTCGTTCGACTCGATCGACAACGCACCAGAAGAAAAGGCACGCGGGATCACGATCGCTACGGCGCACGTAGAGTATGAGACGGAGAACCGTCACTATGCTCACGTGGACTGTCCGGGCCACGCCGATTATGTGAAGAACATGATCACGGGTGCCGCACAGATGGACGGCGCGATCCTTGTAGTGGCAGCAACAGACGGTCCGATGCCACAAACGCGTGAGCACATCCTGCTTGCACGTCAGGTTGGAGTACCACGTATCGTGGTCTTCATGAACAAGGTCGACATTGCAGATCCAGAACTCGTAGACCTCGTAGAACTCGAGATCCGCGAACTGCTCAGCAAGTATGAATTCCCTGGAGACGACATTCCGATCGTCAAGGGTTCTGCCCTCAAGGCACTCGATGCAGCTTCTTCCGATTCGACGTCCAAGGACGATCCGGACATGGAATGCATCATGGAGCTCATGAATGCAGTGGACACCTACATCCCAACGCCAGTACGTGATATCGACAAGCCATTCCTGATGCCGGTCGAGGACGTGTTCTCGATCACGGGTCGTGGTACGGTAGGAACGGGTCGTATCGAGCGTGGCGTTGTCAAGCTCAACGAAGAAGTCGAGATCGTCGGTTTCGGTCTTCAGAAGAAGACCACCGTCACGGGTATCGAAATGTTCCGCAAGCTGCTCGACGAAGGTCGTGCCGGCGACAACGTAGGACTTCTCCTTCGTGGTGTGGACAAGGAAGAACTCGAGCGCGGAATGGTATTGGCCAAGACCGGTTCGATCACGCCGCACACGAAGTTCAAGGCACAGGCATATGTTCTGACGAAGGAAGAGGGCGGACGTCACACGCCATTCTTCACCAACTACCGCCCACAATTCTACTTCCGTACAACGGACGTAACGGGTGTGTTGGATCTTCCTGCAGGACTGGAAATGATCATGCCTGGTGATAATGTTGACAATCTTGACGTCACCCTGATCACTCCTGTTGCAATGGACACTGGATTGCGCTTCGCTATTCGCGAAGGCGGTCGTACGGTCGGTGCTGGAGTTGTAACGGAAATCATCGAATAAGCAACGCATAGAATCGGAACAGAGGGAAGGCCCGCCTTCCCTCTTTTTGTCTCCGACCTAGCAAGAGCCTTACAGGAGAACTAACGAGTGGCAACGCAACGCATTCGCATCAAGCTTCGCTCATACGATCATAATCTGATCGATAGATCGGCTGAGCGCATCGTCCGGACGGTGAAGCAAACGGGAGCCGTGGTATCGGGCCCGATTCCGCTGCCAACGGAAAAAACTGTCTACACGGTGCTTCGTTCACCGCACGTAGATAAGAAGTCTCGTGAGCAATTCGAAGCACGCGTGCACAAGCGTTTGATCGACATCTTCAGCTCGACGCAGAAGACCATCGATGCGCTCATGCGCCTGGAGTTGCCAGCTGGAGTTGATGTCGAAGTGAAGGTGTAAAGGACTGACCCAAATGAGCGCATTACTTGGACGAAAAATAGGGATGACGAGCATCTTCACAGAAGACGGCGCCTTTGTGCCGTGCACTGTGATCGAAGCCGGACCATGCCCGGTAACACAGGTGAGAACCCTGGAGAAGGACGGATACACAGCGGCGCAGATCGGTTTCGGTCTCATCGCTGAGCGGAAGGTGAACAAGCCACGCGCCGGACACTTCGCGAAAGCGAACACGGCACCGGTACGTCATCTGAAGGAGTTCCGTCAGCTTGCCAACACGGTTGCACTTGGAGACATTCTCACAGTGGAGACCTTCGTGGTCGGAGACAAAGTAAAGGTCTCTGCAACGAGCAAGGGTCGTGGATTCCAGGGTGTTGTCAAGCGTCACCACTTCAGTGGTGTCGGTATGGCAACGCACGGTCAGAGCGACCGTCCACGTGCTCCGGGTTCCATTGGTTCCTCGTCGTTCCCATCCCGCGTTTTCAAGGGATTGCGGATGGCAGGGCGGATGGGTGGAACGCGCATCACGACGCGCAATCTGACCGTCTTGCGAGTGATGCCCGAAAGCAATCTCTTGTTGGTAAAGGGCAGCATTCCGGGAGCACCGAATGCTATCATTGAAATTGTGAAGCTATAAGAGAACACGACCATGACAGTGGATGTACGAACAAAAGACGGTGCCACAGCAGGCACGATCGAGCTCCCCGAGTCGATCTTCGGAGTCGAGCCGAACGAGCACGCCATGTATCAGGCAGTGCGAGCATATCTCGCGCATCGCCGTCAGGGCACTGCGAAGACCAAGACGCGCACGGAAGTGCGTGGTGGCGGGAAGAAGCCGTTCAAGCAAAAGGGAACGGGTGGAGCACGTCGCGGTTCGAGCCGCTCGCCACTCAACCCTGGTGGAGGCATCATTCACGGGCCGGTTCCGCACTTGTACAGTGTTGACCTGCCGATCAAGGTCAAGCGCCTTGCTCGGAAGTCCGCTCTCGCACTTCGCGCAAAGGAATCGAATCTTGTTGTGGTCGAGGACTTCACGCTCCCGGTAGCGAAGACCAAGGACATGGCAACGATCCTCAAGGCATTGAACATCGACGGTAAGGTGTTGGTGTTGCTTCCATCGGTCGATCAGACCATTGTGAAGTCGGCACGCAACATTCCGGGAGTGACGACATTTCCGGCAGACAAGATCTCGGCATACGATGTGTTGAGCCATGGCAAGCTGTTGATCTTCAAGAGCGCCATGCAGACACTTGAACAATCATTTGGCACGAACTAAGAGACGGCGTACGACATGATCACAGTGCTCAGAAAACCGGTGATTACAGAGAAGGCCACTTCTGTGGGCTATCTGCGCCAATACGTCTTCGAAGTCGATCCGAACGCGAACAAGGTCCAGATCCGCGCGGCTCTGAAGCAAATGTTCGACGTTGAGGTGGACAGTATCCGTACTGTTCGCACCAAGGGCAAGGTCAAGTCACGCATGACGCGTCGTGGCATTCAGACAGGTCGCACGAACCTTCGCAAGAAGGCCTATGTGACGCTGAAAGAAGGACAGACGATCGACGTGGTGGCAGGCGAAGGCGGATCGGAAGACTAATAGCTAGAACGGAAATCGGAGAACGCACCAATGGCAATTCGTAAACTCAGACCGATCACACCGGGCACCAGGCACTACAGCTTGAGCACGTTTGACGAGATCACGGCAACAACGCCGGAGCGGTCTCTCACGTCGCCGCTGAAGAAGTCGGGCGGACGGAACAACACCGGACGTGTCACATCACGTCACCGTGGTGGTGGACATAAGCGTTTGTATCGCATCATCGATTTCAAGCGCAACAAGTTGAACATGGAGGCAACGGTCCTCACGATCGAGTACGATCCGAATCGTACATGCCGCATTGCACTTGTGGAGTACACGGACGGAGAGAAGCGGTACATCCTGGCACCGGACAAGGTGAAGGTTGGAACGAAGATCATGGCGAGCGAGAATGCCGACCTCAAGGACGGCAATGCGCTTCCGCTGAACAAGATCCCCTTCGGTCTGTTCGTACACAACATCGAAATGAAGCCGGGCAAGGGTGGACAGATGGCGCGCAGCGCTGGTACGTCCGCACAGCTCGTTGGACTGGACAATGGCAAGGCACAATTGAAGTTGCCTTCAGGCGAGATCCGCATGGTTCCGGGCAATTGCATGGCAACTCTTGGAGTGGTCAGCAATGGTGAGCAGGAGAACATCATGTGGGGTAAGGCCGGACGTATGCGTTGGAAGGGTGTTCGCCCTCAGACGCGTGGTATGGCCATGAATCCGATCGACCACCCGAACGGTGGTGGTGAAGGTCGCTCGAAGTCCGGTGGTGGACGTCAACACCTCCGTTCGCCATGGGGTCAGCTCGCAAAGGGTCTCAAGACGCGCAAGAAGAAGAAGGCGTCGAACGATCTCATCATCCGTCACAGAAACGCATAATCGAAGCGAACTCGTAAGGATCAGAACCTATGCCTCGTTCACTGAAAAAAGAACCATTCATCAGCTACAAGCTGACGAAGAAGGTCGATGCGATGAATGCCAACGCAAAGAAGGCTGTCATCAAGACATGGGCGCGTTCTTCGGTCATCGCTCCTGATTTCGTGGGACACACGTTCGCCGTGCACAACGGCAACAAGTTCATCCCGGTCTATGTAACGGAGAACATGGTGGGTCACAAGCTGGGTGAGTTTTCGCCGACGCGGACGTTCCGGGGACATTCCGGAAACCGTAAGGATCTCAAGACAGGAAAGAAATAACGAGACGCAATGATGGAAGCACGCGCAATCAAACGGTACACGCGGTCATCGCCACGCAAGATGCGGTTGGTGGTGGACCTTATCCGCGGTAAGTCGGCGGCATTCGCTCTCAACGCCCTGCAGTTTTCGGACAAGCAGGCAGCGGAGATCGCAGAGCTCACGCTCAAGAGTGCCATCAACAACCTTCAGCAGAAGGACTCGGGAGTCGATCCTGAATCCATCTACGTGAAAGAGGCCTTTGTGGACCCGGGTCCAACGATCAAGCGGATCTCGCCAGCACCAATGGGACGTGCCTACCGTATTCGGAAGCGCTCGCACCATCTCACGATCATCGTTTCGGTGAAACAGTAACGGAGCACTTCCTTGGGTCAGAAAACACATCCTATCGGACTTCGCCTTGGCATCATCCGTCAATGGGAAGCAAATTGGTTCGACGAAAAGAACGTAGCGGAAAAGCTTCAAGAAGACTTGATGGTTCGCAACTACATCAAGAATCGTTTGAAGAAGGCCGGCGTCGCTCGCGTGATCGTTGAGCGTACGGCAAAGCAACTCCGCATCACGATCAACACATCACGTCCAGGCGTGATCATCGGTCGCAGCGGGAAGGACATCTCGCAGCTCGAAGAAGAATTGCGCAAGATCACGAAGAAGGAAGTCAAGATCCTGATCAGTGAGATCAAGCGTCCCGAGCTCGATGCCCAACTGGTGGCCGACAACATCGCACAGCAACTCGAAGGACGGATCTCGTTCCGTCGCGCCATGAAGAATGCCGTGAGCTCCACGATGCGAGTAGGCGCAGAAGGCGTCCGTATCATGTGTTCGGGACGACTGGGCGGTGCGGACATGAGCCGTACCGAACAATACAAGGAAGGTCGCGTTCCGCTGCACACGCTGCGAGCCGACATCGACTATGCGCAAGGCCGAGCAGAGACCGTCTACGGTTCGCTGGGCATCAAGGTCTGGATCTGCCGTGGCGAAGTGATCGGCAAGCAACAAAGCAAAGAACAATAACAACCTCAGCTGACGAACCGTTATGCTCATCCCAAAAAGAGTCAAGCACAGGAAAACACAACGCGGACGCCGTCGCGGCAAAGCGTATCGTGGTTCCACCGTGGCCTTCGGGTCGTATGGTCTCAAGGCGCTCGAATGTGCATGGATCACCAATCGCCAGATCGAGTCCGCTCGTATCGCCATCAACCGCTACCTGCGTCGTGATGGTAAGGTGTGGATCCGCATCTTCCCAGACAAGCCTGTTACCAAGAAGCCGGCAGAGACCCGAATGGGTTCCGGAAAAGGTAATCCGGAATTGTGGGTAGCAGTGGTCAAGCCGGGGCGGATCTTGTTCGAGATCGACGGAGTGACGAAGGAACGCGCGGTGGAAGCCGTACGTCTCGCATCGCACAAGCTCCCGATCAAGTGCAAGTTTGTTCAACGAGTAGATCTGGAGGCCTGATCATGAAGGCACGCAAAGCAGCCGACCTGAAGGGTCTTCCAACGAATGAGTTGGTGGCCTTCCTCAAGGAAAGCGAAGAGAACATTACGAAGCTCCGCTTCCAGCTCGTCCTGGGTCAACTCCAGGATACAACGAGCATCCGCACGATGCGCAAGGACATCGCGCGTATGAAGACGATCCTTGCTCAACGCGAGAATTCCGCCAACTGATGTCGATGGGATGAATGATGGCCGAGAACATGAACGATACAACCACGGTGGCTACGAGCAATAAAAAAGTTCGTACCGGTAAAGTGGTAAGCAACAAGGCGAACAAGACCATCGTGGTGAGCATCGAACGACAAGTCGCTCACCCGTTGTACCGCAAGTACTTCAAGGTATCCAATAAGATCATGGCGCACGACGAGCGCAATGAATGCAACATTGGAGACACGGTGAAGGTCATTGAGAGCCGCCCGCTCAGCGCACGCAAGCGCTGGACGTTGGTCGAGATCATCGAACGAGCGAAGTAAGGAAGTGAGACCATGATCCAAGAAGAATCCAACCTCGTTGTAGCCGACAATTCCGGTGCTCGTAAGCTTCGTTGCATTCGAGTCCTCGGTGGTCACGGAAAGCGTTATGCTTCCGTGGGCGACATTGTCGTGTGCTCTGTTAAATCGGCACTGCCGCAAGGCGCTGTCAAAAAAGGTGAAGTGGTGAAGGCCGTGATCGTTCGAACGAAGAAGGAATTGGGTCGCCGCGATGGCTCCTACATCCGCTTCGACGAGAACGCAGCCGTCATCATCAATAACAACTCGGAACCTCGCGGAACCCGCATCTTCGGACCGGTCGCCCGTGAACTTCGCGAGAAGAATTTCATGAAGATCATATCGTTGGCACCAGAGGTTATCTGACCATGAAGCTCAAGATCAAAAAAGGCGACACTGTGAAGGTGATCGCAGGCAACAACAAGGGTTCTGTGGGACGTGTTCTTCAGATCAGCCCAACCGGCATGCGCGTCCTCGTCGAAGGTGTGAATCTTCGCTCCAAGGCCGTTCGCCCGTCGCAAACGAATCCAAATGGCGGTATCGTCAAGCAGGAATCCTCGATCCACTACAGCAACGTGCAGCTTGTCGACAAGAACGGCAAGGCCACACGGGTAAAGACGGAACGCACGGAATCCGGCTCGAAGCGCATTGCCAAGACCACGAACGAAGCACTCTAATAACGACTACTCTCAGGCGTACGAATCATGGCGAAAACAGTAGTAAAAAAGGTCGACTTCAAGCCCGAGGGCGCACGTCTCGAAGACGTCAGCACCGCCGTGGCCCCTGCTCGCCTTGCCGCCTTCTACCATGAAAACGTGGTACCGGCTCTGCAGAAGCGCTTCAACTACACGTCACCCATGCAGGTGCCACGGTTGGAGAAGATCACGTTGAACATTGGTGCCGGAGCGGCAGCATCGGACACGAAGATCCTCCAAGCGGCCGTGAACGAATTGGAACTCATCACAGGTCAGCGTCCTGCGGTCACCCGCGCACGCAAGTCCATCGCGAACTTCAAGCTCCGCGAAGGCATGCCGATCGGTGCTCGCGTCACGTTGCGTCGCGCACGGATGTATGAGTTCCTCGATCGTCTCATCAACATCGCATCGCCACGTATCCGCGACTTCCGCGGATTCTCGGACAAGAGCTTCGACGGCCGTGGGAACTACACCCTTGGCATCAAGGAGCAGATCATCTTCCCTGAGATCGACGTCGATAAGGTCAACCGCATCACGGGGATGGACGTGACCTTCGTCACGTCTGCAACAACGGATGAAGAAGCGCAAGCGCTTCTGCAAGAATTTGGTTTTCCATTCCGCAAACGGGATCAACAGTAATGGCTAAGAAGTCCATCATCGCTCGAAATGAAAAGCGTCAGCGCCTCGTGGCCAAGTATGCTGCCAAGCGTGCCGAACTCAAGGCAGCCGGTGACATGGTAGGCCTCCAGAAGCTTCCACGGAACAGCGCAAAGGTGCGCGTTCGCAACCGTTGCCTTGTAACGGGACGTGGTAAGGGTGTGTATCGCAAGTTCGGCCTTTGCCGGAACATGTTCCGCTTGCTTGCCTTGGAAGGTAAGATCCCGGGCATTCGTAAGAGCAGCTGGTAAGACACGAGCCGCCAACAGATTCTGAACACGACAACGACAGACCATTATGCCAGTATCAGACACCATCGCCGATTTCCTCACGCGCATTCGTAACGCCGTCGCTGCAAAGCATAAGACGACCGTTGTGCCATGCTCGAATTTGAAACTCGGGATCGCCGCCATCCTCAAGGAACAAGGCTTCATTGCCGACTTCGAGAAGGTGGACGACGATAAGCAGGGCGTCCTGCACATCAAGCTTCGCTATTACCTCGGTCAGCCCGTCATTCGCGAGATCAAGCGAGTGAGCAAGCCCGGACGTCGCGTCTACGCGTCGGTCGACAAGCTTCCACGGGTCCGCAACGGACTGGGTATTGCGATCGTGTCCACCCCTCGTGGTGTGATGACCGATAAGCAGGCGCGCCGCGAAAACGTGGGCGGTGAAATTCTCTGTACGATCTGGTAAGAACGAGTAGCGTAGGAGCGATCAGCATGTCACGAGTTGGGAAGAAACAGATCATCATACCGAAGAACGTGAATTTCACGGTCGCGAATGGTGTGATCAACGTCAAAGGACCGAAGGGCGAAATGAAATTCCCCCTGCACGAGTCCATCTCCTATCAGGTAGAGGGCGATGTCCTTACGTTCGATCGTGCAAACGACGACAAGAAGGTACGTTCGCTGCACGGCCTCACGCGTGCGACCACGGCCTGGATGGTGGAAGGCGTTGTAAATGGCTTTACACGCAACCTGCAAGTGGAAGGTGTTGGATATAAGGTCGAGATGCGCGGCAAGAACTTGCTGCTCAATCTTGGCTATTCACACCCGATCCTCTTCATCCCACCTGATGGTGTGGAGTTCGCAGTGACGACGCCGACGGTCTTCGCCGTCAAGGGCATGGACAAGCACCTGGTGGGCGAGGTCGCCTCGAAGGTTCGCAAGCTCCGCCCACCCGAGCCGTACAAGGGCAAGGGTATTCGCTACGAAGGTGAGTTCATTCGCCGCAAGGCCGGTAAGTCGGCAGGGAAGTAAGGACAAAGGAACGCAACGATGAATCGACTAGACTCAAAATCACATCGCCAGGTACGTCGCAAAATGCGCGTACGCCGCAAGGTCACGGGAACACCGGAGCGCTATCGCTTGAGCGTGTTCCGGTCGGTGAACCACATCTATGCGCAGATCATCGACGATACAACGTCGAAGACACTTGTCTCGGCCTCGACGGTCGACAAGGAGATCCGCGCCCAGATCAGCAAGGACATGGACAAGTCCGCCGAAAGCAAGCTCGTTGGAGTGCTCTTGGCCAAGCGTGCCAAGGCGAACAACATCGCACGCGTGGCCTTCGACCGCAACGGCTACCTGTACCACGGTCGCGTGAAGTCCCTCGCCGAGGGTGCACGTGAAGGTGGACTCGATTTCTAACGAACGCATTCAACCGGAGAATACTCTGTGGCAAAACATAAAGTCTCTGATCTGAACTTGAAGGACAAGATCGTCTACGTTGGTCGTACGGCGAAAGTGGTCAAGGGCGGACGTCGATTCAACTTCTCGGCCATCGTCGTCGTCGGCGATGAGAATGGCCACGTAGGCTTTGGCCTGGGTAAGGCCGGCGAAGTATCCGATGCTGTGACCAAGGCAACGGAAGCAGCCAAGAAGGCCGTTGTGAAGGTTCGCCTTCAAAACGGTACGGTGCCGCATCAAGTGATCGGGAAGTTCGGAGCGGCCAAGGTCCTTGTACGTCCGGCAACACCGGGTACGGGAGTCATCGCCGCCGGTGGTGTTCGCGCCATCTTGGAATTGGCCGGTGTCAAGGACGTGCTCACGAAGAGCCAAGGCTCGTCGAATCCGCACAACACGGTGAAGGCCACCATGGCAGCATTGGCATTGCTGGAAGACGCAGGTTCTGTGGCAGCTCGCCGCGGAGTGTCGACCACGAAGGTTCTCATCGGATAAGCAAGCGCAAACGAAGGACAGGCATCATGAAGATCAAGATCACACAGGTACGCAGTATCATCGGAACGCTCAAGTCGCACAAGGCCACGATCAAGGCGCTTGGACTTGGACATCCGAACAATACCGTTATCAAGACCAAGAATCCGCAGATCCTTGGCATGGTGAATGCTGTTCGCCATCTGGTGACAGTTGAAGAAATCGCAGACTAACACTCCCTATGACCATGAAACACATCGGAAATCTGTCGCCCGCTCCGGGCTCGCGTCACAAGAAGAAGCGCGTTGGTCGCGGTGCCGGGTCCGGCCACGGTGGAACTGCCACACGCGGTCACAAGGGGCATCAGTCGCGCAGCGGCTTCAGCCAAAGCCCGGGCTTCGAGGGTGGCCAAATGCCACTCATTCGTCGTATCCCGAAGTTTGGATTCACGAACAATAACCGCGTCGAATATCAAGAAGTGAATGTGGCAACACTTCAGCGCTTGGTAGACGAAGCACGGATCACCAACGGCGTCGTCGATGCCGAAGTGCTCTACGCACTTGGTGTGGTCCGCAAAAAGCGCCTTCCCGTGAAGGTCCTTGGAAACGGCGATCTGTCGGCAAAGCTGACCGTGAACGTCGACAAGGTCTCCGAAACAGCGAAGAGCAAGATCGAGTCGGCCGGAGGAGTGGTCAACACCAATGGCTAACGTTATCACCACCATTCGCAACATCTTCAAGATCGAAGAACTGCGCAACCGCCTCCTCTTCACGTTGCTCGTGTTGTTGGCGGTTCGCATCGGTTCATTCATCACGATCCCGGGTGTGAACGTCGACGCTCTGAAGGCCGCAACGGCCATGGGCGACACGAACAACATCTTTGGTCTGTACGACATGTTCGTTGGCGGTGCTTTTTCGAACGCCGCCATTTTTGCGCTTGGCATCATGCCGTATATCTCGGCCTCCATCATCCTGCAGATCGCAGGCGTGGTGTTGCCGGAATTGCAGAAGCTGCAGCGTGAAGGTGAAGACGGACGACGCAAGATCAATCAGTATACACGCGTGTTGACGGTCTTCATCGCCATGCTTCAAGCATGGGGTGTGACGGTCAAGGTCGCGCAAACGACGATGGGCTCCGGTGGAATGTCGGTGGTTCCCCATGCCGACTTCCTGTGGACGATCTCGAGCGTTCTGATCCTGACGGCCGGCACCATCATGCTGATGTGGCTTGGCGAGCAGATCACGGACCGCGGTATCGGAAACGGTATCTCGCTGATCATCTTCATCGGTATCATTGCCCGATTCCCAACAGCCATTTTGCAAGAGTACAAGCTCATCGATGCCGGTTCACGCAACCTGGTGGTCGACCTTGTGCTGTTCATTCTCTTGATGGGCATCATTGCAGCCGTGATCCTGGTCACCCAGGGGGCACGACGCATTCCGGTGCAGTATGCGAAGCGCGTTGTGGGCCGCAAGGTCTACGGCGGTACCACGCAGTACATTCCGCTTCGCGTCAACACGGCCGGTGTGATGCCGATCATCTTCGCACAGTCGATCCTCTTCGTCCCTGCCACCATTGCCTCCTTCTTCCCGGAAAGTATGTTCTGGCAGAATGTGGCGCGGTTGTTCAGCGATCGCGAAGTGTTCTATGCAGTGGTGTACGGCGTGATGATCCTCTTCTTCACGTACTTCTACACCGCCATCGCCTTCAATCCGAAGGAAGTGGCCGACAACATGAAAAAGAACGGTGGCTTCATTCCGGGCGTACGTCCGGGGTCGCCAACATCGGAATACATCGAGAACATCCTGACGCGTATCACGCTGCCGGGCGCCATTTTCCTTGCACTCATCGCGATCCTTCCAACGTTCGCCATGCAGGTGTTGAATGTGCCCCCAACGTTCGCGTCGTTCTTCGGTGGAACAAGCTTGCTCATCATTGTGGGTGTCGCTCTTGACACGCTGCAACAGATCGAATCGCACCTCTTGATGCGCCATTACGATGGCTTCATGAAGAGCGGCAAGATCCGCGGCCGTGCCAATGCGATGTCATGATCGTGACGGACGACGTACGTAAACTCGAAGCTGCGTGTCGAATTGTCGCCGACACGTTCTCACACCTCCGGCAGTTCATCAAGCCGGGTGTGACAACGATCGAGCTGGACGCGATCGCAGAGGACTTCATTCGGAGCCACGGTGCCGAACCGGCATTCAAAGGCTACGATGTCGACGGAAAGATCTTCCCGTACACGCTGTGCATCAGCATCGACGAAGAGGTGGTGCACGGAATGCCGGGAACACGGAAGCTCAAGGAAGGCCAGATCATCTCGGTCGACTGTGGAGCTCAGAAAGACGGATGGTTCGGAGACAGTGCCTACACCTATCCGGTGGGAGAGATCTCAACGGATAAGCAACGGCTTCTCACGGTAACGCAAGAAGCATTGGCACTCGGTATCGAACAGGCAGTGGATGGCAACAAGGTCTATGAGATCGGAAGGGCCATTCAAGCGCACGTTGAAAAGAATGGATTCTCGGTGGTACGGGAACTTGTGGGACACGGCATCGGCCAACATCTTCACGAGGAACCCCCGGTGCCAAACTTCGTTCCGGGTCTCTTGCATCGGTCTCAGTATCCGAATGTCAAGCTTACAACAGGCATGGCACTTGCGATCGAACCGATGGTGAACATGGGCTCGTTCCATGTTCACACGGCAAGCGACGAGTGGACGGTGTATGCGGCAGATGGGAAGCCAAGCGCTCACTTCGAGCATACGGTTCTCGTCGACGGGAAGACACCACGGATCCTGACATTGATGAACTAACCGAGGTGAGCGAATGGCGAGAACCGACCTCATCCGCGTGGATGGCGTCATCGAGGACACGTTGCCGAATACCCAGTTCATCGTACGACTGGAGAATGGCCACAAGATCCTTGCACACGTTTCGGGCAAAATGCGAATGAACTTCATCCGCATCTTCCTTGGAGACAAGGTGACGGTCGAAATGTCGCCGTACGATCTGTCAAAGGGTCGTATCGTGTATCGGTACAAGTAACGAAGCAACAAGAACAACAGGTTAACGGAGCACACCATGAAGGTGCAAGCATCGGTCAAGAAACGGAACCCAGACGACAAGATCGTACGTCGTAAGGGGAAGGTTTACATCATCAACAAGAAGAATCCCCGTTTCAAGCAACGTCAGGGATAATCAGGGAGACTCACTGTGGCTCGTATCGCAGGAATCGATCTGCCGAAGAACAAGCGCGGTATCATTGCGCTCCAGTACATTTTCGGCATCGGTGAAAATCTGTCGGCTAAGGTACTTGACAAGGCAGGCCTTGATCACTCCAAGCGCGTCAATGCGTGGACGGATGAAGAGGTCGCCCGTATTCGTCAGGTGATCGCCGAGATCAAGACGGAAGGTCAGTTGCGCTCGGAAGTGCAATTGAACATTAAGCGCCTTATGGACATCGGTTGCTATCGTGGGCTGCGTCATCGCCGCGGACTTCCCGTTCGTGGACAGCGCACTCGCACCAATTCGCGTACTCGTAAGGGTAAGCGGAAGACAGTGGCCGGTAAGAAGAAGGCCGTGAAGAAGTAACGCCAATAAACTCGAGAGTCAAGAACAATGGCAGCAGCGAAAAAACGCGTCAAGCGGAAGATCGTAGCGGATGTCCACGGAAAAGTGTTCGTTCGTGCAAGCTTCAACAACGTGATCGTCACGATCACAGACACGTACGGGAACACCCTTGCATGGTCATCGGCCGGCAAGAACGGATTCCGTGGTTCCAAGAAGAATACGCCCTATGCGTCACAGGTGTCGGCCGACAAGGCCTCCCGCGAAGCATTCGAAATGGGTCTGCGCAAGGTGGACGTGGTCGTGATGGGGCCTGGCTCCGGTCGCGAAGCCGCCATCCGCGCCGTCACCCAGGCTGGCTTGGAAGTGCTGTCCATTACGGACAACACGAAGTTGCCACACAATGGCTGCCGTCCACCGAAGCGCCGTCGCGTCTAAGGTATTCGTCCGAACGATCTAACAGACTACAAAAGAGAGACATATGAACATCACCATGCAGATGCCGGAGAAGATCCAGATCGATGAGGTCTCTGGTCCGTACCATGCCCGTTTCGTGCTTGCACCGCTCGAAGAAGGCTACGGCGTGACCATCGGTAATGCGTTTCGACGCGTTCTCCTGTCGTCGATCCAGGGTGCCGCCATCGTCGGGCTCAAGATCAGCGATGTCCAGCATGAGTTCCAAACCATCCCCGGCGTTGTCGAGGACGTGTGCGAGATCATCTTGAACCTCAAAGAGGTTCGCCTTCGCTTGGTCGACAAGAAAGCACTCAATCGCATCACCCTCAGCAAGAAGGGTTCTGGCGTGTGGACGGCGAAGGACATCGAAGATGCCAACCCTGGTATCGAAGTGCTCGACCCCGATCACAAGATCGCTACCCTTGGTGAAGACTGCGACTTCGACGTTGAACTTCGTATCGGTAAGGGCAAGGGCTACGTTTCATCGGAAGATCAGAACACAACGGACTTCCCAGTGGGCATGATCCCGATCGATTCGATTTTCACCCCGATCAAGAACGTTGTCTATACCGTTGAGCCATTCCGCGTTGGTCAAAAGACCGACTATGAGCGCCTCATCCTTGATGTGAAGACCGATGGCTCGATCACCGCGAACGAAGCCATGCAACATGCCGGCGAGATCCTGAGCGCACACGTTGCCCTCTTCCTTGGTGTGAAGAAGGCAGTGGAAGGCAGCAAGGAACAAGGCGGCGGAGAAGATGAAGCCAAAGAAGTAGAGCGTTCACGCGTACGTCGTATCCTCCTGCAACCAGTGGACGAACTCGAACTCTCCGTTCGCGCTCACAACTGCTTGAAGGCCGCAAGCATCAAGACGCTTGCCGACCTCGTGAGCCTGCAAGAATCAGACTTGTTGAAGTTCCGCAACTTCGGCCGCAAGTCGCTTGCTGAACTGTCGGACGTTGTCTATCAGAACAACCTGCAGTTCGGTATGGACGTAGAGCCGTACCTGCGCGACGAGCCGAAAGAATCGGCGTAAGATTTCGAGACGACATTCAATCTGAAGAGAAACGATCATGAGACACAACGTAGCCGGACGGAAACTCAAGCGTACAGCAAGTCACAAGCGTGCCATGATGTGCAACCTTGTTACGTCCCTGTTCGAACACAAGCGCCTGGTGACAACGGAAGCGAAGGCCAAGGAATTGCGCCCATTCGCCGAGCACTTGATCACACGCGCTAAGAACGCCTTCAACGGCGAGAAGGCCGGCACCATCAAGGGTGTCGACGTCCACGCTCGTCGCATGGTCGGCCGGTTCGTACAGAACAAGGCCGTCTTGCAGGAACTGTTCGACACGATCGCGCCGCTTGTTGCCGATCGTCCGGGTGGATACACCCGTATCACGAAGCTTGGTGTTCGCCGCGGCGATAACGCACCGGAAGCCGTGATCGAACTCGTCGACTGGTCTGCACCACAAGACGGACGTGTTTCTTCGAAGACGAAGAAGGCAGCCGCTCCTGCAGCCAAGAAGGCAGCTCCGAAGAAGGCAGCACCAGCCGCAGCACCGGTGGCACCAGCACCCGAAGCCGCACCAGTGGCCGCTCCCGAGCCGGTTGCCGCAGCAGAGGACGAGGTCGCGATGACCGGCGAGACCGTTTCGCTCGAAGAGCAAGAAACGCCAAGCGCAGAGTCGATCGATGCTGTGGACGAAGCAGCCGACGAGCCAACGCCAGAGGTCTGATCCGACACACGAAGCATGTACATAGAACGCCGGGAGTTGCTCCCGGCGTTTTCCTTTTTTAGACCTCGCTCCAACGCTATGAAGGTCACACAGAACAAGGTCGCCATCGAACGCACCGCGTCCGGCAGCAAACCGGCACTAAGCCTCCTTGTGTCTGTCTATAACAATACGCGATTCTTCGATCTGGTGTGGGCGAGCATCGAAGCTCAAACGTTTCGCGATGTGGAAGTGGTCATCTGCGACGATGGCTCCACCGAGACCTCCGTCCGCCACATGCTCGATCGCATCGAACACTCGTCCCTCGCTTGTTCCCATTGCTGGCACGACGATCAGGGCTTCCGCAAGAATCGCATCCTGAATGCCGGCGTGCTCACAGCATCGGCCGACTATCTTGTGTTCATCGATGGCGACTGTATCCTGCATCCTCGCTTCCTTGCCGAACATGCCGCCTGCAAGCGCGATCATGCGGTGTTGGCGGGACGAAGACTGGAACTCTCCGAACAGATCTCGAATGAACTGACGTCGGAACTGGTGACCAACGGATACCTGCAGAAGAATCTACTGCGCATCATGTATGCCATCCGTCATCAGCCCGGAAACAACGGATCCAAAGGCATCTACATTCCCAGCTCGACGGTGCGCGCACTGCGCGGCTCGAAGAAGGGCAGCATTCTCGGTTGCAACTTCTCGCTGCATCGGTCCGATCTGCTGAGCGTGAACGGATTCGATACGCGATATGAAGGACCGGGCTACGGCGAAGACTCCGACCTCGAACTACGTCTGCGCGCTAACGGCGTGGAGATCGTACCGTTCTCGAATGCCGCCGTCCAGTATCATCTCTGGCATCGTGTGCAGGAACGCTCCTCACCGAATGCCGCACTCTATGCCCAGGCCGTCGCATCTGCACTGGCGCGCACGCCACACGGCATTGCCGAACAACAACGAGAAGAAGAGGCAGCACATGGCTGAAGTACACCTACAGGCAACGTTCATCAAGGGCGCATCGAAACCGGAACACTTCCCGGATTCGAAGATGCCGGAGATCGCCATGATCGGCAGATCGAACGTTGGGAAGTCGTCGCTCATCAACGCCATCCTGCGCAACAACGCCATGGCCAAGGTGAGCAATACGCCCGGAAAGACACGCGAGATCAACTTCTTCGCTACGGACATCGGCATCGTCCTTGTCGACCTTCCGGGCTATGGCTATGCATCGGTAAGCAAGGCGCAACGACAGCAATTCGCAGCATTGAACAAGGCCTATCTCTTCGAACGTCGTCAGTGCAAATTGGTCTGTGTATTGCTTGACGGTCGTATCGATCCGCAGGCGCACGATCTCTCGCTCATCGAAGAGCTGGAGCTGGCGCAACGTCGGTTCTTGTGCGTGATCACCAAGACCGATAAGCTGTCGAAGACCGAGGCGGCCGAACGCCTTGAGCAGATCCGCGATCTTGTGAAGGACTGCGCCTATGCGTTCGATGTTGTGTCCACGTCCGCCAAAGAAGGCGAAGGACGGACGCAACTCATCGGCATCATGAAAAAGGTTCGCGATCTACAGGAGACACCATCGCTATGAACACAGCACCACTTGTCGGCATCATCATGGGAAGCGATTCTGACCTTCCCACCATGCGCGATGCCGCTGCCATTTGCGAAGAGTTCAATGTGCCATACGAGATCAAGGTGGTGAGCGCGCATCGCACCCCGGCCGACATGGCGGACTATGGCACCACGGCGCATACGCGTGGCATCAAGATCATCATTGCCGGTGCCGGCGGTTCAGCGCACTTGCCGGGAATGATCGCTGCCTTCTCGCCCTTGCCGGTGATCGGCGTGCCCATTGCAACGAAGAACCTTCGCGGACTCGACTCGCTGATGAGCATCGTGCAAATGCCGGCCGGTGTGCCCGTGGCCACCGTGGCCATTGGTGGCGGACGGAATGCCGGCATCCTTGCCGTCGAGATCCTGTCCGTGGCCGATGCCTCACTGCAAGAACGACTCATCGCCTATAAAACACGCTTAGCAGAGGACTCTCGCGAAAAGAACGCGCACTTGTAGCGTTCGTTGTTGTACCCACTATTGTTTGGAGCCATGGAGATAACGGTCTGCGTTGCAGACGAACGCCACATTGTATTTGCAGAGGCGATCGTCGACGCAATCTTTCACGCCGCCCAGAAACGCGGCACGGGTATCGCTCGTCGGACCCCGGAATACGTCGCGCAAAAGATCCGTGAGGGGAAGGCCATCGTGGCCATCACGGACGATGAACGCTTTGCCGGCTTTTGTTATATCGAGACCTGGGAACACGGCAGATATGTTGCCAACTCCGGTCTGATCGTTGTCGAAGAGTTCCGACATCAACACTTGGCCCGACGTATCAAACGCGCCGCCTTTGAACTCTCTCGCTCGAAATACCCAGATGCCAAGATCTTCGGCATCACCACAAGTGCTGCCGTGATGAAGCTCAACAGCGAGCTTGGCTATCTGCCCGTCCACTTCTCCGAACTCACAACCGATGATGTGTTCTGGAACGGTTGCAAAAGCTGTCCGAACTACGACATCCTTCAACGCACGGAACGCAAGATGTGCTTGTGCACAGGCATGCTGTTCGATCCGGAGTCAAAGAAATGAACACGGTCCTCTTGGCATTTTCGGGCGGACTCGACACGAGCTACTGCGCACGCTATCTGAGCGTTGAGCGCGGACTCGTCGTCCACTCCGTCATCGTGAACACCGGCGGCTTCTCCGATGCCGAACTGCAACGCATCGACGAACGCGCCCATGCATGCGGCGTTGCTTCGCACGTTGCGCTCGATCGCACCGAGCAATTGTACACGTCCGTGCTTCGCTATCTCATCGCCGGCAACATTCTCAAGAACGCCACCTATCCGCTGTCGGTGAGCGCCGAGCGCGTCGTCCAGGCCATTGCCATCGCCGAACATGCACGCGCTCTTGGCGTCGACGCGATCGCGCATGGCAGCACCGGTGCCGGCAACGATCAGATACGCTTCGACGTGATCTTCCGCATTCTCTGTCCGGAGATCGAAGTGCTCACGCCTATCCGCGATCAACAACTGTCGCGCGAAGCCGAGATCGCCTACCTCACCGAACATGGTGTGGCAGGAGATTGGACGAAGTCCGCCTACTCCGTCAACCAAGGCATCTGGGGCACCACCATTGGTGGACGTGAGACACTCACCAGCAACATGCCATTGGCGAAGGAGGCATGGGGCGAGGCGGCAAAGCTCGGCACTGCAGAACGCGAGACCATTGCCATTACGTTCGAACAGGGAGAACCTGTTGCGCTCGATGGTGTGGTGATGTCACCCGTCGACGTGATCCGCGCCATCGAAGCACGCGCACGTCCGTACGGCATCGGTCGCGACATGCACGTGGGCGACACGATCATTGGCATCAAGGGGCGCGTAGCCTTCGAAGCCGCAGCAGCACTCGTTCTGATCAAAGCACACCACGTGCTCGAGAAGCATACGCTCTCGAAGTGGCAGCTCAATCTCAAAGACCAACTGTCGTTGTGGTACGGACAGCTTCTGCACGAAGGACTCTTCCTCGAATCGGCCATGCGCAGTATCGAAGCGTTCTATCGCGATACGCAACAGCATGTGTCGGGCGTTGTGAACGTCGAGCTTGCCTCGGAACGCTTCACCGTGCTTGGCATCACGTCGCCGAACGATCTCATGCGCTCCGGCTTTGCATCGTATGGCGAAATGAATCGTGCATGGTCCGGCGCCGACGTGAAGGGCTTCGCCGCCATCGCCGCCATCCCGTCCATGCTTTCCAGATCCGTTCACGGAGAAGCGTAATGCAAAGCATCGTTGTTGTTGGAGCGGCCGGCTACACTGGTGGCGAACTCATTCGCATGCTCATCGCCCATCCGCGCGTCATCCAAGGCGCCTACCGTCTTGTCTGCATGAGCTCGTCGCACGAAGGACAACCCGTCACCGCTGCACATCCCGATCTCTTGGGCATGTGCGATCTCGTCTTCACGAACACGTTGCCCGACGATCCTGCCGTGGTCTTTCTCTGTCTCGGTCATGGAAAGTCCGCGCCCTGGATCCAGTACCGCGCCTTGCCCGATGCATGTGTGGTGATCGATCTCAGTCACGATCATCGTCTCGACCCATCGTGGACGTACGGTCTGCCCGAACGCAACCGCGATGCCATCGCATCAAGCACACGCATTGCAAATCCCGGCTGCTTCGCCACGTGCATCGAACTTGCCTTGCTGCCCTTGTCCCTCCACGGCATGTTGCCTGCGTCGATCCACACCACGGCCATCACCGGCAGTACCGGTGCGGGTCAGGCGCCATCGGACACAACGCACTACTCGTGGCGCGCGCACAATCTCAGCGTCTACAAGGCCTTCGATCACCAGCATCTTCCGGAGATCGAACGCACCATCGGACGTCGACCCATCCTCGTTCCCATGCGTGGACCCTTCACACGAGGCATCCTTGCAACATCAGTGCTCGAATGCACCACGTCGGAGGATGACCTCCGCGAGTTGTATCACGCAACGTATGCCACGCATCCGTTCACGCATGTGGCGCACGACCTGCCCGATGTGAAGCGCGTGGTGAACACGAACCACTGTCAGATCGGACTTCAACGGACCGACGATCAACTGCTCGTTGTGTCGGTGATCGATAATCTTGTGAAGGGCGCCAGCGGCCAAGCAATTCAGAACATGAACCTCGCCCTCCACTTCGAAGAAACCGAAGGTCTTCACCTCAAGGCACTCGCCTACTAACTCGTCACTTGTCACTTGTCACTTGTCACTATGCTCTTACCAGTCTACTCCCTCCTCCCTCTCCACCTTACCCGTGGCTCCGGCAGCACGGTATGGGATGTGCATGGCACGCCGTACTTGGACTTGTATGGCGGACATGCGGTGATCTCCATCGGACATTCGCATCCGGACTACGTGAAGGCGATCACCGAACAGGTGGGACGGTTGGGATTCTATTCGAACTCTGTGCATCTCGACATTCAAGACGAACTCGCCACAGCGTTGGGTCGTGTTGCCGGCTACCCCGACTACAAGCTCTTCCTCTGCAACAGTGGCGCAGAGGCCAATGAGAACGCGTTGAAGCTTGCATCGTTCGTCACCGGCAGGTCGCGCGTGATCTCCTTCCGCGGCGCCTTCCACGGCCGCACGTCGCTTGCTGTTGCGGCCACCGACAACCCTCGCATCGTCGCACCGGTGAACAGCACCAATGCGGTGACGTTCGTCCCGCTCAACGATGCCGATGCTGTGCGTGCAGAACTCGAACGCGGCGATGTGGCCGCTGTCATCATCGAAGGCATTCAAGGTGTGGCAGGTATCCATCTTCCCACCGACGCATTTCTTCAACAGCTTGCGGCCTTGTGCACCGAGTATGGCGCCTTGCTTGTGCTCGACGAAGTGCAGAGTGGTGTTGGTCGGACCGGACAGTTCTTCGCGCATCAACATGCCGGCATCCGTCCACCGCTCATCACCATGGCCAAGGGTCTTGGCAACGGATTTCCCATTGGTGGTGTGCTCGTGCATCCCGACATCGACGTGTGGATCGGCGAGCTGGGCACCACCTTCGGCGGCAACCCGCTTGCATGCGCCGCGGCTCTCTCGGTGCTGCGTGTGATCGACCACTGCGAGCTCATCGAGCGTGCAGGTCGCGTTGGCACTCGCATCATGCAACGCTATGCCGGGGTGGAAGGTGTGAAGGCGGTACGGGGCAGGGGACTCATGATCGGCATCGATCTCGAAGAACCATGCGAGCCCACACGTACCGCACTCTGGAAAGAACATCGCATCCTTACCGGCAATGCGTCATCGAAAGAGACCATTCGTATCCTTCCCGCCCTCACGATCGCCGAAGACGCCCTCGATCGGTCAGCAGAGGCACTCCAACTCGCACTCGCACAGGAGACGGCATGAAGCGGTTCACCGATGTTCACAGTCTGCACGCATTGCCGGATGCATTGCAAGAAGCGCTTGCCCTCAAGGCCGACCCATGGGCGCATGCATCGTTCGGTGCGCGCAAGACATTGGGTCTGCTCTTCATGAACCCATCCCTGCGCACGCGCATGAGCACGCAGAAGGCCGCCGCACTCTTGGGTATGGATGTGATGGTGCTCAATGCGGGAAGCGATTCGTGGACGTTGGAAACGCGTGATGGAGTGGTGATGGATGGTGGTGCTACGGAGCACATCAAGGAGGCCGCTGCCGTCATGGGTCAGTACTGCGATATCCTTGGCGTGCGCACGTTCGCCGGACTGCAGGATCGCGACGCCGATTATCGCGAAGACGTGATGGAGAGCTTCATTCGCTATGCGGGTGTGCCCGTGATCTCGCTTGAGAGCGCAACACGTCACCCATTGCAGAGCTTTGCCGATCTCATCACCATCGAGACCACAAAGAGAGTCGCACGTCCACGCGTCGTCCTCACATGGGCACCGCATCCCAAGGCGCTTCCACAGGCCGTTGCGAATTCATTCGTCGAATGGATGCGTCATGCCGAGGTGGACCTTGTCGTCACGCATCCACATGGCTATGAGCTCGCGCCGGAATTCGTCGATGGTGTGCATGTGGAGTATGATCAGGATGCAGCGCTCGACGGAGCCGACTACGTGTATGCGAAGAATTGGTCGAGCTATACATCGTACGGACAGATCCTCTCCAGCGATCGTTCGTGGACCGTTACGGAAGAGAAGATGCGCCGCACCAACAATGCGCGCTTCATGCACTGTCTGCCCGTTCGACGCAACATGATCGTCACGGACGGTGTGTTGGATGGTCCGTCCTCCATCGTGATCGAGCAGGCCGGCAATCGCGTCGTCAGCGCACAGACCGTGCTCCTGCAGATGCTCAAGGCAATGCCATGACGAAGCTCCGCGTGATCAAGATCGGCGGCAACGTCATCGACAACGATGTTGTGTTGCAGCACGTCCTCGACGACGTTGCCCGCATCAGCGAGCCGTTCATCCTCGTCCACGGCGGTGGTGCCATTGCAACAGAACTCAATGCGCGACTCGGCATTCCTACGACGATGGTAGACGGCCGACGCATCACCGATGCCGATACATTGCGCACGGTGACCATGGTCTATGCCGGTCTCATCAACAAGTCACTCGTTGCATCACTGCATGCACGCGCTTGCACGGCCATGGGCCTCTGTGGTGCCGACGCCAACATCGTCCTCTCCACAAAGCGCGGCACCGTCGAGCGCGACTACGGTTTCGTAGGTGATGTGGTCAACGTCAACGCTACGGCATTGCAAACGTTGCTGCAGCTCGTGCACTGTGTGGTGGTCGCGCCCATCACGCACGATGGACGTGGACAGCTCTTGAACACCAATGCAGACACGATGGCCGCAGAGATCGCCGCGGCTCTGTGCGCACACACGTCCGTGGAGCTCACCTATGTCTTCGATCATCCCGGTGTGTTGCGATCCATCGAAGATCCCGCATCGGTGATCGCGGAGCTCGCACGTGCCGACGTGGACGCGCTCACAGCCTCGGGTATCATTAGCAAGGGCATGGTGCCAAAGATCGACAATGCCATGCGCGCAGCAGCGGCAGGCGCAGAGGTGCGCATCTGCGGTCCATCCGACATACACACCAACGCCGGCACACGGATACGGACAGACCATGCTTGACGAACGCTCCACAGAGGCCATTCTTCTCCTGCAGCGCCTCATCGCAACGCAGTCATTCAGTCGCGAAGAACACCACACGGCCGACATCCTGCAAGCATACCTTGCAGAGAAGGGCGTTGTCACCGAACGTCATCTCAACAACGTGGTCGCATGGCACAGGCCCGCGTCGAATCCTGATGCGCCCGTGTTGCTCTTGAACTCGCATCACGATACCGTCAAGCCCGGTGCATCGTGGACGCGCGATCCCTTCGCACCCACCATCGAAGATGATGTGCTCTATGGTCTTGGTTCCAACGATGCCGGCGGCGCGCTCGTGACCATGCTCACGGCCTTCCTGCATCTCCGTCAGTTCCCGGATCTTCCGTACACCATCTGCTTTGCCGCAACGGCAGAAGAAGAGATCAGTGGCGACAATGGCATGGCCTATCTCGTCCGCGAGAACCTGCTTGGAGATCTGCACCTCGCCCTCGTTGGCGAGCCAACACAGATGAACATGGCCGTTGCCGAAAAAGGCCTCATGGTCCTGGACTGCACAGCGCATGGCGTTACCGGTCATGCCGCACGCAACGAAGGCGACAATGCCATCTACACGGCCATGAACGACATTCGCTGGATGCGCACCTATTCCTTCGAACGCGTCAGTCCCATTCTTGGCTCCATCAAGATGACCGTCACACAGATCTCGTCCGGTTCGCAGCACAACGTGGTGCCGGATCGTTGCGAGTTCGTCGTCGACGTACGCACCACCGAGGTCTACACCAACGACGAAGTGCTCACCATCATTCGCGACCACGTCAAATCCGACGTGCATCCGCGCTCGATGCGTCTGCACCCATCATCCATTGCCAGCGATCATCCGCTCGTACAGGCAGGCGTGCGCCTGGGTCTTGGCACCTATGGCAGTCCGACCATGTCGGACCAGTCCCTCCTTCCCGCCATCCCATCCCTCAAGATCGGTCCCGGCGATTCCGCGCGTTCGCACACACCCAACGAATACATCACGCTCAGCGAGATCCATCACGGCATCACCACGCTGATCGCGCTTCTGGAGGCATTCCTATGAATCTGTGGGACAAGGGCACATCGGTCGACGCCCTCATGCAAGAGTTCACCGTTGGCAACGACCGCGCCATGGATGCACGCCTTGCGCGGTGGGACGTTGTTGGAAGCATTGCCCATGTGGGCATGCTGGCAGAGGTGGGATTGTTGGGCAAGGAGGAAGGGGAACTGCTGGTGCACGAACTCAGCGCCATTCTTCGCGATATCGATGAACACGGCATTGTGATCGATGAGCAGGCAGAGGACATTCATTCGCACATCGAAGCAGAGCTCACTGCGCGCCTTGGCGACGTGGGCAAGAAGATCCACATTGCGCGCTCGCGCAACGATCAAGTGTTGGTAGATCTCAAGCTCTTCCTCCGTCATGAACTTCGCACGGCACGTCGTGGTGTGCACGAGCTCGTTGGCATGTTGCTCGAACAGGCCGACGCCTACCGCAACGTATTACTTCCGGGATACACGCACTATCAAGTTGCCATGCCCTCGTCCTTCGGTCTGTGGTTTGGCGGACATGCCGAAGCACTCCTTGAAGATCTGCGCGTGCTCGACATGGCCATCGACGCGGCCAACGCCAATCCGCTGGGTTCGGCGGCCGGCTATGGTTCATCGTTTCCCATCGATCGCGAGCTCACCACGCGTGCGCTCAACTTCGATCGCATGCATATCACGAGCACGTTTGCGCAAGCATCGCGCGGACGCACCGAGCGCCTTGCCGCCATGGCCCTTGCCCAAGTGGCATCAAGCATGGCGCGCGTTGCAACAGACGTTGTGCTGTTCATGAGTCAGAACTTCGGCTTCGTGACGTTGCCCGATGCGCTTACGACAGGATCGAGCATCATGCCGCACAAGAAGAACCCCGACGTCTTCGAGGTCTTGCGTGCGCGGTGCAATCGTTTGCAGTCGTTGCCGGTCGAGATCGGCTTCATGACGTCGAATCTTCCGAGCGGCTATCATCGCGACATGCAGTTCATCAAGGACCGCATCATCCCGGCTATCGACGAGTTCGCCTTGTGCGTGCGCATCATGCAGCACGTGGTGCCGCAGATCACGCCAACGCTCAACATCATGGACGATCCGCGCTATCGCTATGCGTACAGCGTCGACCACGTTCACGCCCTCGTCATGCAAGGCCACACCTTCCGCGACGCCTACCGTATGGTCGCGCAACAGATCGCCGATGGCACCTTTGAACCCCGCAACGTCACCTTGCCACCGAACACTACACCTCACATCGGCAGCATCGAAGAGCCCGGTCTCTCGCTCTTGCGAGAGCGCTGGAAGCAAGCGCTGTAGAGTTTACCGTGGCTGTATCCGTGCGCGTGTAGCACGACCCCATGCAACGAAGGCGGCGATTGCGGCCAGAATGACGTTCATGCCGATCATCGAGAACTCACCCCGTGTCGCATGGAAGATGGCTGCAAGGATCTGGACGGTTACGAGTCCGGCGGCCGCCGCAACGGAGAGCATGGGCATCCGACGCAGGGCAGACGGGAGAAGAATGCCGATGGCGCCAAGCAACTCACTGAGTCCAATGAACCGCACCATGCCTTCGGGCATCGCGGTGACCCATGGCCGCATCGGTGCCAATGCGTCGATCGGCTGAAAGAGCTTGGTGCTGCCCGCCATGCAGAACATGGCGGCGAGGACCACTTGCGCGATCCACAGAGAAATGGAGAGACCTTTTGACGGTTGGGCTGATGTCATGACCGCTGACCATGGAGAAGTGTGAACGAATGACACAAACTTCAGCCATGCCGCCTTGACCTCTGTTGATATAGATCAAAAAATCAACGTCGGATCCTGCTCAGCGTCTCCTTCGTCATCCCGAGGAACGAAGCGATCACCTGCAGCGGAAAGCGCTGCAGAAAGGCGGGATAGGTCTCTACGAACCATTGATATCGCTCCTCGGCCGTGAGCGCCTGCGTCGTATGCACGCGTTTCAGGAGCTGGAATGAGTGCCGCACTGTGAGAGTATTCATGTGCTCTACTACAAACGACTGCTTCTCCATGTGCTTATGGAAATCACTCTTGCCTACTACCAGCAACTCACAGTCTTCCAGCGCCTCAATGTAGTACGGCGTAGGCTGACCGGTAGTGAAGCTCTCTCGATCTCCTACCCACCAATCTTCCATGAACAGACCGATCACATGCTCTTTGCCACGCTCATCGAGGGTGTATTGCTTGAACGCACCCCGGGTCACAAACGCCGCTTCCGTGCACACGATGCCGGGTTCAATGAAGAATGCATGCTTCCGGATGCTTCGTGGTTTGAAGACATCAGCGAGCAGACTCCGCTCACCATCGGTGAGCGGAGTGCTACGTCGTTTGTCCATGTGATCGAAGAGTGCCTCGTGCATCCGTCCGTGAACCTTACCGTGCAATGATGAGCGGCACGCTGATCGTGCCTTGCTCGGATTCCATCACGATGCGATAGGAGCCCGATGGATACGATGCAATGTCGACGATGATGACGTTGTCGCCACTGGCATAGGTCTGCGGCAAGGCGGCATGGATGACCTTGCCGGCCGCGTCGATGATGCGAAGCGTCATGTTCAGTTGTGCATCGGTATGCAGTGTGCACGACGTTGTGGTGACGGCCGGGTTGGGCACGGGCGCTGAAACACGTATGCCGTAGACTGGTCTGCCATTGTCGTCCTGGGCGATCGACGTGACAGGCGCGCTGACCACTACATCGCCTTCGGCGATGACCGTGCCCACGGAATCATACGTGCTGTATCCAAGATGCAGTTTGCCATTGCCGGCGCCGCTTGCCGTGAGATAGATGGGACGGATGTGTGCACCCGGACGAACGACGGAGTTGTCGCTTACGTCGGCAGGCACAAGTCGCGTGGCCGAGTCGCCACCATCCGGACGGAACATCACTTCGCGGTCGCTACTGAACGGACCCGCTGCAAGAATGCGCGCACTGTCGAGCGCTGTGATGCGCACGCGATGCACCGTCGACTTGCTTTCATTGCCTGCAAAGAAGTGCAAGGCATACGTGTGCACATTGGTGGGCATCGGTGTGATGTTGTCGGCATCGAGTACGTCGCCCTTCCGCCCTGCCGCCGTACTGCCGACCACGACAAAGTCGGCCTCGGACGAGTCGGACGTTTCCACATCCTCCACGTCGAGCATCACATAGAACTTCACGCGGTCCAGCTTGGCATCGTTCACAAGATCGAGTGCGATCGTTGTTGATGCACCGGCCGAAACACCAGGAAGCGTTGCCATGTTATCGCGAACAGTACCGCCTTGTGCCTTCGTGATCGTGATGCCGCCTTCGGCCGCAATGCGAATGCGTGTGATGCGATAGAGCGCATCGCGCGGTGTAATGGTGATCGATGCAGAGGTCTGCGATGCCATCGTGGCCGAGACCATAGATGACGGTGTTGGCTCGAGTGATTCGACAACCTCGCCGCTCTTCTGCTCCATTCCCTTCACCGTGGTTGCGGTCAGCACCGATGCATCGATGAACATGCGCTTGCGGATGATCGTGTAGCACAGTGTGGTATCGCAGGTGCGACAGGTCGTGTCCGTGAATTCATACCGTACACACATGCGCACGGTATCTCTGCAGTTCAGGCCACTTGGGGGAGGCGGCAAGGCAACAGCGAGCGTGATGGCCGTGTTCGCAAGTGGTACGCCACCCGGCACGTCGCCGAAGATGGCCGACGTAGAGGCCGGCGTGAAGGATGGTGACGGGAAGCCAGTGATAGAGCCACCGGAGAAGGTGGCGGGGACGTTCACACGACCAAGTGGTGCGCATGTTGATGAGACGAAGGCGCGTTCGATCGTGGCGCGTACAGAGCGGAACGGACCGGGGTTGACGGTGAACAACGACGTGATGCCGATGCCCGACGATGTCTGCTTGGTGCGCGGTTCCTTGACACCAACACGAAGATCGTCGCAGCACGATGCGCACCGCGGAAGATCGATGCATGCCGAAGCCGACTCGCACGAACTCAGATAACCACTTGGTTGCGTTGCTGAACCGTGAGGCGCAAAGGCCAGACAGCTTGTGAGTTGTGTGGCCGATGTGATGGTCACGGTCACGCACTGCTGTGGCGACGTGGCGCCGTAGGCCAATGGTGTGAGCGTGATCGTGGACGGACTCACGGTACCGCCATTCGTTGGAGAGATGGTGACCGATGTGATGGGGATGCCGAAGGCTGCGCTGGCCGTGCTTGTGTTCTTGACCGAGAAGCAATAGCGGAACGTGCGTGCCGTGGCCGATTCAGAAAGGCAACTGATGGTTGGCTCAATGATCTGAATGCATGGTGTTGGCGGTGTGCCTTGCTGGAATTTGCAATCCACTTGTACGGTGTCCTTACAGAAGCGACCGTCCACCGGCGATTGTGCCGTGATCACGATGAAGTACGGTCCGGGCGCCGACGTGGTGAAGCATGCCTGCAATCCCGTCATCACGCCTGTTCCCACGAACGGTGTGAGCGGTGTATAGATAGCGCCGGTACCTGCAAGGGTTGCCGACCAGCCGCTGACGGCCGATGCCGATGTGAAGACAAGGTTCGTTCCAAGCGGGGTGGCGAGGATCGACGTGAACGTTGCGGCCATGGTATTGGCGATCGTGAAGGTCGCACAGCATCCGGTGTTCGTTCCTGTTTGCTGCATCTGGGCTGTGACCGTCACGTCTTGACATTCGAGCGGCATGGGTGGACAGACAAGGCGCATCACATCGATGTCGCCCGTCAGATACATGCCTGTCGATGCAGTGGTCGACGTGATGTTGTCTGCATCGATCAACACGGACGAGGCTGCAGTGCCACCGGTAGCGCTCATACCTTGCCACCCTGAGATCGCATCGCTATGCAATGTGTAGATGCCATTGTGGATCTCGTCCGCTCCGCCCCATACCAACTGGTCCATACCTGTTGGCTGATTGTTGATCGTGCTCCAACCCGAGAAACACCAGTCGCATCCACCGGTGGCGCTCGTCTTTCTATCGAGCGGCGTTGTGCCCTGATAGGCAATGCCTGCACCCAGCTCGTAGTTCGTGGTGCTCACCGACCATGTGCCCGAGAAATCGGCGCGATACATCTTGGCGCCAAAGGGGAAGAGGGCATAGATCGTGATGGGCGATGTGAACTTCGACGATTGGATCAGCAGCAGTTGACCGGCTGCATTGAACTCCATATCGGTGATGGGGTCAGGCGGCGCGGTGGCAGGGAGCGAGAAGCAGAATTGTGCGATTCCCGTGAAATTCCCGGCAGCGTCGATATTCACTTTCCAGACGGAGGTCTGCGGTCCACTCGGATTCGCCAGATCGCGCGACCACACGGCGAAGTACACTGCATTCGCACGATAGGCAATGCCCCAAAGGCGCTCTCCGAGGGGAGCGAGGCCGGGTGTACCTCCATCAGGGAGGAAGGGATCGAAAGTGCTGAGGACGGCGCCAAGGTTCTTGTCGACGCGATAGATCTTGCCATCATCGAGGTTTGTCGTGAAGACCTGTCCGCCATTATGGTCGGGATCGAAACAAATATTCCCGAGCGATGGCGTGTTGAATCCGTTCGGATAGGTGGCATTCGGTCCGGCGCATGGAAGCGAGATCGAATAATCGATGTTGCCCGTGATGCCGTTGATCTTATAGATGCCACCCGGTCCGGCCGGACCCCACGGATACGGGATCTGTCCGTTATGTCCACCATACTGCATCGTGGCCGTCACATAGATATTGCCCACGCAATCGAGGGCGATCCCAAAGATCTCGCCCAGATGCTGCGCCGTCCACGTCGGATGATGGTACTGCGGCACGGTGGCCCAGTTCACCGCATAGGGCTGTGCGCCAACGGTGCGCAGATCGTAGGCCGTGAGCACATAGCCGTTCGGGTTCTCCGATGTGTAGGCCGTGCCCGAGAACTTCGTGGCGACGGCAACGCCGGTGGACATGGGCCAGGGCTGTGTGAAGGTGGGGAGGGTGGCCGCGAGAAAAAGGATCGCGGCGGCGGCAAGTCGGATCGAATGGTTCATTCGAACCCCCTAGGAAGAAATCAGAAGAAGTGAAGGCGTAACATACTCATTGAGTGACAAGTGACAAGTGACAAGTGACAAGTGACGAGCTTCTCAATCTTCAATGGCCTCAATACCTAATTGCCGTAGGCGCTCAAGACCTTCTCGCATTGCCGTGAGCTGTTCAATGGTATGCCCCTGCCACACCGTGATCTCATCGATGATCCTGAGAGGGTGGGAGGAGCGATATGATCTTGTCGGGTTGCCAGGGAACTTCTTGTCGGTTAGGTTTGGATCGTCTTCAAAATCACCCGTTGGCTCAACGACGAAGATCCTTTGTCTCCCATCACCAGATGCAAGCTCAGCACCCCAAATGGCAGCATCGAGTGTCGCCGTGAAATACACGTACTTGGCCGTTCGACCTTGTCCGTAGTTAGACACATAGCCTGGTCCGATTAGGTCGCCGGTCCTCAAGTCTGCCTTTGTGCCGTGATAGTACTTCTCCTTGTCCATAGAATGTTCCTTTGTGTGAAATAGTACGGTTCATGAACCCGCCGAAGCAGATATGGTCGCCGTATCTCCGTCCAGTCGAACGAATTCAATTGATTCGCCAATGAAGTACGAGTCTCCAATGACGAGGAGGATCAGTTCGGGGATCGAAGAGTCGTTCGTGCCCGTGGTACGACGGGGCCTCCATCTTCCGACGATCGTCGGTTGTGCACCGGCACGATCAAGACATGCTTCATACAACTTCAACAAACGCTCCGGACCACTTGCATACAACCCCATATCAGTATCGACCGGAGGGAGAAAGCGAGCGAAGCTTGTAAAGAACTTGAAATCGTGAAAACCCTCGAGCTCTCGAACGTGGGTATCCCATAGGTCCTTCAGGAATAGCTCAGGGGAACTCACTGCATGATTGAAGTAGAGTGAAACGTGATCGTCCACCATGGGCCACAAGAGCGGATGATCTGAGTAGAACTGAGGCCATTGTGCACTCGTGCCAGGCTTGTGAAGGCCATCACAGAATCCACCAATGACAATATTCCAATGCTGCTTTGTCGCATCAGCTTCGTTGCCTGTATCGAGAACGAAACTCACGCAAAGTCGCGCGTTGTCAAGCTGAGAAACCGACGTGATCGTGAGCCCTCCAAACTCCTCATACTTGAGGTCGTCGTAGGTCTCCTCGAGACTCGTCGGTAGGATGTCATCACGTTCCTTCATGCTGTTCCTTGGTCGTCATTCACAACGAGGTTCGCCTTCTCTCGAGCGACCCCGATCGTCGCAATGCTTCCGGAATTGAAGTGTAAGAAATCGGATTCGATGCCGTCCGAGAAGATCACGCCATGTGTCGGCATGAGTGATTCGACGGTCAGTGATGCTTGTCGAGAGAGCACACCGGCGGCCAGCCGGATCGAATGGTTCAATTGTACCCCCAACGAAGAGAACTGACCAAGTGGACGAGTAACATATTGATTGAGTCAAAAGTAACAAGTGACGAGTTGACTTGCCGCGGCTACAGCCGGATCACGGGCTCGACCTCCCAGGTGAAGGGGAGGGAAAGAGAACTGAGTGTGCGAAGGGTTTGCAATTGGATCTTTCGACGAATTGGTACCAGACAGTCTGTCACAGGTTTCCCTTGAGCCACGATGACGGATCTCTTGACGAGGTCGTGGTCCTCGGACTCGAAGGTGCCGATTCTCCATATGAATGATACAAACGCCGCATTCGTTTGGGAAGAGCCGTTGCTAGCGTGCGTGAAGTGGTTGCTTGTTGTACCTTCGTCAATCTACTGGCATGAAGAGGAGCGACAAGGTCCTTGCCTACGAATACTGACTCACGGCGCGGAAATCGACATCAATGCCCTATGACAGGGTTCGTACAAGTTCAAGGCGATAGCATGGAATGTGCCGGCCGTATGGGTGAGATCGGAGATCCTGATATCGGCTTCAAACTCGCTGTATCAATCATTCCCTCCAACGACGATGTGGTAAATGTGATTGTGAGAGCATCGCATATCACTTCCCTGTCGTTCGGATGAATCCAGGTTCGTGAGTTTGTGTCTCCATGATGCTTGGGAGAGGCTCAATACCACCCGTACAGAACACTTTCATGACGTCATCGAACTCGCACAGAATGAACGCATTGTGACAAACAACCTTTACGTCCTTGGGTTCACATGCGCTACCTACCGGTGCGAGAGTACTGTAGGTCGTTGGAGATGAAAGGCAGAGCACACGTCCGTCGGTTGTTATGGCAATGAGTGTAGTAGAGTCTCGATCAACTTCAAAGTTGATGAGGTCGAAAGGGAATCTCTTCCAGTCGATAGTGCTGGTATCGGTATAGAATATGTGACCTTGCTGATTGACAACGATAAAACCATCCCACTTTCGGACCTTCTCTATTGGAGTGAGCTTAGGAATGTAACCGTCGTCGAATCGTATGAACTTACCCTGGTCGAATGGAGTGACAATTGACTTGGTGTGTGCCCAATTGTCGGAGGTCGTTAGGATCACGTTGTCATTGGAGCCTGCAACTCCGTGTGATGCGTCAGACATGTGGATACTGTAGGTCCTGTCCGAAGACACATACGGTAATGTGATCGACGTCCAAGTTCTTCCGAAGTCCATAGAATGGTCCAGCACTCGGTATGCATGTCCGATCCACGCATTCCCAGCGCCATCGACATGTGTCGTGAATGACCACTGATCACGGCTAAGGCTGTCGAGTGTCCATGTTCTTCCGGCATCCGTGGTTCTGAAGTATCCATCTTGATGAAAGTCCTCTCCATGAAATGAGATCAAACCGGTCAGTATGGCTGTGTCGGCGTCGAAGAAGCTGATTCGTTTGTACCAATCTGGCACCGTGGAGAGCTCATTTATGGCACTGATCAGAGGACTGCATGTATGCCATACAGTGTCGCCGATCCTTGTGAAATACATCTTACTCAAAGCCGTGACGAGCCAAGTCGATTGGTCTGGTGAAACGGATAACTCGCGAACTGTCCCCTCGACATTGAATGACGCAATCTGAACGAACACTTGAGCATCTGCAGGCATGTTCATTAGAAATCCGACAATGATCGAGCACATGAATACCCAATGCCGTACGTGCTTCAAGGAACGATCATTCACAGTAGTTGCCTTTCCCTTCGATGCGTAATGGGATCAACAGTCCAGCAAGACAAAGGTCGCATTGTTGCTCCATTATAACGAGGAGTGCTTTGTTTCGAGAGATCCCAATCGTGGCAATTCTACAAGATTATTGCAAAAGTGAAACAGCAGCAGTGTGTTCATTCGATGTCGGTTGATGCCAAGACTCAACCAGTAGATCGAGCGCGCTACACAAAACTCTCGTCTAGACGGAGTCCTTGTCGTTATACGAACATACCGAACCGTCCGGCTTACAGCGAACGAAGTGCGAACTGTCCGTCAAAGTACTTGGTGAGTTGGTCTATGTGTATGCCGAGTCGCGGATCACAAGAGAATCGGACCGGTCAAACTGTCCGTATCAACATACACGGATGATTGCCTTTGAGTAAAGAGTCGCCCACGACTTGCCGCAATTGCTTGCAGCTCACTGTTTGCAGAAGCGACTAGCCGCATAATACTGCTGCGCGAATCTTCCTCACAGACGTCAGAATAGACACGATCTGGTACGAGAAGCATAATGTGGTGTACAGATGACAGTGGAAAGCTGATACAATACTCCCGTGCGTACTTGTCGTAATGAAAGAGGTCTTCTAGCCCACTAAGTGAAAAAATCAGGATGCTGCCAGTCGAATTGAAAGAACAGGAAATGACTCTTCGTCTGGTGTCTACATGATGCAGGACAGACGTAAGAACGTTCGCACCATAATTCCATATGTAGAGATCACCTCTGTTCTGGGAGCCGCCATCGTAGTCCCCAAGGCCAATTGCCAGTATCCTTTCAACAGGATGGAACGCTACATCAAGAACGGGAAGCTTCACGTTATGAAAAGTGTTGACAAGTGCCAGAGAGTCAAGATCATACAGGATCAATGCGTGAGACGCGATGGTGTCCGTTGTAACGAGCGAAGAAGCGTCGTATGTGCTGGCAATTGCCACGAGACGTGCTTCTTCGGAAACGAATACACGATATGGCAATGACACTTCAGAAAACACGCTGCGTTTACGTGTAAAAAGCGATGTCGCCCTGGAAATGATCCGTTGTATCATGGCGCGTGACTTCTACTCCAGCCATTCGATCGGCAGCCCGGTTGCCCTTTTGATCTCAGCCAACGTCTCTTCTGTTTCAAAACCTAACAATATTGTCTGATCGCCTGTATAGAGGCTCGTGAACCTGCCATTCGTGTTGTGCTCCACTGTGAGCTTTACGATGTTCTCAAACAGAGTCACGTCCACCCAGTCATCGTTGACATGCATCGTCCACCTATAGCGTTGGCCGTTGAAGATGAACGAAATCCAAGCGTCTCCGGAGTCGATGTCGACGTGATCAATGACGTCGGTGAATGTGAGTGCGCCTCTGCTGATTCGTTCAAGGTTCCGAATGATGTCCACATAGGCGCCATTATCCTCGATGGCCTCAGTGTCAAAACTCCAGCATCTGTTCGTGATCGGTGTAAAAGGTTCTCGCTCAATGCATGAACCCAACATCGTATATACGAGCATGAAAGGCTGTTCCTCGGCAGTACTATCGTCGCGTTCCCAACTCGCAATGTCGGATGAGTCCACTTCTGGGTTCAAGTCGAAACGTAGTTGACGGAAGATCTCAAGTTGCTGGTCGAATGGTACTTGCTGTCTGCCTCGAATTGATTGGGATCGGTCTTGTTCGTTGAACTGGCGAACGCCCCGTACAAAGATGCGCAGGACGATAATGAGTACGAAAATCGCAGAGACGATGCTTACAACCTTCATCCCATGTCCTCGCAACTATTGCATACGAATTCGCTGACCGAATACGTCGAATATACTGCACGTCGCTCTTCTAGCATTGAGCAGTCTCGGCTCACGACTCATTCACAACGAGGTTCGCCTTCTCTCGAGCGATTCCGATCGTCGCGATGCTTCCGGAATTGAAGTGTAAGAAATCGGATTCGATGCCGTCCGAGAAGATCACGCCTTGTGTCGGCATGAGAGATTCGACGGTCAGTGATGCTTGTCGAGAGAGCACACCGGCGGCCAAACGGATCGATTGGTTCAATTGTACGCCCAACGAAGAGAACTGATGATGTGGTCACATAACATGCTAGTTGAGTGACAAGTTACGAGTGACGAGTTACGTGTTGAGTGCCCGGGGTGCGCAATTGCATCGTGCGATAGCTGGCATCCGTCGAATGCTCCAGGTCGAAAATGAAAACGGCGTCGTGCATTTCATCGATCGGCTGAAGCGACCGTCTCCACGATCGGTAGTAGTCTAGAGTCTTCCAAGGCGGCTGTTCTGTGTCCGATTCCTTTCAAGTACTCCGCGTCTTGCGCAAAGGCCATGAAGCTCGCAACACTTTCCTGACGGATCATGAGAACCGCGTCCCATCGTTCATTGGGTGGACCAATGAGAAACTCGCCGCCCTTCCCCATAAACAGGATCGTTCCACCTGACCGTTCTAGAAGCGGCAGCGTGTGTTCGATATAGAGTTGATAGGCCATTTCACCACTAATGCTTTCGGAGGGTGCAAGTTCGGGAGCTTCCGAATAGTCAGCTATCTCTCGAAAGCGAAGTAGGTTGAGCATGATGATGCTCCCTGAAAGCCGTCGCAGATAGAAGTCTCTGCCCGCCTCTTGCGTTGGTGATAGATACGTCGTGTTCGTCATGAAAGGCCCTTGTGATGGTGAAGCTCTGCTGTCCGCTTGCGAATGTACGTTTCGCCTCATCGTGTGGACTGTATCGCACGCAGCTTTAACTCGATCTATTCATCGAGAGTCTCGTACCGGCTATCATTCCAATTGCTGAACTTCTCGTCTTTTCGTAGCACGATCACAGATGCTGCAGCGCCGGCGAGTCTACACACCCAGGTGAGGATGATGTCAAGCGACCTCAGAAAACTGTAGTGCTCTTCGGTGAGGCGTGGCGCATAGACTAAGAGGACCACCAAGGTAACGACGCCCAGACCTATGAGTAGAGCGATGTATGCACGCTTTCGTAAGAACATTTCCAACATGGAGAGTCCGCAGAAGGCCAGGAGCGTCGATAAAAAGAACTGATCCGTCATCAGCACGAATAGACCCAGCACCAAATTCTCGTGCAGTAGATGCCCCTCACCTTTGAAATAGGCTTCTCCGCGACTTGAAAAGAAATTCCTCAGAACCCAATGCGATGCAAAGAGTGGGGCTGTCAATAGTGCAGCCTTGAGGAGGAAGATGCCAAAAGATCTTCCTTTGCTTCCCAGAGAGTCGAGAAATGTAGGTCTCATTGTGTTGCTAACTACCAACCTTGCCGTAGCGTTGGTAGTCTGAAAAGTAGAACACGATTCTATTCCCATCTTTGACGTAGGGATAGAAAAGCTCGTAACTCCCGTCTGATGCGCTAAAGCGATATTGCGAATTGTTATGATAGAACACGCTGGACAGATACTGGCGCTCCTCCTGCGTTGTCGGCCATACATACCGCTGTTTGTCCGGTAGGATGGAATCGGCCGTATTGCCGTAATAGCTGTCAAATCCCAAGAAGACTGGCGAGGATCCGAGGGTATCGGAGACGATCACGTAGACATTTGGGAAATGTCTGTCTATGTGTTTTTGGAGATACAGGATCTCGTGCATCTCTAACAACCACTTTTCGTCGAAGGAATATTGTGCTATCCGATTCACGTTCAATCGATCGTTTTGAATAATGGACTGTGCGCTTGATAACAACAGGCTCTCTTTCTTGGCTCTCGTATATCTATCACCTGCATAGAGCAGAGAAAACAAGATCGGCAAGCTTAGTGTGACAATGATACCTAGCCTACGAACGGAAGCCGATCCATCACTTGGGTGGAGAGAAGTTTGATGATCGGCGATTCGTGTCAAGTTGAACATTACATTCAACAAAAACGCTCCTAACATGAGCGCCAGTATGCCGGCGACGCTAACGTAGAACGTCTGTGTGATGATCTCTTTGAATACTCGAAAGCCAAAGACCGTAACTGAAGTGTAGATGAACACCCAGTACAATAAAGCTATGATGGAAGCAATTCCAATGACATTGCTTAGTCTTACGATCGATCTACTGTTCATGTGTGAGCTCGAATGAAGGATGAGAGTACACTAGTTGCCTTGATATCACTTCGTCGTCGTGCTGCCCAACTGAAGTCCCATGCGTTCGTATTCGGCATCGTTCGGTTCCCATAGCTCGATCTTGTTGCCTTCGCAGTCCATGATGTGAACGAATGCGCCATAGTCATAGCGGGCGATGGTGTCGGCGATGGTCACGCCATCCCGCTTGAGGGCGTCGACGAGGGCATCGAGGTGCGTGACGCGATAGTTGATCATGAACTCCTTCGTGGAGGGCTCGAAGTACTTCGTCGTCTCTTTGAATGGACTCCATTGCGAGAAGCCCTTCTGTGACGAGTCGACTCCTTGCCGCCATTCAAACACCGCTCCATACTTGTTCACCTGCAAGCCAAGGTGCGTTGCGTACCATTCGCGAACGGTCTTGGGATCCTTGCACTTGAAGAAGATGCCGCCGATCCCGGTGACGCGTCCTCGGGTATCGTCGGGCTGTAAGCTTGTTGACGTCACGGCATGCGCAGCAAAGCCACAGCAGAAGGCGGCCACAGCAACAAGGAGGGGAGTGAGTATGCGTTTCATTCGATAGGTCTCCTCTACGCTGGTCGATCACGGAGAACATCATCCGTGAAGTGAGCTTTGTGTTTCGGCTCTGAGAACTTCTCGGCGTTGAAGGCGTTCGAACCACCTCGTGGGATCGACAATGACGCCCAAGATCCACCCGCGATCATCTTGCCGATGAAAACGATCTGGCCAACATGGTACGGGTAGTGGGCGAGCTGCCGATTGATGGCTTCCATCGCGGTGTGCCCTTGATTCCGAATGTACACGATGCGATCGAGGTCATCAGCTCCAACGGTGTCGAGTGCGGCGAACAGACAGGCCCAGCCCTGCTCCCACCGATCAAGAAGATCTTGCCGTGTGGTGCTATCGTTATCAAACTCTGCCTCGCGATCCCGCCATTCCTTCTCGCCATCGGAGGTGAGGAAATCGGTCCAGCGCGACATCATGTTCCCATGGAGGTGCTTCACGATCGTGGCGATGCTGTTGCTCTCCTCATTGAACTGCCAGAACAAGGAATCGTCCTCGAGTTGAGAGAATGTACTATCGCCGAGCAGTTTGTAATACTCGAATTGCTTCCGAGCGCTTTCAAGGTACGGGCTTGACATTGTGACTCCATATCATTTCTCGATACCCAAGTTCTTCGTTGGCGCGGTGAACGTAATGCGCTCACCCTTCCATGGCGTGACGTTACCTGCACTGTCCATGAAGGTGAACTCCACTTCGTAATCGTTGCCCTCACTGAACGTGAAGGCAGCCCCGCATCCGGTTGAACCAACGTAAATGGTGGTGTCGATCGGTTCAATATAGTACGCGGTCTCGCTCCCAGTCAGTAGGCTCTTCACGGTGGTTTTCACGATGATCTCGGATTCATCTTGTGCGGTGTTGCTAAAGCGGACCGTAGTAGAAGGAGGGAACTCGATATAACTGGAGTATCCGAGTGGTTCGTTCGGTGTGCTGACGACCACCGGTCGTGCCGTGATGGTTGGACTTAGCGTGTCGCGGCCTTCGACGACAGTGTAGGTTGCCGTGATCCATGTATGCTCAGTGCTGTCGGACTGTTCATGTCGCACGGAATCAGGGAGACCGTCGATGACAAGATCGTAGTCGCGTCCTACAACGAGTTCGGCTGTAGGAACGAGGACCGCTTGCGTGAGATCGTGCCCACCTACGACAATGTCGGTCACTCTGAGCGGAACTCGATCGCCGCCACTTTCGAGATACACCGGATAGATCTTGTTGAGTCCGGCGACGACCTGTTGACTCCGCGCGAAGCCCTCAAGCACGAACATCGGACGACTGCTGATATTCCGATGATGCGGAAACACACTGAGCGGAGGCCTTGTACACGATGCAAAGGCATGTATGGTAGAACCACAAAAGCACATGAGCATGAACGCAAGAAGCGGTCGCATGGAGATTCTGAATGGTAGCTCGCGGGGCATGGTGCAATGTACGATTTCATGCATCCGATCGAACATCAGAACGCCACGCCAACGGAAGCGCCTCCATACATGGTCCAGTTGCCTGTATGAGTGTCGACCCAAGGAGTGAAGGTGGCACGAAGCAAAATGCCGTGAATGACCTCAAAGCGATATCCGAATAGTAGGACGCCGACCGTCGACGCCTTTGGGAGAGCATCACTTCCTTCTCGTGGTACCATCGGATAGGCTGCACCTACACCAACTTCGATGTGATGGTCTGACTCCAAGGCAAGGTATGTGGCGGCAGCAGAGAGGAATCCCGATCTGTCCAACGAGTATCCTGCCGAAAGCCGGATGGAGTGGTTGAACCCGAGTCCATCGCGAACATGGGAGAAGCGATATGCCGTGACCTCTGCGTGAAATGAAGCAAGGCCGATCCCTGCGCCTCCGATCTCCACATACAGACTGCCTAGTGGTGCGTTGACTTTGCGCTCGACGTTCTCGCTGCGACCTGCCGTGGTTGAATCCTGCGCAACAATGTCGGAAGCGCCAGCAATGTTATGGGTGGGCAGAACCAAGAGCATGAACGCGCACGCATATAGGAAGATCGGTGGTATGGATGATGCCATGAAGATGTCCGAAAGCTAGTTGAAAATAGATGGAGGCTCCAGCCTAGATGGTAGATTGAGTTTGCACACTTCATCATCATCTGAGAGGAGCCTCCATGAAGGCCAAACATACGTCCGGAAACGTTGATATGCATGCAGCGTTTTCATCGATACTCGAGGGCTCGAAGAACGACGCCCTCGCGCTGATCTTGAATCACCTAGAGCTCACACGCCGAGCGGTTGAGTGGTTCATGCAGAGTGAAGTAACAGAACTTGCCGGAGAACGCTACAGTCACGATAAGCCGCACGATGGACGCTTCAGTCGTTGGGGAAGCAATCCGGGCAGTGTGAGCATCGGTGGACAGAAAGTGCCCGTGGACGTCCCACGGATGTATGACGCAGAAACGAACAGCACACTCTCCCCTGCGTCATATCTGCAGCTCCGGGAAGTGGCCGCACCATCACCGCAGCTCATGAATGCCCTCTTGATAGGTCTGAGCACGCGCCGCCTGAGAGACGTAGCAGAGACGCTCCTGGACTCGTTCGGTCTGTCGAAGACGACATTGTCAGAGGCATTCATCGAACACAGCCGGGAGATCCTGGAGACCTTCATGCAGCGTCGATTGGATGACGCGACCTACGTTGCCATTCTCGTGGACGGTAAGGTCATCCAAGGGCACAGCATTCTCACGGCAATAGGGATCACGGAGACAGGCCAGAAGCGGATGCTGGGACTGTCACAGGCCACTACCGAGAACGCCGACGTCATCGTGGACATGTTTCGCGACATGATCGAACGCGGGTTCGATTTCGAGCAGGGTCTGCTTGTCGTGATCGACGGTGGGAAGGGACTTCGCAAGGCCGTCGACGAAGTATTCGGCGACTACGCCATCATCCAACGCTGCCAGGTGCACAAGCTTCGCAACGTGATGAGCTACCTGGATGAGGAGCACCAGGCGACAATGTTGCCACGGCTCAAGAAACTCTTTCGCTGCGAAGACTACAATGAGGCCATGTCCATTGCCGATGGGATCCATGCCGATCTCAAGCGCATCAACATCGTTGCCGCACGATCATTTCAAGAGGGTCTGGAGGAAACACTTACCGTCACGCGGTTGAAGGTCCCGACTGCTCTTCGATCGAGCTTCACGACCACGAACATCATTGAAAGCGTCAATAGCACCATCGCACAGCGTACCCGCCGTATCACCAATTGGTCGTCCCCCGATCAACGCTTGCGATGGACAGCGGCTATCATCGTTGACGCTGAGCAGAAGTGGAGAAAGGTGCGCGGTTCGCGTCTAATTCCTATGTTGCGCAGACTCATTCAACAAACTGTGAATGAGCGCATTCTCAACTCATCGTCGAAGCCAACGCCCAAGCGAGTTTCAACTAGAAAACGGACATAGTCGATGCCATTCCTATGACTTCCAACTATGACCACAGTAGAAACATTGGTGCTGCTTCCTGGAGGGCCATAGTAGGGGAACTCCAAGGAGAAGCCATGTCCATCCTGCAAAGCGTCTGGAGAGCGTATCGGTGCCGGTGTTGGTGGAGCCGCACGATGGACATAGCACCGAAGGCGTGGGCTCGTCGATCATCTTCTCTGTGTCTGCTTCCTCGGTTCGCTCCCGCAGGATCCGCACGGCTTCGTCGGCATCGGCCGAGGAAACCCGAAGCTTGATCCCGCCGAGGGCATTCATCAACGTCCACTGCATGGCAATGGTCACTTCATCGGCGATATAGCTGTCGATCCCATGCTCTTCCAGCTTGTGCTGATCGAAGGTGGCCGATATGACGTCGTTGTAGGATGCGATGGTGACAAGGTCTGGCATGGAGGTGAGGTCCTAGGGTTTGGATGGATGTGCCACGGTGTGATATGCTGTGGTGAGCGCATCCGTGAGGACGTCGCTATGAACGGACTTCAGTTCGATCATCGTCCACCCTTGCGCTCCCCACTTCCCGGTAGCCGGATAGATACTGGAGCGATTGGTCGAAACGAACACATCTTGATCGATGGCGTTCAGTTTGACGCATGCCGTGTTCGCCTTCGCGTCGTACGTGGCGAAGATCTTCTTCTTCACGCGAAACGACGTCTTGTCGAAGTGCGGCTCCTCCGTGACGTTGGGAAACGAACGTGCAAGTGTGAACAATGTGCTCTCAGTGATCATCGGGATGCCTGCTTCAGTCCGTGAGTGCAAGACCGTACCGGATCGCTTGTTCCAGCACCGACATGTTGATGTTCTTCAGCGATCGGAACTTGATGCAGTATCCGGTCACGGTCGCCTTGCCGATGTTGCCTCCATACGTGTCGGCCAAGAAGGACTTGTCCTTCAATCCGAGAATGTAGACGGAGATGCCGGTGGTGTTCGCACTCACACCAATGCGAAACGACGTCCGCGATGTGCCATTCGAATACGTGAGGGTATGTGAGCCATATCCAATGGTCGGATTCGAAACGACCTTACCTGTGTCGTCCGTTCCGTCGAAGAACTGCAGATGACAGTCCGGCGCACCTGTCAGGATGGTGCGATGAAGCTCGCGAACCTCAGCGCCCTTTGCGGCAGGAAGGCTCTCGATGTAAGCGTCGATCTGGGATTGTATGTTCATTTGCAACATTCCATGTACGCCAAATATATGCGCTATTCCTTCCAGCGGTGACCGCAGAAGTAGCAGCGATACGATCGCTTCGGGATCCATGGCAATGGCATGCAGAGTACGAACCAGCAAAGGCCGGCAAAGGTGCGGATCAACGGGTCGGCACCGGTGTTGTTGGATGCGCACGACGGACAGATGTGGTGGGAGTGCTGATCCTCCAGTGTATGGTCGGCTTGGAGTTGCTCGGTCTCGCTTTGAAGTATTGAACGCGCTTCGTCCGCTTGATCGGTCGAGACCCGAAGCTTCAAACAGCCCAGCGCCTGCATGGACGTCCATCGCCAGGCGATGTAATTCTCATCTGCGAGATACGAGTGAACCTCGTTGGCTTGCAACAGTTGGAGGTCGAGGTTGGCGATGACGTAGTCGTCATACGTGGCTATGGTCACGAAGTCGGGCATGAGGTTTCGTAAGGTGACAGGGTGTGCAGCGCGGAGAACCTAGTCGTCGTTCTTGATGCGCACCCAACCGAACATCGCTAGTAGCTGACGAATAGGACTGAGGTGCTTCTTTCCATGACCCGGTACCACAACACGGCTCTTTAGTTCCTCATAGTTTGAGAAATAGAAACTCGAGAAGCGACTTTGAGCCTTGCCTTCACGAATGAGCCAGACCGCTTCATACGTTGTGTACTTTGATTTTTCGTCGACGAGGATGTAGTGATCAAAATCGGACCACGCGGTACGGCGTCTCAGAAATGGCAACAGAGGATTGATATACGTGATGCCAGCGTCATCGATGATCACATACCTGCATTGCGTTGCAAGAAGCGTCAGAAACAAGATCTGAATGCCTCCAATAGCGGCATACGTTGGGAAGTACTCGCCGAATGGAATCGTGCTCAGGCGGTCTATGCTGATCTTAGAATGAAAGGCGACCATGTACAGGACCGCACCCCAGTCACAATTGAGAAACACCAAAAGACTGAGTCCCCCAAAGACCTTATATCGACAGTGCAACGCACTCATTCTGTATTCCCGTTGATCATGTATTCATCCTCCCCATCACCCTCTGCGCTACCCATGCAAACAACACACCGAGCGCGGCACCAATGACGACGTCGGAGAAGTAGTGGGCTGTGATGACGATGCGGGCGATGGCGATGGAGATGCCGATGAGCGTGAAGAGCCATGCACCTTTCCGCCATACCGCCCTGCCGGTGACGGCAAGAGCGGCGCCGGTGGTGGCATGACCGCTCGGGAAGGAGTTCCACACGTAATCTGTTTCAAAGGCGAAGAGACGGAAGCCGTAGAGGTGTTCGTCGAACCAGAGCACGGGACGGGCCCGACAGATGAGGATCTTGAGAAGGTTGGCCGCAAGACCGCTCAAGGCAATGCTCAAGAAGACGACGGCGCAGGCAATGGCAAGGGAACGGTTGCGCTTCCAGAAGATGATGGTGCCAAGGAGGGAGGGGACGAGCCACCAGTGTCCACGACCGATCTCTTCGAGCCATGCGGCCACTCCATGCACGTTGCCGTTCACGTTCGCATGCAGCCACTCGGCCATCGGAAGGTCGATGGCCGCATAGCCGAGGATGCAAAGCGGAAAGGCGGCAAGGAGCCACAAGAGCCGCATTGACGGGAAGGCCGTCACTTCTTCTTCTCAGGCAACACGGCCGGTAGCGAGAGTGCCGAGATCTGTTCGTTGAATCGACGGACGTGGTCGGACTCGATGCTCTTGATCGCTGCGATCTTCGCTGCCGCTTGCGATGCAAGCTCGGCATAGAGATCGAGTGTTTGCTGCGTTGGACGTGTGTCGGCCGACGAGGCCACTTCGCTGAGTGAAGCGATCTTGTTGTTGAGCTTGACGGGATAGTTCAAGAGGTCCTGACCTGCCTTGGCCTTGGTCTGCACCATGCTGTCCTCGATGTGCTGCAACGTGTCGTTGATGGTCTTGCTGAGCGCCGTGATCTCCTTGGTCTTCGACGAGTCCAGGTGCGATGTGCGACCTACGGCCGCATTCACTTGTGCACGCACATCGCGCATGCGTTTGATGGCCTTGTGCACGTCGGACAGTGTGCGCGTCACGTCGCGCAAGAAACGTTCTTGGGCAACGAGGTCGGCATCGGCAACATCAAGTCGTGGATCCTTCCTGATCTCGAACGAGACACGCTGCGTGTCGGCGCCGAGTGCGAAGGTGGCCGTGTAGGTTCCGGGTGCAACGCGTGGACCTGTTGTGCCAGCGCCCCACATCACACCTTCGAGCTCCTCGGCATCGGGCCACCGCATGTTCCACTGGAATTGATTCTGTCCGCGGAACACCGTGAGCGCTTCACTGCTTGGACGGAAGAGCGAGTCGCGATAGAACTTGCGATCGTTCTTGAACTCTTCACCCTTGCGATCCTTCTTGCTCGAGAACGCGATCACCGAATCGCCGCTTTGCGTGCGAATGGTGAGCGTGAGTTCCTTCGACGTGGTGTCGGCAAGCCAATATCGCAGCATCACACCATTGGGTGCGTTCTCGCCGACGTCCATCGTTGGTGCATACCACGAACCACCGTCGACGCGATAGGCATGACGTGGGGTGAAGACGTGGAAGGGCGATGCAAGAACGCTTGGTGTGAGTTGACGGAGTGTGGTGAGATCGTCGTAGATCCAGAACGACCGACCATGCGTGGCAAGAACAAGATCGTGCTCGCGACCGTGGACGACGAGATCGTGAATGGGCGTGAGCGGAAGGTTGCGCAAGAAACGCGACCACGACGTGCCGCCATCGAAGGAGACGTAGAGTCCGCGCTCCGTGCCGCAATACAAGAGGTCCTTGCGCACAGGATCTTCGCGCACAACGCGGGCGAAGGAGCCCGATGGTATGCCCGACGTGATCTTCGTCCACGACGCTCCGTAGTTCGTGGTCTTATAGATGTAAACGTCCTGATCGTCCAGCTTATAGCGATTGATTGCCGCATAGGCCGTGCCCGCATCGTACGGCGATGCCTCGATCATGCTCACGAGCGAGAAGGCGGGAAGGCCGCTGGGCGTGACGTTCTTCCACGTGGATGCGTTGTCGGTGCTCACGTGAATGAGTCCGTCATCGCTGCCGGCCCAGAACACACCTTGCTTCACGGGCGACTCTGCCAATGTGAAGATGGTGCAGTACACTTCCACACCGGTGTTGTCCTTCGTGATGGGTCCACCCGATGCCATCTGCTTCGTGGTGTCGTTCGTGGTAAGGTCCGGCGAGATCTTCGTCCAGCTCATGCCCTCGTTCGTGCTTCGCCATACATGTTGCGATGTGGTGTAGAGCGCCTTGTCATGCTTCGAGAAGAGAATGGGGAACGTCCACTGGAAGCGCTCTCCGCGGTCCTTCGAGCCCTCGCCGATGGGATTGTTCGGATACACGCTGATGTCCTGGTTCTGATCCTTGCTACGATCGTAGCGACTCAAGTAGCCGGAGTAGTTACCGCCAAGAGTGACGTTGGCATCGGTGTGATGCGGGATCACATAGCCGCTCTCAAATCCGGCCACCGAGTACCAACGTGAACGATCGATGGACCAATCGCCGATGGCACGATGCGGGATCGAAACGGTGCTGTTGTCTTGTTGTGCACCATAGAGTCGGTAGGGGAAATGATCGTCGACGCTCACATGATAGAACTGTGAGGTGGCAAGGTCTTGTTCCGTCCAATGTCTGCCGCCATCCACACTTACCACCGCGCCACCATCATCGGCCACCATCATGCGCTGGTTGTTTTTCGGGTCGATCCACATGTCGTGATGATCGCCATGCTTCGTGCCCATGCCGCTGAACGAAGCGCCACCGTCGACACTCTTGTACATGCCCACGTTCAACACGTAGACGATAGAGGCATCGAAGGGATCGGCGTAGACGTGCGAGAAGTACCATGGACGTGTACGAATGTCGGCCTGTGTGCTCATCCGCGTCCACGTTGCCCCGGCATCGTTGCTTTTGAAGAGGCCGCCATTCTCGTTCTCGACCATGGCGAAGACGAGTCCGCGCTGGGCGCGGGATACGTCGACGCAGATCTTGCCAAGGATGCCGGTGGGCAGACCCGGATTCTTCGTGATCTCCTTCCACGTATCACCGCCATCGGTGCTCTTGAACAGGCCGCTGCCCGCACCACCACTGCTCATGCTGTGTGCGTTGCGATAGGCCTGCCACAGCGAGGCATAGAGGATGCGCGGATTGTGCGGGTCCATCTTCAACGTCATGCCGCCGGTGGAGTCGTTGCGGAACAGGACCTTCTTCCACGACTTGCCACCGTCCGTGCTCTTGAAGATGCCGCGCTCGGGGTTCGGACCGAAGACGTGTCCCATGGAGCTCACAAGCACCACGTCGGCATCCGTGGGATGCACGACGATGTCGGCGATCATGTGAGCGTCCTTGAGTCCGAGCGAGTTCCATGTGGCACCACCATCCGTAGTGCGATACATGCCATCGCCCGGAGAGATGTTGCCGCGTATGTCCGTCTCACCCGTGCCCACGTAGACGACGTTGGGATCGGAAGGCGCAATGGTGATGGCGCCAATGGATGACGACGTGAAGGTACTGTCGCTCACGCTGCGCCATGAATCGCCATCGTCCTCGCTCTTCCACACACCACCACCGGTTGCGCCAAAGTAGTAGGTGTGCGGAAGATCGGGATGTCCGGCAACGGCCAGCGAACGACCACCGCGATACGGACCGATGCACCGGAACTTCTGTGCACGGAGTGCATGATCGAGTTCCTGCGTCGATGGTGTTCGCATCGACTGAGCATGAAGGAGTCCGCCGGAAAGGTCGATGAAGGCGGCAAGGAAGAGAGCGAGAGGGAGAGTTGGAATGCGCATAACGCGCAACTTAGGCCACTAGCGCCGTACTACAAACTTCGTCGACGTGCGTCCGTCCGAACAACAGTACACACCTTCGGCAAGATCGCTCACATCGATGAGCACACTGCCGTTGGGCAAGGCGAGCATGCGACCTTGCGTGGCAACGGGCATGCCCACGGACGATGTAAGGCGGAAGGTCGGCGAGGACGCTTGCATGCCCGAGAGCACGATGTGCGAGGAGGCAGGGTTGGGTGCGGCAACTGTCGATGTAGCAGATGCAGGATCTTCCTGCACTGACGTTGGCAGCACGGTCTTGAAAATGCCGATGCCACTGTCGGCATCGTAGGCACCGGTCTTGAACGCACGCGTGATCCACACTTCGTTGGACGATGCGTTGGTGTTCAAGAGCAGACCCTCGGGTTTGGCACCCACGTCAACGGTGAGCAGTCGGTCCGTGGTCTCGATGTTGAACACGCGCACATCGCCCGTGAAGGTGGACGTGACGAGGAAGGGACCGGCGACGACGGACTCGCGCGGACCGTCGAACCCGGTTGTGCCGGTAGGATAGGTGGCCACTTGTTGTGCTGTGGTGAGATCGATGCGGATCACCTTGTGTGCCGTGTTCATCGTCACATAGGCAACGTCACCATCGACAGCAATGTGATTGGGCACACCACCCGTGAACGTTGCACGCTTCGCCCATTCAGCATCATTCACTTCCCATACATCCACGGTGCCGTTCATTTCTCCGAAGGATCCTTCGCTGACAACGATAAGGCCTTGCTTCCCTGCCGCCGTGCGATACCATTGCGACATCTGTACATTCACGCCTGCCGGCAGTGTGCGCACCACGCTCCATGTGAGCGTGTTCACCACTTGCACGGAGCCGGGATCGGTGAAGTTCGGACGAACGCTGATGAAGGCCACTTCGGCGTCGTGCGTCATGCTGATGGCCGATGCGCCATCCTTCCATACGGTCTTGCCTTGCGTCATGGTGGCAAGGTCGTAGACCACGATACTATCGTCGATGATCACGTAGAGTTCATTGAAGGCCGTGTCGACGTAACTGCGCAAGGCATTCACGTTGGCCCAGGGGAGGGCACGTCGACCGATCTCGTTGCCGTTCAGATCGAACGTCACAAACGACGCTGCGACGTCGCCCGAGTCGATGGTGTTGTCGAAGTCCACATCCGTGCGCGATGTCAACGCAACGATGGTGTTGCCACTGCGATGCAGAGCGACCGGTTGAAGGGGAGTGTTGAGGACTCGCGTTTGCCCAAAGGAGGGGAGGGTGGCGAGGATGCTGAAGGCAGCGAAGACGAAAACGAGTGCACGATTGTGCATATCGAGATCCTTTCTCTGTGATGCGCAGAGCGGTGGATGAAAATGGCGAACACGGTCGGTATTCCGGCTTCGATCCGCGATGCTCACAAGCATCGTGATCGTTACGGTGGCGCAACCGCGCGGGATTTTCACCCGCTTCCCCGAGAGCTCAAGGAGGCAGCAACCGTGTTCCGATGTAGGGCGCGAATATAGAGGTTTTATCTTTGTCGCCATGCAACAACGACATGCCCTCTATGCGATCAGTTGGCTGGCCACTGCAAGTGCCGGTATCGGAGCAACGCTCTTCAGCGTCTATCTGCCCAGCTTCGTTCGCGATGTGTTCCACTCCACGGATCAGGCTGAGATCGCTCGCGTGGGATCGTTCGCCGGCGCGGCCTTCCTTGCCGGGTGGTCGATCGGCGGCATTGCGCTTGGCCTAGTGGGTGATCGGATCGGACGGAAGATGACGTTGTTCTGGAGCGTGGTCTTTGCCGCCCTTGGCGTCTTCCTTACCTCCTTCGCGGATTCGCTTCCCTTCCTTGTGTTGTGTCGCGTGCTCACGGGCATCGGCGGAGGCAGCATCTTGATGATCACGGCCGTCATGGTCTCCGAGGCATGGTCTGCCGGCAACCGTGCGCGACTGGTGGGCATTCTGATCAATGCATTTCCGGTGGGCTTCATTGCGGCGGGGATCATTCACAACTTCATTGCCGACTTCCGAACGGCCTATCTGTTGGGATCGTCAACGATCCTACTGGCCATTGGTGTGTTGCTCATGGTGCAAGAGAGCGATCTGTTCGTGAAGAGCGCCACGGTGCATGCAGAGAAACACCTGCAACGCGAGTCGCTGTTCGATGCTCGCTACCGTCGAGATCTGGTGATCGGACTGGTGTTGTTCGGAAGCATGCTCGTTGGGTTGTGGGCCGCCTATACGTGGATGCCCACGTGGGTGAGCAGCATGAGCGCTGCGGCCGATCAACAAGCGCATCGTGCACGCACGGTGATCATGCTCGGCATTGGTGCCGTGGTGGGTGGGACGATCTCGGGTGCGGTGTCGAATGCCATGGGACGCCGACGGGCTGCGGCGCTTGGCTATGCGGCCGTCATCATGGTGTCGTGCATTCTGTTCTTTGTGCTCAACGGTGTCGGTCCGCTGCTCTTCGCATGTACGTTTCTGCTCTCGCTGTGCATCGGCTTCAATCAGGGTGTGCTCAGTGCCTACATTCCGGAGCTGTTCCCGACGCTCATCCGCAGCACGGCAACAGGTGTGTGCTTCAATGCAGGGCGGATCCTCACGACGGTCACGGTCTTCTATGTTGGTGTGCTCGTGCCCATGCTTGGCGGATACAACAATGCCATGGCCGTGTTCGCTGGTGCCTATGGCATCGGCCTGATCACGCTGATGTTTGCCCGAGAGACAAAGGGACAAGAACTTCCGGTGTGAGCACGCGCACCACGTGCATCCCCATGGCCGCCGCTTGTTCGCAGTTCGCCAACGAATCATCGTAGAGCGTTGCTTCGTGCGGTGCAACGCCCATCACAGAGCAGACATGGAGAAAGGCGGCAGGGTCGGGCTTGCGCAAGCCGATCTCGAACGAGTAGAACCGCTTGTTGAAGAACGAGAGCATCTCGTTGCATTCGGGAAGTGCATGACGGAGATGCAATGAGCTGATGTTGCTGAGCAACACAACGGGTCCGCGTGCTGCGAAATTCCGCACCACGTCGGTTGACGTGGGGAACATGCCAATGAGAATGGCGCACCATGCGGCATCGAGCTCTGCATCGGTGCACTGAAAACCCCAGATGCGACGGAGCTCTGCACGAAAGGCCGCTTCCGAGATGGCCCCCTTGTCGATGTCGTGGAAGACATCGGACTGCACGTCCACACCAAAGTCGATCGGCGCACCATTGTACCCGGGCAAGGCGCGTAATGCTTGCCGCGTCCGGTCGAAGTCGATGTTGTACAACACCGCACCAAAGTCAAGGATCGTGAGCATCAGTACCGGAAGTAGTGCCAGCGTTCGTCGACGATCGTCGACGTGTCGCGCAGTGAACGAAGGAACGCTGCGAAGGCCGCATCACGCTGCTCTTTGAAGGCATCGTTGCCGCGCAACATCACGAACATGGGATACTCTTTTGCAGCTCCAACGGTGATCTCGCGCACGTTCACCATGTACCAGCCGCGATCGCCTTGGAGTGGACCGAGAAGTCCAACTCTGTTCTGTGCATAGACGGTGCGTGCGAGCTTTACATCGGAACCCACATTGGCAATGGCACCGACATAGGAGATGGTGGTATTGCGAACCACCTTCATATCGGCCGGCGATTCCGTGATGAGCATCTCACCTCCATCGGTGAGCGTGATGAAGGCCGCCATTCCCTGTGCCACCATGGCACGCATGCGACAGCGTTCGTTGGCGGCCCAGTCCTTGAGCACGGCATCGGAACATGCCTCGAACGGCAGTTCGCCTGCGGGGACGCTATCGGCCACCACGGCCGCTACCACGCCTGCCGTGGCCGTCTCTACGGGATCGCAGGCTGCAGCGAGTTGTGTGGTGAACGCCGCATCGCGCAAGCGATAGGAGCCAAGCACCGGAGCATTGTCGTCGAAGTACGGCGTGAGCTGGATCTTCTTGCCAAAGCGTTGCGCCACAGCCCCTAACTCCTCGCCGCCTTCATAGGCCGCAAGGGCCGCGTCGACGTTGCGCAACACACTGTCGACGGTTGCTCTGCTCGGTTGAAAGGCCGTGGTCATGGCATGCACGTAGACGAGACGTGGTGATTCTTCGAGGACAAGGAACATCGTGCTTGCATCGCCGGTGTTGACGGCCGGACTGAGTGCGCCGACCTTGGTGCCGAAGACAATGCGTTCGCTTTCCGGATCGAGCATGCCGCGCAACAGAATGATGCCGTTGGCATCGTTGCCTTCTGCTGAATGTGCGCGTTGCAGGGAGTCGAAGGAGGCCTTGGCGGTAAAGGCGGCACGGATGCGGTCGCTGGTCGAGCGAAGACGTGCATCGTTGGGGAGGACGATGCGACGAACGCGACGGGCGATGTTCTTGCCCGTGCGAATGCTGTCCACCTTCACCACGCTCACGCCACCACCGAACAGAACCGGCCCAACGATCTGTCCGCGTTGTGCCGACTTCGTTGCCGCATAGAACGCACCATCGGGATCGTTCGCCGAGAAGAGCACGCGCTCGGATGCATCGCTCATGCGGGCAAGGCGAGTCAGGATGGAGTCGCGCGATGCGGCCGTGCCTGCACGTCGGAACGACTCCACAAAGTCTGTGATCGAGCGTACCATCGAAGCCGTGTCCGCCTTCGTTGGGGTGAGCGGGAACGAGAGGTAGGCAAGACGTCGCATGGGTCGCGCCGACGTATACGTTGTCTTATTGCCGAACCAATAGCGCTCCAACTCCTGATGCGTGGGCGGTGGTGTGGTGGTTGCGCAGGGCATCATCACCACATCTGCCTTGCAGGTGGACGATTGTTCGAGATACTCGGACATCAGCGCTGTTGAATCGACCACGAAGGTTGTTGCCCACTGGTCCTGCAAGCGCTTGCGCAGAAGTCCGTCGCGGAACCGCGAACGCAGATCCGTCATGCTCTCGCGCACTTGCTGTGTTGCTTGTTGTACTTCTTGCGGTGAGAGTGACGGATTCTTGGCGCGCACGAGTCCTTCCGGATCTCGCATCATCCACTCCAGCAGCATCGGATCGAATTCACCTTTTGCGTCCTGCACACCACGCTTGATGTATTCCGGTGGCTCGTGCAGCAGGATGGAGTCGGCCTCGGCGTCGGAGATCGTGATGCCACGTCGCCGCGCCTCGCCCATGATCAACCGCCGGTCCACCTCATCGCGCCACGCCTGTTCGATCACGTCGGGCTCGTGCGCCGTGCCATGCGAATTGGCGTATTCGATCCGTCGCCCCACATCGCGGGCAAAGGCATCAAGCCAAATAGTGTCGCCATTCACCACGCCGGCAACGGGTCGTTGGGCAAGGAGGGTGGCAGGGAAGAGGGCCAGGACGAGAAGGAGAGGTCGAAGCATCCTGCAAAGATAGGCTCCAGCTATCTTTGCTACAGATGAAGCTCTCCATTCTCGACCAGTCACCCGTTGTTGCGGGTATCACGGCCTCGCAAGCCCTTCACAACACCGTCGACCTCGCCCGGCATGCCGATGCCTGGGGCTATCATCGCTATTGGGTGGCGGAGCATCATGGTGGTGCCTCGTTCGCATCGGCTTCGCCCGAGATCGTGATGACGCGTCTCGCGTCGGCCACAGAGCGCATCCGCATCGGATCCGGTGGCATTCTCGCTCCGCACTATGCACCCTTGAAGGTTGCCGAGGTGGCACGGTCCATGGAGGCGTTCTTTCCGGGTCGGATCGATCTGGGTCTGGGACGCGCCCCGGGTGGCGATCCCGTGGTGACGCGTGCGTTGCGCAGCGAGACGAACATCGACACCGAGGCCAAGGTACGTTCCATCCTTGCCTACCTTGCCGACCTGCATGTGCCCACGCCCACGTCCGACGTGGTGGCCGTACCCGATGGTGTGACAGCGCCCGATGTGTGGATCCTTGGCACGAGTGCCGACAGTGCCCGCATGGCCGCACGTCTGGGTCTGCGGTATGCCTTCGGATCCTTTATCGACCCGACGAATATGGCAGAGGCGTTTCGGATCTATTGGGGCGACTTCGTCCCCTCCGCCTGGTGCTCCGAGCCCACTACCATGATCGCCACCGTGGCCTTCGCCGCAGAGACAGAGCGCGATGCACGCGCCATTGCGGCCTGCACCGAGGCGTGGTTCGTGCAGTCGTTCCTGCGTGCCAAGAACGTCCGTTTCCCATCGAGCATTGATAGATTAACTATCACGCCAACCGTCTTTGAGCAGGGGATCGTGGAGATGCGCCGACGGTGCGTGATCTACGGCGACGGCACGTCGGCCCGTCAGCAACTCGAACATCTCGCAAAAACCTATGCTACGCAGGAGATCGCCGTGGTCACCATCACCGAGCACCACGTGGACCGATTGCGGAGTTATGAGCTGCTGAGCGCGTCCCCGTCGTGAAATAGTTCACAGATCAATGATCGCACCGCTGCGATATCGCTTGTGAACGACACCGCTCTGCCATCATATTTGGCAGATGCTCACACGCCCGCTTTCCGTTTTCCTCCTGTGCTGGTGCACCGGACTTGCCTCCGGATGCATTGCCACCTTCGTTCCGCTCTATTTGCCGAACGTGGTGCAAAGCATGGTCGGCACGCAAGACGTTGCCGCGGTCGGACACGTGGGATCGTTCCTGCAAGCGGCCTTCCTCCTTGGTTGGGTGACCGGTGGGATCGTGTTAGGAGCCGTGGCGGACCGACGTGGACGTACGTCGACGTTGGCCTTGAGTCTCTCGCTCGCCATCGCCTGCACACTGCTTCTTCCTCTCTCCACGCTGCCCTTTCTTACCTATGTGTTGCGATTCGCAACGGGCATTGGCGTTGGATCGGCCATGGTGATCTCGACAACATTAGCGGCCGAAGTGCTGAGTGATGCACGGCGACCATGGCTCATGGGTGTGCTTGCGAACTCGTATGCAGTGGGCATCATCGGTACCGGCGTGGCGCAGACGAAGATCGCTGCATGGCAAACGGTTGCCTATGGGATCGGCGTCTTCGTTGTGCTGATACCGCTCATCATGCTTGCCGGAAGAAGATCTGTTGCAGCACGTCTTGATGCCGATGTCGAGCCGTCGTTCGGTGCGCTGGTACGTGACCTTCGAACTCAACGTCGCGAGCTCATCATCGGTTCAACGCTCTTTGGTTGCATCCTCATCTGTCTGTGGGCTGCCTTTTCATGGCTTCCCAGTTGGGCCACGGCCTTGCATCCGGGCGTGGACGGCGGTATGGGGCTGCGAGGAAAGATCATGATCGCGCTCGGTTTGGGTGGCATCGTGGGGAGCTTGCTGTCGGGTCCGCTTGCCATGCGCATCGGTCGTGTGCGCACCATCGTGGTGTGTTATGTCGGCGCCATCATCGCAAGTCTACCGTTGTACACCACCGATGTCCCATCCGCAACGATGATGACGGTGAGCATTGCCGTGCTCGCCATCTTCTTCGGCATGGCGCAGGGACTGATGGCCTTGTACATCCCTGAGCTCTTTGCGCACCACATTCGTGCGACCTCGGTGGGCATTTGCTTCAACATCGGGCGCATTCTCACGGCCGGTGCAGTGCTCAACATCGGCGTGCTCGTGGCCGCCTTTGGCGGATACCGCGAAGCGCTGCTCGTCTTCACATTGCCATTGCTCGTCGGCCTTGTGGTGACGCGCTTTGCGCATGAACCGAAACCCCTCTCGACACCCATTCTCACATAACACACCATCGTACGATCATCATGGCTCACATTCCCGTCGATCCCGCAACACCAGGCATTCGAAGTCTGTTCAACTACCGACCCGAGACCGGGGCACCGCTCAGTCGACTGGCCCATGCGCTGTTGCATGGAGAGAGTCCGCTGACCAAGGCCGAGCGCGAGTTGCTTGCCACCTTCGTGTCGCATGGCAACAAGTGCACGTTCTGCACGATGAGTCATGCCGCCGCGGCGCGCCATCACTACGGCGCTGATGCATCCATCGTGGACGATGTGGTCTATCACAACAACACCGACCGTCTGTCCGCCAAGATGCGTGCCCTGCTTCCCATTGCCGAGAAGGTTCGGCAAGGTGGACGGATCGTCACCGATGCCGACGTGCAAGCGGCGCGTGATGCGGGTGCCGTCGATCGCGACATTCACGATACGGTGCTCATCGCGGCGGCCTTCTGCATGTACAACCGATATGTGGATGGCCTTGCCGCCCTGACCCCTACTGATCCGGAAGCGTATGTGCCCATGGGCAAGCGCATGGCCGAGCAAGGGTACGGAGGCTGATCATGGCACACATCACTGTTCCGTCGGGACTGCCGGGCATCACCGGATTGTTGGAATCACGACTCGACACGTCGGCGCCGATCCGCGATCTCACGCAGTTCATCTTGCGTGGACCCAACACGCTCACCGAGGGAGAGCGTGAGCTGATCGCCACGATCGTCTCTGCGGGCAACGCCTGCACGTTCTGCACGAACGCACATGCTGCCACGGCGGCGCGGTACGGATGGACGCGCGAGGAAGTGGATGCCATCGTGTGGGATCCGACCACAGCACCCGTCTCCGACAAGGTCCGTCATCTTCTGATCATGGCGCGTGCACTGCAACGCAATGTGCAAGGCATCACGGCAGACATGGTGGTAGCGGCACGCAAGGCCGGTGCCACCGACATGGAGATCCACGACACGGTGCTCATCGCATCGCTCTTCTGTTTGTACAATCGATACGTCGACGGACTTGCGTCCGACTATCCGCCGAGCATGGACTACTACGAGAAACTGGCCGACCGACTTACCACGAATGGCTATGAGCGAAAGGGACTTCCCAATGCCTCACATTGATCTTCCCGAAGGCGTGCCGGGTATTCGTGGACCGATGTTGTATCGGCCCGACACGGCACAGCACATGAATGAGCTGGTAAGTGTGTTGTTGCACGACGAGCATACGCTCTCTGCCGGTGAGCGAGAAATGATAGGAGCCGCAGTGTCGCGGGCGAACGAATGTGTGTATTGTTCGACCATCCATGCGTCGATCGCCGTTCACCAACTCCATGCAGTTGAAGGCGCTCGAGATCTTGTTGAGTCGGTGCTCCGAGATCCACTGCATGCTCCTGTTTCTGACAAACTCAATGCCCTGCTCGTCTTGGCACTGCAAGTGCGGAAAGGCGGCAAGGAAGTAACGCCTGAGGCTGTTGCGCATGCACGGTCTGTTGGTGCAACTGATATCGAGATCCACGACGCCATTCTCATTGGCGCATCATTCTGCATGTTCAATCGCTATGTCGATGGTCTGGCAACGTACACTCCGGATGATCCCGCCGTGTACGATGAACTGGGGGCACGTCGAGCAGCACAGGGGTATCGCGTCGGCATTACGTAATTCATTCTCATTGTTGGTAACCATTGGAGATGTTCATGAACCATGTCGTACGACTTGGGTTGGGGGGCCTGTGCGCACTTGCATTCGCAACGCCATTGTTGGCGTCGGATGGAGTGATCACCGGAACGATCCGTTTTGGAGAAGGGAAAGAGCCTGCACGAGGTGTGCGTGTGCTTGATTCCGCTACGAAGAAGGTGGCCTTTACGAACGGAAAAGGTCAGTTCACGCTCAAGGGCATCGATGCAGGAACGCATGCGATCTCATTGCACAGTGTGGCACTGCGTGATACCACGATCAGTGTGAAGACCAACGGCACAGATCCTGTGTCGGTGAACGTCGACATGGCCATCACCGAGAACACCTTCGATGCTGTGGTGGTCTACGGTGCAAGCAAGCGTGCCGAGAAGGTCACCGAAACACCGGCAGCCGTTACCGTGATGACGCCGATCGAGATCCAGCGCGCCTCGCGCGGCAATCAGCTTGGTCGAGCGCTCGAAGGGATGACGGGAGTGGACGTTGTGCAGAACGGTGCTACGGACTTCAACGTGAACACGCGCGGATTCAACAACAGCACGAATCGACGGTTGCTCGTGTTGGTGGACGGGCGTGATGTGTCGCTGCAACAGATCGGTGCAACGGAATGGAACTCCTTCGCCATGCCGCTCGATGAGTTCGCCAGTATCGAACTTGTTCGAGGTCCGGCCGCAGCACTGTATGGTGCCAATGCCTTCAATGGTGTGTTGAATATGACCACGCTGTCGCCACGCGAATCGCAGGGCACAAAGGTGACGTTGCTTGGTGGTGATTACAAGACCTTCCGCGCCGATGCACGTCATGCAGGTGTCTTGGGTGACCTTGCGTATAAGGTCACCTTCGGTCACTCCCAGTCGCTCAACCTTGCACAGAACCGTACGGACAGTGCGTCGATGGTGGCCGAGTATCCTTCGTTGTGGCCGGCGGCGCGCGAGTTCAATGCCGTCACCGCAGAGGATCGCGAAACCTTCGCAACGTATGGAACGGTGCGCATGGACTACAGCTTGAGTCCAACGCAGACCATTCTCGGAGAGTTCGGCTATTCGCAGTTCGGCAACGAGATCATGCTCGCGGGATCGGGTCGTATCCACGTTCCGAAGTCCGAGAAGCCCTTTGCACGACTGGCCTATCACGACACGCACTTCCACGTGCAGACCGTGTACAATGCGCGACGCACCATCGACACGATGCGCATCCTTGCCGCCCCTCCCGGCACCATCATCCTTGACAACTCCTATGATGTCGCCCTTGATGCGCAGTACAACAACACGGCGGGCGAGACCATCACCTATACGCTTGGTACGCAGTTGCAACACATGTCCATTGGTTCCAACGGAACGGTGTTCTATCCGAACGATCCGATCAAGGCCAACATTGGTGGTGTGTACGGACAGGTACAGTTCAAACCGACCGATCAATGGTCGTTCGTGGGATCGGCACGCTACGACAATGCAAGCATCTATCCGCAGCAGTTCTCGCCACGTCTTGCCGTGGTCTTCTCGCCCATTGCCGGACAGCAGTTCCGCGTTACGGCGGGACGTTCCTTCCAGCGCGCCAACTTCTCGGAGCTCTACCGTCGGTACGGATTCCGTCCGGCTCTTACGGCGCAAGGACGTCCGGTCAACTTCCGTCCGGTGCAAGCAAGTGTGAACGACACGCTTTCGAAGCTCACAGGCACGTCGCAGAATGTGGACCTCGGTCTGTACGATACCACGGTCACATCACCCACCAATCCGCAGGCCATCCAACCGATCGCTCTTGGTGTTGGGAATCCTGACCTCACCGTCGAAGAGAACATCGGCTATGAGTTCGGTTATAAGGGTGTGATCGGCACGAAGCTCTTTGTGACCGTGGACGCCTACTACAATCGCATGCGCAACTTCATTTCGGGCTTCTTGCCCGGTGTGAATGCGAACTACACCACCTGGAATTCGAGTTCGCGACTCCCGGACAATCTCAAACAGTATCAAGGACTCGTCGACTCCATGGTCTACAAGGCCTTGCAAGAACAAGATCGAGCGCGCTTCACCACGTACAACAACAATGCGGCCTTCATTGTGTCGAACACCAACCTTGGTCTTGTTGAGCAATACGGACTAGAGATCGGTGCTGAGTTCCTCGTCAGTGAGCGTTTGAAGGTCAATGCGAACTACGCCTACTATCACGCCAACCTTATCGATGCGAAGACCACGAATCCATTCCTGCAATCGGGCGACATGCTCCTGTCGCCGAACACCTCTCCTAACCGCGTGAACATCGGTGCATCGTATGCCGTGCCGGGTTCATGGGACGTGTCGGTGATGTGGCGCTGGGTGGATGGCTTCAACTGGCTGGCCGGCGACTTCAAGGGCTATGTGCCAACCTATAACCTCGTCAACCTCAACGCCGGGCTCCAAGTGATGGACGATCTCCACGTCGGCCTCGCCATCACCAACGTCTTCGACTTCCGTCACTACGAGATCTACGGCGGTTCGAACATCCCACGTCTCGCCTACCTGAGCGCTTCGTACAGCATCAACTAACAACTCGTCGGCATCTCCTCATTACAGTGGCCCCGGTCTTGCTCCATTGGAGACCGGGGTTTTGTATGTTACGTCATGATGTTCACGTTCATACACCGGGCAAGGTCCGTCTTCGCTCGGCTTCTCTCTATCGGCGTCCTTTGTGCTTTGTCGATCAATACAAGCGTTGAGGTCACGGCCCAATGGCAACCGGCGGTGCACATTCGGCATCGCAGTGGTTCCAGTTCTGTGATCTTTCGCACGAGTGTACGAAATGTTGTGATGGCGAAGTTCACGGCATTCGATGGTAGGCGAAACATGCTCTACGATCTGGATTCGATCATTTCCGATACGGTTCCGTTCCGGCCGTTCGATGGGTTTGTAGACAATCCGAATCACTTGTATGGAAGGAGCATACAGTGTGACGGGAATCCGGCATTGGACTACATAGATATCTCTGCAACGTTCAACATCTTGACACCGCAAGAGGATTCTCTCCCTATCCCTGTGAATGCATTCAGGGAGTTTAACGACTACGATGCTGACGGGCTCGATGACATACTCATTGAAGAGTTCGGATCGAGAGCCGAGCTGCTCACGATCCTTTTCGGAGACAGTACGCTTCCCTTGCGGCAGAAGACGTTGCTGCGTTTACAAACGGAGTATGGAGTTTCTCCCACCAAAGTTGTGGTGAAGACCTTCGGCCGGGATCTGCGCGTGGTGAGCTACGGCTGGAACGACAAAGTCGGGCGAGGGGTAGTGGGGATGTATGGTGTCTCACTCGATTCCGTGGCATCACGACCAGACACGGTTGACTTGCAGCCAATCCAGGTATACTCGTTCTTCATCAAGCCTATCTACGAGGACTCACTCAGAAAATGGAATCTGGCGCAAGGTGGTCACTTGCACTTTTACTCAGATTCAGCTTGGTACTTTGGTATACCCAATCTAAAGAATGGCAAAATGACAAAGGTGACTTCAACAGGAATGACCGTCGTCACAGTTGATTCGACTATGTATCGAAGTCTAGGTACTGATCTTTGGCCAGACGGGTATTGGGGCACCCATTCATGGGCTGGACATTCCAGAAGTTATGTGCCTATTGACGACACTTCTCTTGTACAGTCATTCTATGACTATCCTGACACGAACCTTCGATACTATCGCCTCTCAAGAGTTGTCGTCAAAGACAGTGGTAACCTTCACCTCGTGATGTCAGACAGCATTACATGGCGAAGTGCGCAAAAGTGTACTGGACTAAACGAGGCAGCGATCATTCCAGACATCGACGGAGACGGTGGGAGTGAGATCCTTGTCAATCGCCTGATTTCAGGATCCTCAGACTCCTGCATCAACTACTTCGAGATCTACTTGAGCACGGGTAAAATTCTCTCCGCCTATTCTGAGCCGCAGCGTTTGGAACTCCCGCACGTGACGCGCACGCAAGGCGGGTGGCTCGTCCCGCACAGTCTGTGCACACAGGCTCCAGATCGCGTCCCTGCCTATGCCATCAACGGCAGCCTTATCGGCATCCTCTCTTCATCGAACTTCGATTCGGAGAACTATTTCATTGCCGATCCGCCAAACGCAATCACAGGTGTGGTGCTTACTGTGTTCGGAACGTGCTCGCTCAGACTGCAATAGTGAAGAAGGGCTTGTTCAGGCATTTGTTGTGTTTACGACTGAGATGTCGTCCGTATAGACTTTGAAGAGATCCACGCTGATCTCGTTCATTGAACGAAGCTCATCAAGGACATCGTCGTCGTAGTGCACGCGGTCGCGCGTCTCGCGAGCAACAAAACGCGCAAGCATCGTTTCGCGTTCACATTGAACGACGATCACGGAAAGGGCAGTGAGGGAGGCAAGGTGGGACAGATGATCGTGGATGAACTCCGGACGGAACGTCGACTCGACGATGCAATTCAGTCCTTGTTCAGCATATACTGTCGCCACGCGGAGCAAGATCTCTTCTGCGAGGATCCCCAAACGCTTCGAATCCGAACGATCATGGACCGCGATGTGAGCGGCAAGCTCCTCTTTGACCATATCCTTCCCTAGCACTGGCCAGGCCCGCTGCTGCGCAATGGTCTGTGCCAACGTCGTCTTGCCACTGGCAGGAAGCCCCGAGATGAGAATGATCATGATGGATACTACGGAAGAACTTGCAATTTCAGATCCCTTCCTTATATTTGGACTAAGTCCAAATAAGGAGAAGCGGAATGATGTCACGTTTTCAGCAGATCGGGAAGTTTGCGGTCACTATTGCGGTGTGTGTCGGTGTGATGAGCTGTGGAAATGATGGTGGGACCGGACCTTCGACGCCGGCCACACTGGATTCAACGGATTATTCATCGGCAGCTCTGACGCAGCGGGCAACGGTATCGATGCTCGACGCCCATGTTGCCACGATCAAGCAGGCGAATGCGCCGGGCACTCCATTGAATGCCACGCAATTGCGGGCATACTGGAGCCCAACGTCGACGTTGCAGCAGCGGACCATTCCGCCCTTCGTCTCCTACATCGATTCGCTCCATACCGTTCTGCTGTTCATTGCCGGACGGACGTTCGACCCTGCCACCACACCGAACGGAAACGGTGGCGTGTATCACGATGTGTTGCTCGATAAGTACGGTCTCGAGCTTGCAGAGGTGATCGCGAAGTCGCTCCAAGTGGCGGCACTCTACAATGGCGCTCGCGCCGATGCCAACATCGCAACGCCCGAACCACGCACACGTTTGCAGCGCATCGTGGCATCGTTGGGTGGACATCCCATGTTCGCCAACACCGACGATACCTCGAATGCCTATCGTGATCGAGGCTTGATGAAGTACATCGCACGTCGCGATAAGAACGACGGTGCCGGTCCGTACGGTCGAATCAAGTCTGCCATCCTTCGATTGCAAGAGATCGGCAAGGGCAGCGCAGCAACTCGCACCGACAGTGTGAACGCCGAACAACAGTGGCGTGTCGCCGTTGAAGAAGGGATCGCGCGGACGGTGATCAGCTACTTCCTCGAGGCCATCGACGAGATGAACAAGGCCACGGACGATGAAGGACGTGCTGACGCTATGCATGACTATTCGGAAGCGATCGGCTTCCTCTACGGTCTGCGCGCCATGCATCCTTCCGAGCGCCGCATCACCACGGCACAGATCGACGAGATCTGCACGCTTGCTCTTGCACCGTGGGGCGGAACACCGACATGCTATCTCTTCCTGAAGGACCCATCTGCGCTTGCCAAGCTGGATGCAAGCACCGGTGCGGTTTCCAAGATCGCTGCGGTCTATGGATTGTCAGCGGCGGACGTAAATGATTGTAAAGTGAATTGGATTTCGCAGCAAGGAAGGAAATGAGAAGTAAAAGCAGAAGTAAAAGAGAAGTAAAAAAGAAATGAATATGAAGAAGATCGTGCTGTTGATCGTACTCGCTGCCGTCGTTGGATGCAATGACTCGGGGACGCAGAGTCCTGGGGACACGTTCGACCGGAAGGCGATGCTGACAAGTATGGCTGATTCGATGATCGTGCCTGGATATTCCGAATGTGCGAGTCGCCTGAGGGAATTCGAACAAGCGTGTACAGCACTGATCGCAGACCCTACGCCGGCGCGTGTTGTCACCGCACGCTCGATGTGGTTCCGTTTGCAGTACATGTGGACCAAGGTGCAGCAGTTCGACTTCGGACCAGCAGAGTCAGCAACGGGCAATCTTTCTGTCAGCATCGGAACGTTCCCCACCAACGCCGCCAAACTTGAAGCCTACATCGCCGCCAACGACACGTCATTCGCGAATTACGATCGCGATACGCGTGGTATCTATGGTGCCGAATACCTCCTCTTTGGTCCGTCCGGCGATAGTGCCGTCGTTGCATCGGCATTCGCCGCTGATCCCGCTCGTGGGGCCTACTTGCGAGCCATCGTGCGCGATCTAACCGGTCGGATCATGCCGGTGGTGCAAGCATGGCAGGGGTCATATCGTGCAACCTTTATCGCCAACAACGGCACGGCCGTTGGCAGCTCCACGTCGTTGATCTTCAACGAATTCAACAAGTCGTACGAGAACATCAAGAACTATAAATGGTCTGTGCCGCTCGGACTCCGACCCGGTCAGGCAGGCCCCGAACCCACGAAGGTGGAGTGCTACTATGCATCGATGCCCTATGGCCATGATGACGAGTCACTCAATAGCACGCGAGCACACTTCTCGGCCATCGTGCGAACATGGGAGTTCTTCAAGCCGTATCTCCAGGTGGTACCGGGCGGACCCGACCTGATCATCGAGACCCAACGTCAGATCGACACCGTCGATCACCTCCTTATCACCTTCCCCGAAACACCATCACTGTCGCAGCAGGTGGTCACGTCTCCTGCGGCTGCCATGGCTGTGTACACCGAACTTCAAAAGCTCACGCGCTTCTTCAAGAGTGAGATGAGTTCACGACTTGGCATTGCCATCACGTATTCGAGTGGAGATGGCGACTGATGCTGCGTCGCTATATCACATCCACAGCATCGATCCTTCCACTTGTCGTTCTTCGCATTCTCGTTGGCCTTGTCGGCCTGCTCAGTACGATCCGCTTCATGGTGCTCGGTTGGGTGGATGATCATTACGTCCGTCCCGTCATGCACTTCTCGTATGACGGATTCGACTGGGTACCCATCCCGCCGCAACCGTGGCTGGATGCGCTTTTTGTCCTGATGGCCCTTGCCGCCCTTGGCATCGTCCTTGGCGCTTGGTTTCGCATCACATCCATACTCTTCGTGGTGCTGTTCACGTGGGTCTTCCTGCTCGACAAGGCCTACTACCTGAACCATTACTACTTCATCATCGTTGTTGCGACCTTGCTCGCCATGATGCCCGCTCATCGCGCGTTCAGCGTGGATGTACTACGTCGACCGAACCTGCGGCTCGACCGCGTGCCACGCTGGATGGTGGATGTGTTCAAACTGCAGGTGGCCATCGTCTACATCTATGCCGGCATTGCCAAGATCAATGCGCCATGGCTCCTCGATGCCATGCCCCTTCGCATCTGGTTGCCGGCACACGATACGATGCCCGTGATCGGTCCACTCCTCGCAAAGCCGCTCACCGCCTACTTCTTCGCATGGTTCGGCATGGTGTACGACTGCACCATCGTCTTCTTCCTGATGCATCGACGGACGAAGTGGTATGCCTTCGGAGCCGTGGTGGTGTTCCATCTGTGCACGGCGACGTTGTTCCAGATCGGCATCTTTCCGTATGTGATGATCGGCATGTCGACGATCTTCCTCGTCGACGCACACTACGCTCACGACACAGCGCCGGTGCCGCGCACGATCGGCGTCCTTGCCGCCTTCATGCTTGTTCAGGTCCTTCTGCCCCTACGACCCATGTTTTATCCCGGCAACATGTTCTGGCATGAGCAAGGCTTTCGCTTCGGATGGCGCGTGATGCTCATGGAGAAGGCCGCGACGGCCACGTTCTACGTCAAGGATGGGGAAGGTGGTAAGGCAAACGAGAGAGAGGGTGTTGTCGTGAACAGTGAGTTCCTGAACGACATGCAGGAGCGACAGATGTCGACGCAACCCGACATGATCCTGCAGTATGCCCACAAGCTGGCCGCGCACTATCGTGCTCGCGGAATGCGCGATCCGCATGTGCGCGCAGAGGTGTACGCAACGTTGAATGCGGCTCCGGGAAGACTGTTGGTGGACCCGACGCAGAACCTTGCCGTCATTGACGACGGCTGCGCACCGTATGCATGGGTGACGCCATGAGGAGCCTGCTCGTTGTGATCGTTCTGTGTTGCGTTGGTGCACATCTGCATGCACAAACGCAAGTAGTGCCACCGAAGAAGCGTGTGGTGCGCACGGACACGACGGTCTACACGGCGCCGACGATGACGATCGAGGACGATGCATCGAAGCGTGCCGAGATCACGCCACTGCGTGGCGTGGATGGTGTGGGCATCTATGAGTCGAAGAAAAGTGAAGTGCTCTTGCTCAAGAACATGACGGTCAATGTGGCATCGAACAATGCACGTCAGATCTACGCCAAGGTGAGCGGCATTCACGTATGGGATGGCGATGGTGCTGGGTCGCAGTTGAGCATTGCCGCGCGTGGACTGAGTCCGAACCGCACGTCGAGCTTCAACACCCGACAGAACGGATACGACATTGCGGCCGATGCACTGGGCTATCCCGAGAGCTACTACACGCCGCCACTGGATGGAGTGGAGCGCATCGAGATCGTGCGTGGTGCCGGCGCATTGCAGTACGGAACGCAGTTCGGTGGCATGTTGAACTTCGTGATGCAACAACCGCCATCGGATGTGCCGTTCAAGGCAGCGGCCAAGCAGACCGTTGGATCGTATGGCTATGTGCAATCGTTCGCAACGCTTGGCGGTACGGTGGGGGATGTTGCGTATACGTCGTTCTATCAGTACAAGCATTCCGATGGGTGGCGACCGAACTCTGTGCTCAATGCGCACAATGCCTATGCGGCCGTCACCTACCGACCATCATCAAAACTCGATCTGCATGCAGAGTATACGCTGTATCGCTATGAGGCACAACAGCCGGGCGGACTCACGGATGCCATGTTCGCGTCGGACCCGCAACAGAGCGTGCGAGCACGTAACTGGATGAACGTGGACTGGGGCGTGCTCTCGCTCTCGGGCACGTATCACTTCTCCTCCACGTCGGAGATCAACACACGCTTCTTTGCTGTGAATGCCGGACGTCATGTGGTGGGCAATCTCGATCCCCCCACCATGGTCGATCTTGGAGGTCCGCTGCAACACCTAGACGATGACTACATGAACGTTGGGAACGAGACGCGCTTCTTGCAACGGTACGGTCTGTTCGACGGCATCTCTGCCTTCCTCGTTGGTGCGCGGTTGTACTCCGGTTCGACGCACCGTCAGCAACACCAAGACACCATTGCACTGTCCGACTACACTTTCCCCGGCAAGAACATTGCCGTGTTCGCCGAGAACATGTTCACCATCACGCCGGAGTTCAGCGTGACGCCGGGCGTACGGTGGGAGTATATCGACACGCGTGCTGACGGATGGTATCGCGTGCGCTCGCTTGACTATGCCGGCAACGTGGTGGCCGATCAGCGGTACGACGAGACCATCACGCGCACACGATCCTTCGTGTTCGCAGGCGTGGGAACGAGCTATCGTCCGAATGAACACACAGAGTTCTATGGCAACTTCTCGCAGAACTATCGCGCCATCACATTCAATGATCTGCGTGTGGTGAATCCCAACTTCGTTGTCGACCCGGCCATGCGTGATGAGTCCGGCTACAATGCCGACCTTGGCGTGCGTGGCACATTCCTCGACAACATTCGCTACGACGCCTCTGTCTACTACCTGCGCTACAACGACCGCATCGGTACCATTCTCAAGAACGATCAGGCACCGCTCTATCTCCCGTATCGCTATCGCACGAATGTGGCTGATTCGCGTACGGTGGGACTTGAGGTCCTCGTCTCCGTCGACGTACTCCGTCTTGTCGACGATCACGCCACCTCATCCCTCACGCCCTTCATCAACGCCTCCTTCCTTGATGCGCGCTACATCAACACCTCGAACACGGCCATTGCGAACAAAGAGGTCGAGACCGTGCCGCCCTTCCTCCTTCGTACGGGCCTTTCCTATGCGAGCGGCGGATTCTCGTGCAGTGCGCAGTACTCATACACGGCCCGACAGTACAGCGATGCAACAAATGCCGTGTTCTCGTCAACCGGCGTCGTGGGTATCGTGCCGGCCTATGGCGTTGTGGATTGTACGGTGCGCTATGCATGGGCATGGATCATGGTGGAAGGGGGCGTGAACAACGTGCTCGATGCTCGGTACTTCTCCCGTCGCGCCGAAACGTATCCCGGACCCGGCATCGTTCCTGCAGATGCACGCTCCATCTTTCTCTCGGTGCGCGCTTCGATGTGAGCGAATAATGTTGTTGATTTGCGCTCTATCACGATCACACCATCCGGAGCAGAGCAATGGGCAAGCGCATCGAACACGACTTTCTTGGTGAACGCGAGATCTCCAACGAACATTACTACGGCGTGCAAACTGTTCGCGCCCTGGAGAACTTCTCGATCACGGGTCTTCCCATCTCGCGCGAGCCATTGCTCATCAAGGCCTTCGGTGTTGTGAAGAAAGCCGCCGCTCTTGCCAATAAGGACCTTGGAGTTCTCGACCCGACCATTGCCGATGCCATTGTGTATGCGAGTGACCGACTCATTGCGGGCGAGTTCGTGGAGCACTTCGTATCGGACATGATCCAGGGTGGCGCCGGCACGTCGTGCAACATGAATGCCAATGAGGTGATCGCCAACGTCGGCCTCGAGTACTTGGGCAAGAAGAAGGGCGAGTACGAGTTCCTGCATCCGAACAACCATGTGAACCTTGCGCAATCAACGAACGACGCCTATCCGACCGCATTTCGCATTGCCCTCTATCACAAGATCGATGCCTTCTGTGTTGCATTACAGCACGTGCAGGAATCGTTCTCACGCAAGAGCGAAGAGTTCTCCGAGGTGTTGAAGATGGGGCGCACGCAGTTGCAGGATGCGGTGCCCATGACGTTGGGTGAAGAGTTCCATGCCTTTGCCACCACCATTGGTGAAGATGTACAACGGATGCGCGAAGTGCAGTCGCTCATCACCGAGATCAACATCGGTGCCACGGCCATCGGCACCGGTGTGAATGCACCGCAAGGGTATGCGGCATTGGCAACGAAGTACATTGCAGAGATCAGCGGGATCGATGTGAAGCTCTCACCGGATCTCATCGAAGCAACCGTGGACACGGGCGCTTATGTGCAGATCTCGGGCACGCTCAAACGTTGTGCGGTGAAGCTCTCCAAGATCTGCAACGATCTGCGGCTCTTGAGTTCAGGTCCGCGTTGCGGCTTCAACGAGATCAACCTTCCCGCCATGCAGCCCGGCTCCTCCATCATGCCCGGCAAGGTGAATCCGGTGATCCCCGAGGCCATGAACCAAACGTGCTTCTATGTGATCGGTGCCGATCTCACGATCACGATGGCGGCCGAGGCAGGTCAGCTCCAACTCAACGTGATGGAACCCGTGATCGGCTTTGCCCTCTTCACCTCGCTGGACTACCTGGCCAAGGCCTGCGTGATGTTGGCGGACAAGTGCATCGAAGGCATCACGGCCAATGCCGACGTCACCTCCAACATGGTGATGAACTCCATCGGCATCGTCACGCTCCTCAATCCCATCATCGGCTACGAGGCATCCGCCTCCATCGCCAAAGAAGCGCTCACCACGGGCAAGAGTGTGCACTCCATCGCCGTGCTCGAGCGTAAGCTCATCACCCAAGAGAAGTGGGACGAACTGTATTCGTTTGAGAACCTCGTGCATCCGAAGTTCATCACGACGTAAGATCAAGAGACCAAGACGTCGAATGCAGTCGTTCTAGAATGTGAACTGCGCGACCGCAGGTTCGAGGCATTGCAGTTGACTGGGACCGGTTCGCGAGAAGTTCTTTGCGAAACGTGGGCGAAGTTGAACGTAGTATGTTTGGCCTATAACGTCTTTGCCAAATGCATTTCGGAGTGTCTTAAGCCCATAGGGCCACTCGAATGAAGTCTTCACTTCCCCGTTCTGAGACGTTAAACTCACTATCTGCTTGATGATCGCACTATTACAATCGCTATCTGGTCGGTCTGAAATGTTGACCTGGTAGTTGAATGTGCCCAGGTTCTTTGTTCGTGCCCGTACGGAAAGCGTCACCGTTGTATCGTAACGTACACCGCAATGTTCTGATGAATCCCTGCTGATCTTCCACTCCAGAGTAGCCGATGGATCTGATAACATTGATGGTGAGATATCTCGTGCTAGCATCAATTGGAACACTGTGAACGTACCGGCACCAACGTATTGAATGTTCACTTGAGAATCCTGCACAGCATTGCAGTTCACGTACGAGTAGAAGCCGACTTTTGATGCCGTGATCGTATACACGCTCGCCGGTGCATTCGCCACTTGCCATGAACCGTCTGTTGCCGTCGTGGTCTTGAACACATCGACACCGTTATCGAGCACAACATCGATGCCGCTTTGATCGGCGATCGGATTGCCGTACTCATCGTTCAGAAGTCGCACGGTTCCTTTTAGTAGGTTGTTGCCGCTCTTTGCCGGACCTGATGGATCGCTTGTGCAACTGCTGCAGCACATGGCCGTGACGGCGAAGGCGATGAGGAGTGAGCGTGTGGAGAGGGCGGAGATGTATGCCATGTGGTGCACCTACAAGTATGTCGACCTAAAGTAGATAAATTCACGACATGCACACCATCCCTTCGAATCCTCGCCTCACCGCTCCAACTCTTCTTGCTTTCGGCAACGCATTGCTTGTTTGCTTCCATGCCGCCGTGCTCCTTGGGATGATTCCTTCTTCCTTGGTGTGGAGTGGGGGACAGCGCATCCAGGGTGACATCGTACAACTGGAAATGGTGTCGATCGGTGCGGCCTTGATCTTCCTGTGGATCTCCCTGCGTGCACGGCATGCCGTGGCGGTGGGACAGTCGACGCGCCTTGTTCGCATTTCCATGGTCCTCCTCACCACCGTGCTCACCTTGAGCATCGTAGCCAACATCGCCAGCGCTAACCCCCTTGAACAATTGGTATTTATCCCGATCTCGGCAATCCTCGCCGGCTGTGCGGCCGTGACGACCCGAACCCTGTACCAGAAAAAAACTGGTTAAACAGTTTGTTTAATCAGTTGTTTAAACCTTAGATTCGCATCGTTATTCAACGAAGGCGAACATGGACCCGAGTACCGAAGAGAAGATCAAGGAAGCTGCTAGACGCTTGTTCATGCAACAAGGCTTTGAAGGCACGAAGACGCGAGATATCGCAAAGGAGGCAGGGATCAACCTTGCCCTGATGAACTACTACTTCCGCAGCAAGCAGAACCTGTTCGACATCATCATGTTGGAACACATGGAGTCGTTCGTGAAGGGGATCGCCGTGGGGTTCAACGACACGTCGACGTCGTTCGACGAGAAGATCCGCTTCTATGCGAATGCCTACATCGATCTGCTGACGTTGCAGCCGGACCTGCCGCTGTTCATCATGACAGCGCTGCGATCGAACCCGGCACTGATCACGGAGCGACTGGGAGTGAAGAAGATGCTGATGACGTCGCACTTCATGCAGCAGTACACCGAGGCCGTGGCGGCAAAGCGATTCGCTCCGATCCCACCGATGCATTTCGTGATGAATCTCTTTGGCCTGACGGTGTTCCCCTTCATCGCCCGTCCGTTCTTTCAAGCGATGTCCAACATCACCACCGACCAATTCAATGCAATGATGCAAGAACGCAAACAACAGATCCCGCAATGGGTCCATGCAATGCTCGAGGTGCGACCGTGAAAACCGCAACACTCACCATCCTGCTCCTATTGCTCACAAGCGCAACGATCCTTGCGCAGAGCCCTGCCACCCTCTCGCTCGACACGTGCCTTGCGCGCGCTGTGAGCTACTATCCGCAACACAAGCAACGCGCCCTGATCGCCGCTAGCAAGGAGTATTCTGTTGAGGCGGCAGGGAAGGGATACTTGCCTCAGCTTGCCGTGAACGGACAGGCCACGTATCAAAGTGCCGTTACCGAAGTACCTGTGCGGATCCCGGGTCTGTCGTTCGAGTCCGTGGCAAAGGACCAATACAAGATCTACGGCGAGGTCACGCAGACCATCTACGACGGCGGCACCATCCATCAACAACAACGCGTGCAAGAGGCAACGGCCGAAGTGGACGATCGGAAGCTCGACGTCGATCTGTACAAACTCCGAGAGCGCATCAACCAGTTGTTCTTCGGCGTGCTGCTCTTGAACGATCAGATCGAACAGGTGCGTGTGTTCCAGCGCGATCTCGACACGGCCATCAAGAGCGTCCAAGGCGCTGTGGGAGCGGGCGCTGCGTTGAAGAGCAGTGTGCAGATGTTGCGCGCTGAATTGCTGTCGCAACAACAACGCGAGCTCGACCTGCGCACAGCGCGCGCAGCCTATGTGCAGATGCTGGGCCTGTTCATCAACATGGACCTTGCAGAGACGACGGTCTTCGTCGAGCCGCCATTCGCGGCGCTGGAGGATGCGATCCGTCGACCCGAGCTCACCGTATTCGAAGCACAACGCAAGGCACTCTCCGTGCAGAACGATGTGATCACGGCACGCAGCATTCCGCGCATCGGACTCTTTGCACAAGGCGGATTCGGACGTCCGGCATTGAACATGCTGTCGAACGACTTCGACCCGTACTACGTAGCGGGTGCGCGGCTCTCGTGGTCCATCAGCGGACTCTACACTTCGTCCGCCGAGCGCGAAGTGCTGAACGTGCAGCGATCCATCGTCGACGTGCAGCAAGAGACCTTCCTCTTCAACACGATGCTCACACTCCGTCAGCAGCGTGTGGAACTCTCCAAGTATGAACAAGCACTGCAACTGGATGACGAGATCATTGCGCTTCGCGCGGCCGTTCGTGCTTCGTCGAATGCGCAGTTCCTGAATGGAGTGCTCACCACGCGCGACTACCTGCGCGACCTGAATGCAGAAGATCTTGCACGCCGCCAACGCTCGTTGCACCGCGTGCAGCAACTCATGGCCATCTACAACTACAACACGACATCCGGAAAGTGATACGATGAAGAACTCCATTTCCATGCTCACCCGTCTCTGCCTGTTCGGCCTTGCCGCCTTCACCCTTGCCTCGTGTGGAAACGGTAAGGTCACGTACGATGCTTCCGGCACGTTCGAGGCCACCGAGACCATCGTCTCTGCCGAGGCCAGTGGTCGACTTGACGAATTCTCCGTCACCGAAGGACAGACCCTTGCGGCCGGTGCCGTAGTGGGCTCGATCGACTCCGTGCAACTCTCCTTGCGCAAGAAGCAGCTCGAAGCACAGATCGCCGCTGTGCTCAGTCGACGTCCGCAGATCGCCGCGCAAGTGGCCTCGCTTCAGGAGCAGCTCGCAGGCGCGCAGCGCGAGCAGGCACGCTTGGCAAAGCTGGTGCAGGCCGATGCCGCCACGCCGAAGCAATACGACGATGCGACCACACAAGTGCAGGTGATCAAGAAGCAGATCGATGCCGTGTACTCAACATTGAACACCTCAACGCAGAGCATCTCCGAAGAGTCCATGCCGCTGCGCGTGCAGATCGAGCAGCTCAACGATCAGCTTGCGAAGTGTCGACTCGTGAATCCCGTGAACGGAACCGTGCTCACCACGTATGCAGAACAGCATGAGGTCACAAGTGTGGGCAAGGCACTCTACAAGATCGCCGATCTCTCCACCATCTACTTGCGTGCCTATGTGAGTGGGGGACAGTTCTCGCAGATCAAGCTCGGTCAGCACGTCAAGGTGATCGTCGACAATGGCGCCGATGCAACGCGCACCTTCGATGGGACCATCTCGTGGATCAGCGATAAGGCAGAGTTCACGCCGAAGACCATTCAAACAAAGGATGAGCGCGCCAATCTGGTGTATGCAGTGAAGATCCGTGTGAAAAACGACGGTACACTCAAGATCGGGATGTACGGTGAAGTCAACTTCTAACCCAACGTCCAATGCCGTTGTGTTGAACGGCATCGGCAAGACGTATGAGAACGGCGCCGTGGTTGCCGTGCACGACGTGTCGTTCGACGTCCGTCCGGGCGAGCTCTTCGGTCTGATCGGTCCCGACGGTGCCGGCAAGACAAGTCTCTTCCGCATCCTTACCACCTTGCTCCTTCCCGACGCGGGAACGGCCACGGTGGCGGGCTACGACGTGGTGAAGGACTTTCGCGCCATTCGCGGCATCGTTGGCTATATGCCCGGAAAGTTCTCGCTGTATCAAGACCTTTCGGTCGAAGAGAACGTGAACTTCTTCGCAACGTTGTTCGGCACGAGCGTCGACGAGAACTATGATCTGATCCGCGATATCTATGTGCAGCTCGAACCCTTCAAGCACCGTCGCGCGGGCAAGCTCAGCGGTGGCATGAAGCAGAAGCTCGCCCTGTGTTGCGCGCTCATTCACAAGCCGCATGTGCTCTTTCTCGACGAGCCCACCACGGGCGTGGATCCCGTGTCGCGCAAGGAGTTCTGGGAAATGCTGCAGCGACTCAAAGAGCAAGGCATCACGATCCTTATCTCGACGCCGTACATGGATGAGGCGATGATGTGCGAACGCATTGCCCTCATCCAAGGCGGAAGCATCATGTCGATCGATACACCGGAGAACATCATGCAGGCCTTCCCTGCCACCCTCTATGCCGTGCGTGCCACCGATGCCTATCATCTGCGCATGGACCTGCTTGCCGAGGCGTTCACGGAAAGCTGTCATGCCTTTGGCGACGAGGTCCACCTCACTCTGCACACAGAAGGGATCGCGAAGGCGGCAGGGATGGAAGACGTGCTCGCTGCGATGCGTGCGCGTGGACATGTCGACGTGGAGATCCGCGAGATCGCACCGTCGATCGAAGATTGTTTCATTCGCTTGATGGGACAACATCATGCATGACGTTGTGATCCGCACGCAAGAACTGTCAAAGCACTTCGGTGCCTTTGTGGCGGTCGACAAGATCTCGTTCGACGTTCCGGCCGGAGAGATCTTCGGCTTCCTAGGCGCGAACGGCGCGGGCAAGACCACGGCCATGCGCATGCTGAGCGGACTCTCGCGACCCACGTCGGGAGCGGCCACCGTGGCGGGCTTCGACGTGTTCACGCAGCCCGAAGAGATCAAGCGAACGATCGGCTACATGAGTCAGAAGTTCTCGTTGTATGAAGACCTCACCGTGCGTGAGAACATCACCTTCTTTGGTGGTATCTACGGTCTGTCCGACTCGGCCATCAAAGAGAAGAGCGATCAGCTCATCGAACAACTCGGACTGCAGGGCGAGGTCAAGAAACTCGTCGGCTCCTTGCCGCTGGGATGGAAGCAGAAGCTTGCGTTTTCGGTGGCCATGATCCACGATCCGAAGATCGTCTTCCTGGACGAGCCAACGGGCGGTGTCGATCCGCTTACGCGACGTCAGTTCTGGGAACTCATCTATGCGGCGGCCGACAGGGGAGTGACCATCTTCGTCACCACCCACTACATGGATGAGGCGGAATACTGTCATCGCGTGTCGATCATGGTGGACGGGGCCATCAAAGCCCTCGACACACCACGCAATCTCAAACAGACGTATCAAGCACCCACGATGGATGCGGTGTTCTATCACCTTGCGCGCGGCGCGCAACGCTCGGCGGACTGACCACTATGAATCAGCTCCTCACCTTCATTCGAAAAGAGTTCCTGCATGTGTTGCGCGATCGGAAGACGTTATTGATCCTCTTCGGTCTGCCCATCGTCCAGATCCTCCTGTTCGGCTTCGCTCTTACCAACGAGGTCCGCAATGCCAACATCGCCATCATCGATGATGCGCGCGACGAGGCATCGCGCTCCATCATCAACATGATCGCCGCAAGCAGGTCGTTCCATGCGCATGAGTTGCCGGGCGGACATTCGTCGATCGACGAGACGTTTCGCAGCAGTGGCGTGAAGCTCATCGTGTTGTTCCCGGCCAACTTCAACACCGACCTCATGCATACGCAGCGTGCACGCGTGCAGATCATTGCCGATGCATCGGACCCGAACACGGCATCGACGCTCACCACGTATGTGTCGGCCATCATTGCCGACTACCAGAAGGCGCGCGTGCAGACCGCGTCGCTCCCG
>JBGAJM010000008.1:0-89365 GCA_044224925.1 Kapaibacterium sp. (SeqCode)
TGCGTCCAGGCGCTTAGACCTACCCTTTTTCTTTTCTTGGATGCTTCCCGTTGTCAAAGAACACCGAACAAAAAAGAGCTGAAGCTCTCGGGCCTCAACCCTCTCCCGCACCTGCGATCGCCGCAGTGGGGACGACAAACTTACGGCAAAAGGGTAATACCAACCAAATGGTTTGGTGGAAAAAAATCATTCCACCTCGTCACGTTCCTCCGCCGACCGATCACTTCCCTTGTAGAAGAACAGCCAGAAGAAGATGCTGCCCGGGATCAACACCAGGACGAGCGATAGCGTGTCCGACGTGAACCAGGCCCCCGGTGCCGCGGCCTGCGGCATGATCATGCGCGCCACCGGACCCGTGAGCGACCACAGGATCGTGAACGCCAACGCACAGATCCCGAGCGCCAAGAACCCTCCCTTGAGCCCTTCCTCCTGCCACCTCTTCGTGAAGGCATACAATGCCCCAACGATGTGCAGATGGTAGATGAGAAGGTCGAGCATGTTCTTGGCCGTGTTCCGTGATTTTTTTGAGGCGCAAAGATCGTAAAAACATATGGACCCTGCGATGTTCGTTTTTCTCATGCTCCGCTGTGCCGCTCGGAGCGCCACTGTCAGAAGGTTGGGCAAGGAGGCGAGGCCGCGATGACCGATATGCCGCGCGAACGCTTGCTCCATCACGGTCCGGCCGCACTGAGCACGATGGAATTGATGGCCCTTCTGATCGGTCACGGGACCACCGGCAGAAGTGCCGCCGATATTGCCCGCAGTGTACTGGAACGCTTTCCGTCGCTGACGGATCTGGCCGCTCGCGATGTGTCGGAACTGCGCTCGATCAACGGCATGGGCGCTGCTAAGGCCGCCACGATCTGCGCTGCCCTCGAGCTTGCCCATCGCATTCAGGCAGAGCCGTTCAAGGCACGACCCGTGATCACATCACCCGCCATCCTTGCACGCCTGATGGCACCACGTCTCCGACACCAACGCACGGAGTCGTTCCACGTGCTGCTGATGAACACGGCCAATCAAGTGGTGCGCGATGTGACCGTGAGCGAGGGCTCGCTGAACAGCGTGCTCATCCATCCGCGCGAAGTGTTCCGCCTTGCCATTGCCGAGAATGCCGCAGCCGTTATCCTTGTGCACAATCATCCGTCGGGAAACACCGAACCGTCGAAAGAGGATATGGCGATCACCCGACAGCTTGTCGATGCAGGCCGTATCGTCGATATTCGCGTACTCGATCACGTGATCATCGGTGGTGATGAGTTCACAAGCCTAGCAGAACGGAACTTGATATAGATGGCACAACGACCAACGTCGGACCCGGGATTCGGGATCAAATACGGACGGACCACCGGACGCATCGTGAATCGCAATGGCGAACTGAACGTGCTCCGTCGCGGCGAGTCATTCCATCCGAGCGATGTGTATCACATGCTGCTCACCATGTCGTGGACCAAGTACTTCGCCTTCACCGTTGCCGCCTACATCATCGTGAACGTGCTGTTCGGTGTGATCTACATGCTGCTCGGCACCGAGAACATCATGCATAGCGCGAACGGAGATTGGTATGAGGAACTCGGTAGCGCCATGTTCTTCAGCGCGCAGACGCTCACGACCGTGGGCTACGGCAACCTGGCACCCGGTAGTGCATGGGTGAGCCTGGTGGCCGCACTCGAGGCCATGGCCGGTCTCTTCATCTTCGGCATCTTCACCGGTCTTGCTTTCGGAAGATTCTCTCGCATCAAACCGCGCATCCTCTTTTCGGAAGTGGCCGTCGTCGCTCCGTACAAGGATGAGAAGAACGGCTTCATGCTCCGTCTTGCCAACGAACGTGATAGCGCCATCATGGATGCACGCGCCACGCTCTTCATGGTGATGCAGGACGAGAACGGCAACTCGCACAACCGCAGATACTATGAATTGCCGCTCGAGCTCGATCATCTTGTGTCGCTTGCACTCAACTGGACGTTGGTGCATGCGATCACGCTCGATAGTCCGCTCTATGGCATCTCACATCAGGACCTGATCGATCGCAATGCAGAGTTCCTCGTGATCCTGAATGCCTTCGACGACACGGTCGGACAGCATTTCTATTCGCGCTATTCCTACAAGGGGAACGAGGTGGCATGGGGCTCGAAGTTCGAGCAGATGTTCACCACCACGGAACATGGCGATGTGGAACTGCATATCGAGAAGATGCACCACACCATCCCCGCAGAACTGTACTAGAAAGTTCGTCGAATGATGAAGCATGTGACAAAGGCCGTGATCTTCACGGTGACCGTTCTGGTCTCGTATCTGCTGACGGGATTGGTGGAAGACAAGATCATGAGCGAGACCGAACAGTTCCGTCCCGTCACGGCAACACTGCTTGGCATGGGCACGATCGTGCTGATCTTTGTGCCGCTCTTCGCCTACGTTGAAAAACTCACAGAAGCCGTTGTCAAGGCTTCGTTGCGCACCACGCGCACCTCTGCCGGGAAAGTGATCGGCGTGCTGCTCTTCGTTGGCACGGTCTTTCTGATCCTCTTCGCGATCTTCTTGAAACGTTGGTATCACTTGGGTCTGGGCGATGTGCTCTGACCACGAAGGAACGGACTGATCCGTCTATCACCACATGGAATACCGCGACTACTATAAGGACCTTGGCCTCGAACGCAACGCTTCTGCCGACGACATCAAGAAGGCGTTTCGATCTCTTGCACGCAAGTATCATCCGGATGCGAACCCGAACGATCCTACGGCCGAAGAGAATTTCAAACGCATCTCGCAAGCGAATGAGGTACTGAGCGATCCCGAGAAGAAGGCGAAGTACGATGCGCTGTCGAATCAGTATCAGCAATTCAAGTCGCAAGGCGGACGTGGCGGGAACACGTCGTTCGATGCCTTCTCGCAAGGTGGTGGACAGCAGTTCGAAGGAGACCTGAGCGACATCTTCGGCGAAGGCGCAACGATGTCGGATTTCTTCGAGGCGATGTTCGGCAGTGGCGGTGGAGGTCGTACACGACAACGTCAACCCAAGCCGCAACAACGCATCTACAGCGTCACCCTCTCCCTCGCAGAAGCATTCACGGGTGTGAGCAAACGACTTGCCCTCGGCAACGAGAAGATCGACATCACGTTCAAGCCGGGCATTGCCGACAAACAACAACTCAAGATCCCGCAAGGCATCCTTGAAGTGCGTATTGCAACAGACCATCGGTATGTGCGAGACGGGAACGACCTCGCATGCACCGAAGTGCTGCCCATCACAACGCTCGTCCTCGGAAAGAAACATCCCGTACAAACCTTGAGCGGCACGGCCATGCTCACGATCCCTGCCGGTACACAGCCGGATGCACGGTTTCGACTGCGCGGACTTGGAATGCCCGTCTACGGCTCATCCGACAAGCGCGGAGATTTGTATGTTACGGTGAAGGCGCATATTCCCACGTCACTCACCGACGAGGAGCGCAAGCTCTATGAACAATTGGACAAGCCATGACGAGCATCACGTTCGACAACGTTTCGAAGTCGTATGACAAGGTCACTCCACTTCGGTCGGTCTCCTTCACGATCGAACCGGGCGAGTTCTTCGTGCTCGTCGGTCCGTCCGGCTCTGGCAAGAGCACACTGCTCCGCATGATCGCCGGATTGGAATCCGTCACCGATGGCTCCCTCCTCTTCGACGGCGAGCGCATGAACGATGTCGAGGCGCGCAAGCGCGACGTTGGCATGGTCTTTCAGAACTATGCACTCTATCCGCACTTGAGCGTTGCACAGAACCTTGGATTCCCTCTTTCCGTGCGCAAGGTCACCAAGGCAGAGATCGAGGCAAGGGTAGGCGAGGTGGCAAGGATGCTCGATATCACGTCGCTCCTGGATCGCAAGCCCAAGCAACTGTCGGGCGGTCAACGTCAACGCGTTGCTCTCGGTCGCGCCATCATTCGTAAGCCCCGCGTCTTCCTCTTCGACGAGCCACTTTCCAATCTCGATGCACAACTGCGCACGCACATGCGTGCCGAGATCCGCGCCTTGCAACGTCGACTTGGTGTGACGAGCGTCTATGTGACACATGATCAGGTCGAGGCCATGACGATGAGCGATCGCATGGCCATCCTCAACGAAGGAACGCTGCAGCAAGTTGGAACACCACGCGAGATCTACGACAACCCGGCGACGCCCTTTGTGGCATCGTTCACCGGAAGTCCGTCCATGAACTTGATGCCCCACAGCGGTAGAACGCTTGGCATACGTCCTGAGAACATCTCGCTGGAGAACACCGATACAAGCATCCCGCTCGAGGTCTCCATTCAGGCCATTGAGTTCATCGGTCATGAGTGGCTCATCCACGGGATCTCCAACGGCACACCGATCATCCGTCGTGCACCGAGCGTTGGCACCGACGTCGTTGGTGTCACCACAACGTGGTACGCGCCACAACACCACATCCGCTGGTTTTCATGAATGGGTGGAGACCGAACCTTCCTCGGCAGCGCGTAGCAGTGTGTAGGTGGACGTGTAGAAGGTGACGAGATAGATCACCTCGCTCACCCCAAAGAGCGATCCGATATTGAAGGCAACGATGATCGCTGCAAGAAGGAAGCAGCAAGCTCCAACGATGCCGTGCATGCGATAGCGTTCACCCGCCGCGTAAGCGATGGAGATATGAGCCACAAGCAGAAAGCCGAAGCCCGTACGCGCGAATACACCATGGAGCTTCCAGAGATCGAGCTTGGCAATGGCGTGCACATCGTTCGCAATGAACAGGACCATGGAAACGAACAGCGCCACGCTGCCAAAGATGGCGGGGCGTGGCGCTGTTGCATGAAATCGTTGATAGACATCGTAGGAACTTCGCAGCAGGAGCAGCATGCTGATCAATGTTCCGATGGCCGGGATCAAGTAGCCGTGCGGGTTGTAGAGTGCCGATTGCAGTGTTGACAGGTCGAGATCGGCCACCACGATCGGCTGTGTTCGCACGAAGACCAGCAAACCGATCGCTTGCGACACGGCTGCGAACAGCGCACTTAGGCGTACGATCGCATCCGCTCGTGTGAGCTCAATACGCGTAGAAGCCCTTGCCACTCTTCCGCCCTAACTGCCCTGCTGCCACCATTTTGCGAAGCAGTGGACATGGACGGTACTTCGTGTCGCCAAGTCCGTCGTGCAAGACCTCCATGATGCTGAGGCAGACGTCAAGACCGATGAAGTCGGCAAGCGTGAGCGGGCCCATCGGATGCGCCATACCAAGTTTCATCACCGTGTCGATGTCCTCGATGGATGCGATCCCTTCCATCACACAGTACACCGCCTCGTTGATCATGGGCATGAGAATGCGATTGCTGATGAAACCGGGATAGTCTTGCACTTCCACGGGGACCTTGCTGAGCTTCTCTGCCATGTCCTTCACCGTTGCATACGTCTCGTCGCTCGTGGCAAGACCGCGAATGATCTCACACAACTTCATCACCGGTACCGGATTGAAGAAGTGCATGCCGATGAACTTGTCGGCGCGCTTCGTACCGCCTGCAAGAAGCGTGATGGAAATGGACGATGTGTTCGATGCAAGAATGGCGTCGGGCTTGCAGACGGCATCCAGTGTGGCGAAGATCTGTTGCTTGATCTCGAGACGCTCGCTGGCGGCCTCGATCACAAGATCTGCAGCGCGTGCCGCTTCTTCGAGGGATGTTTGCGTGGTGATGCGTGCAAGGGTGGCGTTCTTCTCGTCCTCGGTGATCGCTTCCTTCTTCACCTGACGGTCGAGGTTGCCCGTGATGGTCTTCATGGCCTTGTCAAGCGCGGCCTGGCTCACGTCGCACAAGGTGACCGTGAAACCGTGTTGTGCGGATACGTGCGCGATACCATTTCCCATGGTGCCGGCACCGATGACCGTGATCGTTTGGATCGACATGTACGCCTCTGTGTTCGTGATGATCGTTGTTGCACGAAATTACCGCTTGCAGGCGTATGTTTGAGCCTTCACTGTGGAGGGGCCATGTCCGACGAAACCAACATTGCCGTCGAACGCGAAAAGACCAAGCGACTGATGATCACCGTAGGGGCCGGTGGGGTGCTTGGCGTATTGGCGATGATCCTGTTCTTCAATACCGTTGGCGATCGCAAGGGCGATCTGGACATCGACATCACGTCGGGAAAATTCAAGGTGAGCCTTGACAAGCCCATTGGAGAACAGATCCAACAACCATCGTCCTCGCTTCAAACGTCAAGTGGAGATGTGCAGTTCAGCACGGGAACGATCAGCGATAGTGTCGTGCAACGCGTGGAGGCCAGCGGACAGGTGATCGATGCCGGCAAGTTCGTCGGCAAGAATCTGATCAACCGCAAAGCGGGGTTTGTGATCTCTGCTGGCAACCCATCGGCATGGTCCATTCAGAACGACGACGAGGGATTTCAGAACCCTCTTGTGCCCGTCACACAGATCCGTGGTGCCGGTGGAGAGTTCCTGAATGTGACTCGAGGTCCCATGCAAGGGTGTTCGGACGTGCGTAGTTGTGTGGAGCTTACCGTTGAAAGCATGAAGCAGATCGGCTTGATCGACCAGAACCCTACCGTCCGATACGACGAGGCCAATCAGACAGCGTTTCTCACGTTCACCAATGCGGAGAATGGCGGTCAGTCCTACATGAAGGTCGTGATCAGCAACGGCCTTGCCTATGTTGCTGCTGCCAATTACAATGTGCACGCAACCGACGCCAACACCAAGAACGACCTTATCAGTATGGTCGCCTCATTTAGTCCGATCTCGAAGTAGAAGCCACACACCAACGACCACGAACGGAATGCTCAGGATCTGTCCCATATCGATGGGAAGTGCGTTCTCGAATTCCACCTGACGTTCCTTCAGGAACTCGATGAGGAACCGCGCCGTGAAAAGCAGCACGAGGAACGTTCCGATCAATCGACCTGGCGCCCGCATGGCCACGCCGGCGTTGTACATACGCCACAGCAACACAAACAGCGCAAGGCAGACAAGGGCCTCATAGATCTGCGTAGGGTGGCGAGGAAGCATGTCGACGCGCTCGAACACGAATGCCCAGGGCACGGTGGTCTCGTGTCCGATGATCTCGGAGTTGAAGAGATTGCCAATGCGAATGCACATTCCACTCAGTGCGGCAACGATGGCAAGGCGATCGAGCAACCAGATGAAGGAGAAGGACGGACGGCGCTTGTGATAGATCCACAGACCGGTGATGATGCCCAATGCGCCGCCGTGACTTGCAAGGCCACCGTGCCATACGGCGAACGTCTCCAACGGATCGTTGAGCATGATGCTCGGCTCGTAGAAGAAGACGTGACCAAGCCGCGCACCAACGATCGTCGACACGATCACAGTGATCGTTAGCGCGTCGAGATCCACCTGCGTGCGCTTTTCACGCTCATAGATCTTCCGCATCACAACATAGCTGAGGAAGAACGCTGTTGCGAACAGCACGCCATACCACCGTGGAGCAATGAATCCAAGGTCAAAGGCGATCGGGCTTACATTCCAGTGGATCATACGCGGTAAAAAAAAGGAGGATGTTTCCATCCTCCTTTGAGTTCAAACAATGAACGAATGTATGCTTAGGGCTGGCCGGAAAGATCGAGCGGTGTCTCGATGCGAACCTGTACCGTACGGTTGAAGAATCGACCTTCTGGCAGATTGTTCGTGTACAGTTCTTGATCCTCACCGGTACCGATGCTCTCGAGGCTCAGATACTTGCCACCGGTCTTGGCATCGACGCCCTTCTTGACCGTTCCTGCGCGATTCTCAGACAGCTTCTTGTTGTGCTCGTACATACCAACAACGTCTGTGTGACCTTCAACATGGATCTCAGAGTTCGCCTTCACGCGTGGGTACACATACTCTTGCAAGATGCGCTCGTTGAACGGACCTGCTTCGTACTTGTCGAACGGGAAGAGAATGAGGTTGTACTTCTCAAGCGTCTTCTGCTCACCGCGTGTTGTGGCAACTTCCTTGGTGCTGATCTGCTTGACAGGGATCTTGTGAACTTCAGAGCGACATTCCGTGCCGTTCTTCGACGTTACGATCAGCGTACACTCGTAAGGCACTTCGTCCTTTGGATAATCACCTAACTCATTGGCCCAGTCCCATTCCTTTGTAGGATCGACCGTTCCAATTTCCTTGAGTGTCTTCCAGAGCTGACCATTGCGCATCACTTCGATGCGACGTGAAGCAACGATCTCGTTGTCGATACCGTTCTTCATGGTGAAGTTCATCTTGTCAGGATCAGGCGTGAGCGTTGGATCGTTGTCGAGGATCGGACGCATGCACTGCCATACATCTTCCGGATCGCCGTTGAAGAGGATCTCGGTGCGGCGGTTCTCGACGATACCGAAGGAATCCTTGATGTTGGACTTCAGTGCCGGCCAACCGCGCGACGTGATCTTCATGCGGCTTTCGTCGATGCCCCAGATGTTCTTCAGATAGTTGAAGACCACTTCGGCACGGCGCTTGGAAAGATCGGAGTTCTTGTCTTCGTTCGTCTCATCCAAACATCCGACCAGCTCGAGCTTCACATTTGGATACTTCTTCAGGCGATAGCCGTAGATGTTGAGCACCGTGTAGTACTTGTCGAACGTACCACCGGGGATCTTCTCGTCGTTGAAGTTCGCCGTTTGCGAAGCGTTCTTGAAGAGCGTGTAGCGCGACGGGAAGTCGGCGCTGTTCAGATCGAAGAAGATGTAGTTCAGGAGCGGATAAAGGATGATCGTTGCCTTCTCTTCCATCACGAGACCACGGAAGGCATTGTTCTTCTGCTTGGACCAAGCCGAGAAGGCCATTTCGGAACCGATCACCGGACGTTGGCCGAGCATGATCGTCTTGCGGATCTCGCCGCCGTTCAAGGCGTTGGCATCGGTGGTCTCACCTGGATCTTCAACGTCAACATTGATGCTACGCTCGCCATAGGCTGGTGAGAAGGCCGTGACGGCGAACTGCACCATCGGCTCTTTCGCTGCGCCCGTACCGTAGTCGTCGTTCGTGACAATGGTGTTCGACTCCACGTGAGACGAAGTGTTCACGCTATCCTTGACCGAGCGACCTGTCTTCATGTTCTTGAAGGTGACCGTGGCAGGGATGGCCTGACCGGTACATTCGTCGATCACGTTCACGATAAGGTTCACAGCGCGGAAGTACGTCGGGATGAAGGCCATGAAGATGTCGAGGTCGCCTTGGAATCCGGGAAGGTCCTTGCGGCGGGACGAGAAGTACAGCACGTCGCCGGATGCCGGCAAGGAGATGAACTGTTCGTCTTCCTTCGTGTTGATCGGTGCCGGAAGTTGCGTTGGCTTCGCAAAGCGGTCGCGACCTTCACGGTCCTTCTCGCCGGTGCGCTTCGTACGGTAGAAGTCCAGACCGCCCATGTTCGGAACATGTCCGTCCGAAGCAAAGAAGAGCGTGTTTCCGTCGGCACCGATGAAAGGCGATGCTTCGCGCTTTGCCGTGTTCACGTCCGGTCCGAGGTTCTTGGCCTTCTTCCATTCGTTCATGTCGTCGTCGTATTCGCTGTACCAGATGTCGGTATCCGTTTCACCTTCACCATCGGGATTCGTTGGCGATGGGCGGTTCGAGACGAAGTACAGACGTGTTTTGTCGGGAGAGATCGTCGGCTGGGAATCCCAGAACTCGGAGTTGACGTTCGGACCAAGGTTGACCGGCTTGCCCCAGCGATCGCCTTGCACTTCGGAAACGTAGATATCGCAGTCGCCCAAGCCGTCCGGGCGGTTACAGCCCGTGAAATAGAGTGTCTGACGGTCGGCAGCGATGGTCGCCACGCCTTCGTTGAACACACTGTTCACGCCGGCATCCACCGTATCGATGTTGTAGGGCGAAAAGAACACCGTGTCGAGGTTATTGAGCTTCTTGGCTGCCCAGAAGTCGTGGGAGAAGTCGCCATCACGGGTGATGCGGCCTCCCTTTCGGTTCGACACGAAATACAACGTCTTGCCATCAGCACTGATGGTCGGACCGTAGTCCAAGCCGGCGTGGTTGATCACCTTGCCGAGGTTCAGAATGCGGATCTTCTTTGGATCGTCAAGAATATCGCCGCGTGCATTGCCGTCCTGGGGTGCCGTCGACGATTCGATCACCACACCGTACAACGTGGGTTCGTTGTTCGTTGGAGCAGCAGCCCGTCCGATTCCTGTGGACAGGACCAGACACCACACGACAAAGAAAAAACGCTGCATAACACACATCCCGATACATGAAAAAGGTAGTCGCCCATGCTGAGGAGTGTTTTCCACACTCCATTCTCGCGTCGAACGGAAAAAATAGAGAATTGCCCGCTACTCGCAAAACCAAATGTCACATTTGACCACGATCACAGGATCCAGCGGCCCTCGATAAGGACCTGAAACGACCGGATCGTGAACCCGTCACCCCGCTCCGAGATCGTTGTGAACGGGAACGTATACTGGGCGATCGGCGCGAGCAGGAACTTCTTCCCGACGCGGAATTCAAGGCCCATCGCCGCTGTCAGTCCCACTTGCAGTGGATTGATCTGTGGCATGGGTCCATCCTCCAAGACCACGCTCCTTGCATCCGTTCCCGGCAACGAAACCGTTGCGATCTCCCCGGTTGGGAACGACACTGTTTCCGTGAGCAATTCTTTTGTGTGTTTCACCGTGCTGTTGAAGATGTACGACACCGAAGGGCCTCCCCGGACGAACAGCCAGTCCATGAGGTGGTACTTCACGAACGGCATGGCCGTGATCATCTGGATCCCCGTGACCGCCTCGTTCCGGAACGTGATCGGGACGGTATACTCCCTGCCGGTGCTCGGAGAACGCTGGACAACGCCTTCCACTTCTTGAAACGCCGCCGTGATGCTCCGGTCATCGTAGCCCAGCGTGGCTCCCCAGGTGATCCTGGACCGCGTCAGGCGCTCGAACACGATGCCGCCAACGAAGTTGGTACCCGCTCCCCCGGTGAATTCGCAGTTGCAGGCCGTGGTGAAGGTTCCGCCCTGGTTGCTGAACGAGAACCCGCCATAGGGACCCACCATAGAGTAGACAAGCCGCTTACGAGCCATCAGCGGGTCCGAATCCATCACATTTTCCTGCGCACTGCCCCGAAACGCTCCGCAGACGAATGCCGCGAGCAGGATCATGGTCACGAAAAGACGGGACATAGGGAAGGGCGGGCAGGTGGGAAGGGATGTGTCGGGGGCGAAATCTACCATGACCGATCCTTCAACGCAAGGGAATTAATTGAGTAATATTGCCGTTCGGGAAACTATTCAAGCACCTTCTTCGGCCGTTCTGTTTCGTACGATGCATGAACGCCGATTTCGTTACGTTCCATGACACCAGAAAACCCACCCTCGTCGCAGCCAACGTCCACGGCGCCCATTTTTGAAACTGCCCGAGGTATCGCTGTCAAGCTGCTGAGCCGCTATGAGAGCAGCGACTCCTACGTCGACAAACTGCTCGACGGAGAACTCCGCCGCACCGAACTGTCACCGGCCGATCGCGCGCTTTGCACAGAACTCGTCAATGGTTGTGTGCGGTGGCAGTCCAGGATCGACTGGGTGCTCACCGGCTTCTATCACGGTGAATTCACGAAGTGCCTTCCGTTGGTGAAGAACTCCCTCCGGATCGCCCTCTACCAGATGCTCTTCCTATCGAAGATCCCTGCCCCTGCCGCCATCAATGAATCGGTGGAGATCGTCAAGGGCTTCAAGGGTGAACGTCATGCCGGCATCGTGAATGGCGTACTGCGCAACGTCTTGCGCAACCTGACGAACATCCGCTACCCGGCTCGTGAAGAGAACGAAGTGCTCTATCTGAGCATCGTCTATGCCCACCCACAATGGATGGTGCGTCGATATCTCGAGCGCATGGGATCCGAGGCCGCCGAGGCCTTGTTGAACGCCAACAATCAACGTCCGATGCTCACCATGCGGGTGAACCTGCTGAAAACGTCCGTGCAGGCCGTGCGTGATTATCTCACGGCACAAGAGATCAAGCACGAAGTGGGCACCATGCACACGTCCAGTGTGCTGATCACGTCGCTGCGCGACATTCGGAACACGCCGCTCTTCGAAGAAGGACAAGTGAGCATTCAGGATGCAAGCGCATCGCTGGTGGTGCAGTTGGCCGATCCCAAGCCCGGCATGCTGGTCTACGACCTCTGTGCCGCTCCAGGCGGGAAGTCTGTGTACTGCGGTGAACTGATGCAGAACAAGGGTCGCGTTGTGGCCCTCGACAAGTATGAGAGCAAGCTGAGGCTCATCAGCGACAATGCCTCCCGTGCCGGTGTGACCATCGTCGAGACGGTCCACGGTGACGCACGCGAGTTCAAACCGAAAGAACAGGCAGACCTGGTCCTTGTGGACGCTCCGTGTAGCGGCCTGGGTACCCTGCAGAAGAAACCTGACATCAAATGGCGTCGAGACCTCGACGACGTGCGGTCGATGAGCAAGATCCAGTTCACCATGCTGGACCATGCCGCCTCCCTCGTCAAGCCCGGCGGTATACTGGTGTACAGCACCTGCACGATCGAGCCGGAGGAGAACATGGGAACAGTTGAGCGATTCCTTGCGTCACACCCCGAATTCGAGCTCGAGCCCGCGGAATACTTTTTGCAAGAACCCGTCTGTAAGGATGGTTACTTGCAAACATTCCCGCACATTCATAAAATGGATGGGGCGTTTGGGGCGCGACTTCGTAAGAAACAGTAATTCGACATCCAGACCACTCTATCACCAATTGTTCGAGGAGATCACATGAAGGGTTCTATGTTCATGAAGGCAGCGGGGATCGTTGCTGCCGTGGCGTTTCTGTCCGTGGGTTGCCAAAAGGCTGAAGAGCCAAAGCCGGCTGTTGTCGAAGAGGCACCAACAACACCACCACCACCGCCTCCGGTCGATAGCACGAAGATCAAGGATTCGATCCGTGTTGCTGACTCGGTGAAAATGGCTGAAGCCGCAACCAAGGCCGTGAAGAAGGCAACACCGAAGAAGTCCACCGGTGTGGATGTGAAGGTGACCACCGAGCCAAAGGCAGAAGGCACCGCCACCACGATCCAAGTTCGCAAGAGCCGCTAAGACCAACGAACGACGCAGAAATGAAAAAGGGCATCCGATGATATCGGATGCCCTTTTTTCATTTATCGATGGTTCGTTGCGGAACGCTTAGAACTTGCCGCGTGGTGCATGAACACTGGAGTTGTAGTTCTCGAATGCTGCACGCAGTGCGTATGGAACGTCCTTGATGTACTGATACGATACTTCGCACTCAACGAAGGAATCAGCACCGGTACCTTGAACAAGGTTTCCACCAACACGCTTCACGACGATCTTGGCGAAGTTCACAGAGTTGTCTGCGTTCTTCGTACCGATCACGAAGCCGAAGCCGGTCGTACCCGTGACCGTGTTGAGCTTGAGCATCTTCTCGCCGTTCGATGAAGGGATCATGAGTGCCGATGTCTCATAGATCTCGTCGATCGAGTTCACGCCAGGATACTGAAGCGTTGCAAGGTAGACGACCTTGGCATCCTTACCGTTCGGGAACTTGTAGTTGTTATCGACATAGCGGCTTTGTCCTGGTGAGCCCAGAAGCGGATCGCCGGCTGTCTTATCATCAAAGCAAATGTCCCACAGGTCGCCCTGGGAGATCTTCAATACAGCAGGCGACGTCATGCCAACGATGGCAAGACCGGAACCATTGGTCGTATTGTTCGACGAATAGAGCTTGAACGTGCCGGTGGCACGGCGAGCAGGTGCCCACTCGACCACGGAGGTTGCGGCACTCTTTGCCGTATCGTTCACAGCATACACAGAGAATTCATAGATCTTGCCTTCGGTAAGGGAAGGCACGTTAACAGCAGTTGCTGTCCCTGCGTCGTACAAGACGGATGACGCAGCGCCTTTTTCACGAACGATGATCTTGTATCCGGTTGGCGTAACCGAACCCGTGGATGGCGTCCACTTGAGTCCAACTGTCGTTTCGTTGACGGACTTTGCCATGAGATTCGTTGGTGCGGCTGGTGCGGTCTTCGGTCCTGGATCGACGACATCATTCGTATTACAGCCGACCATGACCAATGCGGTCAATGCCAGCACAACAATGTTGAGCTTTAACAGATGCTTCATAGCAGATACTCCTTGAGTGAACAACTGGTGAATCAGAACGACAAATATACGTGGACTGGGTGCTTGCCTCGATTTCGCTTAGGCCCGAGGGCGCCACGGCGTGTCTTCGATGCCGGCACGGTGGTTGACGATGCGTGCTGCCGTGAACAGATAGTCTGACAGTCTGTTCAGGTAGCGAACTACGAATCCGCCAAGATCTTCGTGTATGGCCAAGGAGACGGTAAGTCGCTCTGCACGTCGGCATACCGTCCTTGCCAAGTGCAACTGCGCCGCCGCAGGTGTGCCCCCCGGAAGAATGAAATTCTTCAGTGGCGACAGTTCTGCATCGAAGGCGTCGATATGACCCTCAAGATCGAGGATATGTTCCTCGACCACGCGCGGAATATCATACACGGGCGGCGGATCCAGCGGTGTGGCGAGGTCTGCCCCTACCGTGAACAGTTCCGACGAGATGGCAAGGAGCTGTTCGCGGACGTCGAGAGGCATGTCCTGTGTGAGTGCGATGCCAATGATCGAATTCAACTCGTCCACCGTTCCATAGGCGTGAATTCGGAGGTGATCCTTTGAGACACGACTACCGCCGAACAGACCTGTGGTTCCGTCGTCGCCGGTTTTCGTGTAAATGCGAGTTGACATGACTTCCTTTCGAGTATCCACGAATTTAGCCACACACCCTCGTATCTTTGTTCGCTTTGTTCATTCCTTGCGAGTCCATCCGTGGCACGAGACCTTTCAGTGCTCTTTATTGGCGACGTTGTTGGCCATGTTGGTCTTCGAGAGGTCCTACGTCAGCTTCCAGTTCTCATCGAGCGATTTTCCGCCGAATGCGTCATCGTGAATGGTGAGAACATCGTCGATGGCAAGGGACTCTCAGAGGTCGAGGCGAAACAGCTCTTCGACGCAGGAGTGCACTGCATCACCACGGGCAATCACATTTGGGAGAACTGGAAGGCGCGTCCCCTCCTTGCCTCCACGCCAAATGTTCTCCGCCCTCACAATTATCCGCAAGAGAATCCCGGACGTGGGTGGTATGTGATCACCCTTCCCGACCAACGCACGATCGGTGTGTTGCAGATCCAAGGACGTGTTTACATGCAGGCCATCGACTGTCCGTTCAAGAGCGCCACGGCCGCATTGGCCAAGATCAAGGCGCAGACGAAGATGGTCGTGGTGGACTTCCATGCCGATGCAACGGCAGAGAAGATCGCCATGGGGTGGTATCTCGACGGATCGGTGAGCGCCGTCCTCGGTACCCACACACATGTGCAAACAGCCGATGCCACCATTCTTCCGCAAGGCACGGCGTTCATTTCAGATACGGGCATGTCGGGTCCGTACGATAGTGTGCTCGGTATGAAGAAGGACGTGGCCATCAAGCGTTTTCTCTTGCAAACAGCACACAAGTACGAAGTAGCCGAACGCGATGTGCGCGTGTGCGGTGTGCACGTGCTGATCGATGAAGCAAGCGGTACGGCACGTTCGATTGAGCCGTTCATGAGTCCACAGCCAAGAAGGTCGATATGACACATGCGAATGCATTCCTGCATCAAAAGGCGAAGATCCTCTGTACGATGGGTCCGGCCGTTGCAAGCGTTGAAAAGGTCGTAAGCATGATCAAGGCGGGTGCCAATGCATTTCGTCTGAACATGTCGCACGGTTCCTATTCGAGTCACGAGATCTACATCGACGTGATCCGCAAGGCCGAGGAAAAACTTGGATTGAACATTCCGATCATCGCCGACCTGCAAGGTCCGAAGATCCGCGTAGCAGATTTCTCCGATCGCGAGTCGATGGTGTTGAGTCCGGGTCGTGATGTGTATCTGGCCGATGTGAGCACGATCCGCGCACAGAAACTCAAGCCGGCAGACGACATGATCCCCGTGAACTACCCAACGATCGGGACGGATGTATCCAAAGGGGATCACTTGCTGTTGGATGATGGACTGTTGAAACTGCAAGTGAAAGGCACGACGAACGGCATCGTGAAGGCACTCGTCGTGAATGGCGGAATTCTGAAGCCACGCAAGGGCATCAATCTTCCACACACTGCCGTTTCGCAAGCGTCCATCACCACGAAGGATCGCGCCGATATTCGCTTTGCCATCGAACATGAGTGTGACTACATCGCAATCTCCTTCGTGCGCACAGCCACCGACGTGGAGAATGTGCGCAAGTACATCACGAAGTATGGCGGAACGCAGTGGGTGATCGCAAAGATCGAAAAGCCCGAAGCGCTCGAGAACATGGAAAAGATCATCGATGTGTCCGATGCCGTCATGGTGGCACGGGGTGACCTTGGTGTGGAGATCGCCGCAGAGCTCGTGCCGATCGTCCAGAAGAAGATCATCTCCATGTGCAATCTCAAGGCCAAGCCGGTGATCACGGCCACGCAGATGCTGGAGTCGATGATCTACAACCCACGTCCCACACGTGCCGAAGCGAGCGATGTTGCCAATGCCGTTCTCGACGGCACCGATGCGGTGATGTTAAGTGCCGAAACGTCGGTTGGCGCCTATCCCATCGAGGCGGTGCACTATATGCGCAAGATCTGCACCCAGGCAGAGAACGAACTCACTGCCGACGGATATCTGCATCACGACGAGTCGCTCACCTATTCGCCAAGCGAACGGAACACGGATTCGATCGCCATTGCGGCGGCCCGCATTGCAGAAGAAGCCCGCGTGAGCGGGATCGCGTCGCTGAGCTATAGCGGACAGACCGCGCGGTTGATCTCGAACCGACGTCCGCGTGCTCCCATCCTGGCCATAACGACGATGCGCTCTGTGGCACGCAGAATGGGACTCCTTTGGGGCGTTACCGGATGGGTGGTGGATACTATCACCACAACGGATGAAACGATCGAGTACATCAAGGATGAACTCCTCGCCAACAAGCACTTTGGTCCGGGCTCCATTGTCGTGTTCACGATCGGTCGGCCACTCGTAGGAAGGGCGCGAACGAACATGCTGAGCATTGAAACTCTGGGCAAGTAACGTTCGCGCCCTTCAGGAACGAGCGGTATTATCGGCAGATCACTTCGTCTCGGGCTTCAGGATGATCGTGCTGAACGTTCCGAGGTCGAGGTAGGCCTTCGCCGCAGCTTGTACTTGTGCAGCCGTGAGGTTCTTGATGAAGGTGTCGCGCTCCTTGATCACCGAAAGCGGTTCGCCTTCGAAGAGGATCTTCGGCATAGCCGATGTCCAGAACTGATTCTTCTTCAAATTCACTTCACGCTCCTTGGTCTGGATCTCCTTCACCTTTTGGATGTAGGAATCGTCGACCTTGTTGTTGCGCAAGTATTCTGCTTCTTTCTTGACCACGGCGAGCATTTCGTCAACACGGTCCGGATTGCATCCGAAGAAGATCGAGAGCACATACTCTTCCACAGGGAACTTCGATGGCTGCGGTTGCACCTGTACGAAGTAGACTCCGCTGAGCTTCTCGCGCATCTCTTCACGCAGTCGGATGTTCATCACTTCTGTGAGTGCGATCATGTCGTAGCGTGTTGCCGGTGAATACTTCATCGAACCGTGGAATGCTGCCACCACGGTGCTCTTTGCATCTTTTCCCTTGTACACGGTCTTGTGGATCGCACCCTTTGGCATGCGGATCTTGTTGTCCTTCCATGTTTCCTTTGTTGGTCCACCGGGAATGCTCGCAACGTAGGTGGCGAGATCTTTCTCGATGGCGGCTTCGTCGAAATTGCCCACAAAGCAGAAGGTGAAGTCGGCAGCGCTCTTGAAGCGTTCCTTGTAGAACGCGAAGGCCTTATCGAGGCTTACCTTGTCAAGTGCGGCAATGGTAAGCGGACGCTTCCGCGGGTGATTGTTCGACCATGCAACGGCAATGGTGTCGAAGAGCGTGGCCTCCGGACTCTTTGCCTTGTTCTCCAACTGCGTGCGGATCTTCGCCTTCAGTGATTCGAATCCGGCCGAGTCCTTCCGTGGCGCCGTGAAGTACAAGTGAAGCAATTCCATGAAGGTCTTCATGTCCTTCGGCGAGGTCTGACCTGTGAAGCCCTCACGGTCTTCATTGATGAAGGGCGAGATCGCAATGTTCTTCCCTTGCAGCACCTTGGCCAGCGTATTGGCATCGAATGATGCGATCCCACCTTCGTCCACGATGGCCGCAGCGAGGTCTGCCGTGACGATGTCTGCCTCCGGTGCCAACGATGTACCGCCGGACTTCCATGCGTTGAATAGGATCTCGTCGTTTTTAAAGTCCGTCTTCTTGAGGATGACCTTGGCACCATTGGATAGCGTGAGCATCGTCGCGCCCACTTCTGGTAGTTCCTTCCGTTCCTTGATGGATCCGGCAACGGGCTCCTTCTCCATCAGCGGTTTCACCGGTGCGGCGTCTACCCATGGCTCGATGGTCTTGGCGGCCACAGCAGCGACCAAGGCATTCACGTCCTGTTCAGTTGGCTTCATGTAGCCGTTGCCTTCCGGCACCGACACGGTGATCACGCGATCTTCATTGGGTGTGAACTCATTGATCGATGCCTTCACATCGGCAAGTGTGACATCCGGTGTGAGGCGCTTGTAGATATCGTACTCCATGGCGATCCCCGGAATCGCCTCACCATCGAGGTAGTTGCGCATGTATTCACGAGCAAGTGCGGACGATTCCGTTTTATCGCGCTCGTTGTAGTATGCTTCCATGCGCGACATCATCTCGTTCTTCGCTCGATCCAGTTCGGATTGCGTGAAGCCGTGACGTTGTGCACGGGCCACCTCGGTGAGCACAGCATTCATGCTCTTCATGATGTTCTTGTCTGCGGCCGTTGCACTCACGATATAGGCCATGGTCTCGCGTGTGAGACTTGTCTGACCTGCAAAGGCAGCGGCAAAGGCAGGTGTTGCCTTGCGTGTGAGTTCCTGCAGTCGAGTGGAGAGCATCGACGACATGAGCTGGGTCACGATGTCGCGACGGAAGTCGCCCATCGTAGCGGTCTTCCGAGCCGGACGCTTGTTATAGATGGACACGCGCGCTGTTTGCAGCTCAGGGTCCGACGCGATCGAGACGATGGTCTCATTATGGCTTGGCAACACCGCCGAAGGTCGAGCTGGTTGCGCTCCGCTCACATCGGCCGAGAAGGAGAAGTGCTTTTCGATGAGTGGCAGCACATCCTTCACGTCCACATCACCCACCACGATCACGGCCATGTTCTCGGGCCGATACCACGTCTTGTAGAATGCACGAAGGCGATCTGCCGGCGTATGTGCCAACACGGCCGTATCACCGATCACGTCGCGACGGACGTACTTCGAATCACCATACAGTGCCGGATTGTGCGCCTTCCGTACGCGCTCCTCTGCACCGCGGCGCAAACGCCATTCTTCGGTGACCACGCCGCGCTCTTCTTCGATATCCTTGTCATCATACGTTACGAAGCGTGCCCAGTCGCGCAGCACTTCGAATCCCTTCGAGAAGGTCCCGCCGCCTGTGAGAGGCACTGTGAGCATGTAGACCGTTTCTTCCTGGTTCGTATAGGCGTTCAGGTCGGCGCCGAAGCGAATACCTGTCGACTCTAGGAAGTTCACGAGTTCCTGCTTCGGAAAGAAGCGAGTACCGTTAAAGGCCATGTGTTCGCAGAAGTGTGCGAGACCGTTCTGATCGTCGTCTTCCAGCACAGCGCCTGCATTGACCACGAGCATGAGTTCGAGCCGGTTCTTGGGCTGCCCGTTCTTCTTCACGTAATACTTGAGGCCGTTCGGCAACGTGCCGATCGTGATGTCGCCATTGGGCTGAATGACCTTGTTGAGGTCTACTTGAGCCGTGCTCATGGTCGGTGTGCCAACGAGCAGCACGGCCAAACATGCGACAACGACCATCATTGGCGAGAGGACTCGCTTCATACAGTGATCTCCTAGTTGTGATGCGCCAGAATATGGGTTGCGAAGATACGGAGCCGATCAGCGCAGGCCGCTACGAACGGCGTTCTTTTGGGTTGCGTTCACGTCCGAAATGATCGGATGGAGCGACGCGTCACGTGCCTCCCTGCTGATGCCCAGGATCCGTGCAATGTGATCCATCGCGCGCAACGGCGTGCTCGCGGTCAAAAGAGTTACAAGTCCGTCCCTCCCCTGCCGTTCGAACACGGCCTTGCACAAGGCCGCGCCGAGCACATACTGTTCCTCTTGCGTGGCCCTCTCGAAGAGTTGCCGCAACGAGGGCATCTTCTCGGGAGCATGGGTGGCCAGATACTCCTCGAGGAGCACATCGAAGGGCTTTCCAAGACTTCCTCCCATGTAGGTGGCGATCCCCTCGCGGATCACCGGGACGGCGCTCTCGTACCGTGCCAACACCACATGCACGATCTCGTGCGGATTCCATTCGCTGTTCGTGCCGGAGACGATGATGGCCGACACCGGATACGAGATGGCCGTAGGTGGTGCGGCATAGAACTCCACGCCAAGGATGCTGCACAATGCGTCTCGGTCCGGCACCACATAGTAGACCACAGAATCAGGCACGTCCTCATTGAACTCATGTGCGACCACGGCAAGGAACGTGTTCGCCTCGCGTGCACGTGCTTCATCGATCGCCCGATCAGGTTCGTGCACGTAGACGAACGATCCAATGCGGGTGCGCAACCACTGCGCTGTTGAGGTGAGGAGCGGATCGACGATCACCGTGCCGCCTTGCCGACGTTCAAGGCGCGTTCGCAGAATTCCAAGCGGATAGATATCGCCCGTGGCCGTGTTGATGTGACTGAACATGGTCCGCACGATCCATGCATCGCCCTGCGGCTCTGCACTCAGAATGGTCGGCGGAAAGGTCTGTCGCACTTCTTCATCTTGCGCGAACCAGTTCTTCACGATGCCGCTCATCCCGCCCGGGATCACATCGGCTCCTCGGTCCACCACGGGAATGGACGCAGCCGATGCTCTCCACGATTCAAGACTGTCGATCCAGATCTGCACCACGGCGCGAACGTCCGGATCTCGCGCGTCAACGCGAGGCATCACGCGCACCTGCGCCTGCACGGCGGTGAAGACCCCGAGGCAGAGGACGAAGGAGATCGTAACGAAAGCAGACTTCAGCATGGTCTTAGTGCGATCGGAGCGAACGAACATGTGCCAGGACGATGGCGGTCGCAGCCGCCACATTGAGTGAGCAACCGTCCATCTCCATTGGTATCGCACAATGTAAGGAAGAGTGACGCAGCACCTGCGGCGTGATCCCTCGACCCTCTGTTCCAACAACGATCACGTCGGGTACGGTGTGCAATTGCGAGAGCGGAATAGCCTGTTGCGTTTGTTCGACCATGCAGACGGTGCGCCCTGCCGCCGTGCATCCCTCCATGAACCCTTCTACGTCGGAGGCATACGTGATCGTGGCATGGAAGACCATACCCATGCTGGTTCGCACGGCCCGTCGCATGAAGGGCGACGAGGTGGCAGCGTCCACCACGATGTCGCGAATGCCAAGGGCCACGGCCGTTCGCACGATGGCGCCCACGTTGGCATTGTCAACGATCGAGTTCAGGAACAGGCGCGGTCCACGCACATGCGCATCCGCCTCCGTCCGCTCCGGAATGGGACTCACGGCCATCACGGCCGAATGCGGCTTGAAGCCGATCAGCTCCGTCAACGCATCTTTCGAAAGGGTCTGGGAGGGAACGGAGGGTGGCAGGGCCAGCGCGGCGAGCTCGTCTTCGGTGCCCACCACGAACGACGGCGTGATGGCGCGAAGCATCATGGCAACGGCCTTTGCGCCTTCTGCCACGGCCATGCCGAGGTGGAACGGACGTTCAGGGCCGGTGCGCAGATCTCGGAGAACGGAGAGGTCCATGGGTGAACGTTTCGAAGAATCGAAGAGTTATGTGGTGCAGAACGGCGAGCGTTCTCTAATTTCGCCACTTATGTCGTGAAACCGTCCTTCCAAGGAAGCCCTATGTCTGAATCCGCAAGCTCCATCTCGTTCGACGTGAGCGATGATCAAGAGGTCATCCGTCAACATATTCGCGCCTTCGTCGAAGAAGAGATCAAGCCGGTCGCATTGCAGTACGACGAGTCGCAAGAGTTCCCAACGGAGATCTTTCGCAAGCTTGGCGACCTTGGATATCTGGGCATCGTGATCCCTCCGGAATACGGCGGGTCCGGAATGGGCTATCTGGAGTATGCCATCGTCGTCGAAGAAGTGGCGCGCGCATGCCCGGCCATGGCCTTGGGCGTTGCCGCTCACAACGGTCTGTGCACGAGTCACATCTTCCGCTTTGGAAGCGAAGAGCTGAAGAAGCTCTACATCCCGCGGTTGGCAAGCGGACAGACGATGGGTGCATGGGGACTTACCGAACCGAACGCAGGTTCGGATGCCGGTGGAACGCAGACCACGGCCGTACGCGACGGAGACGACTGGATCTTGAACGGCTCGAAGAACTTCATCACCCATGGCAATGTGGGTGATATCTGTGTGGTGATGGCCGTGACCGATGCCTCGAAGGGCAAGCATGGGATCAGTGCCTTTGCCATCGACAAGTCGATGCCGGGCTTCTATGCGTCCAAGAAGGAGAACAAGGTGGGCATGCGCTGTTCGGACACGGCGAGCCTGACGTTCGACAACGTTCGCGTACCCGGTTCTCATCTGATCGGTGGCGAAGGCGAAGGATTCCTGCAAGCATTGCAGATCCTGGATGGCGGTCGGATCTCGATCGCCGCTCTGAGCGTTGGTCTTGCACAAGGTGCCTACGAAGCGGCCGTGAAGTATGCCACGGAACGCCGTCAGTTCGGCAAGCGGTTGGCAGATATGCAGGCCATTCAATTCAAGCTTGCGAAGATGTCCGTCGACATCGATGCAGGTCGCACACTCACGTATCGCGCCGCATGGATGCGCGACACCAAACAGAACTTCACCGTGGCGGCCTCCATGGCCAAGCTCTATGCCAGCGAGGCAAGTGTACGCATCGCCGAAGATGCCATCCAGATCCACGGCGGATACGGCTACATCAAGGAGTATCCCGTCGAGAAGTTCTGGCGCGATTCAAAGCTTCTCACCATCGGTGAAGGCACATCGGAGATCCAGAAGCTGGTGATCTCTCGCGCACTATTTTCCGCAGTCTAACGGAAGCGGCGTCCCGTCAACGTTCTTCAGCGACAACGACCACCAAGCCGCGATCGTTGGTGCAATGTCCACGGGCGACACATCTCTGAAGATGTCGCGCTTGTTCGTGAGTCCTCCATTGGGCGCAGACGGAATGAGCACCATCATGGGCACCATCCGGTCGTACACATACGGCGTCCCATGCGTGGCCTGTGCTGCGCCGATGATCCAATACATCTTCGGATAGACCACCACATCGCCGTACCGATTCGGATAGCACGAGTTCTGCAGCCATTCGCAGAGTTCGGGTGAACAATCTGCCGGACATGCACCACGCATGAGATCATGTTTGGAGAGTGCGATGCCGATGCCTTCGCGCTGACGTAGATACTGCACACAAGCGGCTACCACCGAATCATAGGACAACGATCTGCGCTGGATCGGTTCGTAGTGCAGGAAGATCGATGGTTCGAAGATGTCGCGGACCCAATCCTCCTTGCCACCCTGCGCATACTTGGCGTTGAGCATGGCATTCAGTTCGTTCTTCAGTTGAGCCTCGCGAATACGTCCAGCGTCAACGGCCACTCCCTGCCCTCCACCCTGGTTGCGGATGATCTCGGGGATCGGCGCCACGCCATGGTCCGAGGTGATGAACACGGCATAGTTCGAAGGACCGACGGTGGAGTCGAGATGATGGAGGAAGACGGCAACGAGGGAATCGCAGGCGACGTACATCTCCTGCACTTCTCGACTGTCGGGACCGAAGCTATGACCAAGCGCATCCGTGGATGAGATGCCCACACACAACAGGTCGGGATGCGAATCCGCACCGAGCTTTTCCCGATCCACGCATGTGGACGCCAGTGCGAACAGATGCTGTACGGAGAAGGGCGAGCGCACGAAGTCGGCAGCAAAGGCATCCTTCCGCGCAAGCGGAGGCATGGTGTACGGAAAGGTCCGACGTCCGGACGAGAACGTGCCCTCACCCACTTGATCGTCGACGCGCGGATACAGGGAATCGGAGATCGACGTGGTCCACGTTTTCCCGGAATAGTCCGAAGCCGGATGCGCGGTGTTGAACGGCGTGAGCCAGGCGGGACGCTTGTAGTAGGCAGAGGTCGTATAGCTCAACGAGGTGGCATCGAACCAGATCGCACCGGTAGGCTTCTTTCCGGCCATCAAGATGGCCGCACGGTCCTTCATGGAGATGCCGAACACCTTGCACTTCGGGTCGCGAGCGCGCAGCACATCACCCACGGTCGGCACCAACAGATTACGCGGCGAAAGCCCCGCGGCATCGTCCTGAACACAGTACATGCAGGAGTCCAGTCGCAGGTCGCAGAACTCGTTCCCGGTGATGCCGCTCTTGTGCGGATAGCATCCGGTGAGGAGGGCGGCATGGCCCGGACCGGTGATGTTGTTGGCGTGTTTGTAGGCGCTGTTCTCGAAGATCACCCCTTGGGCCTCGAACCGACGGAATCCGTCGCGCCGCAGGAAGCGGCGATTGGCTTCGAAGTAGTCGCCGCGCAGTTGGTCGAAGGAGAGGACGACGACCAGTTTCGGAGGAGCCGCCTGCAGGAGGGACCCGAAAAGGAAGAGGGCGGCGAGGAGCGAACGTCCCCGCCGCCATGCTGCCATTATTCTTGTGCTTGTGCGGGTGTTGGAGGCGTGGACGGTGTTGGAGGAGCGGTCACCACACCCATCGTACGCATGATCGTCGCCACTTCGAATGCCTGCTGCATGTTGTGGTCTGCCGCGATCTTGCGGTAGTTGACAAGGTCGATGATCGTTCCAATGAAGCATAGGCCACCAGTGAGCAGGTACAGTAATCCGAAGCCGATCTGACCTGTTACGAAGCGTTGGATCCCTGCGATCGAGAAAAATCCAAGGAGCGTAAGGATCAGGATCATTTGGGGATCCTTCCGGCGAGCTCGATACATCACCGCGAATTGTTGGGCCTGTTCATCCGTCAACGGATTGATGAGCATTGAGACGTAGGCGAATTCGGCGCCATCAATGTCGGGCAGGAATTGGTAGATGTTGGCCATGGGACCCTCCAGCGAAAGTAGTTGAACGAATGGTCAATGTCACGATACGACTTATGAACAGCACGATGGAGGGGATCCCGAGCCAGTGAGCCTCGAGCGACCCGGCAAGGTCGCCTCGAAGCGCATGTCCGATGGATCTTCCCAATCCACAGCCCCAGCAGCCCTCAAAACCGAGGAGCGTAGGGATGCAGAAGGTCGCATGGCCCTCGAGTGCCGGACCCCAGATCCCCAGACCGACCAGGGCAGCCGTCCACGTCCACGCTTCGAGCGGGACATGCAGAAGGGAGGTTCGCAGCTTGTTGGGGATGCCGTTCATAGGGCTTGGGGTACGCAGGTGGAGGGGTGGGGTTGCACGTGAATGTGGAAAATCTCGCAACTCGTTTGGTTATAACGACTCAATTGGCTAGGTTGCGAGTCCATTTTTTGAACACAGACCCCCAACGGACGTTATGTACGCAGTCGTTGAGATCGCAGGACAGCAATTCGCCGTCTCGCCAAAACAGACGGTCTCCGTTCCGCTCTTGGACCAACAAGTCGGCGACACGGTAGAATTTACCAACATCCTTGTAGCAAGTGACAATGGCAAGGTTTCGGTTGGCGCCCCTTACATCAAGGGTAGCGTCAAGGCCGAAGTGATGAACCACGGCAGAAGCGAGAAGGTTCTCGTCTTCAAGAAGAAGCGCCGCAAGGGCTATCAAAAGCTCAATGGTCACCGCCAGAACTTCACGACGCTCAAGATCAAAGACATTTCAATCTAAAGGAACACCGTCATGGCACACAAAAAAGGTGGCGGATCTACGAAGAACGGACGCGATTCGAATGCTCAGCGCCTTGGCGTGAAGAAATTCGGTGGCGAAGCCGTCGTAGCCGGCAACATCATCATCCGTCAGCGTGGCACGCACGTCCATCCCGGCAAGAACGTTGGTCTTGGAAAAGACTACACGATCTATTCGTTGATCGACGGCCACGTGAAGTTCGAGCGTAGAGACAAGACGCGCTTGAAGGTCTCTGTGTATCCCGCAGCTAATTGATGATCGTGATCATCGCATCATAGGACGCCTCTTTGCAGAGGCGTTTTTTATTTCAACCAATTCCAACTCCCATGAAGACCCCCGTTCGTGTTGCTGTGACCGGCGCTGCCGGCCAGATCGGATATAGTTTGTTGTTCCGCATTGCCAGCGGTGAAATGCTCGGCAAGGATCAACCTGTGATCTTGCAATTGCTTGAGCTCACACCGGCGTTGAACGCCCTGAAGGGTGTGGCCATGGAGCTCGATGATTGCGCCTTCCCGACGCTTGCCGGCATCGTTCAGTCGGACGATCCCATGGTGGCGTTCAAGGATGCGGACTATGCATTGCTCGTCGGTGCACGTCCACGTTCAAAGGGCATGGAGCGCAAAGACCTGCTCGAAGCCAATGCTCAGATCTTCACGGTGCAAGGACGCGCACTGAATGCTGTTGCGAATCGCAACGTCAAGGTGGTCGTTGTTGGCAACCCTGCCAACACGAATGCATTGATCACGCAGAAAAGCGCACCGGACCTGAACCCTGCCAACATCACGGCGTTGATGCGCCTCGATCACAACCGCGCATTGTCACAGATCGCGCAGAAGATCGGCAAGCACACCACCGACCTGACACATATGACGGTCTGGGGCAATCACTCGGCAACGCAGTATCCCGATATCTTCTCGGTCGAGGCCAACGGTTCGAAGGCATGGTCGATGATCAACGACGAAGCATGGCTTACCGAGAACTTCATTCCCACGGTTCAAAAGCGTGGAGCCGCCATCATCGAAGCTCGTGGCTTCTCGAGCGCTGCATCGGCCGCCAATGCTGCGATCGAGCACATGCGCGATTGGGTGCTTGGCACTCCGGCTGGCGATTGGACCACCATGGGCATTCCGAGCGATGGCTCGTACGGCATTCCGGAAGGCGTGCTTTACGGATATCCCGTCACCTGCTCCAACGGTACCTATTCGATCGTGCAGGGACTGGATGTATCGGACTTCTCACGCGCACGCATGGATGCCACGTATCAAGAGTTGCTCGAAGAGCGCAATGCTGTTCAGCACTTGTGGTGATACGTCGCTGATCACTGCGAACGCACTGTGAAGAGAAGAACGGCGGTGATGACGGCAGCACCAACGAAGATGGCGGGCTCAAGAATGTCCTGCCAGATCGTGGTCGGTCGGGGTGGCAGCACAGCACGCGTTGCATGATGTTGCTCCGACTGTAAACGCTCTGCCTGTTCTCGCGTGAGTTTCTCTTCAATGGTCGATCTACATGGAACGCTCGACATGCCGCGCTGCGGTGTGTCGAGCGTTCCTCGTATGGAGGTGGTGATCGTGCGAACGACCGTGTCGGCCGACTCTGTGTTCGCGTACGACGTCGACACGTCCACGGGGATGATCGTGAGCACCGATGTTGCCGTGCCGCCCTCTGCCTCCAACACTCCGCCGCGCTCTTGCACGGCCTGTTCGGCCGATGCACGGATCCATTGCGAATCCGGATGCGCTGCAACAACAAGACGCACATGGTCACCGGTGCGGATGCCGGTGGTGACCTCGCTCATGCAGCGTCGAAGGTGTTCATCGATGACGGCCACCGTGCCACGTGCTGCACTATCGGCCCCGGCCCTTGCCCACACGCACGTGAACACAACGAACACCAACAGTGCCGCACACCGGATCACGCGTGGTGCTTCGTGAGTTTGCGTAAGCTGAGAAGTGCCGACACAAGGGCATGTTCATTGGTGTAGAGTGCCGGCCGTACACGCAACATGCGACGTCGGCTCGCAATACGGATCTTCACCACCGAGAACATTCCGCGCACGCGGATCCGCTGGTCGCGACCAAGTGCGATGCGCTCGATCTCGCTCACGTTGAAGGTGCGCTCATGAAATCGACTTGTGAACGAGATGGCATCTTCCGATACGATGATAGTGCGACGTGCGATCCGATTCACGACCAATGCAATGGTGGAGCCCAAGACGAACACGCCGAGGAGCACGACCACAGGATCGGTGAGCACAACGCTCACGGCACCAGTTTGCAGGGTGTTCTCCCACAATGCTTTTGCGACAACATAGATGATGAGCGTCACGGCATAGAAGGCGATCGACTGCCAGTAGAAATCGTATCGGTGATAGAATTCTGCGGGCAGATGAACGGGCTGCAAAGTATCGGTCATCGTGGTCCTCTCTTCGTGCACATCGCAATGATCGCTGCGGCTGCATCGGCAGCCGCACGGGGTCTGCCGAACGATCGCATCACGTTGGCCATGGTGGCGCGCTGCTCTTCATTGCGCATCAGTTCTTCGATCGTCGATGCAAGTATCGTCAAAACATCGGCATCCTTCACTACCACCGCTCCACCTGCCTGCTCGATCACCTGCGCATTGTGTTGCTGCTCGCCTGTGGAGGCGGATGGGAGCGGTATGAAGACGGCTGGTTTTCCGACGATGCCCAACTCGGCAATGGTGGTGGCTCCACTACGACTCACCACCAGATCGGCAGCGGCATAGGCCAGTCCCATGTCGTCGATGAACGGTCGGATCACCACGTTCGGTGGCGGGGTGGCATGGAAGGTGTAGGCAGATCCGGTCTGCCAGATCACCTGGAACGGTGCATCAGCAAAGCGCGGAAGTGCCGCCTCCATGGCCGCATTGATCGCGCGTGCGCCCAGACTACCGCCGAAGACGAGCACCGTGGCCACATCGGGCTTCAGGCCCCATGCCGCCCTCGCCTCCCGCGCATCCTTTGTTGACGGGATCTGGGAGCGGACGGGATTTCCCGTCACCACGAGTTTCGATGCGAGCGATGACGCGTAGTAGCGCACGCTCTCCTCAAAGGACAGGAAAATGGCCGTGGCCAAGGGGGCAAGGCGAGCATTGGTCTTGCCTGGGTTGACGTTGGATTCGAGGAGGAAGAGCGGAACGCCCTCCTTGGCAGCGGCCAGACCGGCCGGATAGCTGATGTAGGCGCCCGTGCAGACAACGGCATGGGGCTTTACCCGACGGATCGTGGCGCGAGCGATGCGTGTGCTCTGTAGGATCTTCCATGGCAAGGTGAGCGTTGACGGATGACGGACGCCCTTGAACCCTACGATGGGCATGCCCACGTAGTCGTAGCCCAGAGCCGGGATCAGACGTGTCTCCATCCGGTCCATACTCCCCAGGAACGTCACGTCGCAAGCGTCGTGCGTTTGGAGGCGAAGCTGCTCTACAACGGCCACGGCGGGAAAGATGTGGCCACCCGTCCCTCCGGCGGCCACCACTAGGCGTAGTCGATCGTGTTGGCTGTTCTGCATGAGCCAGAATTTACCGAAACAGGCCCTCATTCCGTAACTTGTAGGATGAAGAGAATCGCTCTACCCCTCGCCCTCGTTGTTGTGTTGCTTCCGTTCACGGCGAATGCACAAGCACCGAACATCAAACAGTATATCACGCAGATCGCCAATGGTTGGACAACCGAGGCGAAGCGAGCCTTGCCGGACATGTTGGTGGACTATCCCGAAGATCCGGGTGTGATGTTCATGCATGCGTCGCTGGTCGAAGACCCTACACGCTCGCTCACCATGTTCGAGCGCGTTGTGAATGCATATCCCAAGAGCGAGTGGGCCGACGATGCTCTGTTCCGCATCATTGCCTATTCCTGCGTGAAGAACAATGTCGAGAAGGCCCGCAAGGCCCTGCTCACCATGCGCGAGCAGTATCTGCAATCGGAATATCTCGCCGCGGCCAACGATCTCGTTCGCATGACCGTTGGACTACCACCGGCACAAGAAAAGAAGGTCGCCACCTCTCCGGCACCGGCCACCACCGTCACACCGGCTGCCGCTGCAGCAGCCGCACCCGCCGCCGCTGATCCGTCGAAGCCGTTCACGATCCAGGTGGGATCGTATACGTCGAAGGAGCAAGCTCAGTCGACATTGGATTCCTTCAAGGCAAAGCGCATGAAGGCAACGGTGGTCGAGGTGGCAAGGGGCAACTGGAAGTCGTTCACGATCAATGTGGGTGACTACACGACGATCGATGAAGCAAAGGCCGACGTGAACGCAGTGAAGTCGATCTGTCGTTGCAAGGCCTTCGTGGTGAAAAGATGACCTTCCAACGCACGGTCGTTGTGTTGGTGGTAGTGATGAGCGTTGTGCGACTTTCCGCACAGAATGCCGACGTGAACGCGGAACGCGTTTCCATGGACATGCAAATGCTTCGAGCTATGCGTGGTGATGCCATGCTCGGTTCCATGTCCGTGTGGCCTCAATCCATGGTCGACGTGCAGACATTGGCGGCCGACACTTCGGATGCCTTCGGTCGATATCTCCACGCGTACTATGCTCCGGTGCTTTCGGGTGCCGACAGTACTTCGGGCGCCGACTTCGCGCGCACATCGAACGATCGGTTCCGCATGCTCCGCTACAACGATGGCACAGCCTCGTTGATGGGCGATGCGGCCTTGATGGTGCGTGGTGGGTATACGGACGATGGAACGGCAAGCGGACCCTTTGCACTTGTACGTCCGTCGGTGCGACTCATGGGCAACTTCGATATCGGCCTTGCCTACTTTCTCGACCTTTCCAATGGCATGCGCCTTACGGGTGATCCGATGATGATCGCTCGCACGGATCCAACGCTGTCGCGCACATTGAAGTTCGTCCAGGAAGAACAGAAGTTCTTCGATCGATACATCGGCTATGTGCAGTATCAGAGCAAGTACTTCCGCATGCGCTTCGGACGTGAAGCGGTGCAGTTCGGCTTCAGTCCCATCGACAACTTCGTGCATTCACTGAATGCGCCGCCGATGGACGGACTCCTCATCGATGTTCCGTATAAGTCCGTGCGGTTCACGAGCACACATTCGCAAGTGGATGGACTCGACACGGCCGGGAATGCGATCCAGGGCAAGTTCATTGCTACTCACCGTCTTGCCATCGACCCTGTGCCATGGCTGAGCGTGGCCGTGAGCGACATGATCGTGTACTGGGGACGGAGCCTTGACTTCTCGTACTTGAATCCGTTGGCCTTCTTCGTGTCAGCCGGACTCGGGACGCAGGAACGAAGTCAGAACGACAACTCCATTCTAGGCTTCGATATCGCCGTCCGTCCGATGCCGGGAACGTTGATCTATGGATCGCTGATGATCGACGACCTTGCGTGGGAGACCATTGGCGATACGTCGCAGGTTGGCAATAACAACAAGAACGCTCTACAGATCGGTGTGTCGCAACTGGTCGACGCGCACGGTGCGCCAACACAGTTCACCGTCGAATACGCCTACATCTCGCCCTTCACGTTCTCGCATCGCAGCATCAATGCATCATACACCCACCTTGGTGCATTCGCCGGCTACAACATGCAGCCCAATAGCGATCGCATCGCGTTTCAGGTCCGCCATTGGTTCACGCCACGCACGTTCGTGAAGGTGGACATGGACTATACGCGCCATGGCGACAACTTCCTGGACAGTACCGGCAACATCGTGATGGGTGAAGATCCGCGCTTTCCGGGCTCCGGTGCGATGACGCCCGTTGGAAACGTTGGCGGCGACATTCTTCGCGGGGACGGAGACTTCCTCTACGGCAACTCGTTCTTGAAGGGCAACTTCTCGACCACGCGCCGCATCAACGTGTGGTTCTCTGCCGAGTGGATCAAGAATCTCTTCACCGACCTTCGCATCGGCTATAGCAATACGAGCGGCGGGAATACGCCGGGATCGTTCCTGTTCGGATCGCTCGAAGTACGGATCGGTTATTGAAGATCTTTCGACACCACCTGAAGAACGTCCTTCGTGGTGTTATAGCGATGCACGTAGGCCACAAGGTGGCAATGCTTCGGATCCCAGGTGCGATCTGACGGAATGGTATACGTGATCGTCTTCTTGATCGTTGTGCCGGCCGCGACCTCTGCAGTGGAAAGCGGCTCTCCCCATACTCCATTCATCGCAACACGCAGGACGTGCTCGAACACATAATCGTGAATGTGTGAAGGGTTCTGTCGGTAATCCGTTTGATCGCCTTCGATCTCGCTCTCCGTGAGCAAGGTCACAAGATTGTAGTCTGTTGTTCCGGCCTGCAGATACTTCACCGTGATCGTTGCGGTGATCGTACGCGTCGTCGTATCGTACGTGTGTTCCATGGACAGGTCCACGAGCGGTTTCTGCTTGAGCAGATCGTTCGTAACGGTGGACCAATCGTCCTTCCCGATGATCAGCTTACCATTGCGCGTCACGCGATTCACCATGCCGTTCGGATTGCCCACGCGACTCACACGGAACGTCTTATCGAGTGCGTCACCATCGGGCGTCCGCATGTCCGTCGGATAGTCCGGTGGAGCCGGATCGGCGAACGGACCTGCATGCACGGCCACGACGATCACACGTTCGGGTCCATAGGCCGTCTGGATCTGCTTTGCAATGTCGGCCGCAGCCGGACAGTTCCCGCAGGTATGGCCGGTGTAGTCCTCGATCATCACATTCTGCTTCACGGTGGCCGTATCTACCGGACCCACGGGTGTTTCGGTATACGGCTTCTCCACCACATCGCACGCAGAGATGAGCGCGAGGGAGGCAAGACCAAGAAGGGCGGAACGGAAGGTAAGACGGTTCATGATCGCGATCCTAGAACGTATACGTGACGCCAAGATTAAAGCCGTTCGATGCAGGCACCGGACGGCAGATCCCACCAACACAGAGGATACCACCGCGTACACGGCCGTATCCGAGCTGAACCCGAAGAGCATCGTGCGAATAGGCCACTGATGCATTGGGATAGTTCAACTGCAGATCTTCGTCCTGGTTGCCGTAGTTGTATTCGTTGAACACCGTGAAATACCACAGCGGTGATACGGAATACTCCACAAGCACCATTGCCCAATTGCCATTCAACAACGCCACTTCCTTTGCGTTGTCGGGCGGCTTTGACCACATGTGCTGCAATTCCACGCGGAGCTGTTTTCCCTTGGCCACTTTTGCCTGAAGCTCAAGCACGATCAGTTGTGCATGCGTGACGCCGAACTTCGTTTCGGTTGGCGCTGCGCGACGCTCAATGATGTCCTGGTCGTAGAGAATGTCGATGTAGGCAAGCGTCGTCTTGAAATCCTTGCCCCATTTCCGCTGGATCTCGATGTTCGCATCACGGAAGTACTGCCGATCCGACGGCATGAACTTCGCCGTGTAGGTGAACGCGTCGATGTGCGTGGTATCGAGTCCGTAGATCGACGAATAGTTACCGCTGATCACCGTCTCGTCGTCACCCAACACACCCTTCGGAATGGTCCATGTCACGTCGGCCTGTGCGCCGAACTCCCCCGTTTGCTGCGTTGCATACGGATAGAGCGTGATCAATCGCCAAGTGTGCTGACGTGTGAGCGCCGGGAGATAGTTGATCGTCTGCACGTTGCCGGTGGCGGTCCGGTCCGACCGGAAGTCCATATTGTCGATGCGCTTTGCCGCCACATTCACACCAAATCCTGCCGTCGCATACGAAGCATTCACATACAGTGCATCGCCCGGATTGTAGTTGAAGTTATTGGCTGCCGAGGGGTCGTTGTACTTATAGGCGTACTCGGCCACCATGTTGAAGTCCTTGTAGCCGAACGTCAGCCGAGACGACCACGCCAGCACATTCTCCGGTAGCTTCAGGAAGTCGTTCTGATCGGCTTGGTACCGGCTCATCACCGACGAGCCCAATAACAGCACCATGGATTTCGGGAGTAGTGAATCGCCGAGTGCGCCGATGTCCAAGGAGATATCTCCGCCACGCACGATGCCTTCGCTCATCTCCCAGAACGAACGTTGCCGTCCGATCAGTCCCGTGATCTTCAGACCGTTCACTGGCATGAACCGCAGACGGAGTCCATCGAGCGAGTTGTCGAATCCAAGATTACGCTCCTCATAGGTGCGCAGGATCATCCCCGACCCGAACTGCTCATAGAAATTCCCGGCCGTGACCTCGAAATACGTGTCGTCATAGGTTGCGAACCGATACGGAATGCCCAGACCGGTGCCATCCCCCGATGTCTGGTAGCGTGGATCGATACCAAGCAACGGCCCCTGATACGACTCGAATCTGATCCCCGCCGTGAACTTGCCACGCTGGAAGAGCAGATTGAAGAACGAGTTGGAGAGCAGGCGCTCAGGCACATCGGGTGCGCCAATGATCGAATCGCGTGTGTACGTCTGCATGTCCGTTTGCAGCGACCCAGAAATGGTCCCGATTCCCTCGAGCTCTGTTTGAGCACGGAGGGACGAGGCGGCAGCGAGAAGGACAAAGGCGGCAAGGACCGTCGAATTACGCATAGATCACTCTTTGGCCTTTGTACCAACGAGCTTCTTGATCTGATCGTAGAGATCGTCTTCGTCGCCCGCGGCGAAGGCCGCATGGGACCACACGATCTTTCCGTTCTGAACCAGGAACGTATGCGGCACATTGTTCACGTTCATCGCACGCTTGAAGTTCTGATTCTCGTCGAGAAGCACGTCGAACTGCCAGTTCCGTGCCTTCACGAGTGGCGGCACCTTCAGCGCATTCCGGCTATCGTCGATCGAGACGGCCACGATCTTCACCCCGGTGGCCTTTTGCCATTCTTCGTACAGAGGGGCATAGGTGGTGAGCTCCATGATGCAGGGTTTGCACCACGTGGCCCAAAAACTGATCACCACGGGCGTACTGTCTGTGGACAGCGTGGCCGTGTTGACCATGTCGCCCTCGACATTCCGGAGTTGAACAGAAGGGAGAGCGTCGTGCTTCGCGTCCTGAGCCCATACATGGGCCCCAGCGAGCAGGAGGGTGGTAACCAAAACGGCGAACGGGCGTCGGAGCATTTGCACAAACCTTTGTAGTTTCGTCAGTTACTCATTTGGGAAAGACTCGGGAAAATATGAAAAAGTCGCTACTCATTGCCGTCGTGGCCCTTGCCTGTTCGACCTTCGCAAGCGCTCAATCGTTCGTGCTCGACTCGCTTGAGCAGTACGTCAATTCCATCCCACAGTCCATAGTCTACTCGCACGGCATCCTTCGAAGCTTGTCTGACTCGGAAAAAGAGGTCCGGGTGAAGGCCGATCTGTCGGAAGTGACACTTGATCACGACGTCGCGATCTGCTTCGGCAATCTGTGCTTCAACATCTATCGCGATGGAGACGACCCATATGAGCGCGATCCATACATGATGCCGGCAAAGTCGACCGAAGCCCTCAAAATGCTGATCACAACACACATGGTGGAGGCTATATCGGCACCCAAATTCACGGTGTTCGATGGGAAGAACCCCACCGATGAGCTCCAGTTCCAGGTGATCTTCAATGTCTCCTCGGCAGCATCGGTGCAAGACATCTCTACCGTCGCCTCCGTCACCATGGGACCCAATCCGACCACGGACGTCGTCACCTTCAAGGGCGATCTCCTCTCGTCGATCGTTGGTGTGAACATCTATTCCATGGACGGCACACTGCGCCGTGTAGTGGGCACGAATGGTTCCACGACGATCACCGTACCGTTCGAAGGCATGGCCTCCGGAATGTATCAAGTGATGCTGTCCACCAAGAACAACGACGCCTACCGGGCAACGATCTCCGTCGTTCGTTAACCGAGCGACGTTCATGGATCGACGTCGTCCTTTCCACCCTGCCGCCATTGCAGCTGCCATTGGCCTTGCGACCCTTGTTTCGTATCTGCTCACGCAGTATCCGGGACTGGCGTATACGGACAGTGGTGAGCTTGCTGCTGCCTGCGCCACGTTTGGCGTAGCGCATCCGACCGGCTATCCGCTGTTCACGTTGCTGGGGCATACGTGGACGTTGCTTCCGTGGCCGTCCGTGATCGGCGGGTTGAATGTGTTGGCCGCCGTCTTCGTTGCCGCCTCGGCATCGATGATGTTCCTGCTCTTGCAAGAGCTGCGCCTGTCTCGCATTGTCGCGGCCACCGGGGCTTTGTTGTACGGGTGGACGTCGATCGTGTGGGCGCAGGCCCAGTCCATCGAGGTGTATTCCCTGCACGCATTGCTACTCACCACCACGCTCTATGCTGCGGTGCGCTCTCGCAATGCGTCGAAGAACGACGTGCGCTGGTTCGCCATCACGGCCCTCCTGTTCGGCCTGATGCTCACGAATCACCTTTCGTCGGCCTTCCTTATGCCCGGTATCGTGCTCTTGGCACTCCCGCCGGGAACCACGCGCGCGCAGACCAAGCGACTGGCCTTGATCGCCTGCATTGGCCTGATCCCCCTTGCCCTCTACGTCACCCTCCCGCTCCGCAGCGCACAGAACCCGCCCATCAACTGGGGCATGGTGCATCGCTCCCTCGACGCCTTCCTGTATCATGTGAAGGGCACGCAGTTCGGCGTGTGGCTGTTCAGTGACGACAAGGTGGCAGGGAAGAATCTCAAGGTCTTTCTCGCAATGCTCCCGCAGGCCGTTGCCTGGATCGGACTCGTGGCCGTGGCCATTGGCGGGGTGACACTTGTCCGCCGCGAGCGGCGAACCGCACTGGCGCTGACGCTCATCCTCGTTGGCAACCTTGGCATCTCGCTGGGCTATTCGATCCCCGACATCGAGAACTACTTCCTTCCGTCGGTGATGGTGGTGATCATCCTCTCTGCCGTCGGGTTTGCGTCGGTGCTGCAGCGTGTGAAGGCAGAGCGCTTCGCCATGGCGCTGTTGCTGTTGCCGATCGTGAGCGCCGCATCGGTATGGAAGGTGCAGGATCGCTCGCACGATCGTGCCGTCGAGGCCTATACGCGAATGATCCTCGACAATGCAGAACCGAATGCCGTGATCATCACGCATCAGTGGGACTACTTCTGCAGCGCCTTCTGGTATCTCCAGACCGTTGAGGGCGTTCGTCCGGATGTGACCATCATCGATAAGGAACTCCTCCGTCGCACATGGTACGTTCCCTACCTTACGTATCGCTATCCGACAGCAATGGCCGGCACGCGTTCCGCCGCAGAGGCCTATGCTCCCTATCTGCAGCTTTTTGAAGACAAAAGCGACGAGTTCATGAAGGACCGCACATCGGTCATGGCCATTCAGCAACGCTTCGTTGCGCTGTTGAATGCCATTCTTCTGTCGAACGACGGAAAACGTCCGGTCTACATCACCGGCGAAATGGTGAACGAAGAACAAGGCTTTGCCACAGAACACCGTATGGTGCCGGCAGGACCGCTCATCAAACTTGTGCGCGATTCCGTGGCCATGCCGCCCTTCAACCTCTCGCGTGTGACAGATATTGCCGCTGGTCTGAGGGGACATGATCAGCGACTCGACAAGGGACTTCGCGAGGTCGTTATCGTCTCGCTTGCGCAAGCAGCACGCTATGCGTGGCAGGTAGAACACAACGTTTCCGCCTTCAAACGCATTCGCGAAGCGGTTCGTACGATGGATCCGCGTAGTATTGCCATCCGACAGCTCGACGAAGTACACATCGACACACCGTAGGAGAAGGGTTCATGGGGTTGCGTTCACTAGTTGCCTGCTTGGGAGCAGGCATCGTTGTTCTTGGCTGTGCCGGATTCAAAGAACCACCGTCAACGGTCGACGCCGATCCGCCTCCGGGCTATGCACCGGTGTTCGTGCGCTCGATCGCACCAATGCCTGCACAAAAGCCGGCCTCGCTGAGCATGAATGCCACGCGCATCGAACGCACGAATGGCAAGACCATTCGCGTCTACTTGCACCTGGTCGATAGCACCGGCACCTACTACTACGGTGCATCGCAAGGAGCATTCAAGCCCATGTGGTGCTCCATTGTGGAGCAGGTGGGATCCGAACGGAGCGACGTGAAGAAGTACACCCTGAAAGAGGTGACCGAACGCGACCGTGAACCAACGGCCGTTGCGCTGGTGATGGACAATAGCGGTTCGATGGGCGATCCGCGTGCGCGTGCCGTACAGGATGCGGCAGAGATGTTCGCAAAGAAGAAGGCACCCGAAGATGCCATGGCCTTCGTGCGTTATGATGAGCACGCTGTGGTCGAGTCGCCGCTCACCACCAACGTCGACACGCTTCTCGCCCACTTGCAGAAGAATGGCTTGGAAGGGTTCGGAGGCGGCACGGCCATTCACTCCGGAATCGGCGCTGCCATCGATCACTTGAATGCTGCAGGTGGAGCGTTCAATCGGAAGGCCGTTGTGGTGTTCACGGACGGACAGGAGAACTCGTCGAAGATCACCAAGGATTCCGCCATTCTCATGGCACAGAAGTACGGCATCACGGTCTGCGCTGTCGACTTCGGAAACGGTATCAACGAAGGCTACATGGAGTCGATCTCCAAGCCCACCGGTGGTTCCTATGCGCATATCTATCGCACCGCAGAATTCCCGCTGATGTTCGAAGACGTGTACCGTCGCATCAAGAACTACTATGTGGTCGAATACACGCCGGACGAGTATGGCGTTCACACTGTCAACGTCAAGCTCTGCTTCCCGAAGGATACCGTGCAGACGTCGTTCACATATGACAACACTCCCGACGTTGGATCGATCGCCTTGCTGAACGTGTTCTTCGACAACAACAAGTCCACTCTGCAGGCAGAATCCAAACGCGCACTGAACAATGTGGTCACGCTTATGAAGGTGTACCCTGCGATGACCATTGAAGTGCGCGGCCATACGGACAATTCGAACAAGACGTCGGACGTGAACTACAACACCACGTTGTCACAGAAGCGTGCCGATGCGGTACGTGATGCATTGGTGAAGGCCGGGATCGATCCCAAGCGTATCACGTCGAAAGGATATGGAGACACACAACCCGTGGCCCCCAACACCACCGATGAAGGCAAGGCTCAGAACCGCCGCACAGAATTCATCGTCATCTCTCGGTAGGAGCAATGTATGAGCGACGAACTTTTTCTGACGTTCGATCTCGAGACGGTAGGTCTTCCGCTCGACACGTTTGACGACGCTCAACAGGAATACCTCCTGCGCAACACTGCGAACGATGCGGAACGTGAGAAGAAGATCTCGGAGTTCGCACTCTCTCCAATCACCGGTCGCATCGTCTGTATCGGCATGAGAGTGATGCGAGGCGGCGAGGAGGGATGGACACTTGATGGCGATGTGGCGTATTCGCTTGACGTGGATCGTGATGACGACACATCATCAACGCGATCCGAACTCCCCAGCGGGGCCACACTCTACATGGCCAGTGAGAAGTGGATGCTCGTGAATTTCTGGCGCCTGATCGAATCGCGCAGACCGCACCTGGTCTCCTTCAACGGACGTGGCTTCGATGCACCATGGCTCATGTTGCGTTCCGCTGTGTTGGGCATCCGTCCGTCCCGCAATCTCATGACGGGCACGAAATTCAACTATCAAGGTCACACCGATCTGCTCGACGAGCTCACCTACTACAGCGGCTCTGCCAGTGGCGCAACGCGCCGCTTCAACTTTGATATGTTCGCCAAGGCCTTTGGAGTTGTCTCTCCAAAGGCGGGTGGTGTTGATGGGTCAAAGGTGCATGCACTGTTCGAGGCCGGCGACATGACAGCGATCTCGGAGTACTGTTTGCGCGATGTTCGCGCCACGTGGGAGCTCTACTTGAAGTGGCGCTCGCTGCTCAAATTCTAACACGTCAGACCGGCGGATTGGCGTGGGTCTTCAGTCGTGCATGGATGAACTGAGCGATCTCTGCGGCCAACAAGAAGACAAGTGCCGAGTAGTAGAGCCAGAGCGCCAAGCTGGCGAGCACCACGTAGCCGCCGTAGAATCGACCCAGATTCTGCGAATGCAGAACATACCATGCGAAGAGCAGGCGGGCAGACTCCCAGAAGATCACGGCGATCCCTGTGCTCATGAGCACAATGGGCCACGGCACCCGTCGGTTCGGTACGATACGATAGATGGCAAGAAACGTAAGTGCCGTCACCACGATGGTGGTCACACGCAATGTCCAACCGAACACCCACGGCTGCCAATCGAGCGGTATGATGTCTTGGCCGGCAGTCTGAAAGAACGACATCAGCGGACTCAAGATGATGCTCGCACTGAGCAGGGTCACGAGCATCATCGTTAGCCCAATGTCCTTGAGTCGATACCACAGAAAGATCTTCGGTGTGGGAATGTGGAAGATGGCATTCAGTCCGCTCCGCATCGAGCTAAAGAGCGCCGAGGCCGTCCACACAAGGATGAAGCCGGCGATCCACCCTGCCACCGTGCTGTAATTGAAGACATTGCTGAGCTCCATGATCACGTCGGTGATGATGGACGTGGCATTGATGCCCGTTGGGAGTACTTGCGACAATGTGACGGCGACTGTCTGCTTCACGTCGCTGGGATCCAGGAACGTGGAAATGATCGAGATCGTCATCAACACGAAGGGGATCAAACAGAGCAACTGGTTGAAGGCGATACCGCTCGCAAGGAGATAGATATGCCGACGATCCGTGATGTCCACGAAGTCGTTCACGATCGTCCACGTCGTCTTGATCCAAGGGGGAACCTGCATATGCAAAGATAGGGTGCATCCTGTATCGTACATTTGTACAATGCAACGTTCGATCTATCTGCTCTTGGCCGTCCTTCTCAGCTCCTGCGCCGTGAAGGTGGCCCCTTCCGGTGGCGCGGGCGACAAAGTGCCGCCAGCCGTGCAGACATTCCTTCCTGCGAACGGATCGACGAACGTGCATCCCACATCGGTGACGGTGCTGTTCAACAAATACGTCGATCCCGGTGTGCGCAGCGTGGTGATCGTCCAACCCGAGGTGCCGTATCGCGTGTCATATGCGGGGAACGAGATCTCGGTCGACTTCCAGCGTGAGCTCGACTCGAACACCACCTATAGCGTCACCATCGGCGCGAACTATACGGACACACACAACAATCGTCCCGAACAAAGCGCTTCGGTGGTCTTCTCCACCGGTGCACAGATCGATACCGGCACCATCTCCGGCACGGTGCGGTCCGCAACCACCGACAACCTGATCGTCTTCTGTTATGCGCTCGATGGAATGAATGCCGACACGTTGTTGCCATCACATACATCGCCGCGTAATCGGATGCCCGTGGGAACTTCAGGAGCGTTCACCATCAATGGATTGCATGACGGACTCTATCGTGTGATGGCCGTGGTGGACGTGAACAGGAACGCACTGCTGGACCCCAACGAAGACTTCGGCATGCCCACGTCGGATACGCGCATCGTCAATGGCACAGCCCATCCCGTCCATCTGCATGTTGGCCCGGCACGCGACGTCTTCCGTCCCTATCTGTCGCGTGCACGGAGTACCTCCACACGCACGATCATTGCCACGATGAGCGAGAACGTCGACTCGTCCGCCTTTACGCTCACTTCGTTCGTGGTACGCGACAGTGTGAGCGGCGGCATCGTGCCGCTTCGCAGCGTGTCGATCTCGCCCGAAGGAAGAGACCGTGTGGTCTTGCATACGAGCACGGAGCTCACACCCGGCACCTACTTCGTTCGCGGCGATTCCGCCACCGTACGCGATTCCGCAGGGAACATGCTCGCTGATACCGGTAAACCGATCCGATGCATCGCATCCAGCGCCTCCGATACAACGCGGTTGCGCATCGTGTCCACATCCATGGCCGATAGTGCGCGCAAGATCTCGTCGCCGGTCACCTTCGACATTCGGTTCTCCGATGCCGTCGATCAGACATCGGCAGAATGGATCACGCCGTCCATCTATCGCTATCAGCATCGGTCCGCGGCGAAGTCTGGAACATGGGATTCGCTCTCTGTTCCACTCCGCGGACTTCGGTCGGTGCTCGGATCTTCGATGCGCGACACCGTTCTCGTCCGACGATTCCTTACCAGCGAACGCTCCGATCCGGGAACCGTCACCGGAACACTCACCGACTCGCTCAATACCGGAGGTCCCTACCTCCTTCGCATCCTTCTCGGCAAAGACAGCATCGTGGCCACCAAGGTGTTGCAAGGTGGCGGGGAGTGGACCATTGAGAACGTACCCGAAGGAACGTATACGATGGACGTTGTCTTGGATGCGAACAAGAACGGACGGTATGATCACGGTCGGCTCTTTCCGTATCTCCCGTCCGAGTATGTGTGGACGGTCACAACGCCGTTGCGCGTTCGTGCGCGGTGGACCGTGGACGGTGTAGCTATTCTCCTCAAGCAAGAATGAACGGACATGAAGTTTCTCCTTCTCGTATGTAGTTGTATCGTGTTGTGTTCGACGCATGCGAGTGCTCAGCAAGATCTCACGACCCGAACGGTCATCTCCGGACTTCGTGTGCCGTGGGAGATCTTGTGGGGTCCAGACAACAAGATCTGGATGACCGAACGCGTTGGCCTTGTCAGCACGGTCGATCCCGAGACCGGTGCGAAGCAACAGCTGCTCGACCTGCGCACGGTGGTGTCCGAACAACTCGAAGGTGGTCTGCTTGGAATGGTCTTGCATCCGAACTTCGCAGACAGTCCGCACGTTTTCATCGCCTACGTGAGTTGGCGCAATGGCGACTTCTATAAGACCGTCCAGCGCTACACGTATCACAACGACACGCTGTCGGATCCCGTCGAGATCTTCCTCTTCGAACCTGCTGCCGTCTTCCATCAAGGATGTCGGTTGCTCATCGATAGTAGCCGGCACTTGTTCATCACGCAAGGCGATTCCTTCGATGCATCGACCGTGCAGAACGATGCATCGTTGCAGGGCAAGGTGTTGCGCTTGAACATCGATGGTTCGATCCCCTCCGACAATCCCATCCCAGGCAACCCGCTCTACACAAAGGGCCATCGCAATCCTCAAGGTCTGTGCATGCTTCCGAACGGCGTGCTCGTAGAGTCCGAACATGGCAACAACATTGACGACGAAGTGAACATCCTCGAGGCGGGGAGGAACTATGGATGGCCCAAGGTGGAAGGGCCATGCGATCTTGATTCCGAGAAGATCTTCTGTGCAGAGAACAATGTGCGCGAGCCGTTGTGGTCATCAGGTCCGTCCACGTTTGCAACGGCCGGACTCACATGGTACGATCACGATCGATTCCCCGCACTCAAACACTCATTGCTGGAGACGTGTTTGAAGTCGTCCAAGATCGTTCAGATCGAACTCGACTCCACACTCACGCATGTTGCATCGGTGCACGATTGGTTCCCCTATCGCTTCGGTCGACTTCGCGACGCCTGCGTGAGTCCCGATGGACGGATCTTCATCTGCACGAGCAATCGTGATGGTGTTGCCAAGGCACCGTTCCCGCGCGAGGACGACGACAAGATCCTCGAGCTCGTGCCCATTGCCGATACGGCCGTTCCGATCGTGGCCGTTGTCCCGGACACGACGCGTGCATACTGTTTGGTTGGCGATACGGCCTCGTTCTTCGTGAATGTGACCAACGTTGGTTCAGCGCCGCTGCTTATCACCAACGTCTACATGTACGGTGCGCAAGGTCAGTTCTATGCATCGCATATCTTTGGTCCATTCTCCATCGATCCCGGTCGCACCTATCCAGTGCGCTGCACGTTCGCACCAACCACCGACGGTCCCATCCGCGACGCCATCGTGTTGCACATGATGCGCTCCGGAACCGAGACGATCCACGAGTTCCCTGTGGTGGGATCGACCATCGCAGGCGTTTTGAAGGCATCTGCCGATACCATCGATCTCGATGGTGGTGAAATGGAAGAGGACGAAGCATCGTTCACGATCACCAACGTCGGCACCGTGCCGGTGCACATGAATGGATTCACGATCTCCGGTGCCGGAAGACAGTTCGTGTCGGTATCGTTCGAGGGCGACAGTACCATTGCCCCGCAAGAGCAACGCACGATTGAAGTGAAGACCACCCCCATCGATGTACCATTGCTCACGGCGGCGGTCACCGTTGCCTCCACCGGCTACAAACAGCCGCGCGTTGTGGTTCGCATCACGTCGACGACAACAAGCGTGTCCAGTACCGACGTCGCAGAGAAGCCATTGCTGCAACTCGCACCGAATCCCGTGCACGAGACGCTCACCATCCACTTCCCATCGGCTCTACCCGGATCATTCGAGATCCGCACGGTCATGGGTTGTGTGGTAGCGTCCGTGGCATTGTCATCGTCAACATCGTCCGTCGACGTCAGCGCACTCGCATCAGGTATGTACGTGGTACACACCACCATGCATGGCGACCACGTCTCCGTTCCCTTCATCAAGCAGTAAGTATGCTCTATATCGACGAGCAGATCCCGTTGGACGTCCTCGCAGAGTACGACAACGTCCGCACCTTCACCGGCCGAACACTCCGTCGGGAAGATCTGGTGCGCGACCGCGTGGATGCGCTTATCGTGCGAAGTACCACAACGGTGGATCGTGCGCTGTTGCACGACACGATGGTCCGCTTCGTTGCCAGCGCAACAGCCGGTACGGATCACATGGATCTTCGCGCCTTGCAAGAGCATGGCGTGTACTACACCAACGCACCCGGATCGAATGCCAATGCAGTGGCCGAGTACTGTGTGGCAGTGATGCGCACATGGTCGGACGCACTTCATGGTGCAACGCTCGGCATCGTTGGTCTTGGTCATGTTGGCACGGCTCTGGCCGCACATGCACACAGCATGGGCATGACGATCCTTGTGAGCGATCCTCCGAAGCAGAATGCCGGACATGAGTTCCCGCCCTACGTCACGGTTGCATCGCTCGACACCGTGGTGGCCGACAGTAACGTTCTCTCCTTGCATGTACCGCTCACCTTTGTTGGTCCGCACGCCACACATCACCTACTCAATGCCTCGCTCCTTGCCACCCTCCCTACCAATGCGCTGCTGATCAATGCATCACGAGGCGATGTGATCGACGAGGCGGCCTTGCACATGCAGGGTGCGGACGAGCGCTTTGCTGTTGCCCTCGATGTATGGAAGAACGAACCCGACGTCGATCGGGAGTTGGCGCTGCGCGCCATGATCGCAACGCCGCATATCGCAGGGTATTCGCTGCATGCGAAGCTCGAAGGTGCGCGTGTGGCCGGAAGAGCATGGTTACGGTGGAAAGAGATCGATGGTGAGGCCTTCGAGCGCGCCATGGCCATGAAAGATGAGGCGTCGACGTATGCCGACAAGATCCGTCCGGTGGCAGAAGAGAGTGACGCGTTCAAGCGAGCGATCGCACAGGGCAACGTTGCTCACGCCTTTGATGCTTTTCGGAAGAACTATGTTCTTCGTCCTGAACATTTACGCACGCCGAGGTAACACCGCATGTTTCGTATTGAACAAACACTGTTGAACGACATCGTCGTGCTCGTGCCGGATCGGTATCGTGACCATCGCGGATACTTCATGGAATCGTATCGGGCCGATCAGTTCATCGCCATGGGGCTGCCCACCGACTTCGTGCAGGACAATCATTCGCGCAGTGTGCGCAATGTGATCCGAGGACTGCATTTCCAGGTCGACCCGCCCATGGGCAAGTTGTTACGTGTGGTCCGTGGTGCCATTCAGTTGGTCGAGCTCGACGTTCGCACAGGCTCTGCCACATATGGCGAGCACGTCACGCTCGATGTCACAGACGAAAATGCCCGGCTGGTATGGATACCGCCGGGCTTTGCGAATGGGTTCTGTGTTGTGTCGGACGAGGCAGATGTGCATTACAAATGCACGGCCATCTACAACCCGTCTGGTGAGCGTTCGGTGAATCCGCTGGATCCTGCCTTGCACATTCGATGGAAGACCGACGCTCCGGTGTTGAGCGACAAAGATCGGCTCGCACCAACGCTTGCGGAGCTTACTTCAGCTTGATCGCTTCGTCGATGAGTTCATTCACCTTGCCCATCGATTCTGCTTCTGCGTAGAAGCGAATGAGTGGCTCGGTACCCGACGCGCGGATGAGCAGCCAGCCATTCTCGACGAAGAACTTGAATCCGTCGCGCGTGTCCACCTTCAGCACATGGTGACGTCCGATCTTGAGCGGCTTCTTGGCGCAGGCGGCGAGGATGGCCTTCTTCTGTGCTTCGGTCACATACACGTCACGACGACGGTAGCGATGCACGCCGAACTCTTCGTCGAGTTCGTCGCACAGTTGCTTCAGTGACTTCTTGCGCTTGGCCATCATCTCGAGCAAGAGCAATCCATTGAACACGCCATCGCGTTCGGGAATGTGCAACGATGTCCCAAGACCGCCACTCTCTTCGCCACCGATCAGCACCTTCTCTTCGGCCATCAGCTTGGCAACGTACTTGAAGCCAACCGGTGTTTCGATCAGCTTGATGCCCTTGCGTTCTGCGTAGTCGTTCACCATGCTCGTGAGTGACACGGTCTTCACGATCGCGCCGCGTCGCTTCTTGTCCTCGTACAGGTACTTCATCAGCAGCACGAAGATGCGATGCGAGTCGACGAACGTTCCCGTATGATCGACGGCGCCAATACGGTCGGCATCACCATCGGTGGCCAGACCAACATTGAACTTCTTCTTCTTCACCATGTCCATCAGCGGCTGCAGACATTCGCCGATCGGCTCTGGATGGTCCACTTCGCCGAACGATGGATTATAGTCGCCATGGATCTCCGTCACCCCCGGAAGGATTCGCTTCATGAAGTTGATCCCAGCACCGTGCATCGGATCGTACAGCACCTTGATGCCGCTCTTGATGATCAGGTCGAGATCGATCTTCTTCCGCAGATAGCGAATGAAGGACTCTTGCGCATCGAACGGACGGATCGTGCGTGCCGTCACGCAATCGTCGTACGACAGTTCGTTCATCTTCGGCTCTTTGCCCTTCAGGGCTGCGAGTTCCTTTTCGATCTGTGCGATCTGTTCCGGAATGGCAGGGCCACCGAACGATGCCTTCACCTTGAAACCGCTGTACTGTGCGGGGTTGTGGCTTGCCGTGATCACCACGCCAATGGCCGCGCCCTTTTGCTTTGTGTGGAACGACACCTGCGGTGTGCTCGACACGGCATCGGAGATGTGAACGATGATGCCGTGCGAGGCCATCACCACGGCCGTTTCGCGCGCGAACTCCTTTGAGAGGAATCGCGTGTCGTAGCCGATCACCACCGAGGCGTTCTTCACCTTCATCGACTTCACGTAGCGTGCCGTGGCATGTGCCACAAGACGCAGGTTCTCGAAGGTGTAATCACGAGCGATAACGCCGCGCCATCCGTCTGTTCCAAATACGATCTTCGTGCTCATACGAGTGTGCTATTCAAAGTGGTGATTACGCGATGGTTTGGTCGCCGGCATACTCTGCATCAACTCCCAGCATCTCTTCGATACGGAGAAGCTGATTGTATTTCGCCACCCTGTCGCTCCGGCATGGAGCACCGGTCTTGATCTGGCCTGCGCTCACGGCAACGGCAATATCGGCAATGGTCGAGTCTTCGGTCTCACCGGAACGATGCGAGATGATCGTGCTATATCCGTAGCGATGTGCCATGGAGATCGCATCGAGCGTTTCGCTCAGCGTTCCGATCTGATTCACCTTGATCAGGATGGAGTTGCCAACACCTTCCATGATGCCGCGCGAGAGGAAGTCAACGTTCGTGACGAACAGATCGTCACCCACCAGCTGTGTGGTCTCGCCGATCGTGTCGGTGAGGGCCTTCCAGCCTTCCCAATCGTTCTCGCCCATACCATCTTCGATCGAAGCGATCGGATAGTTCTCGGTAAGTGTCTGGTACCACTTCACCATGTCGTCGGGTGTGCGCGTTTCCTTCGTGCTCTTGTACATCACGTACTTGCCATCCTGCACCATCTCGCTGGCCGCTACATCCAAGGCGAGCACAATGTCCTCACCCGGTGTGTATCCTGCAGCAACGATGGCCTCCATGATCTTGTCGAGTGCTTCTTCGTTCGAGCGCAGTGATGGTGCGAAGCCGCCTTCATCACCGATCGACGTGCTCAGGCCGGCCTTCTTCAGGACCGACTTCAGCGTGTGGTAGATCTCCGTGCCCATGCGCAGTCCTTCGGAGAACGTGTCGGCTCCAACGGGCATGATCATGAACTCTTGAATGTCGACGTTGTTGTCGGCATGCCGTCCACCATTCAGGATGTTCATCATCGGAGTAGGGAGCAGGGTGGCATGGACGCCGCCCAGGTATCGATACAACGAGAGGCCGTGAAACTCAGCCGCCGCCTTGGCAACGGCCAGGGATGCGCCCAGGATGGCGTTGGCGCCAAGTCGGCTCTTCGTATCCGTGCCATCGAGTTCGCACAGGATCCGGTCGATCTGTCGTTGATCCGTTGCATCCATTCCGATCAGTGCATCGGCGATCTCGGTATCAACGAACTCAACGGCCTTCGTCACGCCCTTGCCGCCATACCGCCCTTCATCACCGTCACGAAGCTCAACAGCCTCGTGCTCACCGGTGCTCGCTCCCGAGGGAACGGCTGCACGTCCGAACGACGCGTCTTCGAGAACAACATCCACTTCGACAGTGGGATTTCCGCGAGAGTCGAGGATCTCGCGAGCGACGATGTCAGAGATGAGAGACATAGGGAAGAGAGTTAGAAGTGACGAGTGACAAGTGACGAGTGAACCGTAGAACTTAGATCACCGAGAAGGAGAGCGTGTCGATGTGTTTGGCAAGGCGGATATCAAGGATCGTCAGTCCGCCTTGATCGTGGGTGGAGAGCGTGATGCGGAGCTTGTTCCAGCCGTACACCAGCAGATCGGGATGGTGGTCCATCTTCTCTGCAATGATGGCGATGGCATTCACGGCGCCGATCACAGAAGCAAAATCCGCTGCAGCGATCTCACGAACGATCGTCGATCCTTCGCGGCGCCACAGCGGAATGTCGTTCAGGTGCTCAACCAATTCGCCGTCTGCGAGAAGCGTTGGACGAGCCATGGTGTTGGTCAGTTCAGTTGTGTGTTGAGACGATCGGTGATGTAGTTCTTCGGAACGGCGCCAACGATCGTGTCCACTACCTTGCCGCCCTTGAAGATCAAGAGTGCAGGAATGGAACGAATGCCGAATTGCATGGCAACGCGGGGATTGTTGTCGACGTCGACCTTTGCGATCGTCGCCTTGCCTGCGTATTCGCCGGCGAGTTCTTCGATGATCGGAGCGATGGCGCGGCATGGACCGCACCATGCGGCCCAAAAGTCAACGAGAACTACGCCGCCTTCTTCGATCTTCGGGGAGAACGACTCGTCTGTCAGATTCATGGGGTGAGCCATACGAGATCAACCTTGTGTGATGTGTGGTGTGTTTGCGTGTACAAAACTATGAAACGTCGAGTTCTGGCATGAGAGCAACGATCGAGGCGATGGCTTCGGTTGCGCGTTGCAGTTGTTCGAGGGTGCCGTTGTTCTCGATCACGAAATCGGCAAGGCCCCGTTTCTCTTCGGGAGACATCTGCTCGCGCATCCGCGCTTCGACGTGTTCGCGTGTGAGTCCGCTTCGTTCCATCACCCGCTGGATCCGGATCTCCGGGTCTGCGTCCACCAGGATCACATAATCGAAGCCATCTTCCAGTCCGACCTCGAACAACAGGGCCGATTCGATGGCCACCAACTCGGTGCCTTCCGTATCGTGTTGTTCGAGAAGGTCCAGATGGTGCTGGATCACGCGGGGGTGTACAAGACGATTCAAGGTGGCAAGGTCGTGTTTTTGCTGTTCACCGGGACCGAAGACGCGGGCGGCCAGGACGGCGCGCTCCACGCGACCGTCGCGGATCACGTCGGGCCCGAAGGCCTCCAGCAGCTCTGCCTGCAGGGTCGGGTCGGTATCCATCAGCAATTTTGCCGTCTCGTCGGACGAATAGACGATCCATCCCAGGGCGCGGAGCATGCCCACAACGGTCGATTTTCCCGACCCGATTCCGCCCGTTATGCCAATAACCTTCATGTTGCTTTTGGAGAGATGGACAAAAAGTCCTTAAATTTACGGTCTTCTATCGACGCACCGTTCGTCTAGGGGTTAGGACACCGCCCTTTCACGGCGGTAACACGGGTTCAATTCCCGTACGGTGTACACAAACAAAGCCTCGTCTTCGGACGGGGCTTTTGTGTTTCAGGGGGGTCGGGGGCACTATCCGCCTTCGACGTGCGCGAACACGGACCAAAACAGCAGAAGTAGGACCTATGCGGGCGCCGAAGATCATTCTTGCAGTCTTCATTCACATTGTTGTGCCCGCGCTTGGCGTTGTAGCCTACCTATTGCTACGCCGTAAGATGCGACGTGAGAATGTCCCGTCGCAACCCAATGGACCCTACTTTATCCTGTTCGGTGTGTACGGTGCTTGGCTTGTGCTTGTATTGGCCTCGATCTTCGGTATGTGGTCCGGGATGGCGTCGATCGGTACCCTCGGCCTGATCCTGGTGGCACCATTCGCTCTTCTCGGGGTTGGTATGACACTGCACGATCAACGGCTACTCTCTGTGTATCATTGGCGAGCATACGTCGCTTGTGCTGTGTATGTTCTTTTCGTGATAGCGATGTTCGCGATCATAGGACTTGGAGAATCTCTCCAGGATTAACATCGATCCCTAGTTCCACTTGAATTCGTCACCACTCCATCGGAGGCTCGGCCGTTCTTTGCGGCCATGGGGTTTCGGTCTTCGTCGACGGAGATGACGGCTCTCTTCCGCTCCCCCCTCAATCCGTCAAACCCTTCCCCTCCATAATGCGCGGTACGCATTTCTCGATGCGCGCTACACGTGTTGCGGTTTGCTTTGCCGACGTGAAGTGCATGAGATAGGCGCGTTGACGTCCGGGAGTGAGTGATTCAAAGGCCTTCTTCAGGGCGGGTTGCTTCTTGAATCGCTGCTGGAGTTCTTCCGGGATCGGCCGTTCCGTGATCTTCTTGAACTCAACGGTCGTTCCCGCCTTCTCCACCTCGATGGCCTCGTGAATATAGGCCTTGATGATAGGCTTGAGCTTCGTGATCTCTTGCGTCGATGTGAATTTGAAGAACCGCGACGACTGCGTGTTCTCGCCCGGCTTCTGCAGCATGTGGTGTTCGTCGCGAAGCAGCACACCTTTGAAGAAGCCCAGCACACAATGCTCCTTGAAGAAACTGATGATCACAACGTTCTTACCGTTGAGCGTGTACACCGGTTGGTACCACTTGAGCTCTTCCGTAAGTCCCGATGCGAGCAGGAGCGCCCTGAGCGCCTGCATTTCACGTTGCCACGTCGTTGCCTTTTCAAGGAAGGCGTCGACCTTCGGATGGGGTATAGATCTCGTTTTCATGATATTCCGTAACCGAATACTTACACGTTAGCACCGAATACCTTGCCGACCAGTGCGGTCACGCCCATGGCGATCGCGCCCCAGAACGTGACGCGTAGCGCACCCTTCCAGATGGTGGCGCCACCTGCCCATGCAGCGATGGATCCGAGGGCGGTCAAACTCAAGAGCGTGATAACGGTGGTGATCAACGCCACCTGGTCCTTTGCCGAAAGCACGGTGGCAAGGATCGGAATGGCCGCACCAACACTGAAGGCCGCAGCCGAGGCAAGGGCTGCCTGAACGGGACGGGCACGCAGCACCTCGGTGATGCCGAGCTCGTCGCGTGCATGGGCTGTGAGTGCGTCGCCCTCCATGAGCTTCTGTGCCACCTGTCTCGCTAACGGTAGGTCGAGTCCACGCTCCACATAGATGTTCGCCAGCTCTTCCAGTTCCCTCTCTGGTTCCTCGAGCAGTTCCTTGCGCTCGCGATCCAGATCGGCATTTTCCGTGTCGGCCTGCGATTGCACCGAGATGTACTCCCCTGCCGCCATGGACAAGGCCCCTGCCACCAGACCGGCCATACCCGTGAGCAGGATCACATCGGCCGTGGCCCCACCGGCGGCCACGCCGACCACCAGACTGGATACAGATACCACACCGTCGTTAGCGCCGAGCACAGAGGCACGCAACCAACCGATACGGTGAGCACGATGCGATTCAACGTGGAGAGCTCTCATGGCGGCAATCTACGGCATGTACTAGAGTCACGAAACAGCGATCGCACATGAACAAGTGGTAGGTGATGCACTGGCATCGAAATGGAACATTCGTCCACGGACAGAGTCTGCACTAACGCGCGCGCGTACCGACACCTCACTTCCGCTGGACCTCAATGAATGAACTGATGACCTTTCTGCTCGACACCCCCATTCTCAACACGGGCGAACAGGGGATCACGATCAAACCGCTCCTCCTCACGGTGATCATGATCGTGATCGTGGTCTTCGTGTTGCGAACGTTCCGGCGTGTGGTGATGAAGCGCATCGCAAAGCGTCCGGACGCGAATCTGGGTCCGATCAACTCCGTGATGATGCTGACGAGCTATGTGATCATCATTGTCACAGGGGTCACGGCCATTCAATGGTCCGGACTACACCTTGGTGCCCTTGCCGTGATCTTTGGAGCATTGAGCGTTGGTATCGGTTTTGGTCTGCAGAACATCGTCAACAACTTCGTCAGCGGTATCGTCATCCTCATTGAGCGCCCCATCAAACTGGGCGATCGCATCGTGGTCGACAACATCGAGGGAAACATCGTCGACATTGCCATCCGCGCCTCAACGCTCCGCACAAATGAAGGTGTGTCGGTGATCGTTCCGAATTCGTACTTCATCGGGTCGACCGTGATCAACCGTTCGCTGGATTATGAGACGGTGCGCATGAAGGTGTTCGTGAATGTGGCCTTTGATTCAGACCCACGTCTCGTCGAAACTGTCCTCCTGGCCGTTGCGCATTCGATCGACGGTATCCATAAAGAGCCGCCTCCCATTGTGATCTTTGAATCCTTCGGTGAGTCCGCACTGAGATTCTATCTGTGGGTGTGGACCAGCGAATTCGCACACATGCCCGATTCACTGCAGAGTGCCGTGAACTTCGGGATCCGACCCGCCTTCGCCGAGGCCGGCATTCGTGTTCCCTATCCGCAGCTCGACATCCACGTCAAGCAGCCCGGGTCGATCCTTCATTGAGTGACGTCGTGTTCGATCCGTAAAGAGCACGGCATCTGCCACCGCCGTTGATCCGCTGATAAACATCATTGCCTTCCGCCCTGCCGCCCTCTATGTTCGTTTCGAACACTAGAGAGGTTCGTATGAGACGCCACATTGCTTTCCTGCTCTGCTTCGTTGCTGCGCCATTGATGGTCGTGGCGCAAGGCACGCCGACGATCTCGTCGAAGTACGACTTTGTGGCCGGCGAAAAAGTGATCTTCTTTGATGACTTCAGTACCGAGAACATCGGTGATTTCCCGGTGCAGTGGAACACCACAGGATCGGGTGAGATCGTGACGACGAACCTTGCCGAAGGACGTTGGTTCAAGATCACGAACGCTCGCGGGATCACAACACTGGATCAGCCACTGAAGCTTCCCGAGAACTACACCATCGAATTCGATGTGATCCCGCAGAAGTATCTCCCCAAGAACACGAGCACCTACTTCAACTTCTTCGTGCTCAGTACGACGAAGCCGAAGGATCTCATGTATGGACTTGCACGTCCGGGCGACGCTGCCGTGAAGTTCAGTTTTGAGTACAGCAACTATTATGCAGCGTACTATCGTGACGGAACGCCGGAGATGAAGGGTATTGAGCCGGCACCACGACTCCTTGAAGACAAGAAGTACCATATTGCCGTGTGGGTGCAGAAGGAACGGATCCGGTTGTACATCGGCGAATCGAAGGTGTTCGATCTGCCCAAGGCCATGTCGAAGGCCTATGCCTACAACATGATCCGGTTCGATAATGGCACGCCGCTCATCAGCAATGTCCGCATAGCCACCGGACTTCCCGACATGCGCAGCAAGCTCCTCACCGAAGGGAAGCTTGTGAGCTATGGCATCTACTTCGATGTGAACAAGGATGTTGTCAAGCCCGAGTCTGCCGGAACTCTCAAGATGATCTCTGATGTGCTGACCGAGAATCCATCCGTGCGCATTCAGATCGTGGGGTACACGGATAGCGATGGCGACGATGCATCGAACCTTGATCTGTCGAAACGCCGCGCAGCAGCGGTGAAGAATGCACTGGTATCGGGCTATGGTATCGCCGCTGACCGCATTGAGACCGATGGAAAAGGCGAGACACAACCGGTTGCGCCCAATACGACGAGCGTGAACAAGGCCTTGAACCGTCGCGTTGAATTCATCAAACGATAACGACCATGCTTCCCTTCCGCCTTCTCCTTGCCCTTGGAGTGATGTGGTTCACAACGTCGGCGATCGGTAGTGCCCAGCGGTCCTCCTCCTATGCGAGCGATCATGTGGGCACGTGGGACTACCAATACTACACGGAGAAGGCGGCAGGGGGCTATCGGTCAGAGTCGAACTATTCATTGTCGGCCACACAACTCGCTTCCTTCAAACACAAGCTGGAAGCCATTGTCGAGTGTTTGCATCAGAATCCTACCGTACGTCCACCCGTCGGGTTCGAGCCGACGGTGCGTGCAAGTGTGTGGACCGATGCCTATGCCAACCATTACAACCCGGCACTCCTCAAGGACAAGATCCCGCAGGGCGAGATCGTGCTCCAATTCTGTCCGTTCTATCATGTTGCAAAGAAAGGCACCATTGAGAAGGGTTGTATCGAGGTGTCGCATCTTGATGTGAAGGTCAATGACCTGTTCTCGACGATCGACCGTGCGACATACGATCGCATGTCGCCCGACCAATTCAACGCGACCGCTGTTCAGATGCCGGTGGTCTACAAGACCTTCGCACCCGGCGTGACGCTGTATGAGAATGGGACCATCGTGGTGGCCGACCCGAAGCGACCGTACTTGGTGCCGATCACGGTGAGAGAGTACTACAACATGGCCATCCCGTATTGGGAAGTGCAGGCGGCGAAGGACGGCAATACGGCAGTGCTCGACTATGTGAAGAAGGACCTGGCCGCCTTCACCGCAGCGGAGTTGGACATGCCGGCCTATGTAGGTGCGCACACAGAGACGTCGATGATCCTTGTCACATCGCGACCTACGAAGCAACGCTGGATGCGCTTGGACCCGAACTACTTCGATCGGTCGCGCCCGCGAGAGTCCGTGCAACTCATCACGATCTACACGATGATCGATGCATTCGTCGACGCAGCGCCAACACCATCAGAGGCCACGGACTCAGGATATCACTGGCACTTCGCTCGTGTCATGGACTGGGCATTGTTCGGTAAGCTGCTCGACAGATAACACGCGCCTCTTACTTCCATCCGCCGCCCAATGCTTGATACACATTCACGTAGGTGTGCATCTGTTGTGCCTTCGTGTCGATGAGTTCGATCTTGGCCTCGAGCGCATCACGCTGCGTCATGAGCACCTCCATGTAGTCCGCACGAGCAGAGAGGAAGAGATCACCGGAGATCGTCACGGACTCTGTAAGGGCTGCAACCTGCTCCTGCTTTCGTAGGAAACTGTTCTGAAGGTTGTTGATCTTGGCGAGCTGATTGGACACTTCGATGTAGGCGTTCAAGATCGTTCGCTCGTAGTTGTAGGCCGATTGGATCTGCTTTGCGCTCGAGTTCAGATATGCGGCCGTGATGGCATTTCTGTTGATCACCGGCACGGCAAGTTCACCGGCCATGCTATACACCATCGATTCCGGTGAGGTGACAAGGTAGCGAGGATTGAAGGCCTGATAACCGATGCCGGCAATGATGTTCAACGACGGATAGAAGCGGGCCTTGGCCACGTCTACGTCAAGATCGGCGGCTCGTAGTTCGAGCTCTGCTTGCCGCACATCCGGTCGGTTCTCGAGTAGCTGCGTTGGAATTCCGGCGTGCAAAGAATCGGTCGTGAGCTGCAGGAACCTCTTTGAATCCCGCTCTACATGTTGCGGGAAACGGCCGACCAGGAAGTTGATGTGATTCTCGGTCTCCGTGATGCGCTGCAGGATCTCGTATCGCCGACTTTCGTTCTTCAATACTTCTGCTTCAAACTTCTTCACCGCAAGCTCTGTTGCCCGCGCCGCCTGTTTCTGAAGTTCGACCGTACGAAGTGCATTCTTCTGGATCTCGATATTGGCGTTCACGGCCTCAAGCAGATTGTCCAATGCCATGAGCTCGTAGTAGCTCGAGGCGATCTCGGCCACGAGATTGGTGATCATGTAATTCGTACCCTCGATCGTCGAGAGGTAGCGCATGGCCGAGGCCTGCGTTGCATTGCGGAGCTTCTTCCAAATGTCCACTTCCCACGAGACATCAGCACCAATGGCAAGATCGGGGAGCGGTGTTGGAAGTTTTTGTCCCGTGGTCACGTCGACGTTCTCGTCGACGGCACCGTTCCGGGTGTACCGACCCGACTTCTCTACACCTGCACCTGCGCGGAAGTTTACGAACGGCAGGTATTCCCCTCGTTTCGCATCGACCTCGTTCGAGGCGATGGTGATCTCCTGCAACACGATGTTCAGTTCCTGATTGTTCCGCAGACCTGAGTCGATGAGTGCAATGAGATTCGAGTCGTTGTAGAACGAACGCCAACGCAGCGCCCCGGTGTTCACGGAGTCCGACGGTGTTGAGTAGCCCGGTGGCACGCTTACGTCGGCGGTCTTATGCACGATCGTCGGTACACACGATGTGAGGGTGATCAGTGCTGATACGGCAACGGCGATCCACTTCATTCAGTTGCCCCCTTCCCTGTGGCATGTTTCCGATGTGCGTACTCCTCTGTGAGCGGCTCTTGGAGCTCGTCACTGATGAGCTTGCGTCCCTTGATGAGATCGGCGAAGAGATAGTAGAGTCCCGGAATGACAAGCACTCCGAGCAACGTTCCAATGAGCATCCCACCCATCGACGATGTTCCGATGGTGCGATTCCCGATGGCGCCCGGGCCGGTGGAGATCACCAGCGGGATCAAGCCCGCAATGAAGGCGAACGACGTCATGAGGATCGGTCGGAATCGCGCCCGTGCGCCTTCGATGGCGGCCTCGAGGATCGGCGCACCTTCTTGCTGACGTTGCACGGCGAACTCGACGATCAGCACGGCGTTCTTTCCGAGCAGACCGACGAGCATGATGAGACCGACCTGCGCATAGATATCGTTCGCAAGCCCCATGAACTCAAGGAAGATGAAGGCACCGAACACTCCAACGGGGAGCGATAGGATCACCGCCAACGGCAAGACGAAGCTCTCATACTGTGCGGCAAGGACGAGGTAGACGAAGATGAGCACCACGATGAAGACGTAGAGTGCTTCATTGCCACGCGATGCTTCATCATACGACAGACCTTCCCAGGCGATGTCATAGTTGCGCGGGAGCGTCTGCTTGGCGACCTCACGTACTGCCTGGATGGCGTCTCCCGTTGTGTACCCCTTCGATGGAAGACCTTGAATGGCCGCTGAGTTGTACAGGTTGTACCGCGTCACCTCATTCGGGCCTTGCGTCTTGCGAAGCTTCATGAACGACGAATACGGCACCATCTCTCCGCGATCGTTCTTCACGAAGAGGTTCTCGAGGTCAGAAGGATATCGACGGTACTCCGGCGCCGATTGCACGTAGACCTTGAAGAATCGATCGAAGCGAATGAAGCCTTGCTCATAGGTACTTCCGATCAGGATGTTCAGGTTGTCCATGGCCTTTCCGATCGATACGCCTTTCTGCATTGCGGCATTGTTGTCGATGATCAGTTCGTACTGCGGATAGTTGGCCGCGAAGAACGTGAAGAGACCGGTGAGTTCCTTTCGCTTGCCAAGTGCCTTCATGAACTCATTGTTCACCTTCTCGAACTCTTGATAGTTCGTGGTGTTGTTCTTGTCGAGCAATCGAAGCGAGAATCCTCCCGAAGAACCAAAGCCCGGAACGGCCGGTGGCTCGAAGAACTCGACCGTTGCACCGATGTTGCGTGTCTTCGTTTCAAGTTCTTCCATCACTTCATGAACGTTATGGGTTCGGTTGGCCCACGGCTTCAAGTTGATAAGACAGGTTCCCGCATTCGATCCACGTCCCTCCGTCATGATCTCGTATCCGGCAAGTGCCGAGACCGATTCGATGTCCGGGATCTGCTTACAGATGTGTTGCAGTTCCAGCGACACCTGATTCGTACGTTCAAGCGTCGAACCGGGCGGTGTTTGAATGATGGCATAGATCGTTCCCTGATCTTCTCCAGGAATGAAGCCCGATGGAATGATCCGCACCACAAGCACAATGGCCGCACCGAAGACGACCAGTACCGTAACCGTGAGCCATCGGTGGTGAACGGTGCGACGAAGCACCCAGACATAGGCAGCCGTCAGTTTTTCAAATGCTCGGTCAAACGAGTGCAAGGCATTCGAGAGCTTCGATGGTTTCTTCGTGACGTGTCCTTCACCGTGCGTGTTCTTCAAGATGATAGCACACAGCACGGGTGTAAGGGTAAGGGCAACAACGGCGGAAAGGATGATGGATCCCGCCATGGTGATGGAGAACTGTCGGTAGAATGTTCCGACCGGACCGGACATGAAGGCAATGGGCACGAAGACCGACACCATGACGAGTGTGATGGCGATGATGGCGCCACTGATCTCGCCCATCACCGCTCGCACGGCCTGATACGGAGTGAGGTGTTCCTCCGACATCTTGGCGTGGACGGCCTCGACCACCACAATGGCATCATCCACCACGATGCCGATGGCCAACACAAGGGCGAAGAGCGTGATGAGATTGATCGACAGTCCGAACATCTGCAGGATGAAGAAGGCGCCGATCAACGACACGGGCACGGCAAGCGTAGGGATCAGCGTAGAACGCCAGTCGGCAAGGAAGATGAAGACCACAAGTGCCACGAGGATGAAGGCATCACGCAGTGTGTGCGTCACTTGTTCGATCGAGGCATCAAGGAACTGCGATACGTCGTAGCTGATCTTGTAGTCCATCCCGTTCGGGAAGTTTTCATGCATCTCTTCGAGCTTCTTCTTGATGTTCTCGATCACTTCGGTCGCATTGCTCCCATACGTCTGCTTGAGAACGATGGCCGCTGATGGATGTCCGTCGAGATTCGAATAGATGTCGATGAACTCTGAGCCGAGTTCTACCGTTGCAACATCGCGCAAGCGAATGCTCTCTCCTTCGGAGTTCGCCCGCAAGATGATGTTCTCATACTGTTCCGGAGTGTTGTATCGACCAACATAACTGAGAACATATTCAAGCGATTGAGCGCTCTTTCCGGAGCTAAGGCCAAGTCGACCCGGTCGTGCGATGATGCTCTGCTCTTGCATCGCCTCCATCACCTCTTCCGCCGAGATGTTATACGCGCGCATGCGGTCGGGCTTCAGCCATACGCGCATGGCAAAGCTTCGTGCACCAAGGATGGTGGCCGATGCAATGCCCTTGATGCGCTTGATCTCGGGAATGAGATTGACGTTGGCATAGTTGTACAGAAATGTCTGATCGGCGGAGGGATCTGTGGAATACAGATTCACATACATGAGCATCGACGGGAGGAGAGGTGTGATCACCACCCCTTCGCGTTGCACAAGGGTCGGCAAGAGCGGCATCACTTGGTCGACTCGTGTCTTCACACGCACGACGGCTTGGTCGGGATCCGTACCCGGTTCGAAGATCACACGAATGGTCGCTTCTCCGGCACTGGTTGCGTCCGACACGATGTAGCGCATACCGGGAACGCCGTTGATCGCTTGTTCGAGCGAGATCAACGTCGACTTGATCAACACGTCGGCACTTGCACCGGGATAGGCAATGGCAATGTTGACCGTGGTCGGGGAGATCGGTGGGAACTGCGTCGTGGGCAGATTGTGAATGGCCAGCGATCCCAGGAAGACGATCACCACCGAGATGACGATGGCGAAGACCGGTCTGTACAGGATGTTCTTGAACATGGCGTCCGTGCAATAAGGTGGTGATTACTCGGCTTCGAGCTCAAGGTTCTTGATCGCCTGTTCGGGCGGAACCATCGTGTACGTGATCTTCTCGTTCTCCTTCACTTTGCGGATCCCTTCGATGAGGATCTTGTCCCCTTCCTCCACGCCGCCTTCCACCACATAAAGATGCTGGAGCTCTGCGCGGATCTTGATCTGCCGAGAGTGGACAGCATTGTCCTTACCGATCACATAGATGTACTTCTTGTCGAGCACTTCGAACGAGGCCTTTTGCGGGATCAGCAGTGCATTGGGAATGGGCTCCGTCATCTGAATGCTGCCGGTCTCTCCGTGACGCAGCAATCCATCAGGGTTTGGGAAGGTGGCACGGAAGGCGATGTTGCCGGTCTCGTTGTTGAAGTCGGCCTCGATCGTCGTGACCTCGCCCATGTACCGGAAGAGTTTGTTATTTGCCATGCGCAGTCCGACCTTCACGGTACTGTCCTTGCTGATGTGTTCCTTGAAGTTCAAGTATTGCGCCTCGGGCACGTTGAAGTAGACCCACATGGAACTGTTATCAGCGAGTGAGGCGAGCATGTCGCCCTCGCTCAGCAGACTTCCATGTCGCACGTGCAATCGGTCCATGATACCAGTGAACGGCGCGCTGATCTTCGTGAACTGCAAGTGAGCCTGTGCGATGGCCATCTCCGCCTTCGCATGATCGAATCGGGCCTTTGCCATTGCGAGTTCATTCTTCGAGACAACGTTCTTGTCGTTCAGCGCCTTCGTGTTCTCGTACTCGATCTCCGCCACCTTTGCCTCGGCCTGTGCCTTCTGGAATTCGGCCTGGTAGACAATAGGCGTGATCTGGAACATCTGCTGTCCTTTTCGAACGAGCTGCCCTTCATCCACGAGAATGCTCTCGAGATATCCTCGCTCCAGAGCTCGCAGCTCGATGTGCTGGATGGCATGGATCTGACAGACGTACTCACGAATGAACGATGTGTCTTTTCGAAGCGGGGTGGTGACGATGTATTTCACCGGTTCCTCTTGCTGAGCCTCGTTGTCTGAATGACAGCCAACAACGCCCACAAGGGCAAGGACGCAGGCGATCTTGAGCGCTGTGTTCATAACGGTATCTGAATTGGTGTTGGAGTGATAGCGCACGTGCACGCGTCTGCTCATCGCACAATGGTGCGATGATGCAGCGATGCATGGATCTACAGTGTGAGTGGGGAGGGACTAGCGGGGGGTGCTAGATCAGGATGCGGCAGTCGCGCAGATAGAGCGGAGTCTCTGTGGTATTGATACGACGAGCGTCGTTTGCCTTGCGCGGCACGCTCGTCATCTCGGTCCACATTCCAATGGCATCTCGGAGGTCACTCGCGGACAGTACCGCGTGGTCCGTCTCTTCCAATTCTTCGGCACCTTCGTTCGCAGAGAGCTTATGGAAGCCATGCGGGACGGATGTATGCGACGAGAACTGGAGCCTTGGCACCTTTTTGATGATAGGAGCCTGACCGGCCGAGACCAGCGAGAGACAGACGAGCAATATGGTGGCGAGGAATCTCATCAGGAGTGATGATAGGACGGCAAAACTATGGCGAATCGTGTAGTGTGTTCGATGAGAATTCTCTAATAACTCTACGGAACAGGCTCGTATTGCACCTTGAGCTTCCCGCTCTTGATGGCACGGAGAAAGGTGGCGTGGTCACGCTCGTTTTGGTCCGCATAGTCGACGGAGAACGAGACCAAGGCCTTATCGAACGTATCGCTTTTGCCGAGGTACCCACTGATGATGGACGGATCGGCACAACGCGCATGAGAGAGAGCAAGTGCATGTCCACACCATCCTGCAAAGAACTCCATCGATGGACCGTCCCACGTTTCGACCAGTGGCTTGATCTTGACGTCGCGAAGCTGCCGAATGAAGAATTGCCGACCGCCTCTGCCTTGAGACCAGCCTAGGAAGATGTCACTCGCTGGTTGCATCAGGCGATAGCCACGAACGATCCGCTCACCGTTGTTCGCATACTTGCTCTGTCCTGCATAGGGGGCAAGAACGGACTGACGTGCTTCCTTGATCTGAAGGAAGAGTGGAGATCCGTCGCCCGACATCAGGAGCATCACAAAGCAACGCGTGCCAACGCTACCAACCCCAACAACTTTGATGGCAGCATCTTTCAGTTCATATCGGTCGAGGAGGACACGGAATGCGGGATCGAGGTTCTTTCGATACAGATCGAACCCTTCTTGCAAGATCTCATCGATCTGGCCCGGCGACTGTCCTTTCGGATGATACATCGTTGGCAGCATGTCGCGGATGGTCGGTTGTCCGTTCGTATGCTCGGCGATCTTTGGAAAGATATCGGCTAGAGGATCGGTATTACGTGCCTTTTCGATCCGTTTGATCAGTCGCTTTCGCATCGCAGGATCCTTGATGGAAGCAACGATCTCTTGCGAGTCCAGCATCATGTACCAACGTTCCAGCGCGCTGAGTTCGCTCAACTCGGCCATGTGCGTACGGTAGGAGCGCACGCAGGCGCGAACAGCATCTGCGGCGCTGGCCTCGGAATGACCGTTGTTCCGTGATGCCACTACAAAGCTGGCCGCGAGCCGCTTCACATCCCATTCCCACGGTGCCGGCAGGGTCTCGTCGAGATCGTTCACCGAGAAGATCACTTGGCGTTCCGGTGTTGCAAAGCCGCCAAAATTGCTCAGGTGCGCGTCGCCACAACACTGCACGCGGTACCCTGTTGATGGCGTTGCTGAAAGATCTGCGGCCATGGCAAGGGCGGATCCACGATAGAACGTGAACGGTGAGGCCGACATACGACCATGCCGAAGCGGAATGAGTTCAGGAAGTCGGTCGACGTTCGATTGTTTGACGATGTGCAGTGGATCCGGTCGGTCGGCAGCGGACTTCCACCCTGCATGGCTCACGCGCGGACACGTGTCGCGAAGAGCTTTGCCAATGGCACGACGTTCTGCCCGCGACAAATGGTGACTGAACGACTGTGTTTCGATCCGCTTTGCCATACTCACCTCTGTACTTCAGAAATGCTTTCGTGCAAATATCACCAGAACACGTCAACTCCATAAGCAGCGATCTGCGGATCGTTCGTGATCAACGTTAAATGTTCTGATGTGGCCTGTGCCACCAGCAGTCGGTCGAATGGATCGCGATGATGCCATGGAAGCACTCCCACACTGCACACATCGCTCAGGGTGATGGGAAGCGTTCCAACGCCTGCATTGGCGTTGATCTGAGTGATGAAGACGTCAAGATCCGTCACATTCGTCAACTCCAGCTTTCCAAGGGATCGCTTGATCGCGATCTCCCATGCCGAGGCAAGACTGAAGTACACCATGCCTTGGGGGTCTTTGAGCACAGTACGCACCTTGGACGACAGGAGCTTCGGCTCCGAGATCGCCCACAGCCATGCATGGGTATCGAGCAGATACCGCTTCATTGGTAGGGGTCGAAATCCGTGAGCGGTTCGTTGAAGTCACTGCTCATATAGGCAACCGTGCCCTCTGCACACCCGAGAAGCGTGCGCTTGGACGTGTAGAGCACAAGTTGTGCAACGGGTGTTCCGTTGCGTGCGATCACGACCTCTTCGCCTTTTTCGACGGAAGCAAGCAGTGACGACAGTTGGGTTTTCGCCTCGTGGACGTTGACGGTGATCATGGCGGCGGTCATCATGGTGTTAGCTAAGAAGGTGGGCTAACCTACCGATTATTTCGGTCTTTGTCAAGCGAAAAGTGCACGTAGAACGCCTTTTCGTGACATCAGCCTAGCCCTTCTTCTCCTTTTTCCCCTTCTTGCCCTCCTTCTTGGCCTTCTTTTTCTTGTTCTTCTTCTCCTGCTTCTTGTTCTTCTTCTCCTTTACCGGCTCGTCCTGGAGAACGGGTTCTGCGACGACCACCGGTTCCTCGACCACGGAGGGCTTCGGTGCTGGGGTCGGCGTGGCCCGAACCTTCGGCGCTGCCACCGGTGCAGTTCCCTGAACAAGGTGAAGCCAGGTATGGACGGCGGCGAGAGGGTTCAAGGTGGCATGGCAATGGCGCTCACGTCCAACCGTACGGATCTCGACCAACCCGCACTCCTGGAGGATCTTCACGTGCTGAGAAACGGCCGGACGGCTCATCTTGAAGTTCTCGGCAATAGTGTTCACGTTCATCGGCGTGGTGGCGATGAGCTTGAGGATGTTGCGACGCGTGGGGTCGGCAATGGCCTGAAAGACGTCTCTGCGCATGGTGGTGCTCGTTGTGTAAGGGAATGGTTACTAATCTACCGGTTCGAGACGGCATCTGCAAATTGCGCTCTCGTGATCCAACCATGTTCGGAGATGAAGATGTCCACCGTTGAATTCGATACCGCCATCAAGAACGAGCTTGTAGGAAAGCTCCGTGACTATTTCGAACGGGAACTTGACCAGGAGTTGGGTCGGTTCGATGCGGAGTTCCTCCTTGAGTTCATCTCCAAGCACTTTGGCGGACACTACTACAACCAGGGCCTGCACGATGCCCTTGCCGTGGTGATGACGCGGATGGATGAGTTCAAGGAAGCGGTCTATGCGCTGGAGCGTCCCACCGACTTCAAGTAGGTCGCGCCCCCCAGCCAGGTGCGTTTGACTTCGCAGAATAGGCAAGATCTTGTACGAACCATTCGCGAGGCAACGCGTCGTTCCTCCCATTCTAGGTATCAACTGAATGGGAACAACAATGAGATCTTTGTGCTTCTTCCTCATGCTGTCGTTCGTTGCGACCGTGCCCTCGTTGGCCGGCGACGAATGGTATCGCACACTTGCGCCAACACACAGAACGCTTCGTGATGTGGCGCTCCAGAACAACCATGTCGGCTATGCGGTCGGCGACTCCGCGACCGTGCTCCGCACATCGGACGGTGGCCTTCATTGGGACATGCAGAACGTGGCCCAAGCCTCATTGCTCGCCAATAGCAACCTCCTTGGCGTGTCGGTCCTGTCCAACGGACAATTCGTGGCGGCCGGCGAACACGGTCGGATCGTGCGCGGAAAGGACATCTTCCTCCGTGCATCGATCACGAACGAAGGTTGGACGTTCAACGACGTGACCTTCATGACAGAAGCCGCCATCGTCGCTGTCGGGAAAGACTCTGCGGGCAAAACACTGATCGCGCGCAGCACCGACACCGGTGCCACGTTCAAGCGCATCGTCACGAACGAGACAGAGACCGTACTGTCGAGAGTGCTGTTCTTCAATCCATCGCTCGGCTTTGCTGTGGGATCACGTCCGATGAATGGTGTGGTCGGCATGGGCGTTGTGCTTCGCACAGAGGATGGCGGGCGTACGTGGGACACCGTGCTCACGGCACGGAATGTCCACTTCACGTCGTTGGCACTGTCTGGCGGCGACATTCTTTGCACGGGTGTGACCGAGATGTCGAACGGCGCCATCTACCGTTCACAGAATGCGGGTACGACGTGGAAGCAAGAACGACACTCCGATATGTCCTTCATTACCGACATGGTCGGCATGCAGGGCGCGGACCTCTACATGATCGGGTACCGATTCGTTGTCGACAACAACGAGCTCATTTCCTTCGCCTCTGCGTTTCGCAGCGCTGATGGCGGTGAGAATTGGGGTACAACAGATTTCGGCGATGGTCTCCAAGGCATCTTTCGCATGAGCGCCTCAGTAGATCGCATGGTGATCGTCGGTGATTCCGGAAGAGTGTGGGTGCGTTGGTACACGCCAACTCCCCCGATCAGCGACGTTCGCGCTGGTGTCAAGCATATCGAGTTCGGCACCGTGGTCAAGAACACACCCGCCGATACGGTGGTGCGCGAGATCCTCTTCAATACGTCGACCAGAACGCGTCGCATCGTCCGCATGGAGATCACAGATCCGCATGGTGAATTCACGCTCAATGAGTCCTACAACGGACGCGACCTCGATCCAGGCACATCTCTTGATGCATCGATCCGATTCACGCCATCAACAGTGGGCGAACATTGGGCGCTCCTTTTCGTTCAACTGGACAACAAGCAGGAGTTCGTGATCCATTTGAGTGGCAGTGAAAGCGTCGAGACAACGAATCACATCGTTGTGCAACAGCGCTTCCATGACTTTGGCGACGTGAACAATCCGTTCGGTGTTTTCCAGAGCATTCAAGGTGTGTTCCGAAACACCGATACAGCAACGGTCCGCGTTACGAACATTCAGATCGAAGACGGCGACGGTGCTGCGTTCTCGATCGTCGACTCTGAACAGCCGATGGACGTTGCTCCGAACGAGGAGTTCAATCTCGACCTACTGTTCCAGCCAAGGGCACGTGGTCTCTACCGCATCACGTTGCTCATCAGCGTGGCCGATACGCAGATCCGAATTCCGGTGGTCGGCAGCAGTCGACTCGAAGGATACCTGGACGTGGTCGACTTCGGCGACGTGCATGTGGATTCAACCGTGACCATGCCCATCCAGTTCTCGGCGGATGCATGGGAGGATTGGTTCAACGTGGTCGTTTTCAATGATCCGGGCCTGCCGTTCGCGATCACGGACATTCATGAAGACCGCGAGAACTCTGTGATCGCCGATGTCACCATCACGCCAACCACCACCGGACCCGTTGTTGCACCACTGTTCGGTTCGTGGTCATTTGGTGACTCCCGCATCTCTTGGATCCAACGTCTGGTGGTTCGTATGAATGGCGCCGATCGATCGACCTCCGTCGGTGATAACGACCAACACTCGTCGCTTTCGGTCGCACCGCAACCCGCATCCTCATTCATTCGCGTGATCCTGCCGAACACACTGCACACGGCGACCATCGACGTTGTTGACGTGCAAGGCAGAACATGTGCGACACACATTGTGCCGGCCTCGGACCGAGGTATCGACACACAACTCGACATTCACTCGCTCGATCCGGGCGCGTATCTCATGATCGTCCGATCGGGTCACACATCGTATTCAAGGACCATCCTGAAACAGTAGTGCGTTTCAGTAATTCAGTCCGGGCTGCACTGCCGCTGTGCCCGACCGTGCCGCCATCCCCAACCATTCTTCAATGCCGGCAGACGTGACGGTATCGAATGGCGTAGTTGCAGCAAGTGCACCAAGTTTCGCAATACACTCGTTGCGGAGCTTGGTGCGCTCGCGTGGGGTGAGGGCTTCTGCAAAGCGACGGAAGTAGCTCAGCGTAGCGTCCAAGCGCATGGTCCTCATCTGTCGGTTCGTCGATAGTCGCGTGAGCGATCGAACAGCCGATCGCATAGCATCCACATCCCTTTCATCGGCGAACATCCGCAACTGCAGCAGCCGTGTTGCGATATGCAGATCGGTTCGAACATCGTCGTCCTCCTCGAACACACTACGGATCCAGAAGCCCGCCTCACGGGTCTTGGACGCCTCAATGCAAAGGCGAGCAGCAAGGAACGACGCCGATAGTCGTGATTGCTCAGGGATCTGCTCACGCAATGCCGTGAAGCGCTCTCGCATGAATGTGAGTTTCGGAAGGACTTGATCGTGATCGGAGCTCAGCACCGCGTAGCCCAGCTCCGTCGTCATCGCGTAATAGAATCGTTTCACGTCGATGTTTCGTGATGGCTTCTTTCCGGATGGGTCCCACAATCGGTCCGCCTGTGTGCGGTACACGTCGAACATCCTCGCATCAACGCAACGCTGCAGATAGGTTTGGAGGACGCCCAGTTCGAGATCGGGCCGCGCCGTGGTGAGTGTTGGCTCTCGATCCACCATTTGTAGCAATTCCCCTGCATGATAGACGGCCTTTTCAGGATCTGCCCCAACGAAGGCATACCAATTCGAAAGGATCATGTGATAGTTCAACCGTGCCGGACGAGACCGTGCCAGGGCAGCATCTTGCAGCAAGGGATGGGAAGGTAGCGAGCGAAGCCAGGAATCAACGCTCGCATCGCCGGTGGTGCGTCGCATCAGGTTGGACTGCAGGAGATTGCCGAGCTTCTCATACTCGATGGTGGAGCGCATGAGGTCGATCACGGTGTCTTGCTCTTCACTCAGAGCGTCCGTTGTGGCATCGCCTTGCGGTCGCTCAAGCACCACGCCTCGATAGTTCTTCTCCCACGAGATGGTCTTGAGCCAGAACGTGAATTCGTCGTGTTCCTTGGCGAGGGCCTTGGCCTTCATCACCCGCTTCATGGCCTGATCGTAAAGAGCCTTCTCCCACAGGAAGTCGGCATCGAGCAACAGCTCGGTGATCGTGCGTTCGGCAGACTTCGCAGCGTGATACACACGCATGGCTTCGAGGATCTGCTGGTAGAGGTGCGACTTGATGGAGGCGAGGCGGCGGATGTGCGTGGGCGACGTGAGACGAGACTTCACGACCTCTTCATCGTACACGTCCATGCCGTCGACGATATCGAACACGGCAAGGTACTCCACTTCGTCGCCAATGGTGTGACGCGTGCAGTATCGTTTCACATAGCCCTTCTCGCTTCGGTCGAGCGAGTGGATAAGTCTATGGAGTGCATCTGTCCCGTGTTTGGGCATACGGTACGGAGTGTTGGATGATCGCCTGTGTGTGTACAAATGTCGTAAATGTCGAACCGCCTGACCAAAGTCATTGCACCATTCCACACCTCGTTGAAGGTTGCACGCATACAATGGTCGCTGGAGTTCGCCATGCTACGTTCAACTCTTCTTTCGCTCACCATTCTGACGCTCGTTGCAGTCTCCGATCCAACATCCGCCAATGCGGATACGAAATACGTGGTTCGAGATGCATCGGCAATGAATGCTCTCTTCAATGCGCTTGGTGGTCCGAGCTGGAATCGTAAGGCGGGATGGCCCGTCCCGACCGGGGAATCGTCCACCTACATCACGATGCCCGATCATGTGTTCTTCGCCACGAAGATCCGAACCGAGGGAAAGACAACATACTTTGAGTACTACCTGAAGCGTTTCGAGATCAGCAGTGTCGGAGCGATCGGCACCTTGCCTAGCTCCATCACATTCGACTCACTCGAAACGTTCTCGATCGCCGATACAGGCGTAGTTGGTACGTTTCCCGTGATCAACTCCAATGTGCTCAAACAGGTCGGGTTCTATAACGTAGGTTTGACTGGGCAGATCCCGGACTATAGCCGACCAAGCCTTGAACGCATCGACTTCTATGGAACGAAGGCCACCGGTGGACTGCCAGCGATGACGGCGCCCAATCTTGTGCGTTACCGCTTCGCTTCGAATAAACTACTGACAGGTCCCGTTGGCACCCTCGTTGCACCAAAGCTCAAGGAACTCGAGATCACGTTCTCCGATTCTCTTGCCGGACAGTTGTTCGCGTTGAATTTCCCGGAGTTGGAATCCGTGATCATCCGCTACAATCCAAAGCTAGGCGGTACCATCTCGACGCTGTCCTTTTCGAAGCTCAATTACTGCACCATCGACAACACAAAGATCGAGGGAACCATTCCGGAGGTGAACCTTCCGCTTGCAACGTATTTCAATGTTTCGAACAACAACCTGACTGGACCGATCCCTTCCATCAACCTACCGCTCAGTCGGGTCTTCGATGTAGGTCACAACAAGCTATCGGGTACGATGCCAGCCATGTCGTTGCCAACGTGCACCGAGTTCAACGTGAGCAACAACGAACTTTCGGGTGCGCTGCCAACGCTGACGATGCCGAAGTGTTCGACGATCAATGTGAGTCGGAACAAGTTCACGGGCTCCATCGACGCATTGAATCTGCCGGCAGCAACATCGATCACGGCGAACAACAATCTCTTCGACCAGCAACTCCCTTCATCGTGGACGTCGAAGGCGATCAGCTTCCTCGGTCTCGGATACAACAAATTCAAGGGTCCGATCCCTGCGTGGACGATGCCCGAGGTCACGGCTGTGATCCTCGAACGGAATCTTCTCTCTGGACCACTCCCGCTTCTTCAGCTGCCGAAGGTCCGCACACTGAACCTCTACAGCAATAAGCTCAGCGGAGTCGTTCCGCCCTTGGTCCTTCCCGCCGTCTCCTACATCGCCCTGGACTCGAATCGATTCACAGACCTTCCCGAGTTTCTCAAGACATGTCCTGCACTCCAGAGCCTTGGTGCTTCTGCGAACCGTTTGACGTTCGCCGCTCTCGAGCGGAACATTGCCATCAAGAGTTTCTCATTCCTGCGACAGGACTCTGTTGAACTCTTCGTGGAAAAACTCAAAGACAATCGAACGTTGTTCTATGTGAAGGTGGACGGAACGGCGAACACCTATTCGTGGTATCGCGATCAGGACAATGGTTCGACGTTCTGGTACTCCGACGTAACGTCAGATTCACTGATCGTTCCTGCGGGAGAGAGTCGTCTGCACTATGCCAAGATCCGCAACACCATCGTGGAGCGATTCGAATTGGTAAGTCGCAAGCACCCATCAGGTGGCGGTATTGCGAATCCATGGGTGTACAAGAACCTCTCGTTCTTTGCAGAGGGGAATGAAGGGTGGCAAGTGGAGGAAGGCACGTCGGTGATCTCGAACTCCGGAACGGTCACCGTGAACGAGCTCCTCGTCTTCGAAGGCTCGATCAAGATCGACACCGAGGCCGTCTCGATATCCGCAGAAGGCAAGTTCTCCTTACGCGATGTACCGCTTCCAGGTGGTGGCACCGGCACCTTCATAGTGTCTGAAGGCAAGTACGAACTCAAGCTACTGGGCGAATCCGGCTCCATCACCAATTTCGCCAACAGTGTGTTGAGCAAGATCCCCAAGGTCGCCGGCATCAGCATCAACATCTCGAACATCAAACTTGTTGGTGGACGGAGTGCTACGGGCATCAGCATCAGCGGTTCGATCGAGATCGACGGACTCACGAATGGTTGTCGAGATGGAGAACCGGGTCCAACAAAGATCGAGATCGAAGATCTCGAGTACACGAAGACCGACGGACCACGGCTTGCCGGCATGAAGGTGGAAGACCTCGGTCTCTCCTTCTTCCCGAAGTTCTGCGTCAAGAGCCTCGAAGCGAAGTATGAACGTGAGAAGAACAAACTCTCCTTTGGTGCATCTGTGGCAATGCCCTTCGCAGAAGTGGGAGGTGGTATGGCACTGATCGGCACTGCCGTGGATTCCATCGCTTGGCGCATCGAAGCCACCGAGGCCGCCGTGCCACTTGGTAATACCAATCTTGGCATCAGCGGTTTCTTCGGTTCGATCTCAGGTATACAGTCAACACCGCTTGATGTTGAGCTTGGTGGTGTGTTCGTCACGATGGTGCCGAAGGACTTCGTCAAGTTCGACCTTGCGGGAACCTTCACGGCACCGGCAACGATCGGTGCGAAGATCGACGGTAAGGCCATTCCTACGCCGGGTGAGGACGATCAATATCAACTCACGCTCAAGGGCTCTACGAAGTACGACTTCGCCGAAGGCATGGCAAAGCTTGAAGGCGAAGCGCACATGGGAACGACCGATGGCGAGGAATACTTCCTGGACGGAACGCTGAAGATCGACTTCAAAGCGGCATCACTTGCGATGAAGGGAGACCTGAGCGGTGGCTATACGATCCGTTCGTTCAAGTCCGAGACCGCCAATGAATTCCCCTACGATTGGTTGAACACGAAGCTTGGACTGCCGAAGAAAGTGTCGACCGAGGCCAAGTTCGCCTTCATCAAGTCGCGCGTCCTCTATGGCGTTGCCCACCTTGGCAAGTCGTTGGGTGACATCGAGTACGTGTTCGACTTTCGCAAGTCGTGGCGCGATCCGGACTTCCTTTTCTGGAAACGGGTACCCGCAGCAGAAGAGATGGAATGCGGTGAGGTGGGTCTTACCGCGACCACAAAACGCGTGATCGTTCCGGCCAATGCAACGCGCCTTGTGATCCGCATCTATAGTCCAACGGCGCTGAGAACCTCAACGCTCGTCACTCCGACCGGCACCACGATCACAGGAACTGATGCAGGACGGAACATCGACTATGCCGTAGCGGCAACCGGCAAGACTGCGTTCTGGACCCTTCTTCAACCGGCAGCAGGTACGTGGACGATCAATGTTCCGCAGGCCACTGCTTCCGATGTGGTAGAGACCTTCCTCAGCACAACGCCCCAGCCCTTCACGATCTCTGCATCGCAGGTGCAACGCAGCGCAACGTTCATATGGACGGGTGGTGGTGCGGCCTCCGACACCGTGGCCTTCTTCGTGACAGGTACGGGTACGAGTGCCGATGGTGTGTTCTTGGGCGCGGCATCCATGGATCGCGGACAGGTCACGGTGCAGATCCCCACAGATCTCGCCGTATGCTCCTTCCAAGTGGAAGCACAGGCAATACGCGATGGATCGTTCTTTGTAGATACAGCATCGCAACTGCTGACCGTGACGGCCACGAGACTCGTAGCTCCAACGAACATGCGTGCAACGTACCTCAAGAGCTGGAAGCGGTTGCGGATCGCATGGACGCCATCGGCCATTGCCGATAGTACCGTTCGGAGTTATGTGATCCTTGCTCGAACGCCGAGCGGCACCGAACGCCTTGTTGGCGAGGCCTTCCGCTGGGTTGGATGGGTCGAGCTGCCATATGAGGCACAGACGGGTGACGTGCTCATGGTCCGTGCCGTGAACGCTGCAGGCAAGGCAGGCTGCCCGACCGTGATCAGCAACGTAGTGACCGATGTGGCTGAAGAAACGACACCGTCCGTCACACAGCATGGGATCACCGTCATTCCACATCCGATCAACGGAACGTCTGTCGTTCGGATCGATATGGAAGCGCCCTCATATGTAAGCGTACGCTTACTCGATATGCGGGGTGTGGTGGTGGCCGTTCTCACGGACAATGCCTACGTCAGCGAGGCTGAGCACACCGTCCAGATCGATCACTCGATCGCACCGACGGGCATGTACATGCTGGACGTGACAACGACCACTGGTCGCTATCACGTCCCTGTCGTGGTGCAGCGGTAAGACGGCGTCAGTACTTCACGACCAAGCTCGAGCGGCTTGTTCCCAGATCGTCTGCTGTGAGAACAACATACGTTCCCGGGGCCAGGCCGCTCATGTCGAAGGTCGAACACTTCGATGTGACCAGCACTTCTTCACCAGTGAGGTTGACCACTCGCACGGAGACGGCCTGGAAACCGAGCGACAATGTTCCCGTGGTGGGATTCGGATAGAATGCTGCGGAGTGTGATAGCTGTTCGTCGTCGACCGAGGTGGGGGTAGTGTCGCCACCGCGCACACACAACACCGTGTGGAGTTCTGTCTTCGCTGCATAGGTCACGATGCCTAGCTCCGGCTGCAAGATCCACGATTGTGTTGCGCCTGGTCCGTTCATCGGAGTAGAGGTCCACAGCCAGTTCGTCGATGTCACGCAGGGGAAGTACTGGATGTCGACCGATGGACCGCGCATCATCACCATGTTCAGTGATTGCAGTTCCTTGATGTTCGGAAGTCGCCAGTCGTTGTAGCCTCCTTGCGTGAGCGTGTCCGCCAACTGCAGGGCATTCGCCCACGTCTGCGGAACCTCCGCACAGTATTGTTGCCACACGAGACCCGTAGCGTTGTCGGTGATCGTCTCATTGGTTGCTTCGGTGAAGTGCTCGGGAACGGCAACGGCTGAAATGGTCTGACGTACGGCTCTGACATGGAATCGTTTTGTTCCGCCGGCACCGATGGTCTCCTTCATGGGGTGCGGACCGATACCGCCACCCGCATTCGTGCACCAAACGCGACTTCCATCGCCCACTAACGTGTCACTCGACCACCAGTACTCGGCGGACGTTACCCCGAACACAGTCGGAAGGGCGGGGTTCTTCAACGCAAGATCGTTGATGCTGAAGAGCTCCTGCGCGGTTGGCAGGCGCCAGTCGTTGAATCCACCAAGGGTAAGCGTATCGCAGTATTGCTTCGCGGCCGCCCACGTTCCCTCGCCACCATCTGTTCGTTGCCACATCAGCGACGTGGCCGTGTCGGTGAGAATGTCACCGTCGACAATGAACGCCGTGGGCGATGTGACGGCTACGCGCTTCATGGTCTTCGTGAACGCATGTTGTGCCGTCGATGCAATGGTCGATGTACAGAGAAGGATCGCCGAGAGGATGAGTAGCTGTTTTGAGTTCATGATGTTCCTCACTTGCGTGTGTAGTTCTCAACACGTCGCGCCCCGTTCGGACTCACGAACGTGAAGGTGTACTTGTTACTGTCGTTCCACATGTAGTTCACCCAGTTCGTTGCGCCGTTCACTGTGTACTTCAGCACATAGTGCTTGTCGTCGCACTTGTGCATATCGGTGATCTCGGCGCCGTTCAAGGGTTGCAGGAACGGACGAACACCTTTGGTCTGTGGCTGCGGCATCACTTGATCCTTATCGAGAGTGACCTTTCCATACATCTGCGCCATCATGTACGGACGGGTCTTCGTGGCGTGGTAATGATATCCGCCACGCCAGTTGTGACCGAGGCTTGCGTCGAGCGGTTCTACGGCAGAACCATCGGGCTCCGAGTAGCCATAGAGCGGATATCCATCGAGTGCCCACGCAACCGGCAAACCAGTGCCGACGATGTCGGAGAGGTGCACAGGGGCGACGTGGTAGTGGTAGTCATCGGCACGACCGCAATGTCCGCCAAATGCATCCAGCTCTCCGATATCATAGGAGAACTCTCCTCGGTTGTTCTCGGGATTGAAGATCGGAAGACCATTTGCCGCGATGGCCACGGCACCGGTGTGGAACGCCGTGTGCAGTGAGATCGGCGTTGCCGCAGGTACGGGATATAACGGGATCTGCCATGCATTCGCACCAACATAGTTCTGCGGGATCGGCACCTGTTGCTGCCATGCCGTGATCCCCTTCATTGCCGGCATGGAGGTTGGCATGCCATCGTTCTCGACGTAGAAGTAGGTGTTGTCCCATCGTGTGGTCACGTGTGGCTTGAAATGCGAGAACATACTGTCGATCGATGCCGGATCCGTTCCAAGCACGAGCTTCCGCATGCTTGCATTCGTTTGCATGGAATAGACGAGCGAGCCAAGAACAACAACGGCGGCGATCCCATACCCAAGTGCAGGACGTCGACGTCCTCGAGCCGCTAAGGACGCTCCGCGCACAATGGTCGACCCGGCAAGGAGCAAGGCGGCAAGGAGACCGATACCGTACCAGGTAAGGTCTTCGCGGATCTCCGGTGCGAGCGGAGCATTCGTCGTTGGGAGTGGTGTTGTTCGCTCGTTGTTCAATGATCGGATCGTGTTGATCCGTTGCTCAACGTAATGTTGATCACGCATCGAAAACGCCTGCAACGGATGTGAAGTGAGGCGACCGTGTCTGTCCTCGAGAACGATCTCGCTTCCGCGAACGCTGTGAAACGTAGCCTGGAGATGTCGGTGCTGACCCTTGAACGTCCATTCTCGAAGGGCTCCCTTCCCATGTCCACCTACGTGTGCAGAAAGTGACATCACTGCGAGCAACAGCCCAAGTGTGATGCACACGATGCTCTTCGTCAACATTGCAATGTCCCCTAAGTGTGAGCATGTATAAATCTTGTGGCGATGGTTGGTTACATTCTTCGAGGTGTTGGTTATACTCGCAACCATGCGACTTTTCAAACTCTTCGTCCTTGCGCTCACGATCACTACGGTGAATGTGCGGTCGCAGACCACAACACAGGTGTGGATCGAACAGATGTACGGTATTCGATTTAACACGCAAGCCGTGCTCAGTATCGATCCAACGATCAGCGCTCTAACGTCAGACAAGGAGTGGTGGTCGGTGGATGTGAACTCGAACTTCGAGTATGCCATCACACCGAACATCGACCTTCACACCGCCGTCGTGCTCTCCTACACGAAGCAGCGTGAGATCTCCGACGTGTTCGAAGTTCGTCCCGTGCTTGGCGCACGATACACCCTGTACATTGGTGAGGCGGGATGGAGATGGTTTGCGTTCGGGCGATATGAAGTGCGTGCAATGGACTATACCGAAGCCGATTCGTCCATCATCAAACAACGTGCACGGTTGCGTGTGGGTACGCTTGTTCCGTTGGGACCGGAGGGATTGGTCCCCGGGAGTACCTATGCCATGGCAGACGTGGAACCGTTCTTCAATCTTGATGGTGCGCCACCGGAACGATATAACGACAGGATCTTGTTCAGGGTGGGACTTGGGTATCGCATCGATCGGTTGTGGCGTGTCGAAGTGCTCTATTGCTATCAAGCGTCGCGCACGACATACCTTTCCGGGTTCGACAATGAGTCGAACATTCTCCGTTTTCGCATTAGACTTGTACCATGACACCAAAGACCATCGCCATCATTGGCGCCGGGAGCAAGACGGCGAAAGCCCTTGCCGCCCTTCTCCTCGAAGAGACCGATGCGGAGTTGCACTTGTTCACCTCGCGCACGCACGTGAACACCGAGCCACGCATCCATGTGCACTCCATCGACATTCTCGACAGAACAGCCCTCAAGGAACCACTGCTCGCCATTTTGCCGGACGTGGTGATCAACACTGCGGCCATGACGAATGTGGACGCATGTGAGACCGACCGCGGTCAGGCTTGGGCCGTGAACGTAACGCTCGTCGAGCACCTGGCACGTGTGTGCCGCGTGATCGATGCTCGGCTCATCCACTACTCTACCGACTATGTGTTCGATGGTACGAAAGGTCCGTATGCAGAGACCGACGTGCCGCGTCCGATCAATTACTACGGCAAGAGCAAATTGGCCGGCGAGAACGTCTGTCTTGGTTCCGGCATTCCCGCCACGATCATCCGAACGAATGTGGTCTACGGTCCGGAGCCAGACTCTACCGACTTTGTGAAGTGGTTGCTCAAGTCCCTCGACGAGGGACAGACCGTAAAGGTGGTGAACGATCAGTTCTCGAATCCGACACTGGTGGACGACCTTGCCTTGGCGACCCTTCGGATCATCACGAAGGACCGGACCGGGATCTATCACGTGGGGGGAGCGGACTATCTGAATCGGTACGACTTCGCCCTTCGGATCGCTGAAACGTTCAAGATCTCGAACCCGAAGATCGAGCCCATCAGCACGGAATCCCTGCAACAGCCAGCGAAACGTCCACTGCGTGGGGGCTTGGTCACCCTGAAGGCCGAGTCGGACCTTGGACTGAAGTTCGCCGGGATCAATAGCGGCCTCGTGACCGTGCGCCATAAGTTGATGGCCGAGCACACCTCTGCTCGAAAGCCGCTCTAGAACTCACAACACCGCATAAAACAACAAGCCCCTCGTTGTACGACGAGGGGCTTGTTCGGGACGTTGAAGAACAGGGGACATGTTCTTCTGAAGGGATATGCGGGGTTAGTACGCCGATGTGGTTGGAAGGTTTCACTGCTGTCGGTCCAGACTTCGATAGTGAACCGCCTCGCTCACATGCCGGCTTTCGATCCCGGTCGACCCGTCGAGGTCGGCGATCGTACGCGAGACTTTCAGGATCCGATCATAGGCGCGTGCCGAGAGTGCCAGTCTCGACATTGCCGTCCGCAGGATCTCACTTGCCTCCTCTGAGCATTGACAGAACATGGCAGTGTCCTTCGTGGACATATCGGCGTTCTTGAAGATGGCCGGGTGCGCAGCAAACCGTTCGATCTGCACGTCGCGCGCGCGCATCACGCGAGCACGCACCTCACGCGACGACTCCCCCACCTGCCCAACGCTCAGCTCCTGTACTCGCACAGCCGGCACGTCGATATGAATATCGATCCTGTCCATGAGCGGTCCACTCACCTTCGACAGATATCGTTGGACGGCAATGGGCTGACATTGACACTCGTGAAACGGGTCGCCATAATGTCCGCACGGACACGGATTCATCGAACACACCAGCATGAAGTTCGCCGGATAGTCCACTGTCATCTTCGTGCGCGAGATCCGAATGCGTTTGTCTTCGAGCGGCTGTCGCAGCACTTCGAGCACATTGCGCGCGAACTCCGGCAGCTCGTCCAAGAACAGCACGCCGTGATGCGACAGCGAGATCTCTCCTGCTCGCACCACACCCACACCTCCGCCCACGAGAGCTGCATCCGAGATCGTATGATGTGGTGCACGAAACGGTCGCGTGGTCACGATGGCCTGTCCGGGCGGCAGCAGCCCCGCCACCGAATGGATCTTCGTGGTCTCGAGCGCTTCTGCAAGGGTCATGGGAGGAAGAATGGTGGCAAGGCGTTTTGCGATCATCGTTTTTCCGGAGCCCGGAGGACCGATCATCAGGATGTTATGTCCGCCCGCTGCCGCCACCTCCATTGCTCTCTTCACACCTTGCTGCCCTTTCACATCTCGCATGTCCACTGCATAGTGGTCCACCGTTGCACGAAAGCGTTCGTTCGCATCGATGCTTCGTGCTGTTACCATTGTCCGCCCTGCAAGAAAGTCGACGGTCTCCTGCAGCGATGTCACAGGATAGACGCCGAGTCCTTCCACCAGCGCCGCCTCGTCGGCATTCGCGAACGGAAGCACGATGCGTTGCACACCGCGTGCATGGAGCGAGAGTGCGATGTTCAATGCCCCGTGAACGGGACGCAGTGTACCATCGAGCGCAAGTTCTCCAAGCAGGACCGTGGTCTCCGCTCCGATCGCCTCGAGGTCGCCACGAGCCAGAAGAATGCCGATGGCGATGGGAAGATCGAACCCACTTCCTTCTTTGCGGATATCCGCTGGTGCAAGATTGATCGTGATCTTCCTCGGAGGGAAACCGAACCCCGAGTTCTTCATCGCGGCGATCACGCGTTCGCGTGATTCGCGGACGGAAGAGTCGGGTAGGCCAACGATCTGAAAGCCCGGGATGCCGGCCTCGAGGTGTGTTTCGATGTCGACCGGGAATGCATTGATCCCGAACACCGATGCAGAGAGAACGCGCGAATACATGGTTGCTCCGTGTGCCGTTGTGATAGCACTAGTGGACGCGAGCAGTGTGGAACGTGACAACGAAGCGTAGCTTTGTAGCATGGCAACAGCAAAGAAGAAGTGGTATGTGGTGTGGACCGGACAGCAGGCGGGCATCTATGATTCGTGGGAGGCGTGCAAGGCGCAAGTACACGGTGTTGCCGGTGCGCGGTACCGATCATTTGAGTCGCGTGCCGAGGCCGAGCATGCCTATGCCTCCGGTGCACCTGCCATAGTTCGGTCCGCAACGGCTGCCAATAAGACCCGCCCTCGCACCGGCGGTCCGCATCTGCCTAGCGTAAGCGTCGACGCCGCATGTGATATGACCACGGGTGTGATGGAGTATCGCGGTGTGGACACCGAGACACAGACCGAGCTCTTTCGCATGGGACCGTATCAGGACTCCACGAACAACATCGGCGAGTTCCTGGCCGTGGTGCATGCGCTTGCCATGCTCAAACGTCAAGGCAATCCCTTACCCATCTACAGCGACAGTCGCACTGCCCTTTCGTGGGTGAAGAAGAAACATGCGAAGACCACCGTAGCTCGCACTCCCAACAACTCCGATGTCTTCGACCTTCTGGAGCGTGCCGAGCAGTGGTTACAGAACAACACCTTCGCGAATCCCGTGATCAAATGGGAAACAAAGCTGTGGGGCGAGAACCCGGCGGATTTCGGAAGGAAGTGACTCTACGTCCTTCGTAGTTTCGCACATGCGCATACACCTTCAACGACTCCCCCACGCCCTCGATCTTCCGCTCCCGGCCTATGCCACAAGTGGATCTGCGGGCATGGATGTTCACGCCGCCGTTACCGGCTCTGTCACCCTCGAACCGGGAGCCATCGTCATGATCCCCACCGGTATCGCATTGGCCGTGCCGATGGGATATGAATGTCAGGTCCGCTCTCGCAGCGGACTGGCTGCCAAGAACGGTGTGTTCGCATTGAATGCACCCGGCACCATCGACAGTGATTATCGCGGAGAGATCCAGGTGATCCTTGCGAATTTTTCGAAGAAGCCATTCGTGATCGAACGCGGATCGCGCATCGCACAACTTGTGATCGCCAAGCATGAGCACGCCGAATGGGCCGTGGTGGACGAACTCGCCGCAACGGCACGGGGTGATGGTGGGTTTGGCAGTACCGGAGTACATCCATGATCATCAGTATCGGAGCCGATCACGCGGGCTTTGCCCATAAAGAGGCCCTGAAGGCCATGCTCATCGAGGAAGGACACGACGTTCGAGATGTTGGCACGCATTCGCTCGATCGGGTGGACTATCCGGACATGGGCGTGGCCGCCGCTCGCCTCGTGTCCGATGGCACGGCACAGTTCGGCGTTGTGGTTTGCGGAAGTGGCATCGGGATATCGATCGCCGCCAACAAAGTGCGCGGCATTCGTTGTGCGAACTGCACCAGCGTCGAAATGGCCACACTAGCACGTCAGCACAACAACTGCAACATGATCGCCATTGGTGAGCGCCTTTCCTCCTTGCCCCTTGCCAAAGACATGGTGCATGCATTTCTCACCACAGAGTTCGAAGGCGGACGTCACACCGATCGCGTTGCCAAGATCCACTCCCTTGGAGATATGGAATGACGGATGTTCTGCTGATCTCCGCACACCCGGACGATGTGGAGCTCTCGTGTGCCGGCACGGTGAAGAAACTCACGAATGAAGGCCGACGTGTTGTGTTCGTGGAGTGCACGCGCGGTGAGCTGGGGTCGCGAGGTACAGCGGAGCTGCGTGCCGAGGAAGCGCGGAATGCTGCCGCCATTCTTGGCGTGACAGAGCGCGAAAACCTGGGAATGCCGGATGGCGCCGTCATGCACACGAACGAGAACATTCTGCGCGTGGTGGAGGCGATCCGTGCCTACAAGCCAACGATCATGCTGATCCCACCACCATTTGAACGGCACCCCGATCACGAGGCCGTGCATCGTCTTGCGAGGGCGGCGGCCTTTCTCAGCGGATTGACCAAGGTTCGCACGACGCGAGACGGTGTGGAGCAAGAACCGCACCGTCCGACGCGCATGTTCTGTTTTCAACAGCAGTACGACTTTCCGACGAAGCCCGACCTGTATGTGGATGTGACGGAAACGCACGAAGCACGCATGGAGTCGATCCGTGCCTACACGTCGCAATTCCATTTGCCGCATCTCTACACATCGGACGAACCAACCACCTACATCTCCCGTCCGGAGTTTCTGGACGAGCTCGTCACCCGCTCGCAGCATTACGGCAGGCTCATCGGCGTCCGCTATGCCGAAGCCTTCATGAGCATCGAGCCCATTGGTGTGAGTAGTCTGAGTGTGTTCCTCTGATCACTTCTTTGGCGTGCGGATCCGTCGCAACGCCTCGTTCTGATAGGCTTCCTTGATCGCCCGCACATCGGCTGCGGTGAGCACGAGGGTACGTCCGGCCATCATGGCGGCTACATACGAGGCCACATCGGCCAGGTCCTGATCTCGAAACGGAAAGGCAGGCATGGTGGCGCGGATGCCACTTGGCTTGGCGGGATCGATGCCTGTTGCACCAAAGGCGATGGTGGTGACGAGCGCTGCGGAGTCTCCACGCAAGACACCACGGTCACGGATGTTGCGGTATCCATCGATACCACGTCCATCTTCCCCATGACAACGTCGGCAATACGAGATGTAGACCCGTTGTCCACGCTGTTGCTGGGATCGCCGTTCGGCGTCGGTGGCCAACACGGCACACGTCAAGACGACGAAAAGGATCGATGTGAGAAGTGCTTTCATCATTCGTAGTTCGAAAATCCGCATTTTCCGCCTTCCATGCATCGACTCGACCCCACTGAATATCACGTTCCTGTGATGGCACAGGAATGTTTGCACTATCTGAATGTTCGCGCAAACGGAACGTATTGCGATGGAACGCTCGGTGGTGGCGGACATACCGGTTTGATCCTCGCTCAGTTGGGTGAGGGCGGTCGACTGTTCTCCTTCGATGCCGACGAAGTGGCCATCCACCATTGCGAGCAGCGATTTGGTGTGAAGGCGGGCGATCGTTCGAAGCAACCGATCCTGATCCACTCCAACTTCGAACACATGGCAGAGGTCATGCACACAGAAGGTCGTGTGGACGGTATCCTGCTCGACCTTGGCGTCTCGTCCTATCAGTTCGACCATCACGAGCGCGGGTTCAGCTATCGTGCTGATGCACCGCTCGACATGCGCTTCACAGCAAGTGGACCGACGGCCGCCGACATTTTGAACGAACGCTCCGAGCAGGAGATCGCCAAGATCTTCTACGACTATGGCGAGGACCCGCAGGCACGACGCATTGCGGCGGCCATCGTGAACCGACGGAACCTTGCACCGTTCCGCACCACGATCGACCTACGGAACGTTGTGGTGACCGTGGTGCCACCGCAGCATCAGCCCCGATCCATGTCGCGCATCTTCCAGGCCCTGCGCATTGCCGTGAACAACGAGCTCGTGCGCCTCGAGGCCACCCTTGCCTCCATGATCCCTCTGCTCGCTCCGGATGGCCGCATTGTGGTGATGAGTTATCACTCGTTGGAGGACCGCATCGTGAAGAACGTGTTTCGCGACAACAGTGCGGAACTCACCCTGCTCACCAAAAAGGCGGTCGAGCCGCAACCGCACGAGGTGCAAACAAATCCTCGTTCACGCAGCGCAAAGCTTCGTGCCGCTGCGCGCCTTTTGTAGATTTGCCACGCATGATCAATTCCGCTCCCTTCACAGCATCCGACCTGCGCGAGATCGCAGGCGATGCGGCGTCTCATCTTCCTTCCGATCTGTCTACTGTTGGTGTGAGCACCGATTCTCGCACCCTTGTGCCCGGCAACGTCTTCGTGGCACTCCAGGGAGAGCGATTCGACGGTCACGACCACGTGCAGACGGCCATCGATGGTGGAGCGGCTCTCTGCGTGGTTAGCAATGCCTTCTTCAATGCGGCCGATCCGTTGCTCCGCGAGCATCTGCTCCCAACATCGAGTCCGCTCCAAATGCTTGGCTCCTTCGCATGGTATCACCGCAGACGATTCCATATCCCCGTGGTGGCCATTGCCGGCGCTGCCGGCAAGACGTCTACGAAGGAGCTCACCGCCCACCTGCTCTCGCAGGCCATGCATGTGCTCAAGACACAGGCCAACTACAACAATCAGGTGGGCACGCCACTCACGCTGCTGCAACTCACGGCCGAGCATGAGTGTGCGGTGATCGAGATCGGAACGAATGAGCCTGGTGAGATCGAGGTGTTGTGCGCCATGGTCCAACCCACGCACGGACTCATTACCAACATCGGAAAAGAGCATCTCGAAAAGCTCATCGATCTCGATGGCGTCGAGAAAGAGGAAACGGCCCTGTTCGACTATCTGCACGATCACGATGGACTGGCCTTTGTGAACATGGACGATGAGCGGCTTCATGCCTATGCCGTACCGGGCGCATCACGACTGGCACTCCGTCGCGTGATCACGTTCGCCCTCGATACACCGGCCGACATCCATCCGCAAGTGGCCTACGATGCCGAGCTTCACCCGACCATGCACATGATGCATGGCGAGTTCACGTTCCGCGCACCCATGCACACGCATGGTATTGCCGGCGCGCGCAATGCCGTGAGCGCTATTGCGATCGCATGGTCGTTGCATCTCACGGCCGACGAAGTGCGCGCAGGACTCACCTCCTACCAACCACCCGTGGCTCATGGCTACGCTCGCATGTCTGTCGAACGCATCGGTTCGCTCATCGTGCTCAATGACTGCTACAATGCGAATCCGGAATCCATGCATCTTGCCCTTGCCACCTTGCAGCGCTATCCGGCAGATCGTCGATTCGCCGTCTTGGGCGATATGCGAGAGCTTGGTGCCACGGCGTTTGATGAACACATGGCCGTGCTGACCGAGGCCATTGAGGTGTCGGACCTGGTGGTGGCCATCGGCGATGAGTTCCGACGAGCGGTCGAGGCCATCGACAGTGAACATGTGTTCTGGGTGAACACGCACGAAGGTTGCGCAGAACTCGTGCAGGAGAATGCGGGTATCGATACCGTTGTGCTCGTGAAAGGTTCGCGCGGCATGACGATGGAGCGGGTCATCGAGCATTTGCGGGGGACGTAACACATGCTCTATCTTTTGGCGGCGATGCTTCGAGCATCGAATGTTGATCTTCCGGGGATCAATCTCTTTCAGTACGTCACCTTTCGCGCGGCGGCGGCGGCCATTGTGGCCTTGCTCATCGCCCTGCTCGTAGGACCGCGCATCATTGCCTTTCTCAAACGATTGCAGATCGGTGAGCAGGCAAAGAAGGAATTGCAACAAGTAGGCGGACACTCGCTCAAGGCAGGCACGCCAACAATGGGTGGTCTCATCGTCCTTGCAAGTGTGCTCATTCCTACAGTGTTGTGGGCCAACATCACGAACATGTACGTGCTCCTGGCCATCTTCACCACAGCGTCGCTCGGTGCCGTTGGATTCCTGGACGATTATCTGAAGGTCATCAAGAAGCTTCCGAAAGGATTGATCGGTCGATACAAGATCGTCGGTCAGGTCCTCACCGGTCTCATTGTCGGAAGCGTGATCTACTTCTATCCGGAGTGGTTCTCTTCATCCTTCGAACAAGTGAAGACGCTCACCACCGTTCCATTCCAGAAGAACATCAATTTCGATTTCGGCATCCTCTATATCCCCGTGGTGATCTTCATCATCACGGCCACATCCAACGCTGTGAATCTCACTGATGGACTCGACGGACTCTGCATCGGAACGGTTGGGATCACCGCACTCACCCTAGCCGTGATCGCCTACTTCAGCGGCAATGCCTTCTTCGCAGACTACCTGAACATCATGCACCTGCGTGGGACCGACGAGCTTGCCATCTTCTGTGCGGCCTTGGTTGGTGCTGCCATGGGATTCTTGTGGTACAATGCCTATCCTGCTCAAGTGTTCATGGGTGACACCGGATCGCTCGCCCTCGGTGGAGCGATCGGCGTGCTATGCGTGCTCATCAAGAAGGAGTTCCTGCTTCCCATTGTCGGCGGTGTGTTCTTCGCAGAGACCATTTCGGTGATCATTCAGGTCACCTACTTCAAGTACACCAAGAAACGAACCGGAGAGGGACGGCGCGTCTTTCTCATGGCGCCGTTACATCACCACTTTGAGAAGAGCGGATGGCACGAATCGAAGATCGTCACGCGCTTCTACATCGTGGCCATCATGGCGGCCATTGTTGCCATGGCATCCTTCAAGGTTCGTTAACGTGAAGCGTGTTGTGGTCGCAGGCAGTACCGGCTTCATTGGTCGCGCCCTCGTTGCCGCACTCGTCGCACGCGGCGTGCACGTTACCTCCATCATGCGTCCCGGCACCGAGGCCAGACTCCCTGCGGGCGCACAGTGTTTGGTTGCCGACCCTCTCGACCGTGCCACCTTCCTCGATGCCATTCGCGGATACGATGCCTTCGTACAGCTCATTGGCACGCCAAGTCCCAATCCTGCCAAAGCAGAAGAGTTCCGTCGCATCGATGGTGGCGCCGGCAAAGAAGGCGCATGGGCGTGTAAGGAGGCAGGGATCCCGCTCTATGTGTACTTGAGCGTTCCGCTCGACATTCCGGTGATGAAGGCCTATGTGGCCGTTCGTGCGGAGGTGGAGGAACTCATTGCAACACTCGGACTCACGGCCACGATCATTCGACCATTCTACGTGTTGGGTCCGGGACGTCGTTGGCCCTACCTCATCATGCCCTTTATCTGGATCGGTCGGTGGATCCCGGGACTGTCGCGTTCTGCGCGTACCATGAAGTTCTCAACACGTGATCAAGTCGTGAAGGCCATCGTCAACGCCATCGACCACCCTCCTGTTGGCATCGATGTGTGGGATGCAACGCGCTTGCAGAGTATGCGATGAGCACACAGCATAGATCTCTCTGGGTTGTCGGCGCCGACATGGGCTATGGCCATCAGCGGGCCGTATGGCCATTCCGGGATATCGCGCACAATGGCATCATCGCCGCAGGCGACAATGAGCATGCATCGTTGTCCGAGCGGAAGTTGTGGCGTCGGTATCTGTCGCTCTACGAAGCATTCTCGCGAGCCAAGAGCATACCGCTGATCGGAAAACGGATCTTCGCCATCCTCGATCGCATCCTGCACATTCCGTCGTTGTATCCCATTCGTAATCTCTCGCACACGACGTTCGAGGTCGACCAATTGCATCGTCAACTCGATCGTGGACTGGGAGACGGTGTGATGAATGCGATACGTCAGGCGCATCTTCCATTGCTGACGTCGTTCTATGTTCCGGCGATCAAGGCAGATCTTCATGGACATGAATCTGTGTACAGCATCATCTGTGATGCAGACCTGCATCGTGTGTGGGTTGCCCGCGAGCCATGGGAGAGCAGGATCAACTATTTCGCTCCCTGCGGAAAGGCGGCGCAGCGACTTCGATCCTATGGCGTCCCGCCTGAACGGATCTTCTTGACAGGCTTTCCGCTTGACGAGGCCTTGCTTGGCGGCAGAGACCTTTCCACCTTACGACGAGACCTTGCCGTTCGACTGCGTGTGCTCGATCCGACGAACCGATTTCACACGCTGCATGGTGCCAGTGTTGAGCACTTCATGGAAGAGTACGCCAACACACCCGTTCCGACGGATCGTGTGCTCACGATCACCTATGCCGTTGGTGGAGCCGGTGCACTAAAGGAGATCGGCACGAGATTGATGAAGGCCTTCCGACATCGGTTGCTCGATGGCACTATGCGCTTGAATCTTGTGGCGGGCACGCGAGCCGAGGTTGCGGAGTACTTCCTTGAAGGACGACGGGAGATCGTTGCCGACGCGGACACCGTGCGCGTGCTTCATGCGAATGATCTCGCCACGTACTTCACGCAGTTCAACGAGACGATACGAACGACCGATATTCTGTGGACGAAGCCTAGCGAGCTGTCGTTCTACGTGGGCCTTGGCTTGCCCATCATCATGACGTCGACGATCGGTTCACAAGAGCGCTACAACAGGAAGTGGCTGTTGGAGATCGGTGCAGGGATGCGGCAAGAGAAGGTCGACTATGCCGACCATTGGTTGTTCGATCAGCTCGATAACGGACGCTTTGCTGAACTCGCCTGGATGGGATTCCTGCGCGCGCGCAAGCTCGGTACGTACCACATCCAGGATGTGATACGCACCGGCTCGTTCACGCGAAGTGATTCGCCACTGTTACGATAAGAACCTCAGATCGACCATTTCAATCCGAAGTTCACGACGAAGTTGCGAGGGATACCGGACTCGATGTACGGTACGCCTCCGGATGTTGTGTCAGGATTGATCCATGCCGATGCCATGTACTGTGTCCCTGCAATGTTGTTCATACGAATACTACCCTGCAGCAACAATGCTTGTGCGATCGTGACCTCTGCTCCAAGCGCTGCGTCCAGCACGGTGTAGGGATCGACGACGATGGTGTTCGCATCGTTCGCATAGTACGTGCCAACACTTCGAAGCTCTGTGAGTGCATAGAGTCCTTTCACGTTGGGAACATCATAGCGCACTTGCAGTGAGTACCAGATGGATGGTACACCTGGTTGTTCATTCCCGGCATACGATGTGGTCTTTCCCGCAAGCGCAGGATCAACGAAACCACTGTCGATGGTATAGGAGTCGTATTCGCTTTGCATGTACGTCAGCATTCCGCGAACCGATAGTCCGAACGATGTAGCGAGCGTACCTCCGAGTTCACCACCCAGTCGATGCGTCGATCCGGCTGTCATGTAGAACCGCCCATCGCGGTAGGGAATGATGTCGTTGCGAACGTTGATGTAGAATGCGGCAACGTCGTAGGTAAGTGTGCTGATCGTTTGGTCCTCGTAGGACACGATGCCCTTCAATCCTAGTTCGTAGGTCGTCGTGCGGATCGGGTCGAGCAGTGGATTGATCGAGTACACCGTATCCTGTCCACCCGCCGCCGGTGGATCGATCTCGTTGAAGGCCGGCACTTCGATCCCGCCGCCGAGGTTGGCATAGACCGTGGTCGTTGGCTCGATGCGCCATGCCAGACCAAGTTTCGGCGTCAGCTGTGTGAAGTGCTTCACTTGGTCGATGGAGGGGTCGATGAAGTTCTGTGCGGAATAGGTGATGTCGTCGTAGCGCAGTCCAAGCAACACACTCACGGTATTGAACATCAACTCGTCCTGCACGAACAGACCGAAGTTGTTGGCGCCTTCCTTCTTGTTGTCGCGTAACTGCGTCCCTCGTCCCTTGGTGGCAAGATCGAGGTTGTAGAATCGGATGGCCCCGTCCTGGTATTGTTCATCAATGCCGACGAGCAGCTTCGTGTACACGTCTTCGGCAATGCTCGTGTTGAAATGATAGACGAGATTCCCACCCACATGGTAGCGATCGAAGTCTCGCCATGTGTTGCGTTCGCTTCGTTGGAGCACTTTCGACTGAAGGAACGACATGGCACTGATGCCGTGCTCTGATGTGAAGTTGTGTTCGAGCGTCATTCCGATGCGACCCAATTGATTGATCCGTCGTTCATCACGCGCCACATACGTGGGGTTGTACACCAATGGGTCGTCTTGGGCCTGCTGTGGATCTGCCGCATACTGTGCCGCGGTCAACGCGCCCGGGATCTGGGAGCTGTTGTAGGCACCGATGAGAAACACGTTGAGGCGCGTGTTATCGGTGAGCCTGGTCCGGATCCCAACGTTCGCTTGTTGAAGTTTCGATGCAGAATGTTCTCGCCATCCATCGTACGCCGTGTTCGTGAACGTGGCGGTGAGTTGTCCGTTGTTCAACGGCGCGTTCGCCTGAATGCTCTGCTTGAACAGTCCGAAACTCCCGGTCGATGTCTGGAGAGACAGGTATGGAGTGTTGTCGGTTGGCGTTGTGGTGATCGAGACCACGCCACCCGCAGCATTCCCATAGAGGGCGGAAGCGTTGGATCGGATCACTTCGATGCGGGCCGCATTTCCCACGTCGATCAGATCCAGCGAGGTTCGCCCGTCCGGGTCGGTCTCCGGAATTCCGTCGATGTAGTACCGGATCCCTCGGGTGGTCCCGGCATTGCTGCGCTGTCCGGCGCCGCGGGCACCGAAGCCGCGGATCGTCACGCGCACATCCTGGTTGCCGTTGCGAGACTGCACGAGGGCACCCGGCACAAAGGAAAGTGCCTCGTCGAGGCCGAATCCACGTGAGGATCGGAAGAGGATCGGATCGACAACCGTGATCGCCAAGGGTACTTCGAGGATCCGTTCTTGTGAGCGCGTTGCTGTGACAACGACGTCGGATTTGGAGTACACGATCGTGTCACGTCGAGCACGACGTGTTGTGTCTTGGGCGGCCGAAGGCAACACCAATAGGCATGCAAGAGCGGCCACCAAGACGTAAGATCTTGATGTCATAGGATGTTAGGTAAAAGTGGAACAATGGTCTTCTGTCGAGGACCACGTCCACGGCGGCGGTGTCGGCACGTCACCATGCCCCCTTGCCACCCTACCCACATCCCTATTCCAAACGGGTGTTCGTATAGTGCTACTAAGAATACCTGTGTCCAATTCGCGGGAATCTGCATGTACGGGGCATAGGAAAAAGGCGGCAAGGATCTTGTTCAGCGTCCCTTCCGAACGCATTTCGCGTTCGAGTGCGGTGCCGATGGAGCGTTCAGACCTGTCTTCTTCCTCGTCGGAAACGGCGACGATGTGGATCATGCCAATCGACCGTTC
>JBGAJM010000026.1:0-12366 GCA_044224925.1 Kapaibacterium sp. (SeqCode)
CATGAGCTTCACCATTTCTTCGTACAACTCTTGCTTCGTCATGGTCATCCTCCGATGAAAAGTGTTTGTTTGCGGTCCGTAGTTGGTCCCCGACGGTCAATAATACCATTCTGGAGCAGAAGAGCAAGCGTTTTCGCTCCACCCTGCCGCCTTAGAACATTGCCTGCACTGTGAAATAGAGTCCGTGCGAGATGAGTCCGAGGTTGGCGTTGGCGTAGTTCGCATCCCATGAGGTGAAGCGCAAGACGCGGTATTCCACCCGTCCCCACTGACCATAGATGCCCGCCCCAAGGGAGTAGTGGGTAATGGTGGCAAGGCGATCTTCAAACGCACCCGGAGTCTTCGGACTCTCATACGTGAACCCCGTCCCGAATCGCCACGATGCGAACAGACCATACACCGGCTCCTGTACACAGATCCCGAGGCTTCGGAACTGCGCACCGGAAGTGTAGCTGCCCCAGGGCATGTTCTCGAGATCGGGGAACGACATCATGCTCATCCATCCGTATTCGTAAAGGAACATGAGGTGTGGGATGGGAGCAAGACCAATGCCAAGGTGTGCAGGCGAGACGGGGAATTCTGAATACGATGGACCGGCCATTGCGATCGTGCCCCACACACTTGCCACGAAGGTGGTGCGGTGGTCGATCAAAGAATGCGGAATGGGGTCTCTGTTGATGGCGCGCAACGAGTCTTCGATGTGCTGCTGTTGTTGCGGGCTCAGCGTATCAAATGTGCGCACGCGAATGGCGGGCGGACTGATATGATAGGCCGTCCCAACGAGTTGATCCACAAGGAACCCGACGCCTGCCGGAGATGCAGCGTTCATTGCTCCCCACCAGTTGCGTTGCAGATCGAACGTACGATAGCTCACACCGGAATCATAGGTGAACTGCAGGGCATGACGTTGGCCATTGCGAAGCGAGACACCTCGGACGACGGAAGAGTCGGCCGTATAGAGTGTGTTCAGCGGGATCTGTTCACCGCTGTAGACGTCCTTCACCGTGGTGTTCGGCGGTACATGCACGATCACGTTCTCGCGAATGTCCGAGCCCGTCATCCACGCGCACGACGTACAGCATACCCCCACCAAGAGCACCAAGAAGAACTTCATGCAGCAATGTAGTGCAATTCTCGATTCCTTTCCATATTGTCTGCATGCGATTTGCCATCACACCTCCCAACTTCGGGTCGGCCGGACGTGACATCCCCGCCGGCATCGTGGTCTTCCTTGTTGCCTTACCGCTCTGCCTTGGCATTGCCCTTGCCTCGGGTGCGCCGCTCATGAGTGGCGTGATGGCGGGGATCGTGGGTGGTACGGTCGTGGCCTTGTTCTCGGGATCGGAACTGTCGGTGAGCGGACCCGCTGCAGGCCTTGCCGTTGTCGTCCTCCATGCCATTCAGTCGCTCGGCTCCTTCGAAGTGTTCCTTTGCGCCGTCGTCATCGCCGGTCTGTTGCAGATCGTGCTCGGCATTGTACGTGCCGGTGTGATCGGCGACTTCGTGCCTGTGAGCGTGATCCGCGGCATGCTGGCCGCCATCGGCGTGATGATCATCCTCAAGCAGATCCCGCATGCTGTGGGATGGGACATCGAAGGCGAAGTGGATGAAGAGATCATTCAGCCATTCCATCACAGTCCACTTGAACATCTCGCCAACATCTTCGACAACATCACCATCGGTGCGATGATCATCTCGGCATCGTGCCTAGCACTGTTGCTGTTGTGGGACAGTTCGTTCTTGAAGAAGCGCGCGTGGACGAAGCTCTTACCGGGTCCCCTCCTTGCCGTCATCCTCGGCATGATGATGAACGAGCTCTTCACGATGTCGGCCTCGCCCCTCATGCTCACGCATGAGAGCGGTCACCTGGTACAACTGCCGGTTGGCGCATCGCTCGCCTCCATGATCGTCCTCCCGAACTTCTCGCACTTCCTTACGGTCGACGTCCTCATTGTTGCCATCACCATTGCCTTGATCGGTAGTGTGGAATCGCTTCTCTCCATCGAAGCGGCCGACCAGCTCGATCCCGAGAAACGCATCTCGAACACGAACCGTGAGCTCGTCGCACAAGGCATTGGCAACACCGTGTCGGGTCTGATCGGTGGCCTCCCCATCACTTCCGTCATCGTCCGCTCCAGCACGAACGTGTATGCAGGCGGACGTAGCCGCCTTTCCACCTTCACCCATGGCGTCATGCTCCTTGTCTGCGTCCTCGCCATTCCCATGCTTCTCAACCACATCCCGCTTGCCGCGCTGGCAGCCATTCTCATCAGTGTTGGCTACAAGCTCACATCCCTAAACGTGATCCGGGAAATGTGGCAGCACGGATGGCAACAGTTCGTGCTCTTTGCGGTGACGCTCGTGGCCATCGTGGCAACCGACCTATTGATAGGTATTGGGATCGGTCTTGCCATTGGAGTTACCTACATCATTCGAACGAACATGATCAAGAGCGTCGTCCTCGTGCACGATGGCGCACACTATCTCGTGCGCTTCAACAAGGACATGTCGTTCGTGAACAAGTCGGAGCTCAAGCAGCATCTTCGTTCCATTCCCGATCGATCAGAAGTGATCATCGATGGAACAAAGATCCACTTCATCGATCATGACATCTATGAGATGATCGGCGAGTTCGCAGCAGGCGCGCCCTATCGGGACATCACCGTCGAGTATCGACATGTTTTCGGCAAGGGTCGTCACTCCTAAGGAGCACATATGGAATCGTACGAACGACTACTCCTGAACAACAAGGCCTTTGTCCAAGACAAGCTCAATGTTCGCGAAGATTACTTCTCGCGCATGGTCGAAGAGCAGCATCCCGACTTCCTCTGGATCGGCTGTTCCGATTCCCGCGTCCCGCCAACGAGGTCACCGGCACCGAGCCCGGCGAGTTGTTCGTGCATCGCAATGTGGACCTTAGATCACACCACCAACATGCTCAGCGTGTTGCAGTATGCTGTGGATGTGCTCGGCGTGCACCATGTGATCGTGTGCGGACATTATGGCTGCGGCGGCATCAAGACCGCACTCACGCGCAAGGACCTCGGTCTCATCAACAAATGGTTGCGGCACATCAAGGATGTGTATCGTATCCGCTTAGGTGTTGAACTCGTGGCCATCAACGAAGATGGCAAACGCTTCGACCGTCTCGTCGAGACTCAACGTGATCGAACAGGTCAGTCACCTCGCCGAGATCTCCTTCGTACAAAAGGCCTGGCAAGGAACAACGCTCCACGCTCCACGGCTGGATCTACGACATTCATTACCGGCTATCTCCGCGAACTCATCAAGATCGAGCCCGGCGAATACCCCGACGACATCTACCAATACAAGTTCGACGACGAGGGGTAAGGCGGCAAGGCTAGTTCACTTGGTACGGAATGACGATGGGGTCCAGACACTGTGGCACCCAAGGTCCGTGTTCGTTGCAGCCGTTTTAATTCAGGGCGCACGAAAAATACACACAAGCGTAGGCGTCGAACCAAGTTTCTTTTTGAGATCTGCGATCACATTTGTGATGTCAACTCGTGCTCTCGGATACTTGGTTGCGCCGAGGCCTTTCACGGGAATGATACTGCTGTCGCAAGAAGGGATCGGGCTCAGTCCGACAGCGAGCGAACAGAGCGTCGACCCCTTGCACTTCGTATCGAAGGCAAGCATGGTCGTACGTGTTGTATCATACCGTGGCTTGTGGAAGCCGCCATCCCCCGGATCAAAGCGGATGCTCGTATCGATCTCGATGGCACCGCGCGAGATCATCGATGCAGAGATGGGCTTAGAAAGTGCGAGAAAACCAAAATGATATCCCCCGGCTCCAACCCACATGAAATTGTAATACACGTCACTCTCACCACCATATCGACCAACGCATCCAGGTGCAGTTGCTTCCAAGGTATACACACCGGCCGGAACGTTATACAAGATCCACTCACCCTTTGCATTCGTCATGGCGGTATAGCGATTGGTCTCGTCGTAGATAGCAACGGTAACGCCCGGAAGATCCTCCATCGGATTGCCATACTCATCCATGATCTCTACCTCGCCCTTGATGGAGTTCTTTGACGGTGTGGCAGGATCGGTAGGGTTGTTGTGCGCACAACCGATCAGGCTGAACGCAGCAACAATGGCAAGGCATGAAACAAGACGCGCAGAGATCGACAGCATGGTCACTACCCCCATTCAAAGGATCATTGGCTTTGGTATCCTGGGTGCTCACCATTCGTCTCCTGAAAGAGTTACATCCAACGCACGCTCGGTGCCAGCAGGCATCACTGACTCGATATCGGACTCGTGCAGTGTGCCAATGAAGTCGGAACCACGTGGTCCCGTCGCTGCAACCGAAATGGTGAACAGGACGGCGGCCACATGGGCAACGTCGAGCGGCATGGTGGTGATCTGCTGGGTGACATGGACGGAACGTTGAGCCATGCGAGAGGTAGATGGCTGGCGCACGCAGACGTTGACGTTCGCAGAACCCTTGTCGTGCATGGCACGAAGTCCACGAAACAACGCATCGAACCGCACATCGATCCGTGCCTGCGACTCAGCGAGATAGGCATCCACGTCGGCATCGTTCATAAGGAATGTGGCTGTGGCAACCTGCTCCGCACGCGGTGCCCATGCACCGATATGACCAAGGATCGACTTCATCTTGGCGATCACGTGCGAAGGACCGATGCTCCATCCAACACGAACACCCGTTGCCGCCAGCGACTTGCTGATGCCGTCGATATAGATGGTATACGGCTGCATCTCCGGACGGAGCATCACGGGGTGGACGTGGTCGATACCGTCGGCACGCAGCATCCAGTAGATGTGATCATACAACACATACAACGGTTTGCGTGTGCCGGCACGACGTGCGTTCTCGGCCAACACCGCATCACAGATCTCTGTGAGTGCTTCGCGCGTGAACACCGTCCCCGTTGGATTCAGCGGAGAACACAACGCCAGCATCGTCGCGTCGGCAAGATGTGGTGCGAGTTCCGCAGCCGTTGGCATGAATCCGTTCTCCGGCAACGTTTCGATCTCGATCCCGCGCGCACCCGTCAGATAGCAATAGTGATTGTTGTTCCACGATGGTGTGGGATAGACCACCACATCACCCGGATCGAGCGTCTGATACGCCGCATAGATCAGCAGCCTTCCGCCCCCTGCCACCATGATCTCGTCATCCTTTGCAGGAAGTGCGCATCCTTTAGCAGGAAAACGGGAAGGCATCCTTCAGCTCGGGCATTCCATCGGCCGGCGGATGGTTCGTCTCCCCCGCCTCTTGGGCCTTGATAATGGAATGCTGCAAGGCGGCAGGGATCGGAAAGATCTTCGGGTCGAAGTCGCCGATCGTAAGATTATAGATCTGTTCACCCTGACGCTTCCGCACATTGATCTCTCGTTCCCAAGACGAATGATCTCTGAGCCGATCAGGTTCGCTGCTTTCGTTGATGTTGCATTCATGGTCTGCAAACGTACGAGAAAAAGGATACGCGCCGTACATTTGCGCCTCACCTCATTTGCAAAGGACACCGTGATGGAAACCAAGGACAGTTTGGGCGTCGTACTCGAGACCAGGAGATTCCGTAAAACTTGTGAAGGATCTGAAGGTGGGAGGGACGTCGGTCACCCTCAAAAGAGGGACAGGTGATCAAGAAGATCCGCGTGACGGACGACCCGGCTTATATCGACTGTAAGGTGGACGGGATCAAGATCGCGGTGAAGACGGAGTTTGTGAGGAAAACGAAGTAAGAGAAGTAAAAAGGAGTGAAAAAAGTAAACACGAAGTAAAAAAGAAGTACGAAGTAAAAAAGAACTAGAAGAGCAGGAAGAGAGACATGTCCGTTTTCTAGTTGAAACTCGCTTGGGCGTTGGCTTCGACGATGAGTTGGTATACGCTCATTCACAGTTTGTTGAATGAGTCTCGCAACATAGGAATTAGACGCGAACCGCGCACCTTTCTCCACTTCTGCTCAGCGTCAACGATGATGGCCGCTGTCCATCGCAAGCGTTGATCGAGACGACCAATTGGTGATACGGCGAGTACGCTGTGCGATGTGCTATTGACGCTTTTTCAATGATGTTCGTGGTCGTGAAGCTCGATCGAAGAGCAGTCGGGACCTTCAACCGCGTGACGGTAAAGTGTTTCCTCCAGACCCTCTTGAAATGATCGTGCGGCAACGATGTTGATGCGCTTGAGATCGGCATGGATCCCATCGGCAATGGACATGGCCTCATTGTAGTCTTCGCAGCGAAAGAGTTTCTTGAGCCGTGGCAACATTGTCGCCTGGTGCTCCTCATCCAGGTAGCTCATCACGTTGCGAAGCTTGTGCACCTGGCAGCGTTGGATGATGGCGTAGTCGCCGAATACTTCGTCGACGGCCTTGCGAAGTCCCTTCCCACCGTCGATCACGACAAGCAGACCCTGCTCGAAATCGAACCCGCGTTCGATCATGTCGCGAAACATGTCCACGATGACGTCGGCGTTCTCGGTAGTGGCCTGTGACAGTCCCAGCATCCGCTTCTGGCCTGTCTCCGTGATCCCTATTGCCGTGAGAATGCTGTGCCCTTGGATGACCTTACCGTCCACGAGAATGGCAACGTAGGTCGCGTCATCCAATCGACGCTGCATGAAGGTCTCCAGGATCTCCCGGCTGTGTTCGATGAATGCCTCTGACAATGTCGTCTTCGACAGACCGAACGAGTCCAGGAGCGTCTCTGCTACGTCTCTCAGGCGGCGCGTGCTCAGACCTATCAAGAGGGCATTCATGAGCTGCGGTGATGGTGCGGCCACTTCCCGGAGCTGCAGATATGACGCAGGGGAGAGTGTGCTGTTCGTTTCTGCGTCATACATCCGTGGGACGTCCACGGGCACTTTCTGTCCACCGATGCTCACACTGCCCGGATTGCTTCCCCAACGACTGAAGCGTCCATCGTGCGGCTTATCGTGACTGTAGCGTTCTCCGGCAAGTTCTGTTACTTCACTCTGCATGAACCACTCAACCGCTCGGCGTGTGAGCTCTAGGTGATTCAAGATCAGCGCGAGGGCGTCGTTCTTCGAGCCCTCGAGTATCGATGAAAACGCTGCATGCATATCAACGTTTCCGGACGTATGTTTGGCCTTCATGGAGGCTCCTCTCAGATGATGATGAAGTGTGCAAACTCAATCTACCATCTAGGCTGGAGCCTCCATCTATTTTCAACTAGCTTTCGGACATCTTCAGAGACATAATCCATTCACTTCCGATTGAATCGAAATCTGCCTGACTAGTGATCAATCCTGTCGGACCATTAGCTTCTCATGCTTGAACCAGCGTCCATACACAGTGCAATTAGACTTTATCTCAACAACACGAATGAAGTCGAGAGATGCTTCATCCTATTGGCAGTTGAACACACGAGAACATTGTATACACCCTGAGGTAGTTGATCTACATCAACGTGTAAGAGATCCGTCTCATTGCATTGCAACCTCAATACTTCAACTCCAATCTGATTGAGTATGTAGACATCCACTTTGCGTCGACTAGTACTCGTAGACATAGACTTTTCCTGGTCAAGGTCTATCGCAATTGATACCCTCTCTCTTGTTGGGTTTGGGAAGACCCACAATTCCGCAGCAGTCGGATGTACACCGGCCATTGCTTTCAAATCTATTATTCCAGCATATCGCGCATCAAAGGCGTGTTTAGCCAATTAAACAGTCTCCGGCGTAATGATCTCAACATCGCGAACAGGTTGAACGCCTTCATCACTTTGGCGAATGACAAACCGATACCTACCCTGGTCGCCGCTTAGGAAAGTGAACATTCTACTTGACATCCCATGTGTCTGGTCTGTGCTCAATAGCTCTAGATCATACTCACGACCGTCCGACTCCCTCTCAACAAAGAGTTGGCACGCGCTTCTATCGCCACTTACCGAAGTTGTAATTGTCACATCGGTGGCACTTGGGAAGGTGTACCAATCGCTTACGAAGCCGGCAGGCTCCGATTCAAACAACGAATTCAATTGGCTTGAATCCTGAACTGCATTCAGTGATATCCACTCCTGAGTAGAATGAAGGAATATCGGGCCAACAGATCCGGAGATACCGTTACCACGATATCCAGAATACAGGAGTCCGAGGGGATCACTGGAATTGTCGCCTACTTTGTAAAAATATTCTGACGACGAACACATAAATGGTGCGTCCGAGTAATTCGTCCACGTGCCACCCGGTTCATCAAATACTCTCCGACTTCNAAGTGCGACACGGAGTGCGACACTAGAGTGCGACACGGAGTGCGTCACTAGCGTGCGACACTAGAGTGCGACACTAGCGTGCGACACTGCGTGGGAATTCGACTTCTCTTTTACTTCTCTTTTACTTCTCTTTTCCTTCTCTTTTACTTCTCTTTTACTTCTCTTTTCCTTCTTTCGTAGAACTACCTCTTTTCCACCATCTACGCAATACTACGGGCGACGTCCATGTGGATAACATCTACATTTGCGGCCCAATGCAACGCCTACAACCATTCATCCTTGCCGCCCTCCTTGTCCTTGCCCTGCTTCCGCTGCATGGGCAGATCGGTGTGGTTCCGCAGAGCACGTCGCAGAAGCTGACGGTGGCGGAATTGGTGCGCACGGGCGACGTGACGGCGCAAGTGCTTGATATGCGGTTGCTTCCAACGAAGACGGAGTTCGACATCTCGCTGTTCGGCTCCTCGAACGGCAAGCGGATCCTGAACTATGCGCCGCCCTATGTGTCGCGCTACGAAGATTATAAGCGTCTGTGGAAAGACTATCTCTCGGAGACGCTGAAGCTGCCGGTGAACATGTCGGAGATCGAGATCAGCGAGCAGAACGACACCACCGTTGACTCCTATGCTATTGGTCTGGCGCTGGATGCTAGTCCGTCGATGACGAAGCCACGCTCGATCCGCATGCAACGGGCAGTGAAGCATTTGCTCTCCGTGCTCGACAAGCGTGACCAGATCTCGGTGGTGAACTTCTCCGGACGGACCACAACGCCGGTCCCCCTTACTTCGAACCATCAACAAGCACTTGACGACTACACCAGTGTCGAAGGCTTCAATGCACGTCGAGGCGGCTCATCGGTGTACGATGGTATCATGGCCTCGCTTGAACAATTGGCCACAACGCCTGCGTCGACCGATCGCGCCTTGATCGTCTTCACCGACGGCGAAGACAACTCCTCTTCGTATGAGCTCGATCAAGTGGTCACCCGCGCCAAAGAGCTGAACGTGAAGATCCATGCCATTGTCTACGGTCTGTCCAACCGCGAACCACTCGACTCGCTCACGCGACTCACCGGTGGCAAGGTGCGCGAACTGGTGGATGCTGACTCCTTTGATAAGGTCTTTCTCGGTCTGTATAACTCGCTGCGCCACACGTATACCATCTCGATCAACAACCGTACGCCGGATCAGTCGGAGAGTGTGCTCACGGCCGTTACCACGTTGCGTGCTCCCGTAAATGCAGACCTGCATACGCGCGACATCCTGCAGCTCCTGCCAAAGCAGAACGTTTCGATCCCTGATGAGGCGCAGTCGCAAGGGGCGCTTGTGATGCACATGGATGTGGACTTCGAGAACGGGATGACGATCGCTGCCCAGGATGCAGCATCGCTCGACTCGGTTGCCACACTTATGATCCAGCGCGAGGACATCGAAGTCGAGATCTCGGATCTCTCCCGTCAACAAGGATCCAACGACGATGCCGAAATGGCGCTGCTGCGCACCGAGGCCGTACGTGAACTGTTGATCAAGCGCGGCGTGCCAACGGCACGCGTGCGGAGTCTTGGGAACTCTGCAAAGGCAGATGCTGCCACCAACCGCTCGATGCTCTTCGTCTTCTCGAAGCGCTGATCGTTACGACGTCTTTCGATAGTTCAACACCGCCCACCCATTCAAGACAATGCCCATGCCGATCACGGCAAGGAAGTGCATCTTGATGTCGTCGAACGTGCTGCCACGGATCACCACCATCCGCATCACTTCGATGAAGTAGCGCACCGGATTGAAGCGCGTGATCACTTGCGCCCAGGCCGGCATACTGTCGATGGACGTGAACAAGCCCCCCAGCATGATGAAGATCATGATGAAGAAGAAGGCCACGAACATGGCCTGCTGCTGCGTTTCGGCATAGGTGGAAACGAGCAACCCCATGCCAAGCACCGAGAAGATGTAGACCACGGCAAAGCCGTAGAGCAGGAACACACTTCCCTCGGGCACGATGCCATAGACGAAGCGCATCACGAGCAAACCGATGGTGAAGACCACCAGGCCGAGTACCCAGAACGGAATGAGCTTCCCGAGAATGAACTGATACTTGCGAATGGGCGTGACGTTGATCTGCTCAATGGTGCCCGACTCTTTCTCTTTCACGATGTTCAATGCCGAGAGATAAGCCGCCACCATCGTCACGAGAAAGGCCATGATGCCCGGCACCATGTAGACCTTGTAGTTGAGATAGGGATTGAACTTGTTGAGGGCCGAGATCTCGATCTGCGAGACCGGACCGAAACGCGTGGGCTGGATCCACTGCGTACGGAGCTGCGCATTGTACTGCGTGATGATGGTGTTCAGATAGGCCGCACCAAGATTGGCCTTCACGCCATTGATGGCATTCACTGCAATGAAGAGTGTTTGCTTGTTGTCGCGCACAAGGTTGCGATCGAAGCCGTTCGGGATCTCGAGGATGAGATCGGCCTTGTCCGCTTCGATGAGCTGCATGGCATCGCGATACGACGGCGTGGTAAGGGCCAACTTGAAGTAGCCTGAGGCCGTGATCGAGGTGACGAGACGCTGCGACCCAACGGAGTGATCGTGGTCCACGATGCAGACCGTGATGTTCTTCACTTCGAAGTTCGCCGCATTCGGCAGAATGAGCAACTGCATCACGGGCATGAGGAGGATCATGCGCAGGATGGTGACGTTGCGAAAGATCTGACGGAACTCTTTGCGGAGGAGGAAGAGGAGTGTTCTCATGCGAGGCGGACCTTGAACTTGCGCAAACTGATGACGATCAACACACCGGTCATGCCCACGAGCACGAGCAGCTCACGCCAGATGGCCGTGAAGCCGAGACCCTTGATCATCACCGACTTCACGATGATGTAGTACCATCGCGCCGGCACAACATTGCTGATGATCTGCAGCGGTAACGGCATGTTCTCGATGGGGAACATGAATCCGCTGAACAGCGTGGTGGGCAACAGCATGCCCATCATCGAGAAGAGCATGGCCGTTTGTTGAGAGTTGGTGATGGTAGAGATGAGTAGACCCAGAGCGAGCGACGTGATGATGAAGACGGTGCTGACGGCAACGAGCAATACCACACTTCCCTGCACCGGAAGGTCGAGCACGTACACGCTCAACACAAGGATGGAGGCAACGTTCACAAGGGAGAGAAGGAGGTAGGGCACCACCTTGGCAACGATCACCAGGATGGGCTTGAAGGGAGAAACGAGCAGGATCTCCATGGTGCCGAGTTCCTTCTCCCGCACGATGGCGATCGACGTCATCATCACGCAGACGAGCATGAGCACCAAGGCCATCACGCCTGGCACGAAGTTGGGAGCGCCTTTGAGCTGCGGGTTGTAGAGCATGCGCACGTTCGTGCTGATCGTGTACGGGAGCGAAGTGGTCTGCACGCGCGCCTTTTGGTAGTCGGCAATGATGGCCGACACATACGTGGTGAGCGTCGATGCCGTGTTCGGGTCCGATGCATCGGCAATGATCTGCACGCGTGCACGCTGCGTATGCATGAGGTCGGTGTTGAAGTTGGCCGGGAACAGCACGATGAGCTTCACGCCACTACTGCGAAATGTCTCGTCGATGGACGAATGTCCGCCCGGCAACTCATGCGCCTGGAACGACCTGCTTGCGGCGATCATGCCAATGATGGAGCGCGATGCTACGTCGTGCGCATCGTCGATGATGGCGATGTTGGCGTTGCGGACCTCGTTGGTGAGAGCGAAGCCGAACAGGAGGATCTGGACGATGGGCAGACCAAAGAGGATCAGCAACGTCTTCCGATCGCGCAGCACATGCAGGAACTCTTTTCGAATGAAGGTGAGGAGCTGATTCATAGTGGTCAGTCCGCCGAGCGTTGCGCGCCGCGCGCAAGGTGATAGAACACGGCATCCATCGTGGGTGCTTGATACGTCTGCTTGAGATTGCGTGGTGTGTCGAGGGCCTTGATGGCCCCGTCCACCATGATCGACACGCGGTGACAGTATTCCGCTTCGTCCATGTAGTGGGTGGTGACGAAGATGGTCACTCCCCTGTCGGCCGCCGCATAGATGAGTTCCCAGAACTGACGTCGCGTAAGCGGATCGACACCGCCCGTTGGCTCGTCCAGGAAGACGAT
>JBGAJM010000009.1:0-80298 GCA_044224925.1 Kapaibacterium sp. (SeqCode)
AAGCGGCCTCGCAGGGTTTGGTGGCTGGTGTCAACGCTGCTCTTCGGATCCTTGGACGGGATCCATTCGTTTTGAAGCGGTCGGAAGCGTACATCGGGGTGCTGATCGACGATCTGGTGAACAAGAACACGGAGGAACCGTATCGGATTTTCACCTCCTTAGCGGAGTATCGCCTTCTGCTTCGAGTCGATACCGTGTACGACCGTCTTCTTGGACATGGGAGATTGTTCGGATTGATCACGGAGTCCGAGTACCAGCGTTTTGAGCGCCGTCGGAAACTCCGCACAGAGACCCTGAACTATGTTGATTCAAGCAAACTCAGCCCTTCGGTGGTCAATCCCGTTCTCGCGGAACTGGGCGAAGACCCTATCGCAGAGGCTGCAGGGATACGTCAATTGGCCAAGCGCCCCACCACAGACCTGCATCGTTTGCTCGAACTTTCCGGTTATGACCTTCTCCCGGTGGTGGAAGAACACCAAGATCTTGTTTCTCAGACGCTCCATGAGATCCGCTACGAAGGGTATATTCAGAAGCAACTCCGTGAAGTGGAACGGTTTGCAGACAATGAAAAGAAACTGATCCCGATCGATTTCGAGTTCAGCACCGTTCCTTCGCTATCCACGGAGGCTCGGGAGAAACTGAACAAGATCAAGCCGGGATCATTGGGTCAAGCCTCAAGAATTCCTGGGGTGTCGGCATCGGATATCTCCGTTCTTGCCCTGTTTCTGAAATAGTTCCACGTGAAACAAACAATAACCAGTTTTATGTAAAAATATATGATATCCACCGTCATCATCTCTTTCAACGAGGCAGACCGTATTGAGGCAACTCTGTTGTCGCTTTCGTGGTGTGATGATATCGTCGTGGTCGACAGTGGAAGCACGGATGGCACACAAGCGATCGCTGAGAAATACAACGCACGTGTTCTCTTTCACCCATTCACTGGGTATGGAAAGCAAAAAAAGTATGCTTGCTCCCAGGCTCGGAACAAATGGGTCCTATCACTCGATGCGGATGAAGTTCTCTCGGAAGAACTTCAGAACGAGCTTCAACAGGTCGCCGGACAAGGAAAGATCGCAGCCTACCGAATACCAAGGCGTTTTCGCTTTCTCGGTCGGACGTTCCTGCATGGCAGATCCAGTGTTGACCATCCAATTCGCCTCTTTAATTCCGAACATGCCGGGTTCGATTCATCCATCGTCCACGAATCGGTCATCGTGAACGGACCTATCTCCAGCCTTCAAGGAGAGATGCTTCACGACAGCTATCGAGACCTTCATCATTACTTCGAAAAGTTCAACGAATACACCTCAAAGGCAGCACAACAGATGAACGCCAGGGACGATCGTAGATCTCTCGTGTTGACGGTGCTCTCTTTGCCACTCTACTTCTTCAAACATTACATTATCGGTGGACACTTCCTTAATGGACGTGAGGGCCTTGTTTGGTCTCTCTTCTCATCGTGGTATCCGATCGTCAAGGTCGCCAAGGCAACGATACTCTCGAAGTCCAAAACGAGTCGCTGAGCCGATTTCGTTATTTTGCGCCTCAACTAATTGAGGCACCGGACCCATGCTCGACATACGATTCATCCGTGAGAACCCAGAACTCGTAAAGCAGAACTGTATCAATAAGAACGACCGGTCCGACATTGATGCTCTGATCGCACTCGACCTTCGACGTCGCTCCATCATTCAAGAGGTCGAAGACCTCAAAGCTCAACGCAACACTGTTTCCAATGAGATCGCAGTTCTCAAGAAACAGGGAACGGATGCGACAGATCTCATCGAAAAGATGAGGCTTGTTTCCGATGCGATCAAAGAACACGACGATGATCTTCGAGACACAGAAGAGAAGATCGAGTATCATATTCTCCGCATTCCGAACATGGCCCATCCAAGTGTGCCCATCGGAAAGGACGCAGATGATAACGTCGAGGTCCGTCGACACGGAACACCGCTTGAACGATCCTTCCGTAAGGACCACATCACCATTTCAAAAGAACTTGGCATCCTCGACTTCGAACGAGGGGCAAAGGTCACAGGATCCGGCTTTGGCTTCTATATCGGAAAGGGTGCGAAACTCGAACGTGCATTGATCAACTACTTTCTCGACACGAACACAAGTGTTCACGGGTTCGAAGAGATCATGCCACCATTCGTTGTGAATGCAGCATCGCTACGTGGAACGGGTCAGCTTCCAAAGAGTGAAGAGGATATGTACCACATCGGAAAAGACGAATTGTATTTGATCCCCACGGCAGAAGTACCGATCACGAACTTCTACCGCGACGATATGCTGAACACGTCCGATCTCCCGATCAAGTTCGCTGGCTATTCCGCATGCTTCCGTCGTGAGGCAGGGAGTTATGGGAAAGACACACGGGGTTTCTTGCGCGTTCACCAATTCAATAAGGTGGAACTGGTGAAGTTCGTAACGCCCGAATCATCCTACGATGAACTCGAGTCATTGGTCGGGAATGTGGAATACATCCTTCGAGCACTCGGATTCACATATCGCGTACTCCTACTTTGTACCGGTGATATGACATTCGGTGGTTCCAAAACCTACGATCTTGAAGTCTGGTCACCATTCGAACAGAAGTGGCTTGAAGTATCAAGCTGTACAAACTTCGAGTCCTACCAAGCACGACGGTCGAACATTCGACACAAGGATGGCAAAGGTTCCAAGCCTGACTTCGTGCATACTCTGAATGGAAGTGGTCTCGCAACATCTCGGATCATGGTCGCACTTCTTGAACAGTATCAAACGGAAGATGGACATATATCGATACCAGAAGTATTGCGCCCCTACTGCGGATTCGACCAGATCTGATCGCACTTGATCAACAGTTGCAACTTCAACAAAACGGATGGTGTACACAAACGCCATCCGTTTTTCACATTCACACTCTCTTCAACTTCTTGTTTATTAGGTTTATAGAGTAGTAGTAACTGTAGTGCTGTGGATACTGTGGATAGCTCACAACAACGACCTTGCATTCTCACTAACACGCAACGGGATCATACCCTTAGACGAAGTCGTGATGTCCACGTGCATATGTGTAGAACGATGTGAATTGCAAACGCTCCACTGCATACTTCTCTGAAGAATTCGCTTGACAAGATCAAGCGGCCACGATATCACATCTCTATACAGCTTCTATGAACACTCGATGTTCACAATTGTGGATCGTTTCGTGTGAAAGCAACACTTGCATTCTCGTGAATTGCTAACACCCTAGAACAGCGCCGGTTACCCACGAGCTCTCCCGTGAACAACTTGTGTACACTAGGAGTTGCGAGACGCAATGTATGCTTCGCACAGATCGATGGTCGCCTTGATGCCATCCACATGTGTACGCTCCATTCCGTGCGACGCGTGCACACCGGGACCGATCAATGCCACGCGAACATCCACACCGGCACGCCATGCCGCCGTCCCATCCGAGGAATAGAACGGATACACATCGACAACGTGGGGAATGTTGTTCGACTCTGCCACCTTCGTAAGCGATGTTCGAAACGCATAGTCGTACGGACCACCCGAGTCCTTGGCGCAGATCGAACAGGCTGTCTCTTTCCCTTCCACCGTTTCCCCTACCACTCCCATATCGATCACCAAGAGATCGCGCACGGTGGGCGCCCAGCCTGCCGCACCGCCGTGTCCAACCTCTTCATATGTGCTAAAGAACAGCTCCACCGGGATCGATGTGCCCGCGGCTGCGTAGCGTCGTGCGAGTTCCAGGAGCACGTAGCACCCCGCCTTATTGTCGAGGAAGTGACTTTTGATGAATCCACTGGGAAGCAGTTGATACCGGGTATCAAAGCAGATGATGTCCCCAACCTTGATCCCAAGGGCCAAGACATCCGCCGCCGAACTCACGCGTTCGTCGATCCGTATGTGCATGGAATCGGTGGTGCGCTCCGCCTTCGATGCCTGTCCGTTCGCATGCACGGAAGGATTGTTCAGGAGCAAGGTTCCCGTCACGATCTTGTCGGCGGTGGTATGGATGCGCACATAGGCACCCTCGAAGGTTGGAAGGAGGGGTCCTCCAAGCACAGAGAACTTCAACGTTCCGTTGGAATTGATCCCCGAGACGATGGCCCCAAGCGTGTCGGTATGGGCAGCGATCGCAAGGGTCGGGGCGTCTCCCAGCGCACACGTCACAGCGCCTTTCACGGTCCGTTTCGGGTGTAGACCGAAACTCTCGAGGGTGGACACGATGAAGTCCGTTGCGTGATGGGTGAATCCCGATGGGGAATCGATGGCCAGGAGCTCTTGGAGCAAATGAAGTGTTTCCATGGGCCAAAACTACGAATTGCGATATCTTTGGCTTCTATGCCCACCATAACCATCAACGAGCGAACGCTCAGCAACGGACTTCGCGTGATCGCCGCTCCGGATCATGCAGCCCCAAACGTTACCGTCACCGTGATGTATCGCGTGGGATCCCACGACGAACATCGCGGAAAGACAGGTCTTGCACACCTGTTCGAGCATCTGATGTTCGACAACACTTCTACCGGCATCGATAAGCAGTACGACCTGTACTGCACGAAGGCCGGTGGCTCGAACAATGCATATACAACGTTTGACTACACCACGTACTACATCAACCTTCCGTCCAATCAAGCTCCGCTCGGGTTCTGGCTTGAAGCAGAGCGCATGCGTGACTTCATGATCTCGGATCACGCCCTGGAAACGCAACGCAAAGTGGTGATCGAGGAGATCAAGCAGAATGTCGAGAACCAACCCTATGGGAAATGGCGGCAGGGCATGGAAGAGACGGCGTATGAGCCATCAAGTCCGTACTCATGGGAGGTCTATGGCTCGCCGGACGATGTGGCCGGCGTCCAGATGTCGGATGCACACGACTTCTTCTCTCGGTTCTATCGACCCTCGAATGCCGTGCTCACCGTGGCCGGAGATATCGAACCGGAGCGCGTCTTCGCCTTGGCGCAAGAGCATTTCGGACAGATCCCATCGGGTGATACGATCAAGGATCGGACGACCTTCGATGCGTCGATGTGTCGATATGGTACACATCACGTGATCCAGGATGATGTCTCTCTTCCGGCGATCTACGTGAGCTTTCACATGCCCGGTATGCTCGACGAGTCGAACTATGCCGCCGAGATCGCTGCCTACATTCTTGGAAGCGGTCGCAGCTCCGCTCTCTATAAGCATTTGGTCAAAGAGAAACAGATCGCATCATCGGTCGGCGCCTACTTCGATAAACGACACCATGCCTCCTTGCTCACCTTCTACGTCTTTGCATCAAGTGAAGACATCACACCGGACATGATGGCAGCGGAGTTGCTTGCCTGCATACGCGGAGTGGTCGTGGATGACGTGACGTTCATGAAGGCTGTGAACAAGGCCCGGATGTCGCTTGCCTACGAGCTGCAGAAGAATGAAGGTGTTGCCGATAGCATCTGCTATCACACGCTGTTCTACAACGATCCACACATGGTGAATACGCTCATGGAGAAGTACGTGATCCAAACCAAGGAAGCCGTGCAGTCCATGATCGATGCGTGCACGTCGGAAGCGAAATGGGCACGAGTGGACATCGTCCCGAACGAAGAACTAGAGGGCGCGTAATCGCAACGCAGCCTCTTCGAGGGTTGCATCGTTCTTAGCGAAGCAAAAACGGAGGACTCCATCACCAACACCATCCGTGGTGAACGGTGAGAGCGGGATCGAGGCAACACCGATCTCCTTCGTTAGGCGTTCTGCCAGCACAGTATCTGCCTCATCTGAAAAGTCTCGATATCCCAAGAGCTGGAAGTATGAACCCTCGCACGACATGATCTTCCACGAAGATCCAAGCAACAGCGATCGAAAGAGATCTCGCTTGCGTTCATAGAACGAGCCCACGTTCATGTATGAACTTGGATCCGACATGTATGTGGCCAAAGCGACCTGCGTAGGGGTGTGCACGCTGAATGCGAGGAACTGATGAACTTTTCGAAACTCCGCCATGAGCGACGATGGTGCCACGCATGCGCCGATCTTCCATCCGGTTGCGTGGAACGTCTTCCCGAAGGACGTGACCACGAACGTCCGCTCCCGTAGTCCCTCCTGCTGTGCCAGGCACGATGGGGCGAGGCCATCAAAACAGATGTGGTCGTAGACCTCATCGCTCAGAACAACGATCCGCGTTCCATCGACAACGGCGGCAAGTGTTGCTCGATCGTCGGCAGGCCACACGGTGCCCGTTGGATTATGCGGCGTGTTCACGATGATCATGGCCGTTCGATCTGTGATCAACGACCGAACAACATCCCAATCGGGACGGTAGGAAGGAGCGTGAAGGCGGCAAGGGATCGGCACACCGCCATTGGCTCGAATGGCCGGCGCATAGGAATCGTAGGCGGGTTCGAAGATCAGCACTTCGTCGTCTGTTCGCACAACGGTCGCGATCGCCGTATAAAGTGCTGCTGTACCACCGGGAGTGATCGTGACCTCGCTCACAGGGTCGTAGGAGAGACCGTAGAGTGTTCGATACTTGGTGGAGACAGCCTCTCGCAACGAAAGAAGGCCCGGCATCGGAGCGTACTGATTGTGTCCGTCGTACAAGGCACGAGCGACCAGATCAAGCAGCTCCGATGCGGGCGAATAGTCCGGAAACCCCTGTGCAAGGTTGATGGCCTTATGGTCATTGGCCAATGCGGTCATGACCGAAAAGATCGTCGTCCCTACATCAGGAAGTTTCGATGAGATCATAGAAGGAGGCGAACGTTCTTTGCCACTTGTTCACCCTTGTCGTTGTAGCCGATGTTGAAGTCGACGTGATCTCCAACGCGAAGATCTTCGAATTCGGTTTCAACAAGATCTGAAAGGTGGAAGAACAGATTGTTCGGTGGATACTTGATAAAGCCATAGCCGGATTTCAGGCTCAAGACAAAGCTGTCGAACCGTTCTTCACTCACACCGGAGTCGACCGGTCCTGCCGGGATACCTGGTTCGACATCCTGTTGCATCGGCACGGCCGTGGAGTAGGCAACCTGACGGACCGGACGGTCTTCCTTATGGACGAAGAGATTGTTCGTGATCACATCGTTCTTCCGAACTCGGCTCTCAATAAGGTCGTGCATGGCGATCGGATACGTTACTTCTTCCAGCAATTCCTGGGAGGTACGCGTAACGATGTGCTTGCCTTCGTTATCGGTGAACTCAAAATCCCACGACAACAACATCACTTTGGCGCCTGTTGTATTGAGCTTTCGTACGAGCGGCACATAGTCGCTGTCCGACGTGAGCAACACAACAACGTCGAACTCCTTCAAGAGCGTGAGTTCATAGGCCTCGAGTGCGAACCACACATCGATCCCCTTCTCTTCGCGCTTTCCATTGGTGTTGCGCATCGGAAGGTAGTGGGTGATCACCCCTTCCCACATGAGAATGTCGTCGAACACACGTTCATAGAAGAGCATGTTCCCACGTTGACTTGCCTCTTGGGCGGGGATCCGTCCACGGAAGAAATGTGCATCGACGATCTGGCTGGACCGTACATCGATACCTTCTTCTTCTGCCACCTGGTGGCGAATGAACTCATGAAGACCAGCGATACTGATCCGGCTACTGCGCGCGTGATTATAGGCGTAGTAGTTGCTGACATGGAGGAAATAGTTGCCGTCGTAAAAGACACCTATCCTCGTCAGCCGATTGGCTGAGCGTATTGGCATTAAGGGTACCCTAATACTTTTATAAAAACGTTCCGTGGACAAAGATACACGAGACGCTGAAACACCAGCACACTACTTGCTTATCTCACACTACGGTCTCTGTCACTTCGCACTAGCGTGTCACACCGGCCTGCGTCAGTACTTCTATGCAGAACTTACGTTTGTACTCCTTTGCATACTCAAGAGCCGTCTTCCCCGTGAAGTCCATCAGTGTAAGATCGGGTTTGTGGTGGATCAAGAGCTTCAACATCTCGTCTTCACCGAGGAAACACAGCAACATCGCAGGCGTCCTGCCCTGAAGGTCTCGGGTATCGGGGTTCGCTCCCTTTTCCAGCAATTCCATCATCACGTTCAAATGCCGATTCCCGCAGGCGATCATCAAGGGAGAATTACCCTTTGCATCCTTGACCTCGAGATTGGCCCCAGCGTCACACAGCGCCGTCACAGGCTCGTTGACGCCTTTTTCCGCTGCGATCATGAGTGGGGTTCGCGCTTTTCGGTCGAAAACGTTCACGTCCGCCTTTGCTGCGATCAAGCGTGAAACGATCACAGAACGAGAGTTGAAAACAGCTCCGAGAAGTGCCGTCATCCCGTTGTTCGACTTGAGGTTCACATTCGCACCCGCTGCCAAGAGAACCTCCACCATGGCGGAATCCCCTGCCACCGACGCTACCATCAGGGCTGTGAGCCCTTCGGCGTCTTGCTCGTTCACGTTCGGAGCCTTCTTCTTTGACGAAAGGAGTTTCTGAACACTCTTTACGTCACCGCTCTTCGCAGCGTCCACAAGTCCTTGAGCTGAGACGAACAACGGGCCCGAACAAATGAACAGGCCCGTCAGTAGAAATGCGACAAATCTCATAGTACCGTTCTGATGTTAGAATCCTTGCTTCTGGATGAAGATACCCTGATCGACCTTCGCAAAGAACTCTTGGTAGAATTTTTGGTCTTCGATCACGTAGACGTCCATCGGTTGGCCTTGATTGTCAAGGACCTTCGCCTGGAAGTTCGCACGTACCTTGCAACGCTTCCCAAGTTCGCTAACATTGATACTGGCCTCGACTTGCTTGAATTTTCCGTACCGCGGAGGGGGGTTGTTGGTCGTCGACGAGCGGTTTCCGTATCCCGAGCCCTTGAACACGGTCTCGAAGATCTTTCCCCAGTAGTCGTCCCCCGAACTCGCACCCGAACCGGTTGACGTGGTGCCCAGATCGATCTCCTTTGTGGCCGTGATCAACCCAAGGTCCATCACGGCGTTCTTGACCACGAAGCCGTCGTCCTGGAGCACATTGAGCATGGCCTTCATCACGAGCTTCACGTCGTTCGTATCGAACTCACGTGTCTGATACTCGCGGATCTGTAGCTGGGTCTTCGGCGGAGGTGTGGTCGGAGGACGGTTGATGATGGTACACGACGCCAACATCAAGCCGCCCAGGACCGTCCCAAGAATGATTCGGATCATGTGACTGTGCTTTCTTAGAACTTGCTCTGACGGTAGGAATAGGAAGCGACACGGCCCTTCTCGTCGTACTTGATCACCACCGTAAGTGTTCGCTGTGTTGTGCTCGCGGCACCCGACTGGTTCGAGAAGCCTCCAAGGATCAGAAACAGAGAGTTCTGACTTGATGAGTACGATGCTTCGGTCGCGATCTTGTCGTAGACCCAGGTCTCATTCTCGTTCTCGTCCTTTGTGACGATGTTCGGTGAGCCAAGCGCTTCTGTTACTTCCGCACCCGACATACCTTTACGGATCTCCTTCTGCACGACGCCAACCGTGATGTTCCGCTCCTGCGTGGAGCGAAGGTCGTTCTGATTGTCTTGCACGGACTTGCATCCGACCGCAAGGAACGAGGCGGCAGCAAGGGTGGAAAGGATTATGGTCGTTCGTTTCATGATGTTCACCAAAGAGGAGTGTTCGAATTAGAATTGTGCTACGAATCCAATGCTGAAATGAATGATGTTCGAAGGGTCGATGGTCGATTGATACTGTTCATAGCCCCCATTGTCAAGCACACGATACCGCGTGACCGTGGTCGATCCGCCCCACAAGTATCGCATGCGCATGTCCAACAGAATTCGATTCACAGAGTTGGGCAGTGTTACGATCTCGGCGAGCTTCACACTAAGACCCGCCCCGATGCCGTACTTGAGATCGGCATCCGTTGAATGCTTGGACTCCGTTCTCTCCGAACCTGCATGTGTTGCCGAAATGGTGTAGGATGAATTCGTGATCGCCACACCGAACACGCCCTCTGCATACGGATAGACCCAATTTGCGATGTTCGGTTGAACGCGTACAGAGAGGGTGAGTGGCATGTTCAGCACTTGCGAATCATAGTCCACGGTATCGGTGAATCCGGACGGAGAGGTGAGGAGACGCTGTACATGATCACCACCACTGAAGAGCATGCCGAACTCACCGACGATGGCCACGGGAACAGGATCGAAGTAGTATCCTGCATTGAGATCGAAGCCATATCCGGTGCCCGGCAGACCCAGTTTCAGGAGCGAATCACGATACGAGCCTTGTGGATTGCCCACCATGAAATGAAGACCGGCAAACCAGTTGAGCTTTTGCTTGGCAGCATTCTCTAGCAGCTCTTGATCGGTCGGCGGATTCGTCTGCGCGCGAACGATCGTTGAACCAGCCAACAAGATCGCCGTCGCCAAAAGTGTGATGGATCGTTTCATGCGAACAAAGCTGTTGAATTTCTGAGTATTTCCGAAAAAGAGCAACCAGTACGGCCGTTCAGGACATTGGTTGCGTTGACGTGTAGTAATGAGCGTCTCGTGTAATGATGTGCATATAACGAAATCGAAACTCGGATTCGCTCGGGTTCACACGGAGTTTTGCGGATCACTCACAGCGCAACCGGGGGGAACCGATGCTGAGTCGACGCGAAATGCTCAAGACAATGTCCATCGCAGGCGCAAGTGTTGCGATGGGTGCATATCCCGATGGGGTATGCCATGCCGCCATGCCGCCTTCCTTCATCCCAGACCTTTCCCAAGTGAACGGAAACGGACTTTGGTCCTGCTGGATAGGTCATTCGACAGTCCTACTCAATTTCTTTGGTACGTGGATCCTGACCGATCCGGTGTTGTTCGATGCCTATGGATTGAGCATCCTCGGACTTACGATCGGTCCACACAGGGTTCATGCCCCGGCGTTGACCCTGGACCAGATCCCAACACCTGATCTGATCCTTCTGTCGCATGCCCACCTTGATCACATGGATCGACGGACACTTTCGGCTCTTTCTGAGAGAGCGCCGAACGAGATCGATGTGATCACGGCCATGAACACATCGGACGTGATCGAAGATCTTGCCTTTCGCTCGATGGATGAAATGGACTGGGGCGACACTACAACGATCCATGGCATACAGATCAAGGCATTACGTGTGAAGCACAATGGATGGCGTATGCCCGGCGAGGCTTGCAGAGCCGCTGGTCAGCACCGCACAGGACGAAGCTTCAACGGATATCTCCTCGAAAAGAATGGTGTTCGATTGGTGTTCGGGGGCGATACGGCATTCACACCTGCCTTCAAGGACATTCGAAAGCCGATCGATGTTGCCTTCATGCCGATCGGGGCGTACGACCCGTATCCGGATACGCATTGCACACCAGAAGAGTCTCTTGCAATGGCGGATATGATGGGCGCGCGGTTCATGTTCCCGATCCATCATGCAACGTTCAAGCAGAGCGAGGAGCCAATGTCCGAGCCACTCCATCGATTGAAGAAGGCGCTGCGCTCATCCGCCTCGTCGCTCGCACTCCACGCCGTCGGACAATCATTCCTCCTACCTCTCACGTGAATTGCGGAAGTTGCAGTTCACGCTTTCGAGGTATCTATGCGCTTCCTCCCTATTCTCCTCATGATCTCGCTTGCAAGTTGCAAGGGTGGCAAGGCAGATGGTCCACCATCAGCGTCAGACACCCTACCTGTACGAACCTCATTCGCCGCTCAGTCCATCTGGAACGATGGGCGTGCAGAGGTTGCCACGTATGCAAGCACTCGTGTTGTGTACGGAAAATCTCGCTCGTTCGAATCGGTGGTCATCACCGTGAAGGAAGACTTCAACCAGCAATTCGATGTGAAGACGGACTCATACGAACGCACCGACCTGCGAGCCATGATGAAGGTGATCATCGTGCAACGCATTCAAACGGACTCGTATCCTTACAACTACATGACGAGTATGTTCTTTGAGCGCTCTGCTCCGAACATCCTTCACAAGGCCACGACGAGTTCTCAAGAGTGGTGTGGCACTACGTTCAAGCACATCACAGCCGACAGTGTTGTTCACTACGCATACGACTCGTACTGGGATGGTGAAGGCGTTGGAACGAGAACGCTTCGATCAGCAGTGTTCTTTGAGGATCAACTGATCTACACGTTACGCACGCTTGACTTTTCGAACGGATACACGACGAAGATCGAGCTGTATCCGACCATGATCACGTCGAAGGCCGTGCTTTCTGAGCCCGTGTCGGCCACGGTGACGGTGGGAAGCGACATGCTGGATGCGGCTGCCTTGCAAGACGGCTCGTCGTTCGCGGCAACGGAGTGCTGGAGAGTAACGGTCAAACGAGCGAACGGACCAACGAACGAGTATTGGTTCTCGAAGACATTTCCGCACGTGCTGTATCGATTCACGTCGGACGATGGACGGTCGATGCGTCTAGCATCCATACGTCGGTCGGCCTACTGGCAGCACTAAGGTCCGCCCGTCCAACCGTGTCGCTCGAAGACCACCCTGAGCAGTTGATGAAGCTCTTCGAGCGAACCCGTCCCCCAGTCGTGAACAATGCAGGTAAAACTCTGCTCGCCCACGCCGAGCGTGATGGTGCAATTCCGTTGGTTCGATGGAATGCTCTGCGCTTGGTCGATCACCGTCACCAGATGTTCTCGCACAAGAGTATCGCCGAGACATCGTTGAACGGCGCGTTCGACCTGTTCTGTTTCTTCCCCGGTGAGATCGAAGGCCATGGCAGGTTCTCTGCCATGAAACGGCTTCTTCCACGCTGCAGCTGTTCCGTCGGTGTACACGGCAACGGAAACGGCTGCACAACCAATGGCACAGGGTTGACATTCGATCACGGCAAGTGGTATGCGGAGAGCGTGGATGATGTCGCTCGATGGGACGATGCCGGGAAAGACGTCCTCGGAGAACGATGTGTCGATCTGCGGCTCTTTGTGCATGCCACGCGTCGTGGCGGTCACATAACCAACATCGAACGACAGTAAGGCCCACGACTCATTCTCGATACCCGGACGCAGATCGCGCAGGATCCCCTCCAGATCCACTCGCAACGTATCGGCACTGTGTCTGATGAATGAGGAGATCACATAGGTGGCATCGAGTGATCCATTGTACACATCCTTTTCCACGAATCTGAATCCGAGTGTGTTTTGCCTTTGTACACCGGTTCTCTGTCGGTGTGCTGCCACCCCCACCCGATCGGGATAGGATTGTCGATAGGTCGTGTTACTGAACGTTGCATACAACACCGTATCACGCCCATCCACCATCACTCGCATGCGGTCCTTGTCTTGCTCCCCGTCCCACGAGCCGATCACGGCAAGTTCGAAGGCGACGTTCACCATGGTGTGTGGAGGAAGTTCACGCAGCGTAAGACTCACGGTCTGTTCGCCGTACCGACCGAACACCTGTCTTTCCGACGCGGGATCGCGAGTGAGCTGTAGTGGGCCGCTCCACTGCTTGCGAAGCGAGGCCATATCCACGGTGTCGAATCGAACGGAGTACAGCGAACGAACGAGGGGTTGCGCACCAACGTGCTCACGCACTGCCATCAAGAGCATGATGCACGATAGCGCGGCATTCACGATGTTTGACGCAGAGCTCATTGCATCAAGTTAGGTGATATGAACGGATTGTTCGACGACACAGACCAGCCTCGTCATGCGGTACCGTCGGGTCCGTTGGCAGAGCGTGTGCGCCCGCGTACCATCGACGATGTTGCCGGACAGCAACACTTACTTGGGCCCAATGGACCTCTTCGCTCGTTCGCAGAGCGTGCAGAGCTCCCCTCCATCATTCTATGGGGACCTCCGGGTACTGGCAAGACCACACTTGCCTTTGCACTCGCATCGACATCGCATATGCGCATCGAGCGACTCTCGGCCGTCGAGGCCGGCGTCAAGGAACTTCGCGAAGTGGTGGCAAAGGCGGAACGGCGGCGAGCCAATGGCGAGCGTTCGATCCTGTTCATCGACGAGATCCATCGATTCAACAAGGCGCAGCAAGATGCGCTTCTGCACGCCGTTGAAAAGGGCATCGTCACGCTGATCGGCGCCACGACCGAGAATCCATCCTTCGAAGTGAACGCAGCGTTGTTGAGTCGTTGTCAAGTATATCGACTTCGATCGCTCGAGTCGGAAGATCTGCGGCACATTGTCGAGTCAGCGCTTTCAACCGACGAGGCAATGCTGTCGATGCAAGTGGTCGTGGACGATTGGGACGCCCTCTTTGCCATTGGTAGTGGTGATGCGCGCACAACCCTGAACGCTGTGGAAGCAGCGGCATCGCTTGCCACACCAGCGTCAGACGGTTGCGTCCACATCACTCGCGACGTGTTGCAACAAGCCGTTCAACGGAAGATCGTGCAGTACGACAAGGCTGGAGAATCCCACTACGACACGATCTCGGCCTTCATCAAATCCATGCGTGGCTCCGATCCGGACGCTGCGTTGTTGTGGCTTGCCAAGATGATCGAGGCTGGTGAGGACGCGCTCTTCATTGCTCGGCGCATGGTGGTGTTCGCAAGTGAAGATGTCAGCAATGCCGACCCTGCCGCCCTTCCCCTTGCCCTTGCCGTCTACCAGGCGATCGAGCGTATCGGTATGCCGGAAGGTCGGATCCCACTCGCACAGGGGGTGACGTATCTGGCCTCTGCTCCAAAATCGAATGCATCGTACTTGGCCATTGGTGCGGCGCAGCAGGCAGTGGCGGAAGGGATCGACCTTACGGTCCCATTGCATCTACGCAATGCCCCAACGAAGTTGATGAAGGCGGAAGGGTATGGGGAATCCTATCAATACCCTCATGCATTCGAGGGACACTTTGTGGACGCGTCGTACTTCCCAACGGGCACGGAGCCACGGGTGTTCTATGAGCCGAGTCGCGAAGGCGAGGAGGGGTCTATTGCCGAACGATTGCAGGCGTGGTGGCCGGAACGACGCTCGTCGTAAGTGTGGTCACTTCGGAGTATGCGAGGCAGCGGCCTTGCGGCGGGCCTTCTCTCGGCGAAGCTTGTTATAGTTGATCGACTCGCGAAGGTTGGCCTCGGGTCTGATCACACCGCGCTCGCGCAGAATGGAATCTGCCTCGAGATACCGTTTGCGATTTGGCAGCGCACCACGAACATCCTTGGGGATCTGGGAGATCGGGATCATGGCCTCTTCAACGTCGAGCGGTTGCTTGGGGAGAGCGATCACCACGTCCTTCGTGGATGTGATGTCGCGCCACGGTCCACCGTACCGGCGCGAGAAGTCGAAGATATCAAGGATGATCACCGGTGTTCCCGTGAACGGAATGAATCGGTGATTGGAATCCACCTTTGCCGTCCGAACGAATTTGTACATCCATTCTGCATCCGTTAGGAACTGGCGTACGCAGGAGTGTGACACGGGCCGACCCGGCATGTCGAACTGATGCATGGCGCTGCCGGCGTACTGATGGAAGTTCACTGTGAACGGGAGGATCCATGTGCTGTCCAGCGACGAATGGCGCAACCGCTGCTTCCAATTCACAGCGTACCGACCGGGAAACGTTGGTTTATGTTCTTCACCACTGTTCACGGCCGCAAAGCGCACGAGCTCACCGTTCTGATAGCAACCGTAGCACTGCCACTTGTTGCTGATCAGGACGATACGAGGAATATCGACGGCCTCGGGATACCATTGCGGAAAGATCGAATAGGCGCGGAGATCTTTGACGATCGTGTCCGGGATCATCACCGTGTCGCCCACCCGATAGTAGTGAATGTCCTTCCGGTTCACTAGTGTGAGCGCTCGATAGGCGGCCCATGTGGAGTCCGTTTTTCCGTAGGTGCGGCGAAGGGCAGCAAGGGCCTTGGCATCGGCGATCACGGTCTTGGTCAGTCCGATCCGTGGAAAGCGGTTGATCACCGAATCGATGTGCCGTTGAAGGGCGACCTTTGCGGATTCCAGAGAATCCGATGATCGTTTTGCCGCGGCATCGATGGGTTGCGCCTCTTTGGTGCACGCCACTAAGAGCATGCACGCTATCGTAGCGGCTGCAACGAAGGAGGAGACGATGTTGGAAGACTGGGGGGAGTTCATTGCTGCACGACAAAACTACACCACATTCGTACACTACGACCATGCCTTTCGTACTTTGCACCGCATGAAACGCATCCTCGCCACCATCACGATCGGCTGTGTGGTCATGTCGTGTACCACCGAAAAGCCAGCACCATCTACCGATGCCTCTCCCGCGAAGGCAACAACGGAATCGGTCCCGCTTGCAACGCATCTTCGCTGTCAGGTGGTTGCTACGCTTCCGCACGACACCATGGCATTCACCCAGGGGTTGCAGGTGGTGAACGGAATGTTCGTGGAGAGCACCGGCCAGTATGGCACGTCGTCCATCCGCCACGTCAACATCAAAACAGGCAAGGTGTTGAAACGCACCGACCTTGGACCACGGTTCTTTGGAGAGGGCGTGACCGTCCTGCAAGGCAAGGCCTATATGCTCACGTGGCTCAACCAACAGGGATTCGTGTATGATGCACTCACGCTCCAAGAGATCGGTACGTTCCGCTACAGTGGAGAAGGCTGGGGACTGACGAACGATGGCACCTACCTGATCATGAGCAATGGAAGCAACACGCTCACTTTCTTGGACCCGGTGAATGCGCGCGTGATCAAGTCCATCGACGTGATGCTTGACGGTGCACCGCTTCGCGAACTCAACGAACTCGAGTACATCGACGGCGAGATCTGGGCCAATGTATGGCGTCAGGACGTGATCGTGCGGATCGACCCGGCGACCGGTGTCGTTCGTTCTGTCGTGGATTGTTCGGGTCTGCTACCGTTGACGGAACACACGCCGTCCACAGACGTTCTCAATGGAATTGCGTTCGACAGTGTTTCGAAGAAACTCTATGTGACCGGAAAGAATTGGCCACACGTGTACGAGATCGCCACCAGCCCTTGATGCCGGTATGAAGCGAACGATCGCCATCGGCGATGTTCACGGATGTGTGCGCACCCTGCGCGCAATGGTCGAAGAGCGCATTGGTCTCGATCGCGTCGACCATCTGATCCTGCTTGGAGACTATATCGACCGTGGACCGTCGAGCAAGGCCGTACTCGACTACATCGTCGGCCTGATCGAGGCGGGATACGACGTCACCCCGTTACGAGGCAATCACGACGATCTCTTGATACGCGCACGGTTCTCTGAGTTCTGGTACGAGAAGTGGATGATGAACGGTGGTGCATCCACGCTGTGCAGTCTTGGCGCTTCTTCACCCGCCGCGATCGACCCTTGGTATGTGAACCTTATCGAGGCCTTGCCTCTCTACTGTCAGACCCCACTGTTCACATGCACGCATGCCTCGTTGAACATGGAGATCGACGACCCGTTCAGCGACACCCATGCCATGCTCTTCCATCGGACCGAAGTTGAGGACCGCTCGAAGATCGGCGGTCGGAGGTTGTTGTGCGGCCACACACCACAGACCCGCGAGCGTATCTATCACCGCCTCGAGTGGGAGAACAAGGTGATCATTGATAATGGTTGTGTCTATGCCGGTGAACCCGGGATGGGCTTTCTGTGCGCAATGGACCTTGATACGTTCGACCTGATGTTCGTGCGGAACATCGATATCACCTGATCACACAATGAGCACGTCGATGCAGTGTGCGATGTCCTTCTGCTCGACGGCTCGCGCCGGAGCCAGAACGAGATCCATGCGGTGGTCATACAACACGTGCGACAGGACAACGGCAGCATCATCGATCCGATGAATGGCATCCCAACGTGCTGGTCCCTGCGGGATCTCGACAAGGGTCAACGCATTGGTCCACGCCGCATCACGCGCACGCTGCATACTGAAGTTCCCGATGGTCTCATCGAATCGTCCGGCGATCGTGTCGACGATGGACATCATGGGAGAGAGTACACCAAGTCGATGTTGTACATCGTTGAGCATCTCCGACAGAAGAACGTTGATCGTGTCGAAGTCGGATCGTAGTGCATGGATCGTCTGAGGTGTGGTGATCTCTGCAGCAGCAATACCAAGGTCGAGATTGATGTGCGCATTCATCCCGAGGAGCAATTGCTGGATGATCAACGGCTGATGGAGCTCTGCCACATCGAACGCACGTGCCCACGCTCGTGATGTCCACGAACCCTGCATTCGCTGTTCATAGGCGTGTAGGTATCGGTTGGCGAACACAACATCGAGCAACTCCATGCGCTTCCCATCCTGAAACCGTCCGGACGAGATCCCCTGGGCCACACGCCGAGTCACACTACGATAGAGTGCAGCGAAGAACCCGTTCCTACTCGACCGTTGCCGACATGACATAACGATCTCGTCGAGCTGGTCGATCACTTCTGCGATGGTCGCAACATTCATGCGCAGAAATTACAACGGCGACTGTCACATCGCACCCTCTTGCCTCCACTAGCTGCATGCGCCCGCCTCTCGTGCGCCATCACTTCCCCCACCTGTTCACCCGGAGGTTGCCATGCTGCCGTCGTTCGTCCTTCGATTTCTTGTGATCTGTTCGCTCGTGACCACGTGCGTTGCCGCACGTGCGCAGATCCAATTCGTTGCATCCACGTTTCCTATCCATGGCGCATCGAACGTGAGCACCGACGCGACGATCTCGCTTCGCTGCACGTCGGTGATCTCCCCCACATCCATTCCCGACGAAGGCACGCAAGGTGCGATCGTTCTTGTGGACGATGCCGCCATGGCCGCCAATCCTCCGAACCTTATGCATCGCGCCGCGCTGCCGGGTTCGTATCGTATCGTTGATGGAACGGAACTTCGATTCACTCCACGACATCTCGAGCCCTCCACCACCTATCATTGCTTTGTGGTCGGCCTGGCCGTGTACGACGGCATGGACGCAGAGCCGCGCATGCTGCCACCGTTCGAGATCGTCTTCACCACGGCGGACGATGTTCCGCGACTGATGTACTGCTCAGTGGTCGGCGAAGAGGCCATTCGTTGTGAAGATCCGATCACGTTGCGGTTCTCGCAGTCCATTCTCCCCTTTCGACATCGTTGGAACTCCGTCTTCACTGCCGAGGAAGAAACGGCCACGTCCCGAGTGAAAGTGCCAGTGGCCTTCGACGTGAGCGAGGGTGGCACGGTGGCACGGTTGGTTCCGACGACACGGTGGACGCCGGGCAGTGCCGTGCGCATTCGATGTGCTCTGTCGGCGATCACGGGCGATGCATCACACGACCGAGCTTGGACCATCCACGTGCGCAAGGCTGCGCATGTGATCCTCGACGCAAGATCCATCGATGGTCGCGCTCTTCCACAAGAGATCCTCGACGATGTTGCGCAAGAGAACAATAGTCTTACGCTCGGCGACAGTGTTCCTCTGCATGCACCGACATGGCTTCCCGATCGGTGGAGATTCGTGAAGTGGGATGCTCCCTCCGTTCCATCCATTCATGGCTCAGAACAACACGACGTTGTTGTGAGCATATCGTGCGACGTGATGGATCGTGAGATCCGTTGCACGGCCATCCTGAAGAGGATCGACTCCGATACGCTTCGTATCCACGTGGATTCCGGCGGCGTGGTGCAGATCCTTGACTCTGCATTTCAAGACATTGCGCGAGGTGTCGTCGACACGACCATCATCTTGGACGATCGCACGCCGGTGGTGCATTGCGTGGCCATTCCGAATACCGCTTTCGCGTTGTCGACAACATCGTCCGCATTCAACACCTACACGCCCAATGCCGGCACAGGGCCCAAGACATTCTCGCCATCCTTCACACCGATCCGTCCGTATCTCCCGGCAACGCCACCACCGGAGCTGTTTCGACTACGTGGCATCATCGAGAACGCCGATGCAGATCAAAGGGCATTTGGCCCCACCGACGCCTTCTTCACCACGGAATCGTACTTCGAGGACACACAAGAGACCGATCGAACGCTCTGCGTCCGCACCCTCGGATGTTGGGAGATCGCAGGCTATGTGATCACCGGAACGAACAGATCATTCTTCTTCGACGTGCCACAGCGCGAGCTCTGTCTCTCAGCTCCCCTTCTCGACCCGATCAACACGGTGGTCTTCTATGTTCAACGGAAGAGTCTCCAGCTCCGCATCGACAACGTTCTCATTCACGGAGACGATGCCAACGCGATCCTGCCGGGTGCGACCGTACACCCGGATGTGAAAGTAGAGGTCTACAAGCTCATCCCCGGTTCAGTGCCGGAGACGTGGCAACGGATCTCAGCGCTTCGCTGCTTCGATGCCACCGAACAACGAAACTTCCTCGGATGCGGCGTGCAGTGCGGAGACCGGATCCAGGTGCGCATCAAGGACGCACCCGTGCGCGGTCAGCTCTGGAAGTTCTTCGCTCCCATCGCTCGGTATGTTGTTCCGTCGGGAGGATCGGTGGTCGGCGGGTGGCGGGTCTTCGAACTCGACATTACCTCGGAGCTCGCCCAGTTCCGACAAACGCTCTGTGCCGGAGGCATCGGAGATCTTCCGGAGATCCGTTGTCGAGCCTGCTTCGGACAGACCTTCGGCATCGAGTCCGTGGCCATGCGCGTCAAGATCAGAACCATCGATCGCAAGGAAGACCTCTGGGAAGAACACTGGTTCGATCCGCTGTTCTACTATGAACGCCTTCCGCAGGAACCCATCGGTGGTCGACAGTTGGAATACATCCCACGTCATGGCACTATCGTTAAGGTCCGCTTCAATGCACCGCTCGATATCAACACGCTGCGGAGTGGTGGCATGGTGGCACGGTCGGAAGACAACATCGAACCCACGTTTCCGCAACTCACAGGGTTGGACTTCACCGTTGCCTCTTCCGCTGCGAACACCTCCTACTATCCGCAAACGGGTGGTCCGATCACAACGGCCGAGTTCCGCATCAACGACCCTGCCACCTCGCCACGTTTACAGGCCCTTCCGTTCGGAAGCATCCTACTGACGTGCACGACCGGACTCACGTCGCTTGACGGTGAGCCGCTTGCTGCAGATGCTGCCTATGTGCTGAATACCATGGAGCTCCCGGGTGTCGGTGTGATCCTCGATCAAGTCGAACTGGCATGGGACGGCGACAACGACTTCGCCTTCTTCGAGAACTACGGCGAGATCTATCACGTGTCGTATGGCGGGATCTTCGGTATGGATGCGATCCATGGTACCGATGTGGCCATGCAACGTCAACCGAACTGCGACGCACAACAAGGCACGAACATCGGCGAATGCACCTATTCGCAAAGTGATAAGGACGCTCCCATGAACATGGGCGAGCACTTGCTGCTGATCGAACCGTATGGCATGGATCTTCAAGACCTTGTTGGTCTGCATATCGAAACGTGGGATGAGGACTGCAAGGACGAAGGTGATTGCTTCGTGAACCGCGTGAACGACCTCCTGGACCATGTAACAGAACAGGCCAACCTGCACGGATCTCCGGACGCAGAAGAAGGATCTTCGTTGGGTCTCTCTGACCTTGTCGCATTGGGAGCAAAGTTCATTCAAGTGCTCTTGCCACCGGACGAACAGGATCAGCCTCTTGGAGAGGCCAATCTCACAGCGGACATCGGGTCACTCTGGAGCGCCGCACGCGAGGGCACCGGTCGATATGCACTGCACGGACAGTACGTCACCTATCACATGCGAACACTGCTTTATCCACGGAAACGAGTTGTACGCTGAGGACGCCATGACCATTCCAACACTGATCGACCTCTTCGCCTGCACGCACTTTGCCTTGGCGAACGGTGCGGGTGCCGTGATGCCGATGTGCACGGACACCATCGTACTTCAGAACATCGATGTGATCCCGGCTCGGAACATCGCATCGCCGGTATCACAACCGGTGCGACTCTACTTCGATGCGTCGGTAGGCCCCGACAGCACGCGATTTCAAGAGATTCCGGTAACGGTCAACTTTACACCCGGCACGAACCTGATGTACGTGATCCCGAAGCAACGTCTTCGCAATGCTGCGCCGAACGGCTCGGCGCAGCGCTATGAGTTGCGGTACTGGTGCAACTACTTCAGGGCGGACATCGATCCGTCGAATGTGACGAGGTTCAGCTTCGTGACGGCAGTGTGGTTCAATGCCACGGCTGAGGCCCGACATGCTGAGACAGGCGAGCGTTTGGACGATGCATGTGTGTTTCCGAACCGGACGCAAGATCCGATCCGCTATACCAATGCGAACTCGCTTGTTGTGGGTGCGAAGACCTGTGTCGACACGGTGGTGTTCGATCACTGGTCGTGTTCACATCTCGGCTTCGTACCACCCAATGCATCAGAGGAGTTCACCGCGCGAGCAGATTGTTGGCCGGCGGACACAGTGGTCTTTACGGCTTGGTATCGAACCGTACGAAATGGAACCGTGACGGTCGATCCCGGCGATAACGGATCTGTGGTGGTCCTCGATCGTGTCCATGGTCGTACCGGAGGATATGGCGTGTACGATCTGCGTCAAGACCGAACCACAACACTGTTGTTGACAGCGGTACCGAACCCCGGCTATCGCTTCCAACGATGGTCCTGTTCGCACCCTGCCTATCACAATGGCACGGCGCGGATCCTCAGCGTGCAAATGCCCACCGATACAACGAGCATGTCGTTCACACCCGTGTTCTCGCAGGTGACGGGTGTCTCCGATACTATCGCGGCAGACGGGGAGGAGATCGGTTTGGTACAGATCTTCGACCAGCTCGGTCGGCAATGGTGGCAAGGATGGAAAGATCAGAGGAACGATACACTCGGCCTTGTTCGCGAACACGTTTCTTGGCCGGGCATCTACTACGTGATGTTCACGCATCACAACACAACGACCATGCAGAGCATCTGCATCACACCCTAACACTTTCACCTGGAGTCGTTCATGAGACAGCAACACAGACGTCGACTGCTCGCCGCAGGCATCGTCATCATCAGTATCCTCGCGGCCATGATCGCCAAGGCCGACATCCATCCAGCCGGCGGTGCACAGCAACGTGCGTGGCAACCTGGTGGGACCATGCACATCACGTGGACACAGAATGATGTCCGCACAACAGCGCAGATCCTCTTGTGGAATGCCGATGTAGGTGAATTCACAGAGCTCGCTCGGGGCATTGATGCCGCCACCGGCTCTTTCGATTGGGTCATTCCCGCGACGCTTCCCATGGGCGGACACTATCGCATCGCCGTGCGCGACGAGGGAGGATCGCGAACAACGGTCTTCGCTCAGGGCTTCCTTACGATCGGACCGGCCTTCGGGAAGTCACAAAGCGCACTACACGAACAGGATGTCGTCCGACCGACGATCACCGTCGGACCAAATCCGACATCGCATCGGGCCCACGTGTGCTGGAACGATGAACGCACAACGTGTGTCGTTCGACAGCTCACGGGCGAGGAAGTTCAGCGTATGACCATCAGTGCTGAGGAACGTTCTCACGACATCGACGTGCACGACCTCGGTAGCGGAACGTATTCGATCGAATTGATCTCTGCGTTGGGCGACCGACTTCGAACGTTGCTCATCGTTCAATGAGAATGTGGTGCTCGATGGGGAGTGCGTTCACGCACTCCCCATCCGTGCCACCGTGCTTCCCTGCTCGAGCACGTAGGACTTCCCGAGACGGGGAATGATGATCCGTGTGTTGGGTAGGCGTTCCTTGACGCACAGCGCCAAGTGATCGCAGGCCTCCGGTTCTCCGTGCACGATGCAGAGTGTTGACGGTCGAACGTCCATGATCAGACCGAGCAGTCCTTCGAGCGATGCATGCGCACTGAATCGGAACCGATCGATCAGACACAGACGCTTCAACGATCTTCCTCCAAAATCAAAGGGCCTATCCACGCCGGAATGCAGAAGGGCGTGACCGGGTGTCTCCGGGTCTTGATAGCCGATCACGGCAATGCCGAAGTTCGGCTTCTGCAGCCAGGCCGTGGCCAGTGCGTACGATGTGGTGCCTTTGTTCACCATTCCACTCGATGCGACCACGATCGATGGCTTTCGCATGTAGTCGGCCGTGAAGAGCTGATCGAAGCGAATGCGTTCCTGTGGAATGTCCGACACTTCGAACCCCGGTGTCCGCATCGGCTCTGTGTAGCAATGCTGGTCGTACACCTTGCTGATCTTCACGCCCAAGCCGCCCGTGTAGATGGGGAGTTGGGGGATCGATCCCTTTCGCATGAGCGTGTAGAGGGTGCGAAGGATCTCCTGTGTCTTCCCGAGTGCAAACGAAGGGATCAGGACGCTGCCGTTGGCATTGGTGACGGTGTTCACGAACTGGGCCAAGCGCTTCGACTCTTGGGCATAGTCGTTCGGTCGGTCCGAAAAGGCATTCGTTGCCTCGGTGATGAGACAGTCGACATGCTCGCGTGGTGTCGCTGCCTTGGCGATCATGGCCTGATGGTCGAATTGGATGTCGCCCGTGTGCAGGATCGACATCCCGTTGCAGGAAAGATGCACAGAGGCCGAACCAAGGATGTGGCCTGCAGGATGGAGGCGCACGGACACGTCCGACAGGCCGTTGAAGCCACGGATCACCCATGGTTCGTTGTAGGGAACGGCTTCAAACCCGTGACGGATCATCTCGATCACGTCGCGTTTGTAGTAATCGAGCGCTTCTTTTGGAAACCAGCGCGTGACGTCGGACTTGAGGAGTTTCGCACAGTTGTGCAGAACGTCGTGGGTAAGGTCGCGCGTGGCATGCGACATCACCGTCCGCACATGTGGAAGTTTGCGGAGAACGTACGGCAGTCCTCCAACATGATCCGTGTGCGCATGGGTGATCACGACGGCATCGGACGGCCGATGCTCCAAGCCCTCGAGCCATGGAAGGGCGCGCTCGGCCCGGTCACGCGGATGTAAACCGGCATCGATGAGAAGTCCGGTGCCATCCAGGTTCAGGTAGCACGAATTGGCGCCGATCTCCTCTGCGCCACCAAGGATCATGAGCTCTGCGGTCACATGGCAAGTTAGCCAATGCCGCTATGCGCTACGAATTCGCTGGTGCCTTGTTCGTACGTACACCCAGTGCCGTATAGAGCGGGCACACGCTCACGGTGGACGTGGCCAGGAAGACGACGGCGAGAACGCCAAGCACCCAGGCCCATACGCCGGTCAATGAACCGGTGAGGATGAGGACACCGACCACAAGGGCGACGAGTACGCGTAGAACTCTATCTGCAGATCCCATGTTCTTTTGCATGGCAGACTCCTGAAGGGGTTGAATTCGACCATCAACAGCACGAATATCGCCTATGAATTCCCAATACTACGTGACCAAGGTCACCCTCCGCATCCGTAAGTTTGGGGTCTTGCTCATCCCGAAAGATCGGACATGACGAATCCAACGCCGTATTCTCCAAGCCATAAAATTCGTGTGGTGACGGCCGCCTCGTTGTTCGACGGTCACGACGCCGCCATCAACGTGATGCGCCGCATCATCCAGGGGACGGGTTGCGAGGTGATCCACCTCGGACATAACCGTTCCGTACAGGAAGTGGTGGACTGTGCGATCCAGGAAGATGCCCAGTCGATCGCCATGACGTCGTACCAGGGCGGACACGTCGAGTACTTCACCTACATGGTAGAGCTTCTTCGTGAACGCGGGGCCGGACATATCAAGGTGTTCGGTGGCGGTGGCGGCACTATCCTTCCGCTCGAGATCGAGCAGATCCATGCGGCAGGCGTCACGCGCATCTATTCTCCGGATGATGGTAGGGCGATGGGGTTGCAGGGAATGATCAATGATCTCGTGCAACGATCGGACTATCAGACACCCAACGTCTTCGGCGACGATCTGGCCGCCCAAGTAGCTGCCAAGAACCCGCTTGCCATCGCAGAGGCCATCACAGCTGCCGAACGCGGTGATCAAGCTGCCATTGCTTTTGCCGATGGTGCCAAACGATCACCTGTGCTTGGTATCACCGGTACTGGTGGTGCCGGGAAGTCGTCGCTCACGGATGAGCTCGTACGACGGTTTGTGAACGATCTCACGGACAAGACCATCGCCGTGGTATCCGTAGACCCCTCGAAGCGAAAGACCGGTGGAGCGCTGCTTGGCGACCGGATCCGAATGAATGCCGTGAGCCATCCGCGCGTCTACATGCGCTCGTTCGCAACGCGCGAGGCGAACGTTGCCATGAACAAACACGTGACCGATGCCATTCGCATTCTCTCGTATGCAGGCTTCGATCTCATCATTGTGGAAACGGCCGGTATTGGCCAGAGTGATTCGCAGATCGCCGATGTGGCCGACGTAGCCATGTATGTGATGACGCCGGAGTACGGTGCTGCAAGTCAGCTCGAGAAGATCGACATGATCGACTATGCCGATCTGATCGCCCTCAACAAGTTCGATAAACGCGGTGCGCTCGACGCTCTGCGCGATGTGAAGAAACAGTATCAGCGGTCGCGTCAACTCTTCGACCGTAAACCCGACGAAATGCCGGTGTACGGCACGATCGCTTCGCAATTCAATGATCCCGGGACGAACACACTGTATCGTGCGATCGTGGATGCACTTGTGCACAAATGTGAGCTGCCATGGGAAAGCACGTTCCATGTGACCGATGAGATGAGTGAGAAGATCTACATCATTCCGCCAGACCGAACACGGTATCTCGCTGAGATCGCCGAAGAGAACAAGCGGTATGATGCCTTTGCCGAAAAACAAGCCGAACTCGCCCGCCGTATGTGGCGCATCAAAGGTGCTATCGAGGAACTGTCATGAACACACAAGAGATCATCATCGAAGGAATGAGCTGCGGCCACTGTGTTGCGGCGGTAGAACGTGCACTGTCGAAGGTGGATGGGATCCATGTTGACGAAGTGACAATAGGCAAGGCCGTGGTGAAGAGCGAAGATGGTCCGGCCACTGCCGAGAAGATCGAACGTGCCATTCAAGCCGCAGGCTTTCGCATGGTCAGTCTCCTCCTTGCCGCCTTCGCCATCCTTGCCTTCGTGGGTTGTACCGAGAGTTCTTCCGGTCCGGCACCGCTCAATGCTCAGATGCGAACGATCAATGTTGCAAGCGATGCACCTGCACTCGACGTGCGATTGGATGGAACACTCACCAATGCAGCGGTCTCGTACGGCAAGAGTTCCGGATACACCAGTGTAGTAGCTGGTAGCAAGATGCTCACCGTGCTGAATGCCGGTGCATCGACGGCTCTGATCACGGCCGGTGCGGCGTTCGAAGAAGGCAAGAGCTATAGCGTCTTCGTCTTCGGTCCGGCCGCAACGATCACAGCATCTTTCCAGAACGACGACCTTCTTACCTCTGCCAAGGCCCGTGTCCGCTTCGTGCATGCCGTCTCCGATCTGAGCACGAGCGTCGATGTGCACACGCTCAGCGCTTCGAACCCTCCGATCCTCTCGAAGATCGAGAGCCGTGGTGTGAGTGCCTACACCGCACTCGACGCCGGTTCCATCTCCTTTGTCGTGACGTCGAATGGCAGCACAACGCCGCTCATCACCTATGAGCCGATCGCATTGAATGCGAACACCTCCTACACCGTGGTGCTCATGGGAACCATGAATCCGGGTGATGCGGCCAACATGGTGGCAAGGATGTATACCGATACGGACTCCGGCTCGGCCTATGTGGACCTTGTGGAACACTTCGACAAGGGCAAAGTGGCGGCAGTTCACGCCGTATCCGATGCACCCGCTGTGGATGTGAGCGTTGACGGGACGAAGGTCATCACCGGTCTTGCCTATCCCAACAGCAGCCCGTATCAACTGCTCGATCCGGGTGAGCGCACCGTGAGTGTGAGCGCCGGAGCGGTTCCCGTTGCCACAACGAAGATCGCGGTCGAAGTGGGCAAGGCCTATAGCATCTTCGCCATCGGAACGGTGGCGGGTGGACTTGAGTCGCTGAAGCTCACCGATGAGACCGTCCCCAACTCCGCACAGGCACTCGTACGATTCATCAATGCTTCTCCGGCGTCCGCACCGTTGGATCTGATCACGAACATCGGTGCAGCGGCGTATGAGATCCCGGGTATGCAGAACATTCCCTACAAGGGCATCAGCGTGTCGCCTTCCAGCGGAAAGAACTTCTTGCTCTTACCCGCAGGTACCTATACGATGAAGGTTCGACTTCACAGCACAGGGAGCATTCTTGTTGAATCCCCTGACCTCGTGTTCGAAGCGAACAAGATCTACACGCTCTGGGTTGGTGGGAAGATGGGTTCGACGCCGATCTCCTTGAACATGATCAAGCACAATTGAACGGTCTGCAATGAGCGCAAAGGACGAACTGGTCGCACGATATGACGAGCTCCATCGCCAGCTCCATCACGAAGTGCGTGCACTTCTTGATGGATGGGAAGATAAGCGCGCATCGTACGAAGGTGAATTCTACACGTACACGGTGCGTGGCAAGGAGATCAAGGTCGAGAACTACACCACGTCGCTCTCGCATACCAAGGTCCCCAAGATCTCGCTTCCCCGTTTTCGCGACTGGGGCGAGATCGTTCGCTGGTGCATGCAAGAGAACGTACCGGGCGAGTTCCCGTATACGGCTGGTGTGTATCCGTTCAAACGCCAGGGCGAAGATCCTACGCGCATGTTCGCGGGTGAAGGCGGACCGGAACGGACGAACCGACGTTTTCATTACCTCTCCAAGGGCATGCCTGCGGCTCGCTTGAGCACAGCCTTCGACTCCGTGACGCTGTATGGTGAAGATCCGGATGAGCGACCTGATATCTATGGAAAGATCGGGAACTCTGGCGTGAGCATTGCCACACTTGATGATGCGAAGAAGCTCTATTCAGGGTTCGATCTCTGTTCACCGACCACCTCTGTGTCGATGACGATCAACGGCCCTGCCCCCATGATCCTTGCCTTCTTCATGAATGCGGCCATCGATCAGCAATGTGAACGACATATCGTCCAGCATGGACTCGAAGCACAAACGCAGCAGAAGATCGACGCGATCTATGCGGCAAAGGGAATGCAGCGACCGGTGTATCGACATGGCGATGGATCGACGGAGCTGCCGGAAGGCAACACGGGACTTGGTCTGATGCTGCTTGGTGTGACGGGCGATCAAGTGCTTCCGGCCGACGTCTACGAACAATGCAAGCGCACAGCGTTGCAAAGTGTTCGTGGGACGGTGCAGGCCGACATTCTCAAAGAAGACCAGGCGCAGAACACGTGCATCTTCTCGACGGAGTTCGCGCTTCGCATGATGGGAGACGTGCAACAGTACTTCATCGAAGAAGGTGTTCGCAACTTCTACAGCGTTTCGATCAGCGGATACCACATCGCAGAGGCCGGAGCGAATCCGATCACGCAACTCGCGCTCACGCTCGCCAATGGCTTCACCTATGTGGAGTATTACCTCTCGCGTGGGATGAACATCGACGACTTTGCACCGAACCTCTCCTTCTTCTTCTCGAACGGCGTCGATCCCGAGTACAGTGTGATCGGTCGTGTGGCCCGTCGTATCTGGGCCAAGGCGATGAAGAACAAGTATGGCGGTAATGAGCGTTCACAGATGTTGAAGTATCACATCCAGACCTCGGGCAGATCGCTGCATGCGCAAGAGATCGACTTCAACGACATCCGCACAACACTACAAGCGCTGTATGCGATCTATGACAACTGCAACTCTCTGCACACCAATGCCTACGACGAGGCGATCACGACGCCAACAGAAGAGAGCGTCCGCAGAGCCGTTGCCATTCAATTGATCATCAACCGCGAGCTCGGTCTGGCGAAGAATGAGAACCCGATGCAGGGGTCGTTCATCATCGAAGAGCTCACTGATCTTGTTGAGGATGCCGTGCTCACAGAGTTCAAGCGCATCAGCGATCGCGGAGGTGTGTTGGGCGCGATGGAAAGCATGTATCAGCGGAACAAGATCCAAGAGGAATCGCTGTACTATGAAACGCTCAAGCACACAGGTGAGTATCCCATCATTGGTGTGAACACCTTCCTGTCGACAAAGGGCTCACCAACGATCATCCCTGCAGAGGTGATCCGGTCGACGGTCGACGAAAAGGAACAACAGATCAACAACGTCCGTGCGTTTCAACAGCGAAATGCCGACGTTTCCGAGAACGCACTTCAAGCCCTGAAGCATACGGCCGTGCAAAACCATAATGTGTTCGCCGCATTGATGGAGGCCGCCAAGGTCTGCTCACTCGGAGAACTCTCCAATGCCCTTTATCACGTAGGCGGTCAGTACCGCCGTAACATGTAGCCCCATGCAACTCCCCAAAGAATACACCGTGAAGCTTCCACTCGAACGCGGTTCGAAAGGGGCGGCTGTGAAGCTTCTGCAAGAGTGGCTTTGTTTGAATGACTGCAAACTGTCGATCGACGGAACATTCGGCGCAGCCACAGAAGCAACGGTGCGCAAGTTCCAGACGAAGTCGAGGGTCTCCGCTACCGGCATCGTTGATGAAGAGACATGGAACATGCTCCTGCTTCCGTTGCGAAACGCCACGCGTTCACTCTCCACGACGGCCGAGACGTATGCACAACGCGTGGTGGCCGCCGCACGACAACACTTGAAGGCGCATCCGATGGAGATCGGCGGACAGAATGCAGGTCCGTGGATCCGTCTCTACATGAACGGCAAGGAAGGCGCGGATTGGCCTTGGTGTGCAGGCTTCGTCACCTACATCCTCGCCCAAGCTTCGGAAGGTCTGAAGGTCGATCGTAATCCGCTCAAGCCTACCGCATCGTGCGACATCCTTGCATCTCAAGCTGCAGACAAAGAGATCCTCCTTACCGAGAAGGAGATCGCGAAAGATGCCGGGAAGAAGGCACTTCTTCGGCCAGGCTCGATCTTTTTGGTCCGCGCTTCGAAAACCTCTTCCGACTACGTCCATACCGGCATCGTGACAGCCGTTCATGATGAGTACTTCGAAACGGTGGAAGGCAATACCAACGACGCCGGTGAACGCGAAGGGTATGAGGTGTGTCGTCGACTTCGCGGATACGGCAACAAGGACTTCATCATCCTGTAAGTGATCTCACTCGACACGATACGGGATGCGGCTGAACGCATCGCACCGCATGTGCGACGGACGCCCACGGTCACGTCGGCCTACTTCGACCAACGATTCAACGCACAGTTCTTCTTCAAGTGCGAGAACCTGCAACTCTTCGGTGCGTTCAAACCGAGAGGTGCTGTGAACGCCGTGCTATCGCTCGATGCCGATGCGGCACGTCATGGCGTTGCCACCCATTCCTCAGGAAATCATGCGGTGGCGCTTGCCTATGCGGCGTCCCTTCGTGGTATTGCCTGCACCATCGTGATGCCACACACTGTTCCCGACGTCAAGAAACGCGCTGTTGAGGAGCAAGGTGCCCGCATCGTCTTCTGCGAGCCAACGCTTGTTGCACGAGAAGCGACCTTGGCAGCCATCGTTGCGGAGTCGGGTGCCCACATCGTCCACCCATCGAACGATGTTCGCGTGATCGCCGGACAAGGGACGGCGGCCCTCGAACTCATGACGGATGTGCCAGACCTCGACGTGATCATGGCGCCTGTTGGTGGCGGCGGTCTGATGAGCGGAACGGCCATCGTTGCTCGAGCGCTACGTCCGAGCATCGACATCATCGGTGCCGAGCCCTCGATGGCCGACGATGCCATGCGATCGCTCGCAGCAGGACGGATCATTGCAAGTGGTGATCCTCTGACCGTGGCCGACGGCCTGCGCACATCGCTTGGGAACAACACCTTCGATATCCTTCGTGAGAAGGATGTTCGGATCGTGACAGCAACAGAAGAGAGCATCATCGAAGGACTCTACCTTGTGATGGAACACATGAAGCTCGTTGTGGAACCCTCTGCCACCGTGACCATCGGATCGCTACTGGAACAACAGGAGATGGTACGCGGGAAACGCGTTGGCGTGATCTTTTGTGGCGGGAACATCGACGTTCGACGGTTCATGCATCTTTCGCCGAGACCCTAATTCGCATGCGCACGGTTGTTTTGTTCTTGGTGTTCGTAACGTGTCTGCCGAGTCTTTGGGCTACGGACTGGCGAGCTGTGCATGACAAAACGATCGCAGCGATCGACCAACTGTACGATCTCGAGTTCGCTGCCTCTGAGAAGTTCTGCAATGAAGTGATCGCTATGGCGCCCGGCGATCCGCGCGGCCATTTCGTGAAGAGCATGGTCTACTACTATCGTATGACCTTTCAAGGTGGAGCGAAGAACGATACGCTCTACTATGCGTTCTTGTATCACGCGAACAAAGTTGAGACCGTTTGTTCTTCATTGCTCGAACAGAACTCGAACGACGCAAAGGCTCTCTCATACTACGGTGGGACGATAGGATACAAGGGGCTTGCCCATTATCGTCGAGGTGAAATGATCAAGGCGATCTGGGAAGGGAAGAAGGGATATGGGTTGCTTGAACGTGCCTATGCGTTGGACCCTCAGAACGGCGATGCAAAGATGGGGTTGGGGTTGTTCCAGTATATGATCTCACAAGCTCCAAGCGAAGTACGGTCCTTGATCGAACTCGCAGGGTTGTCAGGAGATCGTGCCAGTGGGCTGCGGCTCATGGAGGAAGCGGCACAGCACGGACTGTATGCCAAGCAAGAAGCGCATCGATGGCTGGTCGACTTCTATCAGGCAGAGGACATGCCGAATCGCGCCATGTCGCACGCACAGGTTCTTGCAGACCGATATCAGAGAAACTGGTGGTTCCAACACACGGCATCGGATATCGCTCTCTTTCAACTTCATAAACCAGAACGTGCAGAGCCGTACCTCCTTCGGCTCTCTACCATGCCGACCACGAAGAACAACGAACGGTATGTCCATTCGCTCGGGCGACTCAGACTCGGATACCTGAACGTGCTCAAAGAGCGATATGCTACGGCTGAGCAATACTTCCTGTCCGTGGTCAATGGGCAGGCCGAGGATGCGCAGAAACATGATGCGGCCTTTCAACTTGGCAACCTCATGGAGTTGCAAGGTCGGGCATCCGAAGCACCGGAATGGTATCGAAAGGCGGGAGGGCGTAAGGATGCTCAGGCAAGACTCGCAACTCCGATGAACGTGGCCGAACGTTCAATGTTCAGAATTCAAAACGCCTATCTGGCTGGCGACAACCTTCGGGCCATCGCGCTCACCGATTCCTGTAGAGCTGCGGGAGCGCTCTCTTCGAATCGAAATCTTGCCATAGCACTGTACTTTCAGGGAACCTGTTTGAACGAGTGCAAGCAGTACGGACGTGCCGAATCCTCTTTTTTGGAAGCTCTGCGTTACACGGAAATGGACGCAAATGTCCGACCGTATTGCCACTGGCGTCTGGGCCAGTCCTATGCTCGACAGGACAAGGTGGCCCAAGCGAAGGACCAATGGCAGCGGGCTCTTGCCTTTGATGGCTATCAGTCGGAAGAAACACTTCGTCGACGTGTTCAACGAGAACAGGCGGCACTTCCCTAGCCCCTTCGTAGTTTTGCTACCCTATGCATTCAGCCTACGAAGCGGTCATCGGCCTTGAGATCCACGCCCAACTCAAAACGGCGTCAAAGGCGTTCTGTGCCTGCCCGACCACGTTCGGTGCCCAGCCGAACGTGAACGTATGTCCGATATGCCTAGGTCACCCGGGAACGCTCCCCGTCTTGAACGACAACCTCGTGCTCTTCGCCGTCAAAATGGGCTTGGCCACGAACTGCTCCATCCGTGAGCGGTCTTCGTTCTCCCGCAAGAACTACTTCTACCCCGACCTTCCAAAGGGATATCAGATCTCGCAGTATGCAGATCCGATCTGCTATGACGGTCACGTGGAGATCGAGACCAACGATGGCGTGAAGACCATTGGTATCACACGCATTCACATGGAAGAGGATTCCGGGAAGTCCATTCACGATCTCGACATCGACACGCTCGTGGACCTCAACCGAAGCGGCGTTCCCCTGATCGAGATCGTAAGCGAACCCGATCTGCGAAGCGCTCACGAGGCGTATCAGTACTTGATGCAGGTACGCCAGATCCTGGTCTACCTCAACATCTGCGACGGCAACCTCGAGGAGGGATCTCTTCGGTGCGACGCCAACGTCTCGATCCGTCCGATCGGCCAGCAGCAGTTCGGCACGAAGACCGAGGTCAAGAACTTGAACAGCTTCCGTAACGTGGAAAAGGCCATTGCCTACGAGATCGAACGACAGATCGAACTCGTCGAGAGTGGCGGCACGGTGCGTCAGGAAACCTGCATGTGGGATGCGGCGGCCCAGGTCACCAGGGTCATGCGGACCAAAGAAATGGCCCATGATTACCGGTATTTCCCCGAGCCGGACCTCTCGCACGTGGTGATCGACCGGGATTGGCTGGACGACGTCCTTGCCACCCTTCCCGAACTTGGCCTTGCGAAAAAGCGTCGATTCATGGCGCAATACGGGCTTCCTGCCTACGATGCATCCATTCTGGCCGATGAAACGGCCGTGGCAGACTATTACGAGGAGGCCTGCGCCTCTGTACCGGGTCTGGACCATGACGCGGCGAAGCAGATCTCGAACTGGATCATGACGGAGCTCATGCGCATCATGGGCGAGCGGAAGTGCGGGATCAGGGACACAGGGTGCACGCCAGCGCAATTGGCGTCGTTGGTGCATGCTGTGACCAGCGGCACGATCAGTAACAAGATCGCCAAGGACATCTTCCCGGAGCTTCTGGCAACGGGAGAACTGGCCACCGACGTGATCGCTCGCAAGGGACTCACACAGAACTCGGATGCGGGTGCGCTTGAGGAGATGGTGCGCGCCGTGATCCAAGCCAATCCGGACAATTTGACGAAGTACAAGGACGGGAAGACCAATCTGTTGGGGTTCTTTGTGGGCCAGGTCATCAAGGCCTCCGGAGGAACCGCCAATCCATCGATGGTGAGCGAGCTGATGAAGAGCGCGCTCGATGCACACGAATAACAACGAAGCACAGAAACGGAGAATCCGATGTCGAAAGCGAAGACCACGAAAGCCCCTGCCCCAGTTGCCGCCAAGACCAAGCAGTCTGCGGTTGCCACATTTGACGTGACGGGGTTCGATAAGGCCACCCTGTTGGATTGGTACAAGACCCAGCAGCTTGGGCGCCGACTTGACGAAAAGGCGGCCCTGTACCTGAAAATGGCCAAGGGATGGTCCTACCACGCACCATTTGCGGGGCACGACGGGATCCAGCTTGCCTTGGGCAAGATCTTCCGTCCGGGCAAGGACTACCTCTTCCCCTATTATCGCGACATGCTCACGTCGCTCGCCGCAGGCGTCACGGTCGAGGAGATCATCGCCAACGGTTTGAGCAAGGACGCCGACGTGGCCGGTGGTGGACGTCACATGTCGAACCACTTCGCCAAGATCTCGATCGGACTGCAGAACAGCTCGTCGTGCACCGGGAACCACTCCCAGCAGGCGGTCGGCACGGGTCGGTCGATCCGGAAGTATGCAGGCGACGAGGTCGTGTACTGTTCAACGGGAGACAGCACGACGTCGGAAGGCTACTACTATGAGGCGGTCAACGGGGCAGACCGCGAGAAGCTACCGGTGATCTTCGTCATCCAGAACAACAAGTATGGCATCTCGGTGCCGCTCAAGGACCAAACATCGAATGAGACGGTGTCGGACAATTTCAAGGGCTTTCCGCACCTCAAGATCATCGAGTGCGATGGCCGGGATCCCATGGCATCGTACCGGGCACTGGAAGAGGCCCGTGCCTACGTTCTCACGGGCAAGGGCCCGGCCATGGTCCATGCGGACTGCGACCGGATCGGCTCGCACTCCAATTCCGACAATCACGAGCTCTACCGTCCGGCAGAGGACTTCGAGGCCATGAAGGGCCGCGATCCGTTGCCACGCATGCGTGCTACGTTGATCGCCCATGGGATCGCCACCGACGAAGAGCTGCTTGCCCTTGAAGAGGCGAACAAGCAGGCCATTTTTGCTGCGGCGGACGTAGTGGAAGCGCTTCCGGACCCCGCAGGGTCGTCCTATATCGAGTTCCTCGTGCCCCCTTCGGTGGTCGACTATTCGGACAACAGCGAGTCGCGATACGTCAACGACCCTTCGGCTCCGCAACTCACGTTCCGCGAGGGGATCAACACGGCACTCATCGAGGAATTCCGTCGCAACCCGAACACCTTCCTCTTCGGACAGGACGTCGCATCGCACAAGAAACAGGGCATTTTCAACGTTTGTAAGGGCCTTCTCGACGAATTCGGTAACGATCGGGTATGGAATGCCCCAATTGCTGAAGATTTCATCGTAGGCACGGCAAATGGGATGTGCCGGTATCGGAAGGACATTCGCGTGGTGGTGGAGGGTGCTGAATTCGCCGACTACTTCTGGCCGGCAATGGAGCAACTCATCGAATGCACGCACGATTATTGGCGTACACGGGGTCAATTCGCCCCGAACATGGTCGTTCGACTTGCCAGCGGCGGCTACATCCAGGGCGGCCTCTATCACTCCCAGAACCTCGAGGGTACGTTCACGACGTTGCCCGGTCTGCGCGTTGTGATCCCCGCCTTTGCCGACGATGCCATCGGTCTCATGCGGAACGCCATCCGGTCCGAGGGCATCACGATGTACCTCGAGCCCAAGTTCCTCTACAACTACCGCCCAACGTCGGCAAGCATGCCGGCGGACGACTTCATCATTCCGTTCGGCAAGGCGAAGATCCGTCGTGCCGGGTCGGACATCACCGTCGTCAGCTACGGTACGGCCGTGCACTGGTCGTTGCAGGCAGCTGAGCGCCTGGCGGCAGAGGGCATCAGCGTGGAGGTCATCGACCTTCGATCGTTGGCTCCGTGGGACAAGGAGATGGTACTCGAGTCCGTGCGTCGCACCGGACGCTGCGTTGTCGCCCACGAGGACAAGAAGACGGCCGGCTTCGGTGGGGAGATCGCATCTACGATCACCGAGGAGCTCTTCCGGTATCTCGATGCACCCGTCGTTCGGGTCGGCTCGAAGGACACTCCGGTAGGTTTCGCCAAGTCACTCGAAGCGGCGATCCTCTTGAATGTCGACGACGTGATCGGCGCGATCCGATCAACAGCACGCTTCTAAACTGTGAAATCGTTTCCACACTGTCAGGACGCCAAGAGGGACTAACCTTCCTAAAAATTTAAGGGTTAGGACCACGAATTGATTTTTGTTTTTGAACGGTGGCAGGGTATATTTGCGTCTTCGATGAAGCGCGCGGGGCGTCCAGGGCCCCGTGTGCCTCGTTGTTTTTGATTTTGAGGACCTATGAGCAATCAAGCAGAGAAGATCCATGAAGCGGCCACAGTCGCGCCTCACGAGGCGCCACTGACCCTCATTGAGCGTCTTCAACAACAGTGGTACATCATCGTTGCAGCGGCCTTGGTCGTCGTTGTTGCCATTGGCGGTTACATCATGTACAGCAATGCGCAACAAGAAAAGAACGAAGAGGCCAACACGGCACTTTCCCGAATTCGGACGGTCTTCGAACAGGGAGAATTCGAAAAGGCACTCACAGCCAAGGGTATAGCGCCCATTGGCAATGAGAACGTTTTGGGTCTCGAGGGCATCGTGGAGCAGTATGGTGGCACGGACGCAGGGAAACTTGCATCGTTGATGGCCGGCAACTGCTACCTGAATCTTGGGAAGTATACAGAGGCACAAGCGCAGTTCGAGGCCGCCCAGAGCGCGGATGCACCGCTCGTGCAAGTGGGAGCTCTTACGGGGCTGGGCGCTTGCAAGGAGCAGGAGAACGATTGGGCTGGCGCAGCCGAACTGTATGAACGGGCAGCCGGGATCGCCGGGAAATCGGGAATGGAAGACCGCTGCCTCTTCTATGCGGGGCTTGCCTACGAGAAGGCCGGCAACAAGGAAAAAGCTGCTAAGTCCTTTGCAGACTTGGTCAAACGCAGTGACGGCTCGGAGTTCGCGTCCTTCGCGAAAACGGGTCTCGCGCGCCTTGGCATGGCAATTGATTAGACCTTTTCGGTTTTTTCTGTCTGAACACGAATGACAATGAAAAAAAGCAACAAAGAAGTAAGCAAAGCATATGTTTTTAACAACTGGAGGTAGTATGCAACGTTGGTTTCGTCTAAGCAGCTTGCTGCTTGTGCTTACCGCCGCCTTTTCTGTGGTCCATGCTCAGGACTACGTTGAAGTGCGCGGTAGTCTCCCTCCGGGCCAAGTGCGCGTATTCGTACGTGACACGATCTACCGTATTTCCGGATCGTATACGATCGGTGGTACGTTGGTCATTGAGCCCGGGACCCGCGTGGAGTTCCTTCCGAACGGTCGAATGATCGACTCGACGGGTGGCCGAATTCTTGCGGATGGTCGCGCTTCCGCCACGTATAATGCGAACGCAGTGAATGCACTGTTCCCGCCGTATACTGGCTACGACGACGTGAATTATTTCGGCGCCCCTGGCGTCGTTTCATCCACGATCGCCACGGAGCCCACGATTCACCCGTCCAAGTACGGAATCATTTTCAATGTGGATCTTGGTTCGGACCCGAACCTTATGGGTCTCACACCGGCGAAGGCCATCATGTACAAGGCAGCGCGTCTTGAACTTGGTGGACAGCAAGCTGCGATCAGACTGAACCCTTGGTTCCGTCCGACGCAGGGCAGCCCGATCAATGTTTCCGCAGCCCGGATCACATTCGTAGCTGGAGACGTGAACAACTTCTCTCGCGAGTGGGGTCACATCATCGTTCTGCCGGGTGCACGCGCTGCATTCTTCCGCGATGTGGACTTCTTGAATTTCCGCAAGGACACAACGGTTGACAATCAGCCGATCTACCTTGCCAATTCAAACGGTCAGCAGCTCACACGTCAGGATCAGCTTGCTGTGAACGACAATCTGCTTCGTCAAACGAACGGTAGTGGTGGAGCGATCTCCACATTCTCTGTTCGTACCTGGCTCGTCGGTTGTACGTTCCGCAATAACATGGCGCGTTACCACGGTGGTGCACTCCAGATCCAACAAGCTCCAGTTGATCAGTATGTAGGTTCGAACCTTCAACTGTATCCAACGCCAAATCCGGTCACTGTTGCAAATCTTCAGCCGTACGCTGCTCAAACGAATCCGTACATCACGAACGTTTTGACAGCTCAGCCGATCCAACAGAACATTCCTTCGATCGACAACCTGTTCTCCAGTGCTTCCGAGCCGAACTTCACCGATGCAGAGCGTCAGTCCCTTGACGATGCCCGCTTGGCGATGTACCTCGGTCGTATTCGTCAGATCCGCTTCATCAGCAACCGCGCGTTGTTGGCGAATGTGGACACTGTTCGTATTGGAAACATTCGTGTGGTAACAGATGTTGCTACGCGCGCAACGACACGTCCATTTGAAGATCGTTCAAAGAAGAACGATGCCTTTGGTGGTGCGTTGTACATCTCCGGTCGTACCCAGATGATCGTTGGTCTTGGTATCAACGACTTCCAAGGTAAGGACACGGTAGAGTTCACGGGCAACTATGCCGAGAACCGTCAATCAACTGAGTTGGTCAACGGTCTTCGCTCCAACGGAGCTCGTGGTGGTGCTCTTTACCTTGAAGGTACTGGCACGCACCTGATCGTGGCTGGACGCTACACGTCGAACAAGACGGTAACGCCATACATCTCGAACACGAACATCACAGCGTCAAATGACTTTGTTGGCAACTACTCACAAGGTGGAGCCATCTATACGAGTGCGACGGCTGGTCAACTGCAGATCCGTGGTGGCCTCGACAACAATCCATCGACGCTCTTCTCGGCCAACGAGTCGGGTCGTGGTGGTGCTGTGTACGTCGAAGCATCAACGGACCTCCTCCCATCCCCATGGATCGGTGGATCTGACGGTGTGATCGTAGCTCGCAACTATGGATTCAACATCAAGTTCCAAATGAACAAGGCGACAACGGAAGGTGGAGCGATCTACGCTGCACGTAATCCGATCGTCTACGGTGCCGGTGGTGCAGCAGGTCCATTGTGGGTCTATGGCACGAACTATGGCATTGAGTTCTCCAGCAACACGGCAGGATACTCGGGTGGTGCGATCGCGGTTGCGCTGCCACAGAACCTTCCGGTGAACCGTCGCTCCACACGCTTCACACGTGCACACTTCATCACGAACAGCACCGGTAACGTGGCTGATTCGATGAAGCCATATGTACGTGGTGGTGGTGCACTCTATACGGTCAATGCAGATCTCAACATGGTCAAGGGCGTAGAGTTCCGCTCGAACAAGTCGTACAATGGTAACGGTGGCGCTATCGCCATGGTCACACCAGATGCACTTCTTCGCAAGCGCTTCTTCTTCACGGACCTTGAAACACCAGTTGTTGACGGACAAGGTGTAGTAACGGGTTACACAGCAGCAGATGCGGTCTTCACCGGACTCGTTTCCGGTCCGAAGGCTGACGAGCGCATGCTCACACGCTTCTATGACAACGTTGCATATCCAAATCCAGCACGTCAAGGTAACGGAACGACGCAAAAGGGTAACAATGGAAATCTGCTTCACCCAGGAACGACCATTCGTGAGAACGGTACCGGTCTTGGTGGTGCGATCTACATTTTGGACTCTGTTCGCGTTCGTGTAGATACCATCTGGCTGGATCGCGTTCGTATGCAGAACAACTCCGCATACAGCGGTGCTGCTATCTACTCCGATAACTACGATCTCAAGATCGCACTTCAGCGCTGTTTGGTAACTGGCAATCGCGCCAGCTCGCCGATCGGCCGCAATGTTGACACTGTCACAGGTCCTCTTGTGAACAACGAAAACGTTGTCTCGAGCGACTTGGCTGGCGCCGTTCTGTATGGTGAGATCACAGGTCCATTGCCATGGTCGACCTTCAGCACAGCTGCAAACTCCATCTACGACAATGATGCTCGATTCATCATCCGCTTGCCAGACGCATACGACACCAAGGGTGTTCTTGCAGGTACAACGGGCGTAGGCTTTGGTGGTGTTGACACGCTTCGTGGCAACTACTGGGGTCGTACGGAAGCAAATGTTCAAACGATCCTTCCGATCTCTGCGAACAACACCTTCCAACGTGTACAAGAGAGCTTCTTCATTGCCGGAAACGGTAAGACGCACATGCGCTTCATGCGCACAGCGACGAACAATCCAACAGAGCAGGGTCCATTCGAGTCGACATGGTACTATGATTACAAGGCCATCCCGATCTACTCGTTCCCTGACACGCTTCTGATGGAAGGCCGCATCTACGACATCTTCGATAAGGGTACAGACATCAAGACGGCCGACTACTCACGTCGTCGCATGTCACCAGTTGAAGACTTCGCAGTAGGTATTCCGCCAGTGCTCCGCACGTACACAGACTCGACGATGCCATCGTATCGCAAGTATGTGAAGCGCACGACACGCAATCCATTCGATGCCGAGATGTATCCGTACATCGCGAAGGTTCAAACGGAATTCGTTGGTAATCATCCGATCGGATATCCGCTCTTCCTCGAGACACGCGCAGACTACGGTCAAACAGCTGAGATCAGCAACAACGACCGTCGTGCAGTGAACGAGACCGTCTTCTTCGTGATCAATCAACGCACGGGTGACTACATCCGCGTGAACATGAAGCAGAAGTCACTCACAGATACGATCTTCCGCGCTCGCGTGGAATTGGTTCCTGACTCCACGAATGGTGGCGATCCAAACATTCGCCGCGCCTATGAAGGCCTTTCCAGCTACGGTACTGGCGCCACGCTGCTTCAGCGTATCGCTCGCAATGCAGCTGCTGAAGATTCAGCAGCACTTGCAGGTCGCCGTTGGGATGGATCTGTCGTAGCAGGTGAACTTGGTGGTGCGGGCTTCCGCCTCGGTAACCGTCCTGGTCTTCCATTCTCGAACACTGGTTCGGATGGTAGCAAGGAAACATACTTTGGTGGCGAACGCTATCGTGCATTGCCAGTGATCACTGGTGACGAAGTACTTGTCGTTTCTCGTACCGTACTGTGGCGCGACGGTGTTGTACCGGCACTTGATGGAGGTCTTACCTTCACGGTCGGTAACACAACTGTACCACCAGTATTCACGGGTTCCGCAGATACTCTTCCGAACTTGACGATCCCAGAGATGCGCAATCGCGTATTCATCACAGAGAATCGTCTCTACACACCGAAGAATGATGGCAAGTGGTTCTTTGAGCCTGCTTCGTATCCAGCAGATTCGACAGGTACACCAATTGCAACACTTGACCACACAGAGCGTGATTCTATCTTCACGATCTCTGCAGTAGACATCAATCGCTTCTTCGACCCACGTTCGATCATGGATTCCACGTTTGGTTCGTATCTGTCCTATGACTGGACGATCACGGATCAAAATTCAGCTCTTAAGTATTGGTTGCGCGACACGCTGGTAACAGCTGGCAATGCATCTGGTATGAACGGAATGAAGTGGGGAGCAACAGGCTATCGCATGCTTCGCGGTCGCCCGATCAATCCATACGTCGTTCCAGGCGGTGAAGAAGTTCGCGTTGTTGCGAAGAACTTCCCACCATCTATCGAGATCGTGGACAGCCTTCGCAAGTCCGGAATTGCTGAAGACGTGATCAGCCGGTGGATGTACCTGTATCCAAGCTACTTCCATGCGGAAGAGTACGATAACAATGCACTTCCACTTGATCAGCGCGATCAGGCAAACACGAACGCTCGTTACCTGCAGCAGGATACTGTTGACTTCGCATGGATGGATACGGTATCGTATCGCTTCAACATTCATGTTGTCGACAGCATGCCGCGCTTCATCTGGTCGTACAAGCCAACAACGGGTGGCCAACAATACTTGAACATGCTCACTGGCGACGTGACGATCGTTCTCGATCCAACGACGACAGACACGAACTCGTTCAAGAACGGTGTTTGGGTTGATACCCTTCGTATGACCCCAACAGCATCGCGTGTTGGTCGCTTCCTCATTGCACCGAACGCCATCATTGATGAGCGGTACAATGATCCGGCTGCTACACCAGCTCAACAGCCTGATGATCTCAATGTTCAGTTCGTGGCGAACTTGACGGACTCCCTCCGCTTCATGCTCGACGTGAACACGGACGATGAGTTCGAGGACATGGCCGCAGTTGACAACAACCGCGCTATCGTTCAGCAGTTCGGTCCATGGGACTTCCGCTACGGTAAGACAGCCTACGGCTTCATGTCGACAGCAATGCGTCAAACACCGGGCGACACGACACTCGACGAAGTACTTCAAGCGCGTCCGATCTGGATGTCCAGTCGTTACCTCCGCAAGTACAACGAGAGTTCAGTGCCGGATCCAGTAGCCGCAGACTTCACCTCGATGGGTCAAGTGAACGTTCGTATCGCCGCTGATGAGGCTCGTCAGATCCTGACGCCGATCGGTCAAGTGAACGGCGCTCTCAATGTGGACTCGCTCGTCACGATCGTTGCAAACGACGGTCACGGCGGCCTGAACTACATCACCCGTCGTGTCTTCGTCAACGTTCAACCTACGATCGTCACGGAATCGCTTCCAGACGCTATCGAGGATGAGGATTACAATGTTCAGCTTCTCGACTCGAGCCGCCGTATCAAGGTCTATGACCCTAACTTCGGTCAAGCTCAAGACTATGAACTGATCTACACGAACGAAACACGTACAGAAGTAGCTGTCGATCCTTACTTCTCCGAAGCAGGAACGATCGCACTCGACTCAACACGCAAGACTACTCCAGCATGGTTGAAGATCAACCGTGTAAATGGTCTTCTCTATGGCACTCCGCGCGTTACGGATCTTCCACGCACAGACACTTCGGTGAACGTGACCGTACTTGTTACGGACCGTGGCGGCCTTCGCACGATCAAGACCATTCCGATGACCATCAAGTACACGAACCACAACCCACGTCTCTTCTCTTCGCCGATCATTCGTTGCGTTGATAAGGATGCGGCTTATACGGACACGATCCGTGTGGCAGACCTTGATCTTCTTCGCAAGCAAGCGGGCAATGAGACCTTGACGTTCACAGTTCTTGAGCCAACAGAAGGCACATGGACAGTAACGCCAAATCAACTCAAGAGCCCGATCGCCGACACGCAGGTCGTTGTGATCTCCACAGACAAGATGGTAGCAACACCAGTGAATGGTCGCGTTACGATCCGCATCGTGGTGGAAGACGCTTCGGGTGCAATGGATACACTGTCGTATGCAGTGTCGGTATCTGCGACTACTCGCTTCACCGCTCCGGTCCGTGTTGAAAACAACCTTGGTGCATTCCAGGTGCTTGTCTTCGGTGTCGGTGGAACGGAAACGGCAACACGTGGTGATGAAGATGGTTCGTTTGGTCAACTCGACTCTAACTACTGTGAGTATGAGCTGCCACCAGTTCCATATCTCGACGTGTTCGATGCTCGTTGGACGATCCCGAATCGTAATGGTATTCTCCGCAACATCTATCCGTTCAGCAACACAGCCGGAGAGGCCATCTATCGTGGTCGCTTCCAAGGTGGTGGTGAAACCGGACAGAGCTCGGCTACATACCCAGTTCGCGTTTCGTGGTGCCGTGCTGATATTCCAGCGGTGGATGCACAGAACCCAGGTTCATACTACATCCGCGACGACATCAGCAACGGTGCACTGTTCAGCTACAACATGAAGACAGGTAATGGTCGCTCTGCTGCCGATATCGGTCACAAGACCGACGGAAGCTGCGATACGCTTGTCATCAGCCGTGACGCTCTTAAGGGCTTCATCATCGTGTATGACTTCACAACGGATGTGAATGAAACAGAGGCACCACTTGCTGATCTCGCGATCACATCTGCTGCACCGAATCCATTCAGTGAGTCTACGATGATCACGTTCAGCACACCAGTGTCACAATTGGTGTCTGTAGAGATCTATGATGCAATTGGTTCGAAGGTTGCCACGCTCGCGAAGAGCACCTTTGATGCCGGTCGTCACATGGTTGAATGGAATGGAACGGCAAATGGTCTTGCACTTGCAAACGGTGTTTACACCTGCCGCATCAGCGATGGCACACGTTCCGTGACACAACAGATCGTCCTCGTCCGCTAACATGAAGTTGGGTCGGTGTGAAGTTCACACCGACCCACCTCTTCGCCATCGAAAACAATGTCTTGTAACCTTGGAGTCCTTATGAAAAGACAGGTATTGATTGCTTCGGCACTCGTACTCTGTTCTCTCGCGATAGGCGGCGTGGATGGCATGGCGCAAACGATCACGAACCAGTTTCGCCAGCCAACACTCGTCGTAGGTCGCCCGTATCGTGATATCGATGCGTGCCCTGTATCGCGGTCGAACAAAATCCTTTTGGCACCAGGTAGCTTCACGCTGCCGCCAACGAACGTCGTTGACCTGGATGATGGATATCAGTATCTGCCATTCCCGTCCGGCTTCCGTTTCAACTTCAATAATGCTGAGCGTTTTGGGATCTATGTAAGCATCAACGGCTTCGCGACCTTCGAAGGCACGAAGCTTGTTCCTGCAAAGCAACCAAACGGTCTGTTCACGAATTCGGCTTCCTACCCTGACAACGTTGTCGCACCATTCTGGGGCGATCACCGTTTGCGCACGGCAGGCGATATCAATGCTGGTTATATGCCGGCTGAGATCTCGTGGGTCTATGATGTGGACCGTGATGAAAACTGCGATACGATCCAGCCGGTTCGCCGCTGCATCGTTATTCAGTGGAAGAATTTGAATATCAATGACCAGTCTGTGAATTCGAGCGTTGGCAACTTCCAAGCTCGTCTTTATGAGACCACGGCAGATAACAACTTCCAGGGTGATATCGAGTTCGCCTATGGTCAGATCGCAGGAAACCCATACACGACGAACACCACTGTGGTAACCCGCGGTGCAACGGTCGGTATCAAGGGTAATGGCGGCTTCCCTGGCTATCTCGCAGACTTCTGGAATGGTCTTGTGTGGGTCCCGAACGTTGGCGCAAGCACACGTACGGACAGCACGACACGTTGGCAGCCTTCGGGTGGTCGTTCCGACGCTGTGATCCGCTTCTCCGGTATCGTTCGTTTCACGTTCGATACATGGGGCTTCGGTGATGCAGATACTTCGGCAGCCCGTGGTGCTCGTCACGAGAACCTTCCACAGAATCGCCGCGTAACTTCTGGTGATGCACGCGTTATCATGCGTTCGATCGTAACAAACCGTCCGTTGGACAGTGTTTGGAAGCGTCAAGCGTATCAAGGTGACGTGAACCACTCCGGTCGTTTCTACTACACGACGTTGAATCCAGACTTCACATGCTGCTCGACGAACGTTACATTGAATCCAGTACCGCCGAATATCATCATTTGGCGCCGTACGATCGATGTTGACCAGTTCACTGGCAAGCAAGTTCTTCGCGTGTACTATGAAGGCGACGGACTGTACGGCACGGGTGGACGCGCCCCAGATGTTAGCAATCTGACGCAGATCTACTATGAAGTAACTGAATACGATGCTGCTCTTATCATGCGATACTTGAGCGGTCGTCTTCCAATGCTTCCTTGGATCAAGGACAACGACACAACAGGACCTGACTTCGGTAAGACAACTGGTCCGATCTCTGCAGACAATGTAGCGTTCGGTACACCTGTCAAGCTTGGAAATGGTCTCGTTCGTGTTCCAGTGTTCTTGAACAATCCACACGAAGGTGTGTTCGCTGTGAAGTTCGTTTCGAACAGCGAGATCATCAATGTCAATCCAGTAAGTGCTGTGAATGGCAATGTTGATATCGATAACAGCAACGCCGTCGCAGTCGTGACTGGTAACGGATCGTTTGACGTGGCTACACCAGTAGCATACGTCACCGTGAAGGAACAAGATGCTTACACGTTCAGCGGTATCCGCTTCAACGATGTGAACAAGTCCAACCAGACGATCCAGAACGTTGAAATGAAGGCTGGCGAGAACATCGTTGCCTATCCAAATCCAATGACATCCAATGCTTCGATCACTGTGAACGTACCTGTTGGTGGCGTATACACAGTTCGAGTGTATGATGCCTTTGGCAAGTTGGTCAACACCGTATTCAACGGTCAAGTATCGAATGGCATGTTCAATGTTGAGTGGAACGGTCGCGACGCATCTGGTGCAACGGTATCTGCCGGTGCATACATGGTTCGCGTAGACGGTAACGCATTCAGCACGACGACCACGATGACAGTTGTTCGTTAAGTCGACCGAATGTCGATCGAAAGAATAGTGAGGATCATAAGTCTGCTGACCGTCGTTATGACGGTCAGCAGCTTACCCTCGGTCGCCGACGACACGCTTGTGATTTCATCACAGCGATCGGTGAACATCTGTTCTTCTGCGAGTGATAGGAAGTTCTTGATCTACGTCGACCTTGGCGAGATCTACTTTTCTGATTCACTCATGTCCTTTGACATCTTTTTGAAGTACGACACAACAAAGCTTGTCTTCACAGACATGCTTACAACTGGAACATTGTCGGCTCAAATGAGCGACCTTGGACCAGTATGGCGACCGAAAGATCCGGGTGGGATCTGTTATGCAGGAGGAGGCTCGATCCTTCAACCAGCAAAGGGCAAACAACCACTCATCGCATTTCAAGGTCTGTTCAAGGGAAGTTGTGGGGATACCACATCCATTGCGCTTGACGAGGTGATCTTCAATAGTGAGTTTCGTCGGCGGTCTTGGACTGGAACATTCGGAACGATCGCGACGATCGCTCGAGGAACCACAACAAATGAGATCGCCGCTGTCTTCGACCAGCAGGTATTCCTAATGCGCGGAAAGGACTCGAGTTCTTCGATTCCACTTCACGTTAAGACACCTGACATATCGAATGCGATTGTAGAGTGTGAGATCAAGATGGATCGTTCAGATTCATTTGCTATCGATTCGATCTACGCGCTACAAACAGATTCGACTTACCAGTTGATCGAAAAGAACGTGACTGCAGATACGACGACGATCAGATGGAGAACACAATCTCGCAGTACTCAGACAGAGTACATGATCAATGTTCGTTCGTTGACAAATGAAAAGGATAGAACAGCTACGATCAATGCAACTATTCGAGTGATCGACAGTTGTTATTGTCGAGTAGCAATGAACACAGATCCAATGCGCACGACGACGATCAAGAATGTGCCGGTGTTGACTTCTTTGTTTGAAACGGTTGTTAATGAAGGGACTGCATGGTGTACCACAGTAGGTGGTGACATCATCATCCAGTCTCTTCATGGGCAACCAGAGTCAGTTGAAGTGTTCACGATGTTGGGCGAACGAATTCCGATCGTGCTTCGTGGCGATCAACAGACGATGGTGATCACTGGTGATCTTCTTCCGAATGCACCCGTTCTCGTACGGATGCAAGGTGGAGGAGAGATCAGATCGAAAATGGTAATGAAATGATCAGTTAATTCTACTCATCAGAGGAGTTCTTATGAATCGTCGATATGCTCTCTGGGGAAGTAGCGCCAAGCTTGGCGTTATTCTCTTGTTTGCAGCGTTGACTGGTATTGGGTCGCAATGGGCGCATGCTCAAGCGGACAAGCCAGAGCTTCCGACGCTTACCCTGACGGGCCAAGGCGCCGGTTGGAACCAAACGTATTACCCAGATGGCCGCATCTGGGCACCCCGAAGTGGTGACAATGGTGTTCGTGAGATCTTGGTACCAGTTTTCGTAAAGAACTGCTGGCGCACAACGACCACGTACAAGGCGTTCCCGATCTACAGCTTCAAGATGAAGGTGCAGTTCGACAGCACGGCGGTTGAATTTGTTGGGATCGACAAGAATGGTCCATTGCGCGGTAATCAGGCTATGCCCTTGAACTGCCTCGCAAAGGATTTCGAGTTCTCGACAAGTGTTGCACGTGATACCTCGTATCAAAACGTGATCAACGGTCCGATCCAAAACCGTCTTCGTGGTAAGCGCGTGATGATCACGGCTGTGTCGCCAAAGGCGTTGCCACAAACTGGCAATTCTACCGACGCATGCGATCAGCGTCCTTATGTTGAGATGTTCTACATGCGCTTCCGCGTTCTGGCAAATCCAGCTTCGAACCCAGTGAGCGCTCGTACTCCACTCATCATCACCAACGACACGCTGTTCTACAACGACTTCCAAGTTGGTAAGGAACTTACGTTCCCGAACGATCCTGCTCCCGGTAGATATGCCGGACTCGGTGGCGTAGATAACTACTACATCGATGCTAATCAACAAGAGCAAGTTCGCGATCCACTCCGTCCGTCACGCTTCGGCATGATCTGGTTGGAAGTAACGGACGAGATCCCACGCTTTACGTTCACGAACGTATCGGATCGTCGCTTCCGTATCGCAGACTCCGTAGACAACTCGAACAACCAGCAATGGTTCATCGTAGATCCGATCACATTGGATTCCGGTTCTACATATGATGATGCCGTGAATGGTATCGGTACGCGCGACGTTGATGTGATCAACGCAACGGCCGGTTCCCGTATGACGGAGATCTTTGTTCAATCTGATTCGAAGTGGCTGAAGTTCAAGTCGTTCACCAAGGGTGGAACGGGTGAAGTGAATCCATTCCCGAATCCGGTGCGCCAAGGCTTCATCCAGTATCTCGACAAGGGTATCCTTGGTACGACGAACGGAACAGATCCACTTGGAAACCCAACGACACTGCAGCGTGACCTGAACATGCGTGTCATCTGTGATCCGAATGAACTTCCACTTGGTGAAGGTGGCGAAGTTGCCGGCGTGTACGTTGGATACTTGACCTTCACTTCCTACTCTGCGGACGTGTCCCCAGTGCGTATGAAGGTGACGTTCATCTACTTCCGTCCTCCATTCGAGCCAAGCCAGTTCGATGAGTCAAATCAGTGGCAAGCCGGTCCTTCCGGTCCAACACGTGGTATCCGCATTGAACTTCGTAATTCGAACAATCCGATCGAGCGTACGAACATCATCTTTGGTGTCGGTGCTCGCGCACGTGACTCCGTTGATACGCTCTTCGGTGAAACGGTCTACCAAGGTGCACTGAACGGTTTTGGTGCTCGCTGGTATCCACAAACGAAGGATGGAAACGATATCTATCAGTTCGGTCTTGGCGACCTGTGGGCAGCCAGCACGAGCCGTCCGAAGTTCGCTTCGCGTGATATCCGGAACATCTATTCCGACACGACACTTGTGTACATCTGCCGCTTCAACGCCGGTAGCGCTCTGAACTATCCGATCGTTGTTTCGTGGGATACAGATGACTTCCCTGCTGGTTCTGACCTGTTCATCCGTGACATTCTCAACGGTGAGCGCTTCAACGTGAACATGCGTCAAGCAACAAGCTTGGGTGGAACGAAGTACTCCTTCACGATCCGTGATGCAGACATCACAGCGTTCGCTATCGAGTACACACTTCCAAAGGTCGTTTCCTTCCCGGTCATCAACAAGGGTTGGAACCTTCTCTCCGTACCTGTGAACCCATCGTCGGCATTCTACAAGGATGTATTCAAGAAGTCGCTGAACATCCCAGTGTTCTTCTCCCAGAATACGTATCAGCAGAACCAGACGGTCAAGCCAGGTATCGGCTACTTCATCAAGTATGCCGATGAAGTTGACAAGACCATCGCTGGTGTTCGTTTGACGCACATCGACGAAGACACGTACAAGACAGAGCTGTATGAAGGCTGGAACACGATCGGTTCGCTTTCCACACCTATCAACACGGAGTCGATCGGCCTTACGGTCATCGGTACTGCTGATGCTCAGATCCTTGGTGACATCTATCGCTATAACACCAACCGTGGTTATGAGGCGATCACCGAGCTTGTACCTGGTCGTGGTCACTGGATGAAGATCAGCGGACACGCATACCTGAACATGTCTGCTCGCACAAGCGGCAAGACAGGCATTAACATGGCAGCCGCTCGCAACAGCGTGCTGGCAAATGCAACGCAAGTGTCGATCAACGACATGAGCGGTAAGTCCACCGATCTGTACCTTACTGAGCGTACAAAGGTCGAAGCACGTGAAATGTTCGAACTGCCACCAGTTGCTCCACACAACCTCTTCGATGTTCGCTTCAACACGAACATGTATGTTGAAGATGCTGTGAACCCAGTGATCAACCTGCAAGGCGTTTCGTTCCCAATGTCGGTCACGATGAACTACCCAGATCGTAACTATACTGTGGTCAACGCAGTGACAGGTTCGATCCTCGGTTCCATCAAGGCCGGCGTTACGAATACGATCAAGATCGACAACAGCAATACTCCGGCTATCCGCCTTATGGCAGAAGAAGTCGGCACGAATGCTCTCACGGTTGCTGTAGCTCCGAACCCAGTCGCTCAAACGGCTGCTGTGAACTACACAGTTGTGAACAACGGTCGAGTCACACTTGGTCTTTACAATGCAGTTGGTGAACTCGTGGCCACGATCGTGGACACAGATATGACAATGGGTATGTATAGCGCAGATCTCAATGCTGCCGCTCTCCCAGCCGGTCGTTATATCGTGAAGCTCAACAACGGTGGCAACATCTTCACCTCATCGGTGACGATCGTCCGCTAAACCATGGCGATTAAAAAGAAAGGCAGCAGGAAACTGCTGCCTTTTTTTATTCCTATACGATCCAGCGTCTCTACATGAAGATCACCATCCTTGCCGCCCTCCTTGCCATTTCTCCTGTATGGTGCGGTGCACAAACGCCGACGATCACGTTGACGGCGAAGAACACCACACCAAATGGCTCGAAGAGCTATACGATGTTCCTTGGTGCAAGTAGGATCGGTACCGTGGGGGTTGACTCTGCACTCAACGAGATCGAGATCCCTACGCTTCCATTGCCGTCCGGTATCTTTTATGTGTGGAGCATTCCTCCAACACCAGAAGAGATCTGGCTCAGTCCTCGCGACTATCGGTTCCTGACCCCGGGGACGACGTATCGTGAAGAGTACGACATGCAGGTGAATTGGGATGGTGGGACGTTGAAGTGGACGTGGTTGACGCCATTGCCGGAGTTGATCGATTCCGCATGGATCGTCGATGGATACACGACCTTCCCGGACAACGTTGCGAAGGCCAAGTTGGTACCCAATGCAAGCCTTGACATTGCCAACCCTAGTATCACGCTGTATAAGCTGATCGTGTGGTACAACACGACCACGCTGCCCGTACAAGAAGAACCCATGCGGTCGGCATCGGTCTATCCATTACCTTGCACCGATGTGATGCATGCCCGTGCGGACGCCCCCTTGCGCTCTTACACCGTATGCACACTGCAGGGTGACGTAATGGAAGGCGGCAAGGCGGAAGGGATGGACGTATCCGTCTCGACCGCACACTGGCCGTCAGCGTCGTACGTTCTCACGTTGACGCATGTGGACGGCAGGACAACTCGATCTCTATTCATTAAGCAGTGATCGCCCCATGAGTGAAGAGAACAACGATCAACAGCGAAATAGACGCCGTCGGTACCGCCCACGCAACGAACAACGTAGCAGGGATGGAGGCGGCAGGGTGCCTTCGCTCACTACACAAAAAGTGAGTGTGGTGATCCCCCTGTTGAATGAAGAAGAGTCTCTTCCGGAACTCTCGCGACAGCTTGAACAGGTACTCGATAGGATCACACGTAGCAACTACGAGGTGATCTTTGTAGATGATGGTTCCACGGATCGCTCCTACGATGTGATCCGCGACATCCATGCACGGAATCAGAAGTTCAAGGCCATTCGATTTCGACGGAACTATGGAAAGTCCGCAGCACTGGCCGTTGGATTTGCCGAAGTGACGGGCGATATCGTGATCACGATGGATGCAGACCTCCAGGACGATCCGAACGAGATACCGGCCCTGATATCGAAGCTCGACGAAGGGTTCGATCTTGTGTCGGGCTGGAAGCGAAAGCGTCACGACCCATGGCATAAGACCATCCCATCAAAGCTCTTCAATGCCGTGACGTCGATGATGAGCGGTATCAAGCTGCATGACTTCAATTGCGGACTGAAGGGATACCGACGTGAGGTGGTGGACACTGTGCAGGTGTACGGCGAAATGCACCGCTACATCCCTGCTCTGGCACATTGGGAAGGTTTTCGTGTAACGGAGATCCCCGTTTTACATCATTCACGCAAGTATGGCACCTCGAAGTTCGGCGCCAGTAGGTTCCTCAAAGGGTTCCTTGATCTGCTCACCGTGATGTTCACCACAAGGTATGTGAAACGGCCGTTGCACTTCTTTGGAACTGTCGGTTCCTTGTTCGCCGTGGTCGGTTTTGCAACAGATCTGTATCTGGTGATCGAGTGGTTCATGGGTCTCACATCGTTGAGTCAACGACCACTCGCCCTTTTCGGTGTTGCCATGATCATTGTTGGCGTTCAGCTCATTTCCATCGGTCTTATCGGTGAGCTCATCGTCAAGAACTCACTTGAAACCCAGCGTTATAGTATTCGAGAACGAGTGTAGCCTATGAAGTTCCGCATTTCACTGTTGATGGCGATCGCAGTTGTTGTATGTGCAGTTGATGCGCATGCTCAGGTGCGGTTTCGTGTTGGTACCGGTCTGTCAACACAATGGATCGTGAACGACAATCCGGCAACGTATCGAATGGTCGGCGAAGACTCAAGCGTCACCGGCGGCTCGTTCGATGGAATGCAGTTCGGCTGGGGCATTCGCGCCTATGCAGATCTCGATAAGCAGAAGACATTTCGTGTACCGATCGGATTCGACTACACATCCTACACCGGTGCACAGTCGTGGGCTGCCACCTTCAACACCGTGTTCTTGAAGCACAGTTGTCAGGCATACACCATGCTGGCCGGCTTCGAGTATTCGTTCCTCGAGTTCCCGCTTGCCTTTGCACGGGTCTACTCCGGTTTGGAGCTGCGGGGAACCATGTTCGCCAACAGCACCATTCAGAAGTCCTATACCTACGCGAACGGTATTCCGAGCACGGATGAGACCATCGAGGCGAAGCCCGATGCTTTTCGACTTGGTGCCCTTGCACGTCTTGGTATCGAAGGAGAGATCTACTACCCTGTCTTCCTCAACACAAGCGTGGGCATGGGAGCAGTGAACTTCATCGGGCGAGATACCCGACCAACTTCCGAAGGTGGACGTGGAGAGCTTCTTACACCGGACCGACGGAACGAAGGACCGGAAAGCCTCGTGTGGCAGCTGAACTTCACGTTCATGGTCCAGGTCCGCCTCTAACATGAGTTCATCGATGGTGATCCACTCCGACTGTACTCATTTCCGCGGTGATGTACCGTGCAAGCCTCACAAGGAACATGGCGTTCACTGTGATGGTTGTACGCACTATGACAGAGCGGTCGGTCGGATCCTGATCATCAAACTCGCCGCGACCGGCGACGTGATCCGCACCACCCCGCTCCTTGCCGCCCTCCAAGAGAAGTATCCTGAGCGCGAGATATGGTGGCTGACGCAGTCCGTTGATGTGCTGCCACAGCGCGTGCATAAGCGCTTGTCGCTCACCTTAGAACATGTGCTGACGATCCAGGCAACGTCGTTCGATGTTGCGATCAACCTCGATAAAGACCCTCACGCCTGCGCCATCATGGCCTCGGTATCCGCCAAAACACGGTACGGATATACGTGGCAGGATGGACGTCCGCACCCCGTCGATGAACGGGCCGTGCCGAAGTTCCTCACCGGGTTGTTCGACGACGTGAATCAGCAGAACACGCTTTCGTATCCCGAAGAGATCTTTGCGATCTGTGATCTGCCGTATGCGAAGCAGGAGTATGTGATCGACGACCCGGGTGCGCCACCCTGTCCGCTTCCAAGTGGTAAAGGGCCGCTCGTTGGCTTGAACACGGGCTGTGGCGACCGTTGGGTGGCCCGCGAATGGCCTCGTGCCTCGTGGGAATCCCTGGTGCATACGCTCACGGAGCGAGGTTGTCGCGTGGTGCTGTTGGGCGGACCTGCTGAGCACGAACGCAATGTCGAGATCGCCGCGTCGACCGGTGCCTACTATCCCGGGACGTTCTCGATCAAGAAGTTCTTCGGACTCGTCAATGCCTGTGATGCGGTGGTTACCACGGTCACGATGGCCCTCCATGCAGCCATTGGCTTACGCAAACACGTCGTGTTGATGAACAACATCTTCAACCCGCACGAGTTCGAACTCTACGGTCGGGGAGTGCTATTGCAGCCGGACAAGCCCTGTACATGCTATTTCAAGCATGCATGCACGAATCCCGAGTATCAGTGCATGGACCACTTGTCGGTGGAACGCGTAGCCAACGCCGTGACCGATCACTTATAGAACGTCCGTTCGAAGGCCACCACGTCTGGCTTGTTCATCATGATACGCCATACCACGGCGCGGATGAATCCAATTCCGTAACCGATCAGTTGCACAACAGATGCGGCAACACAGAGCATGCCCAACCATGCTGATCGATACCGCACGCTTCCCTCGATGAACACGGCAGCCACAAAGAGCGCCAATGGCAACGCGGCCACCCACCCGAATGGCACGAACAGCACATACACCAAGGCCACAAGGCAGTAGATGGTGAAGGCGGCAGGGAGGATGTGTGTGAGCTTGAGGGAATCGCGGTGACGGAGGAAGATGCTGATGCGCGCCATACCGCTGTTGTGCACCTGCTTGAAGAACTTCTTCAGATCGGTGCGGCGCTTATGGTAGACGAAGGCCTCGGGGATCAGAGCAACACGAAAGCCATGCTCGATCATACGAATGCTGAACTCCACGTCCTCACCGAACCGCATCTGGGCAAACCCATCGGTCTTGTTGAATACGGCGCGTGAGATGCCCATGTTGAACGAACGCGGATGGAACACTCCGCCAACGCGGACCTTCTTGCCACGGATGCCACCGGTGGTGAGGAAGGACGTCATTGAATAACTGATGGCCTTCTGCATGGGCGTGAACGAGGCATGCTCTCGGTCGGGTCCACCAAAGGCATCCAGTCCCTGCGCGTCCACGGCCGTATCGATGGCCTGCATGTACGTTGGGGGGACGGTACAGTCGGAGTCGATGAACAGGAAGTAGTCACCGGTGGCACGTCGGCATCCGTAGTTGCGCGATGGACCAGGTCCGGTGTTCTCCTTCGCATAGTACTGCACGCTCAGTCGGTTGCGATAGCCTTCGCACACCTCCTTGCACGGAATGGAGGATCCGTCCTCCACAACGATCACTTCGAAGTTGGTATAGGTCTGATGGGTGAGGCTCTCTAACAACTCGTCCAATTCATCCGGACGGTTATAGATGGCAACGATGATGGAGTACTTCATAGGGGTAGGGATTGGCACAAAAATACACGTAACTTTGGCCGTTCTATGACACCAACCGTATCAAATCACGATCCTGTGCATGCGATCGCCTCGGCATCGCTGCATCCGCGCACCACGCGGAACTGGATCAGTCAGTTCAAGCTCGCACAAGGCACACTCATTCCATGGCTCGCCTCGCGCGGTGTATCCTGTCACGGTGCGGCCGTTGCAGAGATCGGCTGCGCCGAGGGTGGCGTGCTTATGGCTTGTGTCGATGCCGGCGCATCCTATGCACTGGGCACTGACATTCAGGGAGAACTGTTGCGCACGGTGACCACGAAGTGTGCATAGATCGCGGGGTATCACGTGGAGCTCACCGAGCACGACGTGATCTATGAAGAGATCCCCGAGCAATGGCATGGAAGATTCGACATCGTGATGTTGCGTGATGTGATCGAACACCTTGACGATACGAGCATCGCCTTGCGGAACATCAAGCGGCTTCTGAAGCCCGGTGGTGTGCTCCTTGTGACCTTTCCGCCCTACACCTCTCCGTTTGGCGGACACCAGCAATTGCTCGATTCGCGCATGGCCAAGCTGCCCTTCATCCACATGCTCCCACGATCGATCTTTCAACGGTTCATCAACAAGACCACGACGGTGAACAAGGAAGAGGTCGAGCGATTGGCCGTGATCCGCCTCTCGGCAGATAGGGTGCGCACGTCGGCCACTGCAGAAGGATTCGAGATCCTCGATCAACGGTACTTCGCCCTCCGTCCGGTCTTTCGCTGGAAGTATGGCAAGGCCTGGATCCCGACGCTCGAGATCACTGCCCTCTCCGGTCTGCGACTCGTACGCGCCTTGGCCATGGAAGCGGCCTTCCTCCTGCGCGTACCCTCATGAAAAAAGTTCTCGTCGTTGCCTATCACTTCCCGCCGGGTGGTGGACCGGGCGTACAGCGCGTGCTCAAACATGTGACGTACCTGCATGAGGCTGGATGGAAACCCATTGTGCTGACAGTGGAGAATGGGGATTTTCCTGCCCGTGACGAGTCATTGTTGGAGAAGATCCCTGACCACGTGGACGTGCATCGCGTGCGCATCTACGAACCCTACGATCTCTATCGTGCCTTGATGGGCAAACGGTCGGCGGCCATAGACGTGAACGTGAACAAATCCAGCTCGCAACGGAGCGGATGGAAGGAACGACTGGCGGAGTTCATCCGTGCAACGTTCTTCATTCCCGATGCAAGGGTAGGATGGTTGCTCACGGCGGTGAAGGCGGGAAGGGAACTCATCGAGCGTGAGAACATCGATGCGATCTACACTTCGTCGCCACCCTACACGTGTGCCTTGATCGGACGTGCATTGCATCGACAAACCACACGGCCGTGGGTGGCGGGCTTTCGGGATCCGTGGACGGGCTTTCTGACAACGCCGGACCGATGGTTCCTGCCAGCGGCCATCGACCGATCACTAGAACGTTCGGTGTTCGCCGAGGCCGATGCTGTTGAATGCGCATGGCAAGGCATCATCGAAGATGCCATCGCGAAGTATCCGACATTTGATCGGTCCAAGTTCCATCATGTACCGAACGGCTTCGACTCGAACGACATGCCTCGTGTGACCTATGTGAAGAACGATGTGTTCACGATCACGTATACGGGCTCGATGTATGGACGTCGCAATCCTGCCAAGTTCCTCCGTGCACTCGAGATGCTGGAGGCGCGAGGTGTGTTGGCACCGGAGAGCGTTCGGTTACGCTTCGTAGGTCGGTTCGGCGACGACGTGCGCTCCATGCTCGAAGCGTCGAGCTTCGCATCGAGCGTCGAGAACATCGCCTATGTGCCGCATGCCGAGAGCATTGCCTACCTGATGCAAAGCGATGTGCTCCTGTTGATCGTCGACGAGGCCAAGGAGAGCGCCGAGATCGTCCCTGGAAAGGTCTACGAGTATATTGGCACGTACCGACCGGTGATCGCCCTCGCTCCGCACGGCAGCGCCATCGAGCAATTGATCCTCGAGACCAATGCCGGCATGAGCGCGCCGCAAGAAGATGTCGACGCCGTTGCGTCCATCGTTGCAACGATGTATACGCGTTGGAAGAACAACGAGCCAATGGCCGTGCCGAACATCGATGAGGTCGGTAAGTATGAACGACGTGAATCCGCGCACTATTTGGCACGCATCTTGGATGCGATAACGTAAAAGAGGTCCTGCATGGATGGAAAGAAGATCCTCGCCATCATCATCGCCGTGCTCGTTGCATGGGTGATCTTCAAAGTGTTGATGTGGACATTGTTCCACCTCTTCGCCTTGATGTGGTTCGGGTTCAAAGTGATCATCCTGATGATCATTGCCATCCCCATCTACCTTTTCGTCAAGAATTGGCTCACCCGCAGATGAAGATCTTCCCTCTCCTCGTGTGCATCGTGGTTGCAACGACCGTGCTGCGCGCTGCGCCCGACACGTGCTCGAATGCGATCGTTCCGTTGAATGTGGACATCACGCGCAACCTCACGAAGACGCTCTTCGAGAGCAATGCCGTGCCATTCATTCAGCCAATGGTGGTGAGCATCAATGCCACGTCCAACTCGCGATTCTTCGACGGTGCGCGCATTCCGAAGAAAGTGGACAAGCCCTATTTCCGCGTGAGTGTGAACACGATGGTGGGATTCATTCAAGACGATATGAAGTGGTACACACCAACGCTCGATCTTGGTCCGCGCGTTAATGTGGGCGATCAGTTGGCGAAGTATGGAACACTCACCATGGTCGACGGGAAGCCCGTCTACACCATCAATCCAACCTATGGCGACACGCTTGGTCTTGCAACGTCGCTCATGAACGAGATCTTTCGTGATGCGTTGGACTCGAACATGCTCGTCCTTCCGGAAAAAGCGCCAACGCTCTTCGGCTACCAACCGGACACACGTGTGCTCTTGCCTACGACAGACGATCTCATGACGCTCCTGCATGCCCGACCAGAGTACAAGATCCTCTTGGCGACTTCGCCATCAACGGCCGCGCAACTTGATTCGCTGGTCTCTCGATTGCAGCTCAACAGCTATCTCACGCTTCCGCCCGGCGCGAACATGAACGTCTTGGTGGCAGCCGTTCCGCAACTGGAAGTGGGATCGATCTTCGGCACAGAGATCATGGTGCGGTTCATTCCTCCTATCGAGTTCGATAAGAACGTCGGGAAGTTCGCCTTCTGGGGTGGTGCGATCCGCCATAGTCTCTCCCAGTATTTTCCGGAGGAGTGGTTCGACATGGCCGCACAGTTCGGCTATCAGGGAACGAATCTGAAGAACACGGTCGGATATACGAACGCAACGCTCGATGCCACGGCAACGATCTTCAATTTCAACCTGCATGCGAGCAAGCGTTTTTGGGAAGCGCTCGATGTGTATTCGGGGATCTCGTACGAGACCATTTCGGTGAACTCCATCTACACCTATCCGCTGCCACAGGAGATCCAACTGCAACTCGGTCTGTTGCCCCCGCCGCCTTCGCCGGGCGCACCCTCCTATCCCGATCCTCCATGCTATCCGGGCGATACGCAGCCGCAGACGTCCACCATTCTCAGCTCTGCGCAGAACATCAAGTGGACCATTGGTGCAACGGCCATTGTCGATGCGTTTCGATTCTCGGTGGACTATAGCATCAGTCAGTTTAACGTGTTCACGGCCGGCATCAAGTACACGCTGTGATCATTCGTGCAGGCGCACGAGATCTCCGTCGATCACAACCAGACCGTCACGTGCGATCTTCTGCATGAGATCGCGAAACCATTTCACTTCCTGTTGTGAGCCGACCGATCGCGTTGTGGCCTTGAACAAGGCACGCAGGGTGATCGATGTTCCGTGCGGACGTGTACGCAAGACCTCAACCGCACGACCGCGCCACAGACGCTGAGGTTCACCGCGGAACATCGGCTCGGACTTCTTCACACGCACACCTTCCGTCATGCGCGAGGCGGACGGACAGACCGAACGCATCGGACAGCGCTCGCATTGCGGTGTTCGCGCCGTGCATACCACGGCCCCAAGCTCCATCACGGCATTGTGCCAGCGGGCAGGGTGGCGAGGTGGAATGATGGCCTGTGCAAAGTCCTGCAGCATCGCATCAGTGGCCACGTCAATGGTTGTTGCACGCTGCTGCATCCAGCGCGAGTACACACGTCGAATGTTCACGTCAAGAACAACGGTGCGTCGGTCATACGCAAAGCATGCAATGGAAGCCGATGCATACGGTCCGATCCCCGGTAACGATCGCAGGTCCTCCGGTCGTGACGGGACCACGCCATCGAACCGTTCCATGATCATACGAGCAGCATCACGCAATCGGAGAGCCCGACTGTTATAACCCATGCCTTGCCAAGCTCGAACGATGGTGCCGGTTGATGCATTCGCCAGGTGACGGACGGTGGGGAATTGCTCGAGGAACACCGGCAACTTCTGCGCCACGCGCGGTGCCTGTGTCTGCTGGAGCATCACCTCGCTCACAAAGATCAGGTACGGGTCGGGCACATCGACGCGCCACGGGAACGGTCGCGCCGAGCGACCATACCATCGCACCAGCTTCGTTCGCAAGGCCGTTCGTAATGTATCTTTGGGGATCACACCGCAAATCTAGGCAGGCATGATCGACGAGTCGCTACTACGAATGGCCATTGAACAAGCAACGCTTGTTCGGCGGCATGCCTATGCTCCGTATTCGAACTTTCTCGTTGGGGCGGCACTCGTTGCCGCCGACGGTACGATCTATCGTGGATGCAATGTCGAGAACGCCAGCTACGGCCTCACGCAATGTGCCGAGCGCGCAGCGGTGACGGCCGCCACGGCCGATGCCAACCGTGCCATCGTGTGCTGTGTGGTGATCGCCGATACGCCGGAGCCGATCACGCCCTGTGGTGCATGTCGGCAGGTGTTGGCAGAGGTGTCGATGGACATGGTCGTGGTGTGTCGAACGGTAAGCGGACAGGAACAGCGCTTCACGATGCATGAACTTCTTCCATCCGGGTTCGCCCCTTCTTCCTTGCCACCCTCATGACATCTCCTCGGATCTGGCTTACCGTGATCGTGTGCGGACTTGGATACTTCGTGGACATCTACGATCTGATCCTCTTCAGCATCGTGCGCATCGAGTCGCTCAAGTCCATTGGCGTCGACGCGGCCTCCATGCAGAATGCCAGTGAGTTCATCATCAATTCGCAGATGGTGGGGATGTTGCTGGGGGGACTTCTCTTTGGCATGCTGGCCGACAAGAAGGGCCGTCTCTCCGTGATGCTCGGCTCCATTCTCATGTACTCGATCATGAACATCGCGAACGCCTTCGTGTCATCGGTCCCGATGTATGCGTTGTTCCGATTCCTCTCGGGCATCGGTCTTGCGGGCGAGCTCGGTGTTGCCATCACGCTCGTTGCAGAGATCATGCCCAAGCAAACGCGCGGCTACGGCACCACCGTGGTGGCGAGCATGGGCATTCTTGGTGCCGTGGCAGCCTACTTCGTGCATCACTTCTACGATTGGAAGGCGGCCTTCGTCGCCGGCGGCCTCATGGGACTCGGACTGCTGGTGATGCGCGTGCGCATTCGCGAGTCGGGTCTGTTCCACAAGACCAGAACCGAAGGCGTGTCGCGCGGCAACTTCCTCATGATCTTTCGAAAGGACCGGATCGGGACCTATCTGGCAAGCATCGCCATCGGCGTACCCATCTGGTATGTGATCGGCATCCTCGTCACCTTCAGTCCGGAGTTCACGAAGGAGGGAGGCGGCATGGAGGCGATCGAGGCCGGACAGAGCGTGATGTGGACGTATGTGGGTCTGGCAACGGGCGACCTTGTGAGCGGCTTGATCAGTCAGTGGCTCAAGAGCCGACGTCGAACGATCCTGGTCTTCCTGCTCCTCACGGTATGCACGGTGGCCTGGTATCTCTTCACCCCTGCACGGTCAGCCGCCCTCACCTATCTGCAATGCGGACTCCTGGGCTTCAGCGCCGGATATTGGGCCGTCTTCGTGACCACAGCAGCAGAGCAATTCGGAACGAACATGCGAGCAACGGTGGCCACAACGGTTCCCAACGTGGTGCGCGGCGCCTTGGTGCCGGCCCTGATCCTCTTCAAGACCTTCCGTCAGCACCCATCCTTCCAGGTCGCACCACTCGTCGAGAGTGCCGTTGTGGTGGGCATTGGTGTGCTGGTTCTTGCCTTTACCGGGTGGTTCTTCTTGAAGGAGACGTTCGGGAAGGACCTTGACTTCGTTGAACCTTGACCAAAAACGCAGTAGATTCGCTGTTGTCGAGCAATTCACCATTGGAGAACACCATGAAACGTACACTACTCGTCGTCGCCATTCTGGGGTCGATGTTGGCCACGGGGATGCAGGCGCAGAAAATGGCCATCGGTCCCGCCTTACTTTGGAAGGGTGGCGTGAACACCGGCAACATTCCAACGGGTTTGAAGACCGGTGCGAACATCAATCTCATCCCTGACGTTGCGGCAACGTTCCGAATCCTTCTGAACCGGGACGAGTCGATCGGCTTCACGACGGATCTCGGCTATGCGCAATACACCTACCGCATGCGCCCGGAGAGTGAGTCGATCGCGAATGACGACAACACCACCATCAGCAAGCACACGTTCTTCAACATCGCTCCGATGTTCTACATCTCTGGTTTCCAGATCGGTGCCTCGTTCGGCATTCCGCTTGCCTACCACATGGTTCGCGTGAGCGGTGCGAGTGATGCGGACCTTACCACGAAGCAGACATCGCCGAACATCGAACTCCGCATTGCCGGCATGATCCCGGTCTTCCGCGACAAGACCGGTAGCGTGAACATCCTCGTACAGGGTGGGTACATGCTCACAGGATTGATCGACGCGAGCGAGTTCTCAGGTACGAGCGATGAGTTCAATCCAAAGGCCGCATCCTTCGGTATTGGCGTGAACTATCTGTTCAATCTGAGCAACTGATCTCACGACCGCTCCACACTCCCCGATGATTTGAAAGGGCGGCTCGGCCGCCCTTTCGTATTTTTGTGCACTTATGACACACTCCGAACGCATCGTCATCCTCGACTTCGGTTCTCAGTACACACAGATCATCGCACGGAAAGTGCGCGAGGCCGGTGTGTATGCAGAGATCCATCCGTACAACATCTCGAAGGAGGCCTTCGAGGCCTTGGCGCCCAAAGGACTGATCCTGAGCGGTGGACCTTCCAGCGTCTATGCAGAAGGCGCGCCCATCCCTTCGTTCGACGTCTTCTCGCTCAACATTCCGGTGTTGGGCATTTGCTACGGACTTCAGCTGATCGCCCACCAATTGGGTGGTCAGGTTGACAAGGCGGCACGGCGGGAGTTTGGCAGGGCCATGCTCACCATCGACGATCGTTCCGACCTCTTCTTCGGTATGCGTGCGGCAACGCAAGTGTGGATGAGTCACGGCGATCACCTTACCGCCATCCCACCCGGATTCGAACACCTTGCACACACGGAGAACGCAGACATCTGCGCCATTCGCGATCCGAAGCGTCGCATCTATGGCGTGCAATTCCATCCGGAGGTAGCCCATTCCACGGAAGGGCGCGTCCTCCTCAAGAATTTTGTGCTCACCATTTGCGGTTGCTCGCCAACATGGAATGCAACATCGTTCATCGATGGCGCCATTGCCGACATCCGCGCAACGGTTGGCGATGGTGGCGTGATCTGTGCACTGAGTGGTGGCGTGGATTCAACGGTCGTTGCCGTGTTGTTGCACAAGGCCATTGGCGATAAGGTGCACTGCATCCACGTCGACAGCGGTCTGATGCGCAAGGGAGAAAGCACGCAGATCGAAGAGCTGTTCCGAAAGCACTTCAGCATGAGCATCGACGTCGTGGATGCATCGGAGCTCTTCCTATCGCGGTTGGAAGGTGTTTCGGATCCAGAGAAGAAACGCAAGATCATTGGCGGCGCCTTCATCGAAGTGTTCGACGCCGAGGCGAAGAAGTTTTCCGATGCGCAATTCCTTGCGCAAGGAACCCTCTATCCCGATGTGATCGAGTCACTGAGTGTGAAGGGTCCATCGGCCACCATCAAAACACATCATAACGTTGGCGGACTACCGGACACGATGAAGCTCTCGCTCATCGAGCCATTCCGCGAACTGTTCAAAGACGAAGTACGAGCTGTTGGTCGTGAGCTTGGCATTCCCGATTGGTTCGTCGAACGACATCCGTTCCCCGGACCAGGTCTGGCGATCCGCATTCCAGGACCGATCTCTGCCGAGAAGTTGAACATCCTTCGCGATGCCGACGAGATCTATCTCGACGAGATCCGCGCTGCCGGTCTCTACAACTCCATCTGGCAGGCCTTTGCCGTTCTCCTTCCTGTGCAGAGCGTGGGCGTGATGGGCGACGAGCGCACGTACGAGTATGTGTGTGCACTGCGCGCCGTAACGAGCACGGATGGCATGACGGCAGATTGGTATCACATGCCGTATGAAGTTCAAGCACGCATCAGCAATCGGATCATCAATGAAGTTCGCGGCATCAACCGCGTTGTGTACGACATATCGTCGAAACCGCCTGCAACCATAGAGTGGGAATGAAAGCACTCGTACCTATCGCCAACGGCACCGAAGAGATGGAAGCCGTCATCATCATCGACATGTTACGTCGTGCCGGGATCGATGTGATCGTGGCCGGCGATGGCAACGTTGTCACCTGCTCACGCGGTGTGCGCATTGTGCCTGACTGTCAGATGGAAGATCTCTCGGACGATGAGAATTTCGACGCCATCGTACTTCCCGGCGGATCGCAGGGCGTACAGAACTTCATCGAGAACGCACAGTTGGAGCACATGCTGCAACGGCATCGTGAACGCAAGGGCGTGATCGGCGCCATCTGTGCCGCGCCGGTGGTCTTGCACGAGCTCAACATGCTTGCGCGTACCGCCGTGATCACCAGTCATCCGTCCGTTGCCGAGACCTTGCAAGGATATGCCTACACGCTCGAGCGCGTTGCGCAAGACGGACGGCTGATCACAAGCAGAGGCGCCGGTACGGCGTTCGAATTCACCTTGGCCGTCATTCGCATGATGGTGGACGAGGCCACGGCAAGCCGCGTTGCAAGCGACATCGTTCTCTATGAGTAAACACCTTATCACTTCTGCCCTTCCGTATGCCAGTGGCATCACGCATTTGGGCAACGTTGTGGGAAGTACGCTTCCTGCCGACATCTATGCGCGCTACTGCAGACTTGTTGGTCGCGAGACGCTCTACGTCTGCGGTTCCGATGAGCATGGCGTTGCCATCACGATCGCGGCGGACAAAGAGGGCATCACGCCGCTGGAGCTCATCAACAAATACCACGCCGCCAATAAGACGGCATTGGAGAAGGCGGGCATTGCCTTCGATATCTACGATCGCACATCGAACCCGCTGCACAAGGAAACGGCGCAGGAGTTCTTTCGCGACTGGTTGTCGAAGGGATTGCTCATCGAGCGAGAAGAGGAACAGTTCTACGATGAAGATGCGGGCATGTTCTTGCCCGATCGATATGTCGAGGGCGTGTGTCCGAACTGCGGCTACGACAAGGCGCGCGGCGATCAATGCGACAACTGCGGCGCGTATTACAACCAGCTCGACCTGAAGGAACCACGCTCACTCGTGAGCGGCAAGCGTCCTGTGGTGCGTGCCACGAAACACTGGTACTTCAAGCTCAACGAATTCCAGCAATGGACGGAAGACTACATCGAACGTCACGTTGGCACGTGGAAAGACAACGTCCTCCAGCAAAGCCGCTCATGGCTCAAGCAAGGTCTTGCAGAGCGCGCTGCCACACGCGACATGGCATGGGGCATTCCCGTTCCCGTGGATGGCGCTGCTGGCAAGGTGATCTACGTCTGGTTCGAGGCCGTGCTCGGATACATCTCTGCCACCAAGCAATGGGCGCTCGATCATGGAACGCCGGATGCATGGATGGAATGGTGGAAGGGCAGCGATACAACGTATACGGCCTTCCTTGGGAAAGACAACATCGTGTTCCACACGATCATCTTTCCGATCCTTCTGCACAGTCGCGATGGATACATCCTTCCGCAGAACGTGCCGGCAAATGAGTTCTTGAATCTCGAAGGACAGAAGTTCTCGAAGAGTCGGAACTGGGCCATCGATCTGCAACAGTACGTGACGGATTTTCCGGAAGCACAGCACATCGACGTGATGCGGTACGTGCTCGCCGTGAACATGCCGGAAACGAAGGACAGCGATTTCACCTGGAAAGACTTCCAGGCACGCGCGAACAATGAACTCGGATCCATCCTCGGAAACTATGTGAACCGCGTGATGCTGTTCACAGCAAAGAACTTCAATGCCACCGTTCCGGCAGTGGAGCGCGCAGCAGGCGAGCACGAGAACGTGCTGCATGCAAGCGTTGCTGCAAGCCTTGCCGCCATGGCATCGAACCTTGATGCCTTCCGCTTCCGCGATGCGGTGATGGACATGATGAACATCGCACGTGCGGCGAACAAGTACTTCAACGACAAAGCACCGTGGAAGGCCGTGAAGGAAGATCCGGCGGATTGCGCTCTCACGATCGGCACCTGCTTGCAAGTGATCCGCACGTTGAGCGTGGCCGTTGCACCGGTCTTGCCGAACACGGCCGTTGCGATCCAGCGCATGCTCAACATTCCGCAATGCAGTGGTGCACCGGGCGACGTGGCCGTTGGCACCAACGTGTGGATGGATGCACTCACACCAACGCTTCCTGCCGGCCATGCACTTGGCGAGGCCGTGATCCTATTCACCAAGATCGAGGACGACGTGATCGAACAAGAGATCGCCAAACTTGGTGGCACCGAAGCCGCCGTACCGGAACCGGAGCCTCGCATTTCGATCGACGACTTCAAGAAGGTGCAGCTCCGCACCGGCAAGATCCTCAATGCAGAACCCGTACCGAAGTCGAAGAAGCTCATGAAGCTCAACGTCGACCTTGGTACCGAGCAACGTCAGATCCTTGCCGGCATTGCCGAGCACTACACAGCGGAACAGTTGGTGGGCATGACGATCGTTGTGGTGGCGAACCTTGCTCCTGCAAAGCTCATGGGTCTTGAGTCGCAAGGCATGGTCCTTGCTGCTTCGAATGCCGACGGGAAGCTCACGCTCGTGACTCCTTCGGACGTAACGATCGGTGCCGGCGCAGAAGTGCGATAACGGAGAGACACAGACCATGGTCGAACAAGAAACAGAGGCCATCCCCGCGCCCGTGAAGGAACCCACGCAGATCGTGAAGCAGCGACGTCTGCTGAACCGCTGGAGTATCTTTATCCTCTTGTTCGTGAGCGCCGTTGCAACGGTCCTGTATGTGAGCAACGTGATCCAGGTGAACAGACTCTTGCGTGAGAAGGATGGGTTGCAGCATTCGCTCGACTCCTTGCATACCGTGAATCAAAGTCTGCGCACCGAAGTGCATCGTCTTCAATCATCCGAACGCATCACGCGCATTGCGTCGGAGAAGCTTGGCATGACACCTCCAACCAAGGCCCCACGCGTGCTTCGCGCGAACAACGAATGAGCGTACGGAACGATCAGCCGCTTCCGCAGCCGTACGACCCCATTCGCTGGAAGGCCAGTCTGCTGCTCATGCTCTTCTCGTTGGCATTGCTGACGGTACTCGGCAGATTGTTCTGGGTGCAAGTGGTGCAGGGCAATGCCTACCGCGAACTTGCACGCAAGCAATACGAGAGCAGAGTGCTTCTGCGCGCTGAGCGCGGGAAGATCTACGACCGACAGATGCGCGACATCGCAACGATGATGCAGACCACGTCGTTCGCCGTCGATCCGCAAATGATCCGCGATCCCGCCAAGTGCTTCCAATTGCTCTCGCAAGCAACAGGTGTTCCTGCGAGCACCTACTTCGATCTGATGAAGCGCTCAGAAGGCCGATTCGTCTGGCTTGCGCGCGGCATCAACACGGTGGTCTATCCGGATCTCGACACGCTCTCCGATCCCGGTCTGATCCGTCTGCGCGAACCGAAGCGCAACTTCGTGTACGGTCCTGTTGCATCGCAGATCATCGGCGTTACCAACGTCGACAACACCGGCGTGTCCGGTCTCGAGGTCTCGTACGATTCCTTGCTCAAAGGACAGAGTGGCTTCGTCGTCATGCAACGTGATGGACGTGGCAGACTCCGTCCCGGCGTCAATCCCGAACGTCAGGCGGCACGCAACGGCAATGGATTGCAACTCACGATCGACGTCGACATGCAGCGCGTTGCCGAGCAAGAACTTGCACGCGGTGTACGCGAGGCCGGTGCAGTAAGCGGCACGGTGATCGCCATCGAACCTTCGACCGGCGATGTGGTGGCCATGGCCTCGTATCCCTCCTTCGATCCTTCCCGCCTTGACAAGGCCTCGAGCGAGTCGATGCGCATTCGCGGCATCACCGATCAGTACGAGCCGGGCTCGACGATGAAGGCCGTGACGGCAGCGGCCCTGATCGAAGAGAAGAAGATCAAACCCACCGACATGGTCGATGGAAAGAACGGCAAGCTCGCTATCCGCGACGGTGTGGTCGTTGACGATCATCCTGTTGGACGGGTGGCCTTCGCCACGGCCCTCGAACAATCGAGCAATGTGGTGTTCGCCCAAGTGAGCACGATGATCCCTGACCATGTCTACTACAAGTACGTGCGCGACTTCGGCTTTGGTATTCCCGTTGGCATCGATCTCCCGGGCGAAGTGCGCGGTGTGCTGAAACGTCCGCACGAGTTCGATGCCACCACCAAGACCTACATGTCGTTCGGGTATCAGCTCGCCGCGACGGCCTTGCAGATCGTGAATGCCTATGCCACCATTGCCAATGGTGGTGTGATGATGCAGCCGCGTGTGGTGAAGGCCATCACCACGGCAGAGGGATCGATCGAACATGAGGTCAAACCACAGATCATCCGTCGGGTGATCTCTGCCGAAACGGCACGCACGCTCACGGAGATGCTCGTTGGTGTGGTGGAACGCGGAACAGGATCAGAGGCGAAGATCTCGGGTGTGCGCATTGCGGGCAAGACCGGAACAGCACAGCAATTGGAAGATGGCCTGTATTCGAAGAAGGCCTATACGGCGTCGTTCGTTGGATTCTATCCGGCAGACCAGCCGCGCATTGCCATGATCGTGATGCTCGACCGACCGTCGACCAGCATCTATGGCGGTACGGCAGCGGCACCGATCTTCCGACGCATTGTGCAGAAGACCATGACGACGTTGGTGCTCGACGGAGACACACGCGAGAAGATCGCGGCCAGCGCACAGGCCGATAGTGTGATCATGCCCGATGTACGCGGCGTCGATGGACTGGTGGCAGACTCGGTGCTGCATCGGTTGGGACTCCACGTCGACCATGTTGAACAAGGCATCGTGGTCGTTCAGCATCCGGGGGCAGGGAGCAAGGTGGAACGGGGCACGAATGTGACCATCACCGTCCAGCCACCACGACAGCAACAGGCCCGTCCGAACGTTGTTGGTCTGCCGCTCCGGCGTGCCATCACCATCCTCCATGCGGCCGGTGCCGAGGTCCGCGTGCAGGGCTCGGGCAAGGTGCGCTCGCAAACATGGAACGGTGCCGTCTGTACCGTGCTCTGTGAGTAACTTCGTAGCCACTCATGGATTCTTGACCTGCCCGTGAAACACAACTCCATCATTCTTGTCGGCCTTTGCATGCTCACGTCATTCGTGACGAGCATGAGTGCGCGTGAACAGCAGGAGAAGGTGAATTTCGGAGCCTATCGCGTCGGGTCGACGACACGCAAGGTCGTACGCGTCGACCTCCGTGTGCCCGGCGGCCCGGGCTTCATGGTCACGAAACCCTCCGGCTTCGTGCATCCATTCGATGTGGCTCCCGGAAAGGGCCCTAATGGAAGCTATCCCGTGATCGACGGACAGTTCGTTGAATTGTCCCTGACCTTCCATCCAACGGACAATGGGGATTTCACGGACACGCTCCTTCTGGAGCGGCCACCCATGGGCAATGTGGTCGACAAGATCCTCGTGATCGTCTTCGGGCGCGGAACCGGGAAAGAGGCCAAGGTCATCCCCGTTGATTTCACCAAGGACGATCCCACGATCTACATCGGCGACTCCATTGGGATCAAGAGGCGCATTCCTCTTGAGAAGGATGATCCACGCCGATTCAAGCGTTTAGATACGACGATCCTTGATGCGCCATTCTTCCTGATCATCAGCCCCGAGAGTGATCCTCAAGACGACGAGGTCATCCTTGGTGCGTCCTTCGAACCACGTCAGCCCGGCGTGTTCCGTGATACATTGGCCTACGTTCGCTTGGACACCATCCCCGGCAACCCGACACCCGTGGAGCTGGATACCATCGTCTATCTGTTCTATGGCGTTGCGAAGAGGCAGCCAAGCAAGTTTGAGCATACGTTCAATGCCTATCTGAACGATGCGCCCAAAGAGATCAGCGGTTCCTTCACCGTTGAATCTGCCACACCGTATACATATGCCGACGGTAAGTTCACCGATGGACCGTGTGACTTCAATCGCTTTTTACAAATCAATGTCAAGCCAGACGAAGACCGTGTGGAATACACGGTGCGTTGCACACCCACACGTATCGGTACGTTCGTCGACACGCTTGTGATCAAGCGCCTGAATGCAAAGAACGACGTGGTCGATTCAACCCTTGTGGTCTGCACCACAACGGTCCGTCCACGTCCACTTGTCCTCACCCTTGCACTCACCCCCGCATCCGTTGCGGCCAACATCGGTGACACGATCTCGCTTGCCGTGATCGCTACGGCAGATCATGTGCCGGACGAGCCGGCGCTCATCAAGAATGCGAGCTTCACGTTCTCGTACAATGCGACGGTTCTCATCCCGCTCACATCCGCCACGGTCAGCACCGACCGTCAGGGCGATATCAGCACGGTCACCCTTACACGCACAGCGCAAGAGCAAGTGCGATTGGTCACGGGATCCGATACCATCGGTGTGATCCAATGTGTTGTGGCCCTTGGCAATGCAGACCGTGACGTTGTCCGTCCGCTGAGCGCCGTTCTCGACGCAGAGCAGACCGAGAACAAGACCTATACGCTCGACTCTGCCACGGTCACCATCTCGGATATCTGGGAACATAACGGCGGTCCCCGCCTTGTGAACTCCCTGCGCGGTCCGTGCGACATCGTCGTAAGTCCTTTGCCGATGCGCACCACGGCCACCATGAAACTCATCAACGTGCCAACGGATGTCGGGACGTTCCATCTTGTACGATCTTCCGGCATCGTCGTGGCCGATCTTACGGATCCAGTTCGTAATGGTGTGCGAGAATTCACGCTGACGGCCGGCTCCGGCGGCGGCCTTGCCCTTTCACCGGGCACGTATTATGCCCGTTTGCTCGTGGGCGCAAACGGAAAAACCGTCTATAGTGTCGTTCGTATGATCGTGGTGGAATAGTCCACCAGTATCTTTGCCCATGCGCCTATTCTTTCTTCTGCTGCTCGCCGCGACGTGCCTTCGGGCGCAGACGCCGTACAGCTTTGAAGTTTCCGGTGGCTTTACCTTCTTCACGCCCCTTTCCACCTTCACCTCAATTGGTGGCGTGCCGAATCCCGGTGGCTTGACGTTCTCACCGCAGGGGATGACCCTCGCAGGGCATTTCATGTTCGGTGCAGATTTTCCGTTGGGCGATCAATGGCGGGTAGGGTTGCGAACGGGATTTCAAGGTGGCGGGGCAACGTATACGGCGCCCGAGAAGGTAACGATCGCGCAGCCGAGTGGACCGTATCTCGCAACGATCGAGCATTCGATCACAGCGTCGCTTTTACTGCTGAACAGCGAACCCTATCTCCGCTACGAACCACTCGATTGGTTGGCCATCGACGTTGGGTTTCCGATCATGATCCCCTTGATCTCGCGCTACACGCAAACAGAGCGATTCACCGATCCGGCAGGACTTCAGTTCACGGACGGAAGCGTGGAGCAAGAGACGGGCAGTGGCAATATCTCGACGATGCGCAGTCCGGTGCTCTTTGGTTCGGTGCGTGCTTCTGCCATGCTGCCACTTACGGCGAAACGTGATGTATTCCTCACGCCACAGGTCGACATTCAGACCTCGCTCCAAAGTTTGACCACCAACTCTACGGTCTCTGCCTCGCTCGTGCGTGTGGGAGTGGGCGTGCGATACAGTCCGCAAGACATTCCGTCCCTGGTGCGCGACACCACCTATGCACGCGACACGATCACGGTGTTGAGCTCGCGTGCAAAACAGTCCATCACTGAACTCACCGATCAGCAAGTGGAAGAGTTCCGATCGAGTGCCGATACCACACGCGTGTTGATCACGCAACACTATCGAACTACCTTGCCCAAGCCCGCCGCCGTGCTTCGTGCGGCCTTACGTGTTGCCTTCGTGGGGTATGGCGGCAAGGACGTCACGGATGCAAGTGTACAGATCAGACGTGTACGTGTGACACGTCACGTGCCACTCTTGCCGGTGGTGGTGTTCACGCAAATGGAGAATGCTGTTCCGTCGCGGTATGTGAAGCTTCCACGACGGGATGCGCAGCGTTTCTCTGAGTCGACATTGAAAAGCAATGCCGCCACGCATTGGCAGTATCACGTGTTGAACGTCATCGGAAGCCGGATGAATCAGCATCCGCAAACACGACTCACCATTCACGGTGTCGACGATGGATCGGAGATGGGCGGAGAGCTCATTCGCGGTCGTATCGAAAGCGTTCGCACGTACCTGATGTCGTCGTTCGGTATCGCACCTTCGCGCATCCTCCCCGACGTTGAACATGCAGAGCGATATCACGATTGGATCAGTATGTCGGACTCGACTTCGATCCTCACCGCCCCGTTGCTCTTGACCGACACGATCTTGGAGACCACGCTTCCCGTTGTGCGCATCTATCCCGATGTGGTGAACGAGGCCCCGCTCCGCGCGTGGAGTGTCTTGCTCACCAAGGACTCGACCACGATCCGTTCCTTTGCCGACACGTTGGACCTGCCGGCACAGCTCACGTGGAACATGAATGAAGATCTTGATGCAGACTCTGCACAGAATTCCACGATGATGGCCACGCTCAGTGTGTTCGATGTGGAAGGGAATGTGTCATTCAGCGAACCAAGCACCATTCGTGTGCGCGCGCCGCAAGGGCCGGATCCCACGGCACCGCTCTTTGAGCGAACGGAAACGTTGGTGATCTCTGCACCGAATGCGTCGATCGATGAACTCCCGACCATGAAGATCCCAACGTCGGTGAGCAGCATCGATGTGTGGAACAACGGATCACCATCGGTGACCACGTCGGGCGTGCCCGTGCGAGCACATGGCATTGGCGAAACGCCCTGGTTCCGGAAGAATCTTGCCGATCCGGAGCTCTACTTCTGGTCGAGCGAGACCAGACTGTATACAAAAGACTAACGGCGGTCAGTACTGAACTGAACCGCCGTTACTCATACACACCATGTAGGCAATTGTCTTATTGACCGAGTTCGTTCAACGCCTTTTCGTAGTTGGCGGCGGAGGCGGCATCGACCGATGCGGCCTTTGTCACGGCTTGTTGAAGAAGCATGCGGGCCTCTGCCGTGTTGCCGCGATCGCGTGCCAGCAATCCTAGTTCTCCAAGCGCACCCACTTCGTACTGCACCAGGTGCATGGAGCGCGCAATGTCGAGCGACTGTTGCAGATACACGCGGCTCTCATCGAACGATCCACTCTTGCGAAGCTTCGTGCCCAGTGTACGAGCGATCAACGCACATTCCATGCGATCGTTCTTGGCCATGCAACGATCGAGGTCCTTGCGAAGGCTTGCGATCACGCTGGATTGATTGTTGATGTCGAGTTGCGCCTCGGTGGAGACGGGCGCTTTATCACTTTGTGGGACACTAGGTGCGACACGTTGTGGGACACTAGGTGCGACACGTTGTGGGACACTAGGTGCGACACGTTGTGCGACACTTTGTGGGACACTCTGTGCGACACTTTGTGGGACACTAGGTGCGACACGTTGTGGGACACTCTGTGCGACACCAACGTGCGACTCTGGAGATGTTGTGAAGTACACGGTTGCGGCTGTGCCAAGGGCAACGAGGGCGGCGGTGCCGACCCACGTCCACGTTGTGCTCAGGCTACCGAGAAGACCCGTCGAAGCAGTTGCGCCGGAGGCCACCTTTCCTGCGACGGCATCCTCAACTTGTTGCAGGAATCCCGTTGGGATCGCTACAACCGGCGTGACGGTTGCGAGTGCTTTCTCGACAGCCAACATTTCTTGCACCTCGCGTGCGAATTCTGGCGAGGCTTGCTGCCGCGCTTCGAATTCCAGTAGGCTATCCTCGCTCAGAGAGCGATCGAGAAAGCCGGAGAGAAGTTCGTCGTTTGTCATCGTAGTTCGTTCAGGATCGGGGACAATGATTGTTGCAGTAGTTTCTTCGCTCTGAAGACGCGAACCTTCGCGAGCGACACACCTATGTTCAGCGCTTTTGCGATGTCCTCATAGGCAAGGTCATCGAAGTATTTCAATTCCAGGGCTTCACGGAACTCTTCCGGCAGTTGGGCGATGGCCTTTTCGAGGGCGGCGCGGAGCAGGAAATCCTGTCTGTGCGACGAGTCCACTTCCTCGACCATCATCTCTTCGTTCAACTCGGCATGGTGTTTCCGTCCGCGCAATGCCTTCAGGCAGTAATTGCGAGCGATCGTGAACAGCCAAGCGGCAAAACTCCCATCTGAAAAAGAACTCCGTTTGTCGTACACCGTCATGGAGATCGTCTGGAACATGTCCTCCGCTTCTTCATGATTCCCCAGTGCTCTCAGACAATACGCATAGATGCGTTTGTCGTAGCGTCGGAACAGTGTTCGAAAGGCTTGTTCATCGTTGTTCTCTCGTACCAGCCTGAACAGTTCCTCGTCGGTGAGGAGGGTGTTTGTCATAGACAAGGCGAAGAAGCCGGGCAAGGGGGATTCGTTACAATGAAGATGAGAATACAGGATCAAGAATACAGGATCCAATGAGGTAATCGCATGATACATAATGGCTTAGAGCCCCCATTCTTGTTCGCTTCGATTCCACAGATTGCATTCTGTACCCTTGATTCTGTATTTTTCTTCATCATTTTTCTTTCAGAGGGGGTTATGAAGTCAGAGGGGGTTATGAAGTATCCGATCATTCTGTTGATCGTCCTCGGTGTGTGCAGCTCGGTGGTGCAGGCTCAGACCGATTCCAGATCCTACGTCATGAAGGTCGGGCCGATCGTTGGGCTCGTGGGCGCCGGGATCAATACCGAGAACGCCACCGGCCGAAAGGTGAACCCGGACTTCATGGGGATGCCGTACGTAGGTGCTGCCATTTACGCTCCGTTCGGGATCGACACGCGCATGGGACTCCGGTTGGACATCGCCTACAGTTCCGTGAGCTCGCTGGTACGTCCGTACGAGATGTATGCCGGAGGCTCGAATTGGTCGAAGTCCTTCCAGGAGCGCTACAACTACATCACCATCGCTCCCATGATCAACCTTGCCGGCTTCCTCATTGGAATGGGCATCAACATCCCTGCCTCGGGAATGATGAAGAACGATGCTGGCACGGAGTTCGAGGTCCGTACGGCCGACATGAAGACGGCCCTCGATGTTCGCCTTGGTGGTCAGATCACCGTCTGGAGTTCCGGCATCGGGACACTTACCGTGGACATCCTTGCCAAGTACGGCTTCAGCGGCGTGTACAACGACAACAGCTATACGATCGGCTCGGCGGTGGAGCACATCGGATTCCCCGCAGACAACGTGTCAAGCAAGACCATCACGGGCATGGTCCCTGGCTCCCTGACGCTTGGCCTTTCCTACTTGTTCGACCTCAAATTCTAATGCAACGAAAGGCACTCACCATGAAGACCACATTCATCGCACTGTTCGCCCTCGTTGCCATGGCCGCTCTTCCGTCGTGTAAAGACGGTGGTACGGGACCGCATCCTGGTCTGGAACTCTCGATCCTCGACGAAAAGGGCTATCTCTACGCACTCTGTGGAAACGCCTTCCTTACAGGCGATTCCGTCAAGTCGATCCAAATGCCGTTCGACACCATGGTCGTGCGAGGCGGCGACGTCGTCCTCTCGATCCTGACCAGGGATCTCGTTTACAACCGCTTGGAGCAGTTCAACAACGAAGCACTCACCAGCACCACCATCAAGTTCACCGAGCCCACCACCAAGGCCGAAGGCACGTATGGTTGGGCTCCGGGTGCAACGCCGCTCCCCGGTGGAACGGGTGCCACGGTATCGATCTATGGTAGTACCTATACTCCAGTCTCAGGACAGACCGTGATCACAAAGGTCTACAAGAACACGAACGGCACGGTGATCGGCTACAAGGGCTACATGAATGGCGTCTGCTCGACGATTTCCGTCATCCCTGGCACAACGACCATCGTCACCGAAACACTCGTCGTCCAAAGCTGCGTGTTCGATATGAAGAACGCATCACAACAATGAACTCCTTTTGGGAAACCGATCACTTTCTTGGCGCCGATGCACTTGTCATCGGCGCCGGGATCATCGGCCTCTCCACGGCCATTGAACTTCGCGAGCTCCATCCCACGTGGCGCGTGGTGGTGCTGGAGCGCGGACTCTTGCCCACGGGTGCCTCGACGCGCAACGCCGGGTTCGCCTGCATCGGATCTCCAAGCGAGATCTGGTGCGACATGCAGACCCTTGGCGTCGACGCTGCCCTTGAGGTGATCCAACGTCGGTGGAAGGGGCTGCGGGCCCTTCGTGCCCGCTGTGGCGGCAGGGATATTGGCTATGAAGAACATGGCGGTAGTGAGATCTTCCTGCAGCACCACGAAAGTCTGGACCATCTCGACGAGATCAACGATCTGATGCGCGACGTGGTGGGCGGGACCATGTTCGTTCCTGCCAACGATCGCATTGCCACGTATGGCATGTCGGCCTCCATCGCCACCCTCATCTACACACCCTACGAAGGAACGCTCCACTCGGGCAAGCTCATGCAGGCCCTGTGGTCCATTGCGGCCGAGCGCGGCGTGGTCATCCACACGGGTGCCATGGTAACGGGTAAGGAATTGCTTACAGATGGTTGGTCGGTCACAGCACAGGGCATCATGGGTGAGCGCACCTTCCACGCCGGTGTGGTGGTGGAATGCACCAATGCGGTGATGGAGACGCCGGGGCGTGGGCAGGTGATCGTCACCGAGCCCCTTGCCTCCTTGCCCCTTCGGGGCTCCTTCCATTACGACGAAGGGTACTACTACTTCCGGTCGCTGGGCAACCGTGTGCTGTTGGGGGGAGGCCGCAATCTGGACTTCGACGCCGAGCGCACCACGTCGTTCGACCTCACGGAGCCGGTGCAGAACGCTCTCGAAGAGCTCCTCTACACCATCATCCTGCCCACGCAACGTCCACGCATCGAACACCGCTGGGCGGGCACCATGGGCTTCAGCGCCACCAAGCAACCGCGTGTGGAGCGCACCGCACCCGGCTATGTGCAGGCGTTCGGCTGCAACGGCATGGGCGTGGCCATCGGCACGGAGGTAGGGCGGCAAGCGGCTGAGCTCGCTATCTTTGTAGATGGCAATTCCCGCACGTGACATCGTCAAGGGTCCACCCGAGCTCAAAGGCTTGACCCGTGGAGCACTTGAACAACTTTTTCTCTCGCTTGGTGAAAAGAAATACCGTGCGCATCAACTGTACGATGCGCTGTATATCAACCGACTAGAATCCATCGACGACATGGTCGTCCTGCCTGCCGCCTTGCGCGCAACACTGGCCGCAACCTATCGCATGCAGAGCGTTGCCTTGCAGCAGATCCAGCACTCGGACGACGGCACGAAGAAGTTCCTCTTCGATCTCTACGATGGACGGTCGATCGAAAGTGTGCTGATCCCGACGGAGAAGCTCGACGAAGACGGTAAGCCACATCGCCTCACACTCTGCGTGTCCACACAAGTGGGCTGCAATCTCGGCTGCAAGTTCTGTGCAACGGCCACGTTGAACCTTGCGCGCAATCTCACGGCCGGCGAGATCGTTGACCAATACTTGCAAGCACAAGCGCACTCCGAAGAGAAGATCACGAACCTTGTGTTCATGGGCATGGGTGAGCCCATGCAGAACTACGACAATGTGATGGCGGCCGTCGAGATCTTCACGGATCAGCGTACGGACATGATCGTGCCACGTCGCGTCACCATCTCCACTGCCGGTGTGATCCCGGGCATCATGCGCATGGCGGACGAGGGCAAGCTCATCAAGCTTGCTGTGTCGTTGCATGCCACCACACAAGGCGTGCGTGAGAAGCTCATGCCCATAGCAAAGAAGTACACGCTGTCGCAACTCGGTGATGCACTTGAATACTACTATCGCAAAACGCATAAAGGCGTCACGTTCGAATACATCCTCTTCGATGGGATCAACGACGGTCCGGACGACGTGAAGCGTCTTGCCAAGTATGCACGTCGCGTTCCCACACGCATCAACATCATCCCGTTCCACGAGATCGACTTCACCAATCCCGTTGGCTTTGCGGCAGAGCTTCGCCCCACGCCGCCGGATCGGTTCGAGTGGTTCTTGGCGCAGCTCCGTGCCGAAGGCGCGAATGTGATCGTGCGTAGTAGCAGCGGTCTCGATATCGATGCAGCGTGCGGGCAGTTGGCGCTCAGTGGGGGGCACTAGCTGCGACACTGCGTGGGACACGGAGTGCGACACTAGCGTGGGACACTGCGTGGGACACTAGCGTGGGACACTGCGTGGGACACTTCGTGGGACACTAGCGTGGGACACTTCGTGGGACACTGCGTGCATCCTTGATCTTGCGATTGAATGATTGGATTCTGTATTCTTGATTGTGTATTCCTCTTCCGATTCTCTTCCATGAAGTTCTTCCTCACCGCCTTCCTCCTCCTCCTCCCTGCCCTCGCTTCTGCGCAGAACTATCGGCAGCCGCGGCCGGACAGTGCGACGAGTGCGTATGTGTTGGACTTCATCGACGAGGTGGAGCCGAACACGGACACGAAGTACGTGGTGCGGTTGTTGAATGGCGACATCGTGACGGGCGCCATCGTCGAGACGGGCAATGATCAGGAAGGGTTCTTCATTAAGATCAGCACGCAATTCGGTCGAGCTCGCATCTATGCCAAGGAGATCGCATGGATGGAGTATGCCGATGGTGAGTATCGGCACGGACATCGCGGTTATCTCATGCCCACGGCCATACCCATTGGCAACGACCATTTCTTGGGCGACATGCAGATCGCATTCTTATATGCCGGTGCCGGCATCGGTAACATCGTGTCGATCACGGCCGGACGTTCCTTCATCCCGACCGTCCCTTCAGCAGAACAAGTAAGTCATGTGAACCTCAAGGTCACCGTTGCCGAATCGGAGAACGGTCTTGTCGAAGGCGGCAAGCAATACTACGCCGTCGGCGCCACCGGCACATGGCTCAACGCAAGCAACTTCCTTGGCAACATCTATGGTGTGGCCACATTCACGGGCAAGCGCACGGCGGTAAGTACCATGCTCTTTGCGAAGGTGGCAGGGGAAAGTCCGATGCAGGTGCGCTTCGGCACGTTGCTCGACTCCGCCAATGTGTACTATGCGAACGGGACCATCGGTGTGGGCCTCTGCATGGACTCGCGTTTCTCGGATGCGCACGATCTGCACTTCGTGGGCGAGCTCTGGAACAACGACATCACCAAGCCCTCCAACACCGTGCTCTATCTCGGTCTGCGCCTCGCCAACGACCGCATCGCCATGGACTTCGGCATGAGCGTCTTCACAGCGCCTGCTGTCGTACCAACCGTCGCCTTCGCTTGGACGCCGTTCAACTAGCGTGCGACACTGCGTGGCCATTCTGTATTCTTGATTCTGTATTAATCTGCAGATTCTTATCTTTGTAGCCCTTGGTCAGGTAGCTCAGTTGGTAGAGCAATGGACTGAAAATCCATGTGTCGGGGGTTCAACTCCCTCCCTGACCACTCCGAGAAAAACGTAAGCCCTTTGTGATCACTGCATTACAAAGGGCTTTGTTGTTTGTGGCCGCCTTGGGGACCTTGTGTTGATGTAGGTGGAACCCCATGACGGTCGTTCCTTGTTCTCCGTCTCATTGTGTGATCAACACACGCGAATGAGAACCTAGAGAGAACAGCTATGACATTCCCGACGAGCTATGCAGATGTCCTTGAGCGTTTGGAATGCATCGACCCGATAGAGTACGGCCG